>CAZPWS010000014.1:0-63052 GCA_964590225.1 uncultured Fibrobacterota bacterium
TCTCCAGGTGGAGTAGTGTCGGCCACGGCTCGATTCAGGTAACGGAATGGATGTTTGAATCTTATAGTATCCCCATCAGTTTGCAGATTCTTACCCAATGAATCAACATTGAGGATGTTTGCTGTTCCAAATGAAACTCTCGTTCCAAACCGATAAAGGCCTGTCCCCAAATTTGAAAGAGAGGTACCATATTTGATGTTTTGCGCTGTCGGATAAATAAGTCGGACAATCTGGCTTGAGTCAGATACGATTGAACTGTCGAGTATAGCCATCGAAAAGGAGAGAGAGAGATTGCCGGCTTCAAGTGAGTCGGTTCCGGCATATCGTGATGTGAGAGCCTTTGCGCCTCCAGAAAGCGTTGTATCGACGATTGTAAATTGTGCAGAATCAGTTGCAAAACCTACCTTGGAAAATTTCACTCTCCAGTTTCCGGCGGTAAGATTATTAATGGTGTAGCCGCCTGTTGAAGCGGAGCTTATTGCCGTTCGTACAGCACCTGAACTGTTGCTGGCCGTAACTGTAACTGCATTGTTAACCGAGCCTGATAGGGCAAAAACTTTTCCAATTATTCTTCCATACTCTTTCAGGTAAATATTTCTATTTGCGGTTGTATTGGCTACAATCTCAATTGATGCAACAGAATCAGGAACTATCGAATTTCCGGAGAGGTAGAGCTTGTAGTTTCCTGGAACAAGCGTAAAGAGGTATGTGTTGTCGCCTCTGCTGCTTTCTGTAGTTGCAACTGTATCGTTAAGCGAATCCACAGCGGTTATAAGTACGGCCTGTCTTCCGTTAGTAACAAAACTGCTCGATCCGCTGCTCACTGAATTTGATGTAACAAAAACGGTTCCGCTAAGCGATCCAGTTGATGATGATAGAACCGCATTGTAAACTATGTTGGTTGTAAGAGTAATGTTATTTCTGTTTGCAGAAGAGAAACCCTGTTTGGAAACTGTGATAGAATAACCAGAGGCTGGTTCTACGGAGAAAGAGTAATAACCGGCATCGGTTGTTCTTCTTTCACCTATCAAGTTGCCGCCTCTCCTGAGCGTAACAGTTGCGTTGATGATCGGGGCATTGTTCATGCTGTTACGAACAGTACCGCTTATTACCGTTGTAAATCTTGATATGTTAATTGCGCCCGTGGAAACGCTCTGACCGTGGGTTGGCGAAAATGAGAGAGGAGGTGAGGAACGACGATAACCCAATTTTGAGGCGGTAACAAGCCAATCGCCGGCATCAACAGGCAGGGAGAAGCTTCCAGAGGCATCTGTATTGCATTTTACAGTGTCGCCGGTGGAGCTTATTGCTTCAACCGTCGCGTCGCCGACAGGGGTACCGCTATCAACCACTGTGCCAAAAAACTGCGCTGGATATGGTGTCAATACAAATGTAAGCGTTGTATCTGGAGTTAATTCGGAGACAACTACATCACGCGTGTCCGAGCGGTATCCTGAGGGATTAATCAACACACGGTAGTTTCCATATTGAACAGTTTTGCTTCCATATCCATTGATATCTGTTGGTAAGTCAATTGGCAGTCCGCCGCCGGATAGTGGGGTAATTGTTACATTAGCGAATTTGATCACAATGGAGTCGGTGTCACCCACTCTTTCGTAGGAGCGGTATCTTATGATTGCCTTTGGAGAGGTGTCTGCGTAAAAGAAGGCTTTTTTGTCGGAAACTACACCAGCGCCGGATGTGTTCTCCACAAAAACTTTCCACACATGCATTACAGAGCTCGCGAGAAATGATTTGGCGTTAATCGTTACAGATGTATCGGTTGTGCTTTTTGTCCACACCACAACTGCTGCGTCGGAATTTGTGCTTGGATCAAAAACAATATTGTAAAGGTAAACACGGTAGAGGTTTTTATCTGGATGGCTGATGCTGTTCCATGAGAAGGTTAGATTAGCGGAGTCGCCTTCTCCAACCATAAAAGAATCAGCGTGATATAAACTACCGAGGGAATCGTAAAAGCTATTTAATACCCTACCGTCTCCCTTTGTAATCATCTTAGATGAGTCGGGAGCGGTAAGACCGGAGAGCGAACCTTGTATTGTGAAGTTTGAAGGAATAGGGAGAGCATTAAACGATGTGTACTCCTTCTGGTTGCCATAGTTGTTAAGTACAAGCCATTGATACCCCACTCCAGGTGCAAGGGGCGGCGGTAATGGAAAAAGACCGCTTGGATCTGGTGCACCATATTGTATTTCACTGCCTGGAACTATTGCCTGCCAAATAAAACTTGCGTTTGAAAGTCCATTTTCAGTTATGTTGATTGGTTGATCAGAAAGGAGAAGATGGTAGTATGGAACTCCGGCGACAGGGTTCCATTTGAATATCGGTTGCATCGATGTGATGGTGCCTTTGGGGGAGGTGATTGTCGCGGCCTCCCTTGTTTCGACTATTAACTGCGCCTCCTGCGAAACCCCGCCATCTTTTCCCTTTACTATGAAATAGAAGCGACCCGCAGACATCGTTTTCACCCCATTAATACCATCCTGATGGAAAGGTCTTATGAAAATTGACCGGTTGGCTGGTATATCGCCTGAATGGGCTGCTGGCGTATAGTAGGCGCCATCAGTATATGTTGCCCCTTTCCTGTTGTATAGCGAATCGGCCTTTAGTTTTACTGCTGAATCGGTATCTATTCCACTTCGCAAGGTGGCTGTGTCAATTTTAAAAACAAAAGAGGCTTTATATGGGTAGTTTGCCGGTATGCCGCCTCCGGTCTGTGCACCGAAATAAATTGTAACACTATCTTTGGCTACTGGATTTAATTTGGTATAGTCTATGCGAATATTAGTAGCTGTATCAATTTTTGTTGGCGGCGATATCCATGTAATGAGGTAGTCGTTGGCGGCGTGCAGCTGCAAAATTGCCAAAAGAACTGTTGCTGCAACGAGTTTAAGTTTCATTTGCTTGTGTGTCATGATATTAATTCTCCGTGTTACTCAAAATTAAAAGTAGTATATAAAACCTGTTTTAAGAGCGGGAACAGGTAATAAGTCAAGTTCAAGCAGGATACGCGCATTGGATACTCCGAAATTTGTGGCCAGGTGAAGAATTGGAACGGGAATGCCTCCAAGCGACTGTAAACCGGCACTGCTAGACATCCAATTATGCTGACCATCCATATAAAAATCAAGAAGCATTCCACCAAGCGTGAGGCGCGCGTGGTCGAAAACAAAATTCATCACAGCTATATGCTGCACATTAAAGCCAAGATCAAAATCAACCTCTCCATCCTCGTTTTTGTGATAGCCGGAGATGCCGCCATCTCCATGTACGCCTCCGTGAATGAATGTGTAGGAAAAAAAGAGATGTTTTCTCCATGCTTCGAAGGTGATTGACTGGCCGGAAGGAATGGAAAACTCTGCCGGAGTTTCTGTACTGAGGATGAAACTGTCGGTTGCAGAATTGGCAAGGTTCACTTCAAGCTCATTGAAATCGGAAAGCAGTTTTGAAACATTTGGTGTAGAGTCTGATCCATATTTTGTAACGACAAGTTTATCTTGATTGACTCCAAACTCTTTCGGGTCCGGATTAATAAAGAACGGTACCTGCCATTTCATTTTAAAGTGGCCGTCAACAGATGTACGGATGCCTATCCTCGAAGTTAATGTGAATCGCCACCACTTTATGCCAAAAGCGGGCGACCATGCGGAACCCTTGAATTGGCCAGAAACCTGTCCGTAAACATGTTCTTCTGAGTAGTTGATGGGGAGGTTGCGGCCGGAAATACCCATGCTTGGCATATCAATTCCTACATTACCGAGAAGATTTATGTTTACTTGTCCATTGGCAGTGGCTTCAAATAGATGGTGGTGCAAATTGATAGCGCAAACCATGTCTGGGCGTGGTTTAAAAGCGTAGCCGAAAGTTTGTGTCCGCCACCCCATTTCATAACGAATAGGAAGATTAAGTCCGCCAGAAAGACTCATGGTAGCTTTGTCCATAGGATTGTCGCCCATCGAGATGGTTGTATCCGTATTGATAGATGTACCCAGGTTCATGTTGAGGTCGAAATTGACATTCTCCGTTTGTGCATATGTTATTACACCTCTTAACATAGGGATATTAACACGAAAAGCGTAGTTTAGTCGCTGCCTTGCCCCAAACCTTGGTGTGAACCTCTGATCAGAACCCTCAAGATTCTTACTCAGATCGTATTTATCTGTTGTTAAATCGAGGGGAATATTGAAAGAGAGATATCCTTCGGGGTAGTCAAAGGAGACACTGGTAGGTGCCCGTAAAAGGTCGTACGAAATTCCAGCATTTAGTATTGCCTGCGTCTGCTTTGAGTGTAGTGAGTAATCAAGCTGTTGAGCGAACGGGTACGAAACAAAAAGCAGTACCGGCACAAACAATAGCATCTTCATAAAGCCCTCCAAGAATAAGCGATTCGTTAGTTTTAGCAGCAACTACCTAAATAATTTTCAACGGGCATATATATCAATACCGAAAATGTTCTTGCCTTTGGGAATGGCTTTTGTGTATGTTCTTCCGTGTTTGAAGGGAGTGATAAAAGTCTAAATGCAGAAATTGTTTAGCAGAACCAATTATCTTCTTCTCGCTGTTGGGCTTGTTGTAATGTTAGTTGGCTATGTAGCGTTAGGCCAGCCTCCCGAGGACAGTGTTCTTTCTCTTTCAGTTGCTCCTCTGCTTTTGGTGTTAGCCTACTGTGTGATTTTGCCGTTGGCTATTATACTAAAGGGTAAGAACAAGCAAGGCAACTAAGGGCGATTAGCTCAGTTGGTTCAGAGCACCTGCCTTACAAGCAGGGGGTCAAAGGTTCGAACCCTTTATTGCCCATTTTATATTGAAAACCGCCCTGATATACGGGGGTGTAGCTCAGTTGGTTAGAGTACCTGCCTGTCACGCAGGATGCCGTGGGTTCGAGCCCCATCACTCCCGTAAATCAGGGTTTTTTTGTGTCTCTTTAACAGATTTTAAAAAGACCATATAAAAAAATAAGGAGTTGTTTGCTTATGTCAATACAATTTCCGTTTGCTGTTTTAATCACAGCCATTTTTCTTCTTTCAAATTGTTCTAAAAAGCCAAATCAGCCACCAGTAGCTGGTGATGAAATTACAATTGATACTATGGTGGCTGGAATGGCTCCGCTACCTTCCGATACCTTTGCCATGGGTTCTGTGACAGACGAGTTAATTCGTTCGGTATTTGTCACTAAATTTCTTATTGATACTGTAGAGGTTACGCAAGCTGAATATAGGGAGGTGACAGGAAAAAATCCGTCATATTTTTCCATAGATTCGTTAAAACCTATTGAGTCGGTGACATGGTTTGACGCCGTGCTTTTTTGTAACGCAAGAAGTAAACGAGACGGACTTGATTCTGTCTATGCTTATAAGTCGATAACCGGCACAGCCTTTGACGGATGTTCAGCAATAGAATCTCTTGTTGTCAGTTTTGATAAAAATGGGTATCGGCTTCCAACCGAGGCTGAGTGGGAATATGCTTGCAGAGGCGGTACTACATCAATTTTCTACTGGGGAAATGGGCTTTCAACGAGGGCTGACACCGCATCCGCCGACAGCAACTCAGTCTGGTTTAATAACTCTTATCGGTTTGGTAGCGGCAATGTGCTCTATGGGTCAAGGAGGGTTGCTTCTAAAAAGGCAAATCCATTCGGCTTGTACGATATGTCTGGCAATGTTCTTGAGTGGTGTTACGATTTCTATGCGCCATATACAAGTGGCTTTCAGTCTAATCCTACGGGGCCTGCCAGCGGTGCTACAAAGGTTATTAGAGGCGGCTCGTGGGGTAGTGGAGGAGATAATCTTCGCTCATCGTCAAGACAGTCCATGGCGCCTGATAGTAAAAGCCAATTTGTAGGTTTTCGTTGTGCAAGGCGTTTACGATAATCTGTTTTTAAAATCCTGATAGCCAAACTTCCGAACGACCTCAAGCTTGTCTGCGTCGGGATCGTATATGGCGATTGATGGCAGGCGCACTCCGTTGAAGGTGTTGTTCTTGACCATTGTGTAGTGTGCCATATCTGTAAAGATAAGTGGCTGACCAATTTCCAGCGGTTTGTTGAATGAGTATGTCCCTATTACATCACCAGCGAGACAGGTTAGCCCGCCAATGCGGTACTTGTGTTGAAACTCGTCAACTTTGCCGGCACCAATTATATTTGGCCTGTATGGCATTTCAAGAACATCCGGCATGTGTGCAGCTGCAGAGGTGTCTAGAATTACATTGGTTAAATCATCTGACGGGGCTATATCAAGTATCCGCGATACAAGAAAGCCGGTGTTTAAAGCGATGGCCTCCCCCGGTTCAAGATAGATTTCCCTTATGTTTGGATATTTTTTTTTAAAACGGATTAACTCTTCACACAGAAGGTCGATATTATAGTCCGCTCTTGTAATGTGGTGGCCGCCACCCATATTTATCCACCCCATTTTTTTTATAATATTGTCAAATGAGTTTTCAAAATGCTCAAGCACCCGCTTAAGTGTATCGGCATTTTGTTCGCACATTACATGAAAGTGGAGTCCTGTTATTCCTTCCAGATTGTTTGCTTCAAAGTGGTTTTTTCTAACCCCAAGCCGCGAGTGGGGACTGCAAGGGTTGTACATTTCTGTAGCTACTTCGGAATATCCTGGATTTACTCTTATGCCAAATTTAATTTTCTTTTCCAAACCTGCTATTTTGGGCTTAAAATGGTTCCATTGCGAAAAAGAGTTAAAGTTTATCGTATCGCATAAGGTAAGCAGTTCTTCAAATTCCCAATCAGGGAAGGCGGCAGCGGTTGCGTGAACCTCTCCCCCAAATTCTTCGCGTGCAAGCCGTGCTTCATCCGCAGAGCTTGCAGCGGCACCTTTAAGTTTTTTGCTTATTTCTGGAAATAATGTCCATGCGGAGAATCCCTTTAGGGCAAGTAGTATTTTACAGTCAGTTTCTGACTGAACTTTATCGAGAATAGAAAGGTTGTTTTTTAAAAGGCGAGTATCGATTACATATGCCGGAGTTTTGTCTATTGAAAAAAGGGCTGAGTGGTTGTTATTCATTCACAACTTTCTAAGTATGACGGTAACCTGTCCGTGTAACAGGTCTCTAATTGATAATTCCGGATACTGCTCACGGCAGGCAGCAAGGAGTTCCCCATCGATTTTTTCGCTATGCCTTGTTTCGAATTGTGAACTGTAATGAAGGATTTTTATTGGAGAAATTTTTTCAAGATAGGATTCAAAGTCTGCCATGTACATTCTTTTAGGTGTGAAGTAGTTTTGAATGCTTCTTACAGCCACCTTTGCCCTACCTTCAAATTCTGAATAAGTTAAGTATTCTTCGAATTCATCGCAAGACATTGCTATATGCGCCCATGGTATATCAGTATTGCATGCTCCATGTCCACCTGATAAATGGAAATATGGATTGTAGCGGAAAAAAAGAATACCGTTTTTTCTGAGCACGCGCATCATCTCCTTCATACATGCAAGCGGATCCCTTACATGTTCAAGAACCTGATCGGAGTAAACTAAGTCGAATGAAGCGTCTGCGAAGGGCATAAACTCTCCCACCGAAGAAATAAAGGAAAAGCCATCAATATTAAATCGTGGCAAAGGGCCGGTGTTATCAACGCGTTTGATTATATCTTCATTTGCGGGCCATTTAGAGAGAACAAGTCGCTGATATGGGGCGCCAATTCCAGGCGCCATATCTGTAGCGACAACTCTTTTGGCGCCTGCCCGTTTAAAAAAAAGAGATTTTACACCATCTCCGCAGCCGATTTCAAGAACATCTTTTTCTGCTACCGCCATTCCGGAGTAATTTTTGAGTAAAAGTGCTTCATGAAGGTAACGGTTCCAAGCGTCGGCAAAGTTTTCTGGCGGTGAGAAAGGTTCGGTACCGTAAAGAATAAATCTTTCACCGAAACAAATTTGGAACTTTCGTCCCCTCTTTGTTGTGTATGTTCTGGTAACCCCAAGATCCACAAATTTTCTGATTATTTCTTCCGGTCTTGCGTTATTTATGTCCCCAATTTCTTTAATAAGAAAAGGTGTTCGTATGTCATAGCCATTATCGAATCTGACAATACAATTGTGTTGTTCCATTAAAGCAAGGCATTGATCAATTGGGAGGGATTTTAGTGGTGATTTAATGGGCTTATATGGATCGGAATACCAAAGTTGCAACGCCTTAAGCCAACCTGCTTTTGTAAAAAAGAGTGGGGTAAGTCCTGCCTTGTGCCCCTCAGCACCAATCGATTCGTTGAGTTCACCGCTCAGTTTTTCCATCAATGAAAGTGTTAAGTTAATGCTTAGAGCGGTCTGCCAGCTTGTCAGGTACATTATAAGGTCGTCATCGCTAATATTATCTGTTGACCAGTCCAGTAGAAATCTTTCGTCGGAATGGGGGAGAAGTATTATAGAGTTGGTTATGGCACATTTTTCCAGAATCTCCCTTTCGCTTTTGTCCGCAGTTCTATTTTCTGCGCACCAACCAGCGAAGCAGGGGGTAGCCTCATGCACCCAAAGATCCCTTGACGCCATTGACGGATTTTTAATATCCAGCCCGCGAGCATACGGCATAATAGTCTTATGTGGAAAGTCGATTCGTTTGTAAATAGCATTAACTGCGCTGAACAAATATTCCAGCGAGAGACGGTTTCCAATTCTGCCAAGGCAATAATAGCCGTCTCCTATATTCATTCGTTGCAACCCCCACGGGCGATCGGCTATAACTGTAATTATATTCATGCTTGGACTAAATTATCACAATTGGCTTTTATCTTGCAAGAACAATTCGAGTTGAAAAGCGTCTTTCTCCGTACAGGAGTGTAGCTATATAAATACCAGAAGGCAGATTCAATCCCTCCCTTGTTTGACCACTGAAGGCGATTGACGCTGTTGTGTTGTTTTGTGGTATGATAAATCTATTAATTTCCCGTCCTGTCAGATCGGTGATAACAATTTCTCTTTTGGAGTTTGGAATAAAGCCGTCAGTTTGGAAAAATATCTGTGTTTCTGGATTAAAGGGATTTGGGGCAGCGTATATGGGTCTATCTCTTTTCAAAGCAGTAATAGTATTCTCGGAGGCGATCAGATCGAATGCCTCAAATGCGCCTATGTCTGGAGCACTTCCTGCAAAAGAATCGTTTATCCCTGCGATAAAAACGCCCTTATCAATTTCTTTTGAAGCGTAGGTAAGACGAAAATCAGCATTGTAAATGCTGGTGCTTAATAGAGAGGCTATTTCTCCGGGAGTTGAAAAAAGGCCATTTGTTTCATATCCTCGCGCTTGCATACATGAGGCTTCCCTGCAAACTGGAGTCGAGTTGCGGTAGTTAAGAAATACTCCAGATGGAGCAAGTGTATAATAGCTATTGTAATCCATGATAAGTTGGAGTGGCGTTCCATTTTCTCTTATTAATTTGTCAAGATTCCAAACCCCGCCTCCTCCAATGAATATGTTGTTTATATAGGTATCGAAAAAGTCGTTCCAGCAGTTAAATGTCCATTCAGAATTATTGCCGTCACCGACAAAAAAGGTGTTGTGGTAGTGATATGCCGGGGCAAAATCATTAAGGGTGAGCCATAATGGCTTTGCTTTTATGGCATTGCCGCCGTTCATATAATAGCTCCAGTATGAAACCGTATTGCGCATAAAATAGAGGGGGCCAACTGTGGTAACCGCGTCCGAGAATCCCATGTGCACCCTTTTAATGGAGTTGTTATAAATTCTGAGATTTACACATGCTCCTTCTACTTCAATTGCGTCATCAAAAGCTTTGTCGAAGTGGTTGCCGTACAGATCGATATTAGCGTAGAAACTGGGGTTGAAATACTGCTGTTGATTTGGCGGATATTGGACCATCGCGAACGCGTTAAAAAGCGAGTAAAAGTTGTTGTGTCGAACCACAAACCCGCTTCCTGCCTGGCTAATGTCACAACCGTTACTCTCAAAATCATTCATTTTTTGCCACTGCCATGCAAGCCAAGGATCATTAGCGTGAATCATCCAGTTTTCGGCTCCCACATAACTAAAGAGAGAAGAGTCTATTACGCAGTCGTATGAAAGCTGGTTTTCCGGGCATACAGGCATAAATAACCCAGATTGGCTATTTAAGAATTTACAGGATCTGATTACAATGTTGTTGCTTTGTCGTAAAGAAAGCCCTATTTCATTCCCGTGCCGCAATGTGAATCCGCGAAACACAAGAAAGGCCGAATTGCTAATGTCACATGCGGCTTTGTATCTGCCGACATTGATAACCGTGTTGTTCAGATTTCTACTTTCCGGCAGTACAACGAATAGCTTGCCGTCTGTTGAATCTTGGAAAAATGCGCCAAACCTGTTTAGCCCTGTAAGATCGTTTTGAAGGTTAAGTAGAGAATTTCCTCCGGTTGCAATGTTGGTTGTAGCGTATCTGTAAAATGCGCCATTTACTGTATAGACTGAGCGGACTTGCCATGAGACAACTGTTGAATAAATTGCAAGGCCATTTATATCGGTTCCCGCATTTTGCCATGTCTGATATCCGCCTGCTATTAATGAATCGGATCCGTCAAAAAATACACTGTCCCCATCCGCAATAATGTGTATGTAGTTTGCTGGTGCCCCGCGTATGCTGTCGAACAGTGTAGAACCGTAATATGTTCCGTTCGCAAAGTGTATTTTATCTCCGGCCAAAAGCCCAGTAGATTTTATGCCGGTGAGCGTTCGTTTTGCCTGCGTTGGTGAATAGCCGCTATTTGAATCGTGTCCAGTTGTGTTGTTTATGTATAAGTCCCGCCCTGAAGCGGGGAAGTTATCGCTTCTTGTATAGATTGATCCGGTCGAGTAGGAGGACTCACTGTTTTTATTAAGTATTCTTACCCTTATATCATACTGTGAAGAAGGCGAAAGATTAAAAATAGAGCCACTAAGCCGGTATTCAGGAGGAACACCCGCTGCTTTATAATTATCTATCGAGTCCGCGTAAAGTTCAAATTCTCTATTCATGGGAATGTTTGCAATAATGGAGAGCGGATGGCCTCTTTTCCATTTTGTCGTGCCTGTAGTTTTATATTCAACCACAATAGAATCGATTTCACGCAAATCTGCTGGCGTTGGGTTTATAAGCGGAAGAACTACGCTTATATTTTCAAAGGTTGACGATAGCTCCAACGATGGAGATGGTATAACTATCGACAACGCGCTAATATAAAGAAGAAATATTAGAATGGCGTCCGCCTTATTATTCGTTGTGTAAAGCTTTCGAAATATTTGATAGTCGAGATGCTTGATGACTTAAAAAACTCTTTTGCACTTTCAGCTTTTAGTGTTTCCACAGGTAATACTTCCTTAACCTTTGTGCCAACAAGAAGCGCAACAGCCATTCTGCCAACTCCTGATAGCAGAAAAACGGCGATTATTGGATTAATGCTCAATGGTAATGCTTTTTGCGACGCGAGAAAGCTTCCCACAAGAGCACCCATTAAGGCACCGAGTGCGTTAAGGAGTCCGAAATAGGACATACATAAAGCAAGTCTTTGCCTTGTTACTGCGTTAAATATGAAATTGCCTATGGATAATTCATATCCGGTCCATAAAAATCCACCCCACATCTGTACTGATACAAGAAAAATTAATGCTGTCAGCTTGTTAAAATGCAAAAATTCCGGTATTGCCCATAAAAATGGAATGATAATCACCGTAAGTGTTGAAATTCTTATCGCCATAAGCGGTCCGAATTTATCGGCAAACCTTCCCCATGCCGGTAAAAACAGAAGCGATGTAAGCGAGCCGGAAAGAATTACAAGCATGTATTGGAAATAGGAAAATTCAAGATTTCGAAGCATATAAACAGCAGTAAAAGGGCCGCTTATTTGTGCAGAAAATGAAAATAGAGCAGTAAAAATCACAAAACGACCGAAATTATTACGAGGCATTTTTTTTAAGAATTGACCAAAAGAGAAATAGGCTATTGCGTCCTGTTTATATGGTGGTTCGTGCTGCCGCGCAAGAAACTTGCCACTGATAAAGCGACCCAAAAAAGCCAAAGAAAAGAGAAAGACAAAACCGAAGAATATCCAGCCCTTGCCATTAAGTATGTCAAGTAGTTTGCTGGCAATTAGCGAGTTTACAAGTGCAAGAAAACCGGCGATTCTATTCCTTCTGCCGAAATAGGCACCAAGATCTTTTGTAACAAGATCGCGCATCCATGAATTCCATGCGGGGCCGGCAAAGGCACCGGTCATTATTAGAAATGTATATAATCCGATAAGTATTGTTGCTGGCCAATGGTTATTAAATCCGGCGAAGTAGTAAAGTGCGCCTGCTAAAAGAAGAGTAAACCACATAAATGACTGCACCATAACGCAAACTACAGATATCTTTTTTCTCGACCAGACACCCATTGCGCGATAGGTGAATAGCTGTGTCAAATTGCCAAGAAGCCCAGGAAGAGAATTTATGAGTCCAACATGGAGATTGCTTGCGCCAATCGCCACAGCGTACGGAATTATATTTCTAAGGCCGTAACCATCCATGAAACTGAATGCTCCGGCTTCCTTGACGCTTATCCTTTTGCTTATTTCAATAAGTTTATCCCGATGGCGGAACTCTGATGTGGAATGTTCACTATTTGCATGAATCGTGGTAGCCATTTAAGTCAGAAATATAATTTATTTAACGGCTATATTATTAGTGGTTGTTATGATTTTTCAAAGCAGCATGAGTGATAACTATAAGTTACACTTAGTAAATTAATTTTTTAATGGGTAAACACTGTTTAAGATGTGCTATACAAAGTGCTCTGATTGATCCGGCTTTGTTTCTTTTGCCCATTTTTTCATTGTTGACCAATATGTTTCTTTTGTTTTAAGAAGGTCATAAACCTCTGTATCGTTTGTGTTTTTCATTAATAATTCGATTAATTCTCTCCTGATACTTCCATATAGAGGGTCGCAAGCAAGATCTTCTCTTTCGTTAGGGTCCTTTTCCAGATTAAAAAGCATTGGGTGATCAAATCCAGCGAAAGAAATTAACTTGTATTTTTCTTTGCGGATCATTCTACTAAGAGGCTCACTTAATCTCCCATAATATTCAGAAAATGCTATATTTTCCCAATCAGAGACACTGCCATTTTCTAATAAAGGTAGCAGGCTTTTACCTTTAAAGCTATGTAGTCTGTCTGTTTGGGCGATTTCTGTCAATGTAGGAGCAATATCAACTAAGCTTGCGATACTGTTAAGTTTAATATTTTTTTTGAAATGGCCCGGCCATGACACTATCAAAGGAACCTTCACGGATCCATCGTAAAAATTACTTTTCCACCATAGACCATTTTGTCCTAACATGTCGCCATGGTCAGATGTGTAAAGCACAACACTGTTGTTGGCGTATTTTGTTTCGTGTATTGCTTTTGTAATAGTACCAAAAAGTGAATCCATGTAAGTTACAAGACCATAGTAAGCTGCTTGTGCGGATTGAATTGTAGCCGGAGAAAGATTTTCAATTCCTCTATTCTTTCGCCAAAGTTTCATTGCAGGATGAAGTTTTCTGTAAAAATCATCATCATTATTGTCGGGCATGGGAATTTTGTCCATATACTCTTCATATAAGCTCTTGGGGCAAATATAAGGACAATGTGGTGCATATGAACCAACTATAAGAAGGAGTGGCCTGCTATTAGATCTTGTTTGTATGCATCTTATGGCAGCTTCTGTAACTTTGTTGTCAAACTCGTGGATTAATGTGTTTCCTGGACCTGATATTTCAACGGCCGATCGATTCTGACCGGATGTTTTACTAATGCTTTCAGGTAAGCCTATTGGGATTCCACCTAAGTATTGTTCCGTAACATCTCCAATTAACCTTTTTTCAAAACCGTGTCGCTGATCTGGACCAGTGAAATGCATGCGACCACAAAGTATTGTCTCATATCCGGAAGCTCCTAACTTATGGACAAATGTTGGGATTTCAGAGTTAAGTATGCAGTTATTTGTCCATACGCCTGTGTCGGAAGGGTATTGCCCTGTCAAAAAGGCGGTTCTTGACGGGACACATAAAGGAGATGCACAGTAGCAGTTATGAAAGGCTACGCCATCTTGCGCAAGTTTATCGATGTTTGGTGTTCTTACAATGTCATTACCATAGCAACCCAAAACATTTGGATTGTGCTGATCTGACATAAATAATACTATGTTTGGCTTGTCGCTCATACTTATGAAGCCGTTTTAGCGAATATGTTGTTTATTTTATTAGGTTTATCCTTTTTCGAATAGTCGTGGTTTCATTTTTGTAGTTAACAATATACATGCCCGATGGATTTTTAAACGCGTCCCAAGTTGCCGATATTTTTTGATTGTCTTCACATAGTAGCTTAGTAAGATTTGCTACTACTTTTCCTTGTAAGTTATGTATTGTCAGCGTGTTTTTAATGCCAGAAAAGTTATTTACAGTAATGTTTACGATAGGATTGAATGGGTTTGGAGTAATTATCATGGATGGAACCGAGGTTTGCGAAACACTATTCTCTGTTTTAGTAACCCCATCATTCAACAGTCTGTAACCTATTACGATGGGCTCGGTAGAAACACTTGGATGCTTTTCATATACTATTAAGCTTGCTTTATTTGCTGTATTTGAGGCAATAAAGCTTTTAGCAGATGGTGAATTAGCTGTTCCAGACACCAATACTGGCGAGATTATTGTGTCTCCATCAACATTGAACTTAGCAAGGCAAACCTTTTCGTAATTTGGATTTCCATAGAATTCGTGCCATACAAGCACAAAACCTTCTCCGTCCCAAGATATCTTTGGGGCTACCATCCTATTAATGGTACCACTTTTGATAAATCCGACACTCATATTTTTGAACCTCTCTCCCAGGCTGCTTAATATTGCAGCATTATTTGAACCGGCATTTGCACGCCCCCCTGTATTAATTTCATTTTGCCATGCGACAAAAAAGTTGCCATTACCTGATGCGATTGCTACTGGCACGGTTCTATCATACGGATCGTTGGTCGTCGAATACACATCCTTTGTAAAGATTTGCCCGTTGAGGAAAAAACTGCCAACAGTAGGAGATAGTGTTTGTGGAGCAGTACTTGCAAACCTGTACTGAGATCCTGTTGAAAAGACAAAAACTTTTCCTTCATCAGCGGTAGCAATAACTGGTGAAACATAGTGTGTATTACCGGTCGCCGCTATGATTCCATTGGGCTCTAATATAGAACCATCAGGCGAAAGTCGAGTTAGATACACTTCGTAATTACGACTAGATCGACCATCTAACCAGACAATATTAACATTTGTGCCATCATACACAGCTTCTGGCATAATCTGATTTCTTGCACCGCCAGACACTAAAATTCCATCAGGATCGAGTACCGTTCCAGCTTTTGTTATTCGTGCGGCATATATATCCCAGTCCGTACCATTCCGAAGATCTTGCCATACTGCGACAAAATCAGAGCCGTTAAAAACAACTTTAGGTGCCTCTCTAAGGTCGTCATGAGAGGAGATGATAAATGGCTCGTTGTCAATTATTGTTCCGTTTATATCAATACGACAAGCAACTATTTTACTGTGATATATGGGGCCGTTTCGCAAATCACCATCAAGCAATCGACCGCTTTGCCAGCATACAAGGAAAATACCGTCACCATGTGCAACGGCTGGGGTATAGGCGCAATTTGAGTTATGTGTTGGAAGAAGATTTTCTACCGATAGCTCTGCAAATATTCTAAAGAAAATTAATAGCGTAAGTATTGCGTGTCTCATAGTTTCGCCTCCCTTGTTTATTTAATTCTTCGAAAAAGAAAATTCCGAGTTGGGGTATGTTCTCTTGAAACAAAATCATGTCCACTTTCAACCCAATCGAAAGCGCCATAAACATTGACGCTTCCAAAGAATTCGTAGCTAAATTTAACGGTTGTTTTGCCATCTTTTACAGTAGGGAGAAGCGCGGCAACAATTTTTTCCTTTAGATCTATTCTGTGTAGCTGCCGTGTGTCGATATGTGTGTAGTACAAGAATCTTTTTTCCGGGTCGTCTGGGCCGAACTTTATAACGCAAGCCTCTGGGTAGAAGTTCATCCCCTCAAAAGGCCCCGGCTTGTTTCTGAGTCTAAGGGAGTCAGTTCGTGGCATTACCCCATTAAAAGAACCATTCGCAAGATCCCAGTAAAAAAGGTACCAGTTTTGTATGGTTTGACCGCAATACAGGCGATTATTTTTTTCGTCAAGTGCCATGGGAAGATATTTGGTTCCGTTGATTTTGCCCACCGTTGTTTCGAGAGCCATTTTTTGCACAATAATTCCGTCTATTGTAAGTATTGTCAAACTGCATACCGATTGAGTTCCATTATTGATATTTCTTGATGTCATCAAGTAAATGTTTCCACTACTATCGAAGTCGAGGCCGAATGCGTTGGATGAGACTATGTCTGAAACAATTGTCCGAACTTCCTGTGTCTGAAAATCTAACACCCTAAGGTATTTTAAATTGGACCAGTTATCGTTTAGCACACGATATCTACCACATGGAGATAGAGCGGATGACTTCTTATTGGTATAGTCCCATATGCCAAAACGGGCAACACCAAAAGGGCCATCTAAGTGACCAATTGCACCACCAGCAATCTGATGAACCCTCTTTTTTTGCGGGTCATACCATGCCCAAAAAAAGTTACCGGAGGCCCCACTTGTGTGTCCACTATAACAGCCACCATCTCCGCCAGTAGCCATATGCCATCCTGCTTCCATCGCGGGACCACCAAAATGACCTGGGGCGTTTGAAGCGAGAACTTGTGAAACTTCCCATTCTACGGTACTGTCATGAATAGGTACTGCGAACTGGTTAGCGTACAGTATCTGTGCAAAAGTTGTGGCCATTATAATTGCGTACATTTTCAAAATATTCATACTTCCCACCCCCTTTTTTAGTCAGTCAGAGAATATTAAATAATGCAGGAATACTGATAGGATTTAGTATAGACATTTTTCTATCGTCACGCAATGCCATAAACTGCATTTTTTATGGTCTAAACTTTATTTTTATGGCCTATACTGCATTTTTTATGGTCCAAACTTCATTTCCTTGTATCTATATAATTTGTTTTCGATACTTTAAAGTGCTGTCTTTTCTTAGGCTGATTACAATCGTAAAAAGGGTTAGTATGAAATTATTTACCCCAATTTTTTCGTTAGAAGAAACTTCTAATGCAAAGCGTTCAGAAAGAATACTATTGTTCAAACAAAAACAATGCCCACTCTTTGTGAGTAATGAATAGTTTTAAAAAGTGGAGACAAAGAGAGTATCTTCTTTGCATTAGAAATCTTTCTAATGCAAAGTTTGGGTTTATGTAACTTGAGTTGATTACTTCCCGACTCTCAGGGTATATTGTACCAAGAATGAAAGACATCTACATTATAGATGGGATGGCGCTTGCTTACAGGGGGCACTACGCATTTATTCGAAATCCACTAAAAAATTCAAATGGGTTTCCTACAAGTGCCATTTATTCTTTTCTTGTTACAATACGCCATTTTCTTGATATCGAGAAAGCCGAGGAAATTGTTGTTGTCTTTGACGCAGGACGCGAAACATTCAGGAGAGAAATTTACGCAGAATACAAGGCACATAGACCGCCACTTCCTGATGAAATTAGGCAGCAGTTGCCAAAAATCAACGAGCTTCTTTCTGCTCTCAAAATTCCTGTGGTTTCGATTACTGGGTTTGAGGCGGATGATATTATTGGGACTATCGCAGTTAAAAGAGCGGCTATGGGCGACAAGGTTTATATAGTATCGAAAGATAAAGACTTTGGTCAGCTTGTTAACGAAAACATAACCCTTGTCGATCCTAAAATTCAGGCTGGAGAAATAATTAAGCTTGGACCTTCGGAAATAAACGCAAAATTTGGCGTGGGGCCAGACCAAATAATCGATTACCTTGCCCTTCTCGGTGATGCATCAGATAATGTACCTGGCGTTCCAAAAGTTGGGGAAAAAACAGCAGTTGAGCTTATACGGGAGTTTGGCTCGCTTGATCGCTTATATGAAAACATTGAAAGTGTTAAGCGTGACGGGTTGCGAAAAACGCTTGTTGAAAATAGGGAGCTCGCCTATTTAAGCCGGACCCTTGTAACTATAAAGTGTGATATTGAGCTTGACAGCTTTGGTTTTATGGCTGGTCCGGAGGACAATTCGGCTTATCTTGCTCTTCTTAGGGAATTGGAGTTTAGCCAATTTGTAAATAGTGCCGTAAAAAAGTGTGCAACTGACGATGTTCCAAGTAGTGTAAATTATTCGACGCTTAATAATCGAGAGAGTCTTGAGTTGTTTATCAATTCAATTAAAGAAGCCGATGCCATTTCTATAGATACGGAAACAGACGGTCTTGATCCTCTTGTTGCGCCGCTTGTCGGCATCTCAATATCGGTTATAAATGGTAGTGCGGTGTATATCCCCATTGCTCATTCATCTGGAGAAAATTGTCCAATAGAAACCGTTCGGGCGGCTTTGAGTGCGATTTTGAATAGCGAAACTGTGGTAAAGGTAGGGCACAATCTGAAATTTGACATTGCTGTACTTACGGCACATGGTTTTAAACTGATTCCACCATTCTTTGATACATATATTGCCTCGTACTTAATCAAGCCAGGCTATAGAAGGCTTGGTCTTGACGACTGTGTTCTTGATAGGTTCGGCATCACAATGCAACAGATTACCGCCCTTATTGGCGAAAAGAAAGGCTCGCAGAGATTTTTTTCTGAGGTGCCAATTGCTGATGCTACCCAATACAGCTGTGCGGATGCCGATATGGCCTTACGGCTGATGAGGGAACTTTCGCGTGAACTTAAAGAAACGGGTATGGACAAGCTCTTTAGTGAAATAGAAATGCCGCTGCTTTGCGTATTGATAGATATGGAAAGGAACGGAATAAAAATCGATACCCGTTTTCTTGAGACTTTATCGGCAGATTACGACGCAAAATTGGCTGCTATTCAGATTGATATTTTCAGGGCAGCACAGAGGGAGTTTAATATAAACTCGCCTAAACAGCTTCAAGAGGTATTATTTAACGATTTAAAAATAAAGCCACTGAAAAAAAATAAAACTGGTTTTTCAACAGATTCAGAAGTGCTTGAAGAGCTTGCACGCGATTATGAAGTACCTAAACTTATTATGGCACACAGAAAATTTCAGAAACTCAAGTCAACTTATATTGATGCGCTACCCTTGTGGGCGGATGACAGGGGGAAGGTTCATACATCGTTTAATCAAGCTGTAACGGCAACGGGCAGATTAAGCAGCAGCGAACCAAACCTCCAGAACATACCAATAAGGTCGGACGAGGGAAAGGAGATCAGAAAGGCTTTTATCCCATCGGAAGAGGGGCGTGTATTAATATCTGCCGACTATTCACAAATAGAATTGCGAATACTTGCGCATATAGCTAATGAGGAAGTTCTTATAGAGGCTTTTTGTGAAGATGAGGACATCCACAGAAAAACGGCTTCGCTTGTTTTTGGGATAATGCCGGAATTGATAACAATAGAACAGAGAGCTATGGCAAAGACTGTTAATTTTGGAATTGTATATGGACAAGGAGCTTTTGGGTTATCGCAGCAGCTTGGTATTTCACGGGCTGAAGCACAGCGCTTTATTGATAATTATTTAGCTACTTATCCAGCCGTCCGTCGCTATATGGATAAAACTATTGAATCGGCACGAGAACGGGGATTTGTTGAAACAATGTTTGGTAGAAGGCGTCCTCTACCGGATATAATGAGCAAAAACAGACAGGAAGCCGCTTTTGCTGAAAGGATGGCAATCAACACCCCAATACAGGGTACGGCAGCCGATCTTATAAAAATTGCCATGGTGAAAATAGCCAAAAAAATAACGGACGGCTTAATGAAGGGTGTACTTCTAATACAGGTGCATGATGAACTTGTTCTGGAATGCGATAAACAGGATAGCGATTCTGTTGTATCGGAAGTGAGGTTTGAAATGGAAAATGCGGTTCAGCTTAAAGTGCCGCTCAAGGTTGATATTGGGAAAGGTAGCAACTGGTTGGAGGCCCACTGATGATAATTGGTGTTACAGGAAACACGGGTTCGGGCAAGAGCTCATTCGCACGAATGCTAAAGGAGCTTTTGCCGGCTGCTCTAGTTGATGCTGATGTCATAGGTACCCATTTGAGGGAAACCAATCAGGATATTCAGCGGAAAATAATCTACGAATTTGGGCCTGATGTTATGGATGAGAACAGGCTAATAGACAAAAAAAAACTTGGCAAGATGGTTTTTTCGGATCCTATTAAGCTTACCAAGCTTAACCAAATTTTTTACCCCGTTATGGTGTATGAAGTGGCGCGCGAACTTACAAGAGCGATGAAGCTTTTTAATTTTATCATACTTGATGCAGCACTAATTCTTGAGTGGAACATGAAAAAAGAAGTTGACCACCTTGTTGTTGTGACTGCCGATAAAGCTGTGCGCCTAAAACGGTTGATGGAGGAGAGGCGTATGCTCGAAGAAGATGCGACAGAAAGGATAGAGGCTCAGATTGATGACCGCGAAAAAATAGAAGCAGCTGATACTGTTGTCTATAACAACGGCTCATTAGTTGACCTAAGGGCAGAAGCCGAAATATTCGTTTCAAACATAATGGAAAAGCTATGAGGGTTAAAACTGCTGTGATACAGCTTAGTGTAGGCGAAAGAAAGGACGAAAACTTGGATCGGGCAGAAGCGAGAATTTCTGATGCGGCCAAGAATGGCGCCCGCTTAATAGTTTTGCCTGAAATGTTCAATTGTCCTTATGATGTTAAGATGTTCGCCTCTTTTGCAGAAGAGATTCCCTTTGGTAAAACTGCCCGGATGTTGTCCTGTGCGGCGAAAAAGCATGCTGTTACTATTGTAGGTGGTTCTCTTCCTGAAGTAGCACAAGGTAAGATTTATAATTCTTCGCCAGTTTTTAATGTGCATGGCAGATTAATTGCCCTACACAGAAAAATACATCTCTTTGATATATCGCTTAAGAGTGTTAAGGTTAAGGAGTCGTCTATCTTGTCCGGTGGGGAAAAAATTACAATCTTCAAATCGCCAATTGGACCAATGGGGCTTATTGTCTGTTTTGATATCCGTTTCCCTGAGCTTTTTATGGAAATGGGTAAAAAAGGCGTTGTTGCCGTGGTTATGCCTGGCGCATTCACTCTTGTTACTGGTAGTGCCCATTGGCACATGCTGATGCGGTCAAGAGCGGTTGATAATCAGATTTACATGGTTGCTTCATCTCCTGCGAGAAATAAAAAGGGATATCAGGCCTTTGGTCACTCGCTTATTTCCGATCCATTTGGAATTATAATGGCGGAGGCGGCAACAGGAGAAAAAACTATCTATGCCGATTTATCGACGGAAAGAGTGCGGGAAGTCCGCTCCATGTTACCGCTAAAACGAAATGTTGTCTGAATATTTTGATTACCTTATAATCGAAAAAGGGTTGTCTGCCAATTCAATTTCTGCCTACGGCAGAGATCTTGACGATTTTGTAGAATTCATAGAAAAGCGTGGCAGAACACTTATGTCGGCAGAAAATGGGGACATATCACATTTTGTCCGCGAGTTGAGTATTAGAAAACTTCATCCTCGTTCGCTTTCACGAAAGATATCGGCTATAAGGGGTTTTTACAGGTATCTTTTGGCTGAAAAAAGGATTGAAAGCGACCCAACTATTGGCATAGACAGCCCCAAAGTTGGAAGGAAGCTACCATCATCAATTTCTTATTATGATATGGAACGATTTCTTAGTGCCCCAAATTTAGGGGAAAGGGGTGGGTTGAGGGATAGAGCCATGCTTGAGCTGCTTTACGCATGTGGCTTAAGGGTTTCGGAGATGGTTAGGCTTAAAATTTCCGATATAGACAAAAACGAATGCTTTATAAAAGTTTTTGGAAAGGGATCGAAAGAACGGATAGTGCCGATGGGCAAGGCAGCATTGGTTTTAATTGAACGGTATATTAATGAAGAACGCCCCATGCTTGTAAAGGCTTATTCCGGTGATTTTTTAATACTCAATTTGCGAGGAAAAAAACTTTCAAGGATCGGCGTATGGAAAATAATCGATAAATATTCTCGAAAAATAGGCGTTGATATACAGGTTAGTCCACACTCTTTTAGGCATAGTTTTGCTACACATCTTTTAAGTGGTGGAGCGGATTTACGGTCAGTTCAGGAAATGCTCGGTCATTCAGATATCTCAACAACGCAGATATATACACATGTTGACAATAATTATCTTAAGGATGTTCACCAAACATTTCAC
Source organism: uncultured Fibrobacterota bacterium (assembly GCA_964590225.1). GTDB lineage: Bacteria > Fibrobacterota > OXYB2-FULL-49-7 > OXYB2-FULL-49-7 > JAEUSG01 > JAEUSG01. The sequence continues at coordinate 22,301 of CAZPWS010000014.1, forward strand.
CCGCGGAATAGGAAGGCAAGGCCTGTATGATGATCTATAATACGATTTTAGTTTGTGTATTGCTTTTTTTCCTTTTAAAACCAGTCGATGCGGCCAGTGCGGTTGCAACTCTTTATACTCCAAAGAAACTTGCGGAAATAAAGGCTTTGCCTACCGATGGGGCCGAAACCGCTGAAATGGTTACAGCGGGTTCTGTTTTGAGGATAATAAGCTCCGTTACTGATACTCTTGACAGAATATGGTATCTTGTGCGCATAGCAGCAACCGAAAAAGGCGGTTTTGTGCTGGGGGGAGACATAGAGCCTTTGCCTGACGAAATTGACACATTAAATACACCACGAATTGGGAAACCGTTGAACGAAGAAAAAAAAAGAAGGCTCGCAATAGTTAAGGCGAATCCGGATTGGTCGCGAAGGGTAAAAAGTGCATTGCTTGCTGGAACAATATGTCTCGGCATGAGTCGAGAACAGCTTGCGGCTTCATGGCTTGCACCCGACCACGAGACAAGTGGGTTTGTTATTGGTGCGGGTGAAGTTTCAATCCTTTTTTACCGCAAGGTTGATCCTGTAGCTGTTGTTGTAAAAAACGGAGAAGTTATTGGCTGGAGTGAAAAGAAACAGAATTGATTAATTGTTTTTGCTTCAATTATATTACCAGTCAGTTTTTTGGGGTATCGTCCAATGGCAGGACACTTGACTCTGGATCAAGTTATCGAGGTTCAAATCCTTGTACCCCAGCCAATTTGTCTATAATCATTGCTGATACCTATGGCTAAAGTATATATCGACGGGCAAGAGGGGACAACCGGTCTCCAAATCCGAGAAAGGCTACTCGCAAGAGATGATATCAAGCTACTTGAGATTGATCCATCTCTTCGTAAAGACTTTTTAGAGCGGGCAAAGCTTATTAACGACACGGATGTTGTTATTCTTTGTTTGCCGGACGCTGCTGCAATTGAGGCAGTCTCACTTGTTAAGAATGGGTCAACACGAGTGATTGATGCCAGTACTGCACATCGTGTAAACCGCGACTGGATTTATGGTTTGCCGGAGCTTGTTAAAGGGCAGCGCGAAAAAATTAGAAGTGCTATGCGTGTAGCAAATCCAGGCTGTTATCCAACAGGATATCTTTTGCTGGTTCGTCCACTGTTCGAGAGCGGGCTTATTTCCCAGAACGCAAAATTAAGTTGTCATGCTTTGTCCGGGTACAGTGGAGCTGGGAAAAAGCTTATATCAGTTTATGAAAACCCTGCCCGCTCACCAGAGCTCATGGCCCCGAAGTATTATGCGCTTTCACTTAAGCACAAGCACCTCCCTGAAATGGCAGCAATGAGCGGTCTTGTTTCACCGCCTATTTTTTCGCCTTCTGTGGGTCCTTACTATAACGGTATGGTGGTGTCGGTGCCTTTGTTAAATAGTTGTCTCGAAAAAAAAACATCAGCGGACGCCCTTTATCAGATGTATGCCGCATATTACGATAATGAACCTTTTGTAAATGTTATTCCCCATAGCAATGTTGAATCTGCGCTCGAAGGTGGGTTTCTCTCGCCAGTTGCGTGCAACGGCACAAACAGGTGCGATCTTTTTGTCTTTGGGCACGAAACGCAGCTTATGGTGTCTGCCAGATTTGATAATTTAGGAAAAGGTGCTTCTGGAGCTGCTGTCCAAAATATGAACATAATGCTTGGTCTGCCAGAAACTGCAGGACTATAGCAGTGCTACGGACTTTATAGGCGCTACATCCATGGATTCAAAAAAGTGGCGGAGTAATATTGATATTTTCAAGGAAAGCTGCGAACCATTTTTTTTTATGCGCGAGGTATTTCTTGATTGTAATGAAGCTTGTTCAAAAATGTTTAAGCTCCCTGTTAGTGAAATCGTTGGTCGTTCGCCAGTTGAATTTTCGCCAGTTTATCAGCCCGATGGAACATCGTCTGCCGATAAAGCAACCATATTTATTCAGTCTGCCCTTGCAGGGAAAAAGCAAAGTTTTTTCTGGAGACATATCTCTTTTGACGGCAGCGTCTTTGATGTTGAAGTTGTTCTCACCCCAATTCAAAGCGATACAGGGCCAGTGATATTTGGCAGCTTTAAGGATGTTACAAACAGGCTGCGGTCGGAACAAATGTTGGCGGCAGCAAAGGAGAGGTTGTCTGTAACACTAAAAAGTATTGATGAAGGGGTTATTACAACGGATGTTTATGGCCAGACAGAACTTGTTAATACTGCTGCTCTCGCTATTCTTGAGAAAGATGCCAGTGAATTGGTTGGCAGGCAAATTACCGACATCCTTGTTTTCCGCCCCGACCATGCTCCGCTTCTTGTTTCTGATCCTGCAAGAGAGGCAATTAAGCTGGGACGGCCATTTATTTCGCCATATCCTGCATTGCTGTGTGTCAGTGAATCGAACAGCCGTTTAGTTAAATTTGGGGCATCACCCATGCGTGACAATGCCGGTAGGATAGTTGGTGCAGTTGTTACTCTCAGGGATGTTAGTGAAACCGAAAGGCTTGAGAAAGCTTTACTTAACACACAGAGAATAGAATCGCTGGGAGTATTGGCAGGTGGGATAGCGCATGATTTTAACAATCTTTTAGCAGGTGTTTTTGGATATATAGAAATGGCGCAGCGTCACCTTTCTGTGAGTAATACAAAAAAAGCAGAAGCATCACTTATAAATGCAATGGAGGCTTTCGATAAAGCTCGCAATCTGACACAGCAGTTGCTGACCTTTTCCAAGGGGGGAGAACCCGTCAAAAAAGTGCTATCTGTAAAGAAAATGCTCGAATCTGCAATTTCATTCTCGATGTCTGGCGGCATAATTAAGGTTGAAATTAATATAGACAGCGAACTGCTTCATATTGAAGCGGACGAAGCACAAATAGGGCAGGTTTTCGATAACATTATAATAAATGCAAAGCAGGCTATGCTTGGTGGTGGGTCGTTGCGGATAAGGGCTGTAAATGAAAAATGGGTGGGTAAAGGAATGCCGTGCGATGGTACCTATGTAAAAATTGTGTTCGAAGATAGTGGTCCAGGAATCGCTCCTCAATTAATTGGCAAAATATTTGATCCATTTTTTACCACTAAGCCTAACGGAAATGGACTTGGATTATCAACTTCATACTCTATAATCAAGAAACATGGCGGTGCCATTGAAGTAGATAGGGGAGAGCTTGGTGGCGCAATGTTTACAATATGGTTGCCTGCTACTACTGAATCTTCTTCAAAAATTGTTGGAAGCAGTATGGGTAGTGACGGGAAATTAACAGGCAGAGTTCTTATTATGGACGATGAAAGCATTGTGAGAGATACGCTAAAGGATGCTTTTTGTTCAATGGGGCTGGAATGTATTGCGGTTGATAATGGACATCATGCAGTTGAACATTATCGTAAAAATATGGATTTGGGAGTACCCTTTGATTTTGTAGTATTGGATTTGTTTATACCGGGCGGTATGAATGGTGTTGACACATTAAAAAAAATACTTTTAATTAATCCTAATGCAAATGTAGTTGCCACAAGTGGGTATGTCGATGATCCGATTTTAGCTAAGCCGCTTCACTTCGGATTTAAGGCCGCTCTGCCAAAGCCAAGTTCAACCGCTGAAATACAGGCAGTGGCCAATATGTTCTGCAGGCAGAAAAAACTGTAATGAAGCTTACAGAAATTGCGGCGCAGATTCCATGTCAGAAGCTCGCTGTTCTCGTTGATAATCTTAAAGTTGGGAAGGAAATTAAAGCCTGCGGTTTTGCCGGCTCGTTTTCACCATTTGTTGCATCATCACTTTTTAAATCAACGGGGCGCCAACTTCTTTATATTGCCGCAAAACAGTCCGATCTCGATAGAATTGAGAGTGAGCTTGAAGCATTTATAGGCAGGGAGAGCATATTTGTTTTTCCAGCCTACGATATTCTTCCGTATGAGAGACGAAAACCGCAGGGACGGATAGTAGAGGAAAGAATTCGCACATTGAGAGCTCTCTCAACAGGCAGCAATGTTGTGGTTGTAGCCGCGCTGCAAACCCTCTTTTATAGGTTGCCGCCACCCGATTATATCAAAAGAAATGTCCTTACTCTTAACGCTTCTGATGAAATAGAAATGGAGCTTGTTATAGAGTGGCTTGTTGAAATGGGATATTCCAGAGTACATATGGTTGATGATGTGGGACAGTTCAGCATACGGGGTGGTATTCTCGATCTGTTTTCTTTTGGGCTTGATAAACCAGTTCGTCTTGAGTTTTGGGGTGATTCCATAGAATCTATCCGTTCATTCGATATTTTCAGCCAGCGATCCACCGATACTGTTTCTTTGGTAACCATACTTCCGATGAAAGAGGTTGTTTTGCCGGCGAGAGGTGGAGAACCCCAGCAAGATGAAGTGGGGAGTGAGTGGATGGTCCCTGGTATAACAGGCGAAGAAATTTCACTTCTTGACTATATGTCAACCGATGCTCTTATATTTAATAATGAGTTGCCAAGTTTTTCAATTTCGTACAACGACACCAAGTCGCTTTTGTTGACTGCCGAAAGAAAAAGTGACGACTACTCGCCGGAAAAACTATTAGTAGGCATTGATAGGTTTACAGAAAAGCATTCTACTTTCGCACGGTTAACCGTAAATCAGTTTAAGGCTGATGGCGTATTGGATTTTAACACTACATCACAGCCAATTTATAGCAGAGCGGGTACAGGCTATTTTGACGAATTTAAGTTTCTAACAGAAAAAGGGTTTGTGATAACTGTCGCTTGCGAGAATGAAGGTCAGGCAAAACGGTTTTCGGACTTGACAAAAGAGGCAGGTGTTGATATTGCCGTCGTTGTTGGCGCTCTCGAAGAAGGATTTCTCCTTAATGATGAAAAATACGCCCTTTTTAGCGAAAATCGTCTGCTAAATAGATATCAAGGGCGAACCCGTTTCCGTAAATACAAAGGTGGTACCACTCTCCACCATATTTCTTCTCTTAAGGCTGGCGATATCGTGGTTCACTCCGATCACGGTATTGGTAAATTTATTTGTCTTGAACGGATAAAAGTTGGACGGATAGAAAAAGACTGCATTAGAATTGAATACCGTGATAAGGCAATATTGTCTGTACCGGTAGAAGATCTTAACAAAGTTCAAAAATACTCTGTTTCTGATGATGGTATTACGCCGGAACTTACGCCACTTGGTGGAAGAGTTTGGGAAAGAACAAAATCTAAAGCGCGGGAAGAACTTAACAAAATTGTCTCCGGTCTTGTTCAGGTTTATGCGCAAAGGCAATTCGACAGAGGATATTCGTATGACGATAACACCTCGTTACTTAAAGAATTTGAAGATGCGTTCATATACGAAGAGACGCCAGATCAGAGAAAAGCGACGGACGAAATAATCGCAGATCTTTTTCGAAAACGGCCAATGGACAGGCTTCTATGTGGCGATGCCGGTTTTGGAAAAACTGAAGTTGCCATGCGCGCAGCATTCAAGGTGATTGAGGCTGGCTATCAAGTCGCCCTTCTTGTGCCTACAACACTCCTTGCGTTACAGCATTATCAGTCATTTTCCGAGAGATTTCGGGATTTTCCTGCCCGTATTGATCTAATCAGCCGATTTTCATCTACCAAGGAAGCTGTCTCCAAAATTAAAAATGCACTGGATGGTAATGTTGATATCTTAATAGGCACGCATAGATTATTAAGCAAAGATATTGATTTCAAAAAACTGGGACTACTGATAATTGACGAGGAGCATAAGTTTGGTGTTAGGCATAAAGAAAAACTTAAGGCTTTAAAAGCGCGGGTTGATGTTCTGTCAATGACTGCAACTCCCATTCCTCGAACTCTGCAATTTTCTCTTCTTGGAGTTAGGGATATGTCGCTAATATCAACTCCTCCCTTAAACAGACTTCCCGTGCATACAAGGATTATTGAGGAGGATAGGACTACCATCAGGGAAACCATCATCAGAGAGAGAACACGAGGCGGTCAGCTTTTTTTCCTCCATAATAAAGTGCAGACAATTGATACGGCGGCGGATGAAATCAGGGAACTTGTTCCCGGGTTAGTAGTAGGCGTTGCTCATGGTCAGATGCACGAAGATCAGATGGAATCTGTTGTATTTGATTTTATTAATAAGAAAATTGACTTACTTGTCACTTCAACCATCATAGAATCAGGTGTAGATATTCCCAACGCTAATACGATTATAATTCGAAATGCCGATTGTTTCGGTCTTTCACAGCTTTATCAGCTTCGTGGAAGAGTTGGGCGCTCCTCTATACAGGGCTATGCTCTACTTATGGTAAGTTCATTCGCTAGATTGACAAAAGAAGCGCAGGCGCGTCTAAAGGCGATGGAGCAGCTTACCGAATTTGGTTCCGGTTTTCAGGTAGCCATGCGTGACCTTGAAATAAGAGGCGCAGGAAATATGCTTGGAACCAGACAGCATGGATTAATGTGTCAGGTTGGTTTCGAAATGTATAGTGAACTTCTCAATGAAGCTGTGGTGGAAGTAAAAGAAAATAAAAAGGTGACCAAAACGGACCCATTTGTAAGAATGGATTCCAAAGCTTATATCCCGGCCGAATACATAGAAGAAACAGGGCAGCGGCTTGCAATATATCACAGATTATCGAGGGCAAAAAGCTTGAGTGAAATTGACGATATGAAAGAAGAACTAAAAGACCGCTACGGCGTTCCCCCTGAAGAAGTAGTTTCGCTGATAAATGTAATTGCTATTAAGTTTATTGCTTCGAAAATTCAATCGACTGGTGTGTCTGTAAAAAAAGGAAGCGTTTCTCTTGAGTTTTCTTCTGCAGTGCCGCTTGATACCTCCGCACTTGCAGCGATTCTTTCGAGATTGCCAAAAAATACTACTATTCGCTACGAGAAACCTCTGGCGCTTGATATCCCTACTGCATTTGGTGTTGATGAGTTGTTTGCCGCGCGGGAGGCAATTAAAGTTCTGGCTTAAAAGTGATAATGGTTTCGTTATTAGATGGAACTATCACCTCGTTTGGCTTAACGCAGAGAAAACGGTTGTTGTCCCATTTTCCGTTAAGCCAGTCGGAAATAAGTTCGCCTGAACCATTTACCTCGTCATACTCCCATTGCATAAAATCTGCACATTCTTTTGTATATGCACGGTATTTATCGTTTTTTATAAACTGAAAATCTATATAAGTAGCGCGATCGTATTTTGCCAATGACTCTTTATCCATTTGCAATAAATATTTCGCGTTTTCTTCTCCATATTTTTCGGTAAATATTTTCTCCTCATTCAAAAAACGGTCTCGCCCTGGCTGCATTCCTCCTTCAATCCATCCGGACGAATACCAATAGGTACCTGATTTGTTGTTAAAATACTTTGAGTAACGCTCCTTCGAACCAAGCAGAAAGGTGATACAGTCATGAGCGCGAACGGCAACAAGTGGTTTATTGAACGCTTTTATTCCTGCTAAGCCGTTGCTACATAATCCATAACCTATAAGTACAGCTTCAGCCTCTTCAGGTACAGAATTTGTTATCTCAAACTGCAATGCTTCGTTGAGCTTTTTTGGCGTGTCATGCAACCCCTGTTTTAAGAAGCTGAATGTAAAACTGTTGTCGGAAAGAGAGGCAAAATGGCATATTTCCCGCCATAACACCTTACATGCTATAACATGGTAGTGTGGCATTTGTTTTCCGTGCAGTATGTTAAATGGCAATTCATTGCATACTCTCTCTTTTTCTAACTATTGATGCCCCTACATTGCAAAGTTTTTCTTCTATTTTTTCATATCCACGATCGATATGATACACTCGACTTATTTCCGTTGCTCCTTTTGCTCGTAGTCCTGCAATAACAAGGGCCGCTGATGCTCTTAAGTCGGTAGCCATTACAGGAGCACCCGACAATGATTTAACGCCACTAATTGTTGCAGAATTTCCCTCAAGTCGTATGTCGGCACCAAGCCTCCGCAGTTCTGCTACATGAGTAAAGCGGTCATGATAAATAGTATCAGTAACAACGCTTGTGCCGTCTGCCACAGTTAAAACGGCCATGATTTGCGCTTGTAAATCCGTAGCGAATCCAGGAAAGGGAGCTGTTGAAACATCAAAAGATTTTATAACCTTGGGCGCTGTAACTGTAATTTCGTTTCTACCTGTTGCTATCGAAGCCCCTGTTTTCCCAAATACCGCAATTGCAGAGGAAAGACTGCTTACGGGAGCATTTTTTATGGTAATTTTACCGCCGGATATAATGGCAGCTGCAATAAAAGTTCCCGCTTCTATACGATCTGGAATAATGGTTGATGTGACTGGTTTTAATTCATCAACCCCCTTGATTTCAAGACTATCCTTTATCTGTTTAATCCGTGCCCCCATCTTTTTAAGAAAGGAAATAAGAAAATCAATTTCCGGTTCTCTCGCTGTATTTATCAGGATTGATGTTCCTTTTGCAAGTGAAGCTGCCATAATCAGATTGGCGGTTGCGCCCACACTTACCTTTTCAAACTCGAATAATCCGCCAGTGAGCCTTTTGGTCGTCGCCTCAACAAAACCATGATTAATTGTTATGTTTGCACCAAGAGCTTCAAGCCCCTTTAAATGTAAATCAACCGGACGGGGACCCCATGCACAGCCACCAGGCAGCGAAACTCTTACACGGCCATAACGGGCAAGGAGTGGGCCTAAAACATAAAAAGAGGCACGCATAGTCTTTACGAGATCGTATGGCGCTTCAAAGTGGTTACATGCTGATGTGTCAATTTGTAGTGTCCTTGGACCACCATCAACTCTCGCTCCAATTACTCGCAGCACATTTGAAAATGTTTGTATGTCGCGAAGGTATGGAATGTTTTTGAGTGTGGTTTTGCCTTTAGTTAAGAGCGCAGCAGCCATAACAGGCAGAGCACCGTTTTTGGAACCGCTTACCGATAGAATGCCGGAAATCTTTTTTCCGCCTTGTATAACAAATTTATCCATACTATTATGCCATCTCCCTAATAAGTTGCGCAACTCGCAGAGATGGGTTCGTTTTTTCTATTGCTGATTTCAATTCACTAAATTTATTCGTCATCTCTCGTAACCTTTCTGTATTTGATAAAAGCTTCTCTGTTTCGGCGATGAGATTTTTTTTTGTAAGGTTCTCTTGTAGTATCTCTGGTACAATAGGTGCCTTTGCCATAATGTTTACCATTGATACAAATGGTATTTTTATTATTCTGCGAATTATTAAGGCAGATATTCTTGAAACCTTATAAACGGCGATAAAGGGTTTTAAAGCAAGGGCTGCCTGAAGTGTAACGGTTCCGCTTTTTACAAAAAGAAAAGAAGCGTCCCTTAAAATTTTATCGGTACCATTTACAATGTCGATTCGGTTGTCATCAATAAGAGAAGAGAGCTCTTCCCGTTTTATGTTTTCGGCATTTGAAATAATTGTTTTAGAAAACAGGCCATTATTCATCAGCTGTTTTGCGGCATCAATGCACGGAGGCAATATTTGTTTAATTTCATTTGAGCGGCTTCCGGGCAGTATCCCCAATACTTTGTTTTGTAATGTGGGGCATGCAGAAACAATATCTTCTAATTCAACATTAGGGTTACCAACAAACTCCGCATTTACTCCAAATGCACGAAAATAGTTTTCCTCAAAAGGAAAAATTACTGCCAGTTTATCAATTTTTAAAGGGAATTTTTTTGCGCGCCATTCGCCCCATGCCCAAGTTTTGGGTGCAATATAATAAAGGGTGGGAATCCCAATTTTTTTAGCGTAGGCTGCTATCTGTAGATTAAACCCTGGATAATCGACCAGCATAACAAGGTCGGGACGATTTAGCCGGATATGTTCACAAGTTGCTTTGACCATTTTACGAAACCTAAAATATTTTGCAGCAACTTCTGTAAATCCTAAAACGGCAGTATCGTGAAAAGTATATAAAGTTCTATAACCCATTTTCGTAAGGAAATCTCCAGATAGCCCTTCAAAATTATATTCGTCTGCGAGGAGTTTAATAATAGGAATAGAGTGTTTTTCGCCTGATTTTTCACCATACGAAATGAAAATCTTTTTTTTTGCCATTTATCTTTTTTTCGGTTTCAGAAGCTTTTGATAGTCTGCACCGACAAATACCGTTACATCGAACTGAGACACACCGTTATGCAATGGTATGAGGTTGTCGGTTCCAAGAATTCGGGCAATTTCGGCTGCAATTGTGGTATCCAGCGAGCGATTTGCCACAATCGTCTCCTTGTAGTTCCAGTCTGGCGCATTGCCAATCTCTTTAACATCAAAGCCAGCTTTCCTGATAAGGTCGGCAATCAATTGGCCGGTTCCGGCTGAGCCGCATCCGTTAAGCACCTGAATGGAACCTATAGCCGGTATTGTGATGGGTATTTCTTCATTGTTGGCATCTTTTAGTTTTTTTTGAGCAATAAAAAAGAAGAAGATCGCGCCTGCCAACACAGCCAGCAAGACAAACAATGCTGCTATTTTTTTTTTCATCTATCAAAAAAGAATGGAGAAGTCTTGGCGTACGAAGATGGTGATTGAAAATACTCTATCGACATCATGAACTTATCAGAAGGCCGCCATAGTAAACGGGCATGAGGGACACCAAGGTAGGCGGCCTTTTCGCCTCCGCCATTAAGCTCGTTCTTTCCGTCAAACAGGGAGAGTGGTTTATGAAAGAGGCCGATGTCAACCTGAAGAGTGAGTGGAATATCAAACTCATACGACATTCTATTGAGGTACAGTCCGGAAAGGTCGTTCTCACGGCCGTTCGAAGAGAAGGACATAGAATAGCTCTGCTGCATGGAAAAACGGGATGGATCGAGCAGGGTTGAAGATTGTTTTCCTAAAAGAGTCTCTTTTGTGAATGGTACCTGTTGATAAATTAACCCCTGTGCGGATAAAAAAACCGCAACCCAAAGAGTAATCAACGCCATGTATCTTATTTTAAAAGCCATATTACTATAAATATATTAATTTTTTGTTCGCGGAATGGTTACCATTGATTTCAAAAATAAGCAAAAGGGGGTTTTGTGATTATAAGAGTACTCAGAAAATATGAACGGGTTATGATATTGGCATTATCGATAATGATGGCGCTTGCTTTAGCTCTTGCGACTCTTGATCTTGCATGGACCATAATAAGCGATATTATGAAGCCGCCTTTTTTACGGTTAGGCATAAATAAGCTTCTTGATATCTTCGGTCTGTTTATGATTGTTATGATAGGTATTGAATTATTAGAAACAATTATGAAAAGTTACATATGTCAGGGACAGCCGCACTATGAGGTTGTGTTGGCCGTTGCTATTATTGCTATTGCGCGTAAAATCATAATACTTGATTTTGGGGTTGTGGACAGCTTTACTCTTGTTGGGATTGCTGCTGTATTGATTTCTCTCACCCTTGGCTATTACTTTATGCGAAAGAGCCAAAAATCACTTCCAAACAGAGACCAGATTATCGATGAGTGCACACTAAAGGAAAAAAGTGATATTTAAATCAAGTAGAAAGCCGATTTAATAGTTGTGTTTTATTACCGGTAGTGTGGCTTCTTTGGTGCCAGAACGCGCCTTAATTAATATAAACCCATTTGGCAGATGGTTAGAAGGAAGGCAGATAATTGATTCGGAGGTGGTTGTTTTTGTTAAGCATTTGCCACTTATATCGTATGTCATAATTTCCACCGGCTTTCCTTTGTTGCCAAAAATTTCTATTGACAGGTTTTGACCAACAGGGTTTTGCAAAATTTTTATCCATTTAGCACCTATTTGCTTATTACTTTTTTTGTAAAACGAAGTTTTGTCTATTGGAGCGGATATTGCGCCGATGCCCCATCTGTCGGTATGCCAAATTTTTTCACCGTCCTCCTCTGTCCATAGTTCATCACCTGCGAAATATATTATGAGTGTGTTGTTGAATAATACGGGAGATGGGGCGCGAATTTCCCTTTTTGTCCATCTTGTGTCTTCTCTTTTTAAAAAAGGCTCTGTGTCAGCGGTCCAGCGAGATTCGCCATCATATGAGTAAAAGTGGTGCAGAGCAACCTGTATCCAACCGCTGCTGTCGTTTGCTACATCAGTAAACAGGTGCAGAGTATCGCTGATGGCGATAGCTGCGGGAGTAGAGTATCCAATCCAGCCGCTATTTCTGGGATATATCGATTGGTCTGGGCTTAGAACTTTCTGCGGCATGGAGTAGTTTGTTCCATTTGCAGATTTAATGAGGCCAATTGATTGAATTGTAGCGCCGATAGCTGTGTCTATGCCTATTGCAGTGAAGTAAACATATATTTCGCCTTTAAAAACAACTGCTCCAGGTTCGCCTACGACTAATCCGTTAAAATCTAAAGGATTCCCGGTTGGAGCGAGTAGAGGAATAGAATCCATAACCCATGTAATACCATCTTCTGAAACAGAGTGTCCTATCCGAAAGTAAGCGGGATCGTTTATCTCATAGCATGTTGTAAATGCGTGGTATTTCCCTTCAAAAAAAACCACAGATGGCGTTTCGACGCTTCCACTATTCCAGCTACTGCTGTTAGTCGATGGCTTTATAACTGCGGTGTCGGGAGAAAGACGCCATTCGGTTCCGTTGCCAGAGATTAGCCTATAAATAGATACCTTTGGTAAGACAAATCCTCTGCTTGCGGATGCATACATTATGAGTGAATCACCGAGGCAAATAACTGATGGATCGTTCCATGTGGCCTCACTAAACCCGAAGCCGTAAGATATTAATGGGTTTGAGTCTGTTGCTGTAAATTCGAGAGAGGATAAACTAAATGATTCTGTAAGGGTAGCAGCAAAAAAAGAAAAAAAAACAATAATTTTCATTTAGTATTTCTTACGACACCTTTAAGATAAAATGGAAACAGTATTCTTGCAATAAAAATATTTATCCTGGTTATGTGTGCCGATCAGCTTCATGAAGAAGTGGGTTGGGACTGTTCTATCGGAAGCACGATAATAAATTCACTGCCTTTGTCTTTCTCGCTTTTAACTTCGATCTGTCCACCGTGCTTTTTTACTATATCGTAAGAAATTGAAAGGCCAAGCCCTGTCCCTTTTCCTATATCTTTGGTTGTAAAAAAGGGGTCAAATATTCTATTCCTAATATTTTCCGGAATGCCACAACCGTTATCTTTAATCGAAACGAAAACATTGGTAGAGTCTTCCCAAGTTTTGATCTTTATGGAGCCGGTTTTACTTATTGCCTGATGGGCATTAATGATCAAGTTTAGAAATACTTGATTTAGCTCACCGGCGTTGCCGCTAATCAGTGAACGAGAATTAAGTTCTTTAACAATTTCTGTGTTGTATTTAAGTTCGTTCCATGCAATTGTGAGCGTGCTTTCGATGCACTCATTGACGCTTAATGGCCTGTTTTCTGTTTCGTCAATCCTTGAGAATCCCCTCAGGTTTTGTATAATATTCCTTACTCTCTCTCCTCCCTCAATTGTTTCATTAATGAGAGGTCTAAAATCATCAGCAATTATACTTATACTTGTTGGGTTGGTTTGCAGGGTGTTGCCTTTAAGGAAATCAGTAATGTTGGTGATGTAGGATTTAAGAGTATTAAGATTGCTAAGCATAAAGCCAATAGGGTTATTGATTTCATGAGCCACCCCAGCAGCTAGTTGACCAATGGAAGCCATCTTTTCCTGTTGCAGCATACGAACTTGTGCAAATTTTAAATCAGAATAAGCCTTTTCAAGTTCTGCCGTTCTCTCAAAAACCTTGGTCTCAAGTGTAAGATTCATTGCAGCAATGGTTTCTTCCTTGATCGCAGTTTCTCGTAATTTCCCGTCTAATTCAATATTCCGGATTATAAGCCGTATAAGCCACCATGTACCAAATAGTATCATGAATCCAACAAGACCGGTAAGAATAATAAAGCTGCGTGGAGAGTATTGCTGATACCGAACAGAAGCGGGCATTGTAGTAAGAATCGAAAGAGGGGTTCCATACAATGTGTCACGGTGAATAAACTTATCGTTAAAATCTGGCAGTTCTCCGAAAAGAATAGAATCACCAAATAGAAGACTATGATAGACATATTGGCCTTTACTGCTGACAGGAGATATAAATCGATTATAGAGATCTGTAGCAGATATGTAACCTAAAAGTTGACCTTTGTAATGGCCGTCATGGACAAATGGAGTTGAGAGGATGAGTGTGGGAGTATTATCTAAATCATTTAAGATAAAGCTTGCTTTTACTGAAGTGCTGTCAAAAAAAGCCGCCCACGCAAAAACATTACCATCGATAAGGGGTATTTCCTCTCTTGTGTCAACGATAATGCCGGGATCCTTTTCTACAAAGACTATTCGTTTAAAGTATCCACGGTTTACCGAATCATCGCTGTGGGTAAATTTTTCGAAAGCGTAGTGCACATCCATCAAGCTTGCGGCAAGACCATATGTCATGGACATTCCAAGGTTACGATTTGTAAAAAAAATATCGAGTTCGCGATTTTTACTTAGTCGCACCATGTCGTCAATTCTTTCTGTGAGATAATACTGTGTCGCAACACTTTTATGAGCAACATCGGCAAGTAGCTGCTCCGTGTAGTATCTCTGAAGAGCTGATAATGAGCGATACTGTGATACAAGTAGCCAACCCACATACCCGATTAGTAGTAATAAAAGGGCTATTGGAACGCTTTTTCTTACAATTGGTAGCAAAGCATGTGTCATCGGCTGCGCGTTTTTCCTATTTTTTATCTTTAAAAAATTCAGGAAAATAGAGAGATGCGGTAGGATAGTGTTTTCGCACTATTTTTAAATATGTTCCGTCTTTCATGATTTTGGCAAGAAAATCATTGTATGTCTTTTGAAGATTTGTTGCGTCTTTCGGAAATGCTGCTGCCATAAACTGTTCTTCTGATATTGGGCCTATAATTTTTATCTTTCCCGGCCATTTTGAAAGCGCGACAAGAGCGTCGGGGACATCAAGAATGGTCATTTCTGCTGCATTGTTAATAATAGCCGGTGCGAGTTCATTCAGGTTGCCCTTAAAGCATATTATACGGGCGCCCGTTTCTTCAAGCTTATAAAGAGCAGGGTCAAGACAGGTCTTTTCAATTGAAAGTACACTCTTGTTTTTCATGAGAGTTTTTGTCGCATTAATGTCTCTCTGGATATTGCCGGTTGGGATGATTGGCTTAATATCAGACTCGGCCTTTGCGAGTAGCCAGATTTGACTTGGGAAAGTAGGTATAGAGAATTGGACAATCTTTTCTCTCCATGGCAAGATGGTAAATCCGTTAGCAATAATATCTCCCTTAATTGCTACTGTATCTGTAAGCGTAACGGTATTTCCCTTCGTTTGTACATTCCGTCCAATCAAGTCGCCTACCACAGTTCCCCAGTCTGATTTAACATAATCGTAAGTCACTCCGATAGAAGATGCAAAAAGCTTCATTATATCGCATTCCATACCTTCGCCATCGCCAGTGATAAAATTAGCATATGGAATACCAAGATGCCTTAGCCGTCCCGCCTTTTTAATGGCGTCAAGGTCATTCGCAAAGCATATAGCTGTAAATATCAGTGCGGAAAAGATTACGATAATTGTTTTTTTTGACATTTTACCCTTCCTGATTTAAGTTAGTTGGTTAACACAATAATCTTCATAATTTAATTTACGCATTGGTTGTAATGTGATCTTTATTTTGGGTTTTGTAAATTAATCTTGACTATCGTTCCTGAATTGATTTATAAAGAGCAATGGGGAGTCTATAAAATGAAAAAGCGGCTGCTTTTTGTTGATGACGAAAAAAATATACTGAGTTCGCTACGCCGAATATTTATTGACGGTGTTTATGATGTCTCCTATGCAGTTGGTAGTACCGAAGCCGTGAAGCTTATGTCTGAACAGCAGTTTGATATGGTCGTATCTGATATGCGCATGCCGGATCTTGATGGATATGGCCTTTTGCAGCTTGTAGCAACGGTGCAACCTTCTGCAATTCGAGTTATACTTAGTGGATATGCAGACAAAAAAACGATACTGCGCGCCATAGCAGATGGTACTGCAAAGGCATATCTCACTAAGCCATGGGATAACGATAAGTTGCGAAACGACTTACAGAAGCTCTTTTCCGTTTATGATACCATTCGGAAGGATGTACATCTTGAGATCGTCGGGCGGATCAATAAATTGCCCGTATTACCACAGATTTATCATGAGTTAATCAGACTCATTCAAGAAGACGCAGACATTGATAGAATTGTTTCGCATCTTGAACAGGATGCGGGTTATGTGGCAAAGTTACTTGCCATAGTTAATTCATGCCTTTATGGTGTTAGTATCGGTTCGATACGGCAGGCTGTTGTCTATCTTGGACTTGATACGGTCAAGAATATGGTGTTAAGTTCAGATGTTTTTGATGTATTTCGTTCCTCTGCTCCATACAAGGAGGAAATAGATAATATTTGGCGCCATTCAAGCCTCATGAGTGTTTTGCTTCATAGGATTTATCAAGCAGTAAATGGGAAAAAGATTCCCGAAGAATATGCAACAACCGGCCCGCTACATGATATCGGGATGCTCCTAATGCTTCAGTACTTTCCTGTCGAGTATTCTATCGTTAAAGAGCAGAGCCTGAAAGAGCCGGATAAACCTATCGCTGAAATTGAGCAGAGTATCCTTGGTATTTCACATACTGTCATGGGAGGTTATCTTCTTGATTTCTGGAACTTACCTTACTATCTTGTAGAAGGATGTCTTTATCACCACGATCCTTTTTCATCGAATGTACACGAAAAACAAATTATGGCTATAACTAATCTTGCGGATACTGTTTCGTGGAATACTATTAATAATAGGGAACCATTGACAAACATCAGCAGCGAATTACTTGAGCTGGCAGGTATAAAAGATAGGTCGATAATAAACGATCTCAGCAATATGCTTGATAGCTAGTTTTTGGTAGCGTTATGGAAAATTTACCGCAGCATCAGAACGCAGAAAATCTTTTCAGGATGCTTGCTTCCGGGTTGCCTGTTGGTGTTTTCTTAATGGATAGTGCTGGAAATACTATATACACAAATAGTCAATGGAACACTGTTTTTGGTTTCTCACTTGAGGATAGCCTGGAATCGGATTGGCGTGATTATATTCATCCCGACGATAGAGAAAAGACCGTTGATGAATGGCATGTTGCCGTATCCGATAACTCCGTGCTGTCAATGGAGTTTAGAATCCTGAACAGTAGAAATGAATTGAAATGGATTGCGTGGCATTCCGATGTTGTTTTGTCAGATGAAGGAGCGAATGTTGTGGGAACTGTTGTCGATATTACGGATAGAAAAAATGCTGAAATTGCGCTTCGAAATGCGCAAGCACAGCTTCTTCAATCTGAAAAACTTGCAGGTATTGGTCAGTTGGCTGCAGGTATCGCACATGAAATAAATAATCCTGTAGGTTTTGTCGCTAGTAATACGACATCTTTGGCGGAATATGCTACAACGCTCCTTAAAATTATTGAGTTATATGAAAATGGTGTTGATATAGCAGTTATTCAGCAGAAAAAGAGCGAATTTCAGTATGATTTTATAAAGCAAGATATTGAGAATTTAATAAAAGAGAATTTGGATGGACTTCTTCGTATTATGAGCATTGTTCGAAATCTAAAGGATTTTTCCCGTATAGATAAAAGCAATGCTTATGTGCCGGCTAATCTTAATGAAAGTATCACAAACACTCTTGCTGTGGCCAGAAACGAAATTAAGTATCACGCTGAGGTTCGGACAGAGCTCGGTGAAATCCCGCTTGTTGTATGCAATATAAGCGAGATGAATCAGGTGTTTCTTAATATGATTATAAATGCGGCTCAGGCAATAGATGGGGCAAATAAAGGCAAACTGGGAGAAATAATAATCAAAACATTCGCAGATGGTGATGAGGTTGTTTGTGAAATCTCCGATGACGGTCCCGGTATTCCAGACAATGTACTTCCGAAGATCTTTGATCCGTTCTTTACCACAAAGGATGTTGGCAAGGGAACTGGCCTTGGCCTGTCCATTTCATACGATATTATTGTTAATAAGCATAAAGGTCATGTTCAGGTAAAGACGGGGAATGAGGGTACTACTTTCACTATTCGCCTTCCAGTAGATGGGTGGAAAAACACTGAGGAGAAAAAATTATGAATCAGCATATTCTATTTGTTGATGATGAAAATAACATACTGTCCTCATTGCGCCGTTCTTTTTTACAGGAATCTTATACAGTTCATCTTGCCTCTTCAGCGAAGGAAGGGCTTGACATATTAAAAAAGAATGAAAATATGGCAGTAATCGTGTCAGACATGCGGATGCCGGAAAAGGACGGAATTTCATTTCTTAAAGAGTCGTGCACAATTTGCCCTGATGCTGTACGCATGCTGTTGTCTGCCTATGCAGATATTCAAAGCGTAATGAAAGCAATAAATGAGGGGCGTATCTGGCGTTATATCACAAAACCGTGGGACGATAACGACTTACATCAGGCGATTCGCAATGGTATTGAGTTTTATACAGGGACAGTGGAAAGAAAGCGGCTTTTGAAGGAACTTGAGCAAAAAAATGGGGAGTTGCTCAATTTGAATGTGCGTCTCGAAGCAAAAGTTAAAGAGAGAACATGGCAGATTCAGGCCCGTTCTGGATTGTTAAGTATGCTTCTCGAAACCGATGATTATTTTAGTGTTCTGGAGAAGAGTTGTGAAATTGTCAAAGAAGCGGTTGCTGGTGAAGAAGTTTGTTTATACATTACTGGTGCCGATCGTTATGTGTCGGCACAATCAGGCGGCCGTTATTCTGTTGATATAAAGGCTTATGCTGAGGCATCGCAGGCGGATAAACCATTAGAATCGAATGGTTGCTTTTTTTTACCACTTAGGCATAAGGGGGAGACATTGGCGGTTCTCTCCGTCAGAAAAGGTGTTGGTGGTAGCAGCAGTTTATCCTTAAATGAGTTTGAGTCTTCTGTTGAAGGATTTGTTTCTGTGATTCTTTTAACTATTCGTCAGCATAGGTCGGTTCAGGATGCACCGCTCATCATCAATCAGATAGAGGATATACTAAATAAGCTTAAATAATGGAAGCTACATCTTTACTCGATAGGGTTTTGCGGATTCGTGTTGCGCCTGACGGCCGGAAAGCCGTTATAGAAGTGTTGCCATATGAGGACATTACAGGTAAAAGGGTCCTGATGGAAGATGTCAAATTTCATCTCGAAATGAATGGAATCCGAAACGGAATAAACTGGAGTACTATTGCCGCTGCACTTAGTGAAACAGAAAAAACAAAAAAGGCAGCGTTTAATATAGAGGCAGCGGTCTGCGCTCCACTGGGACCCGTAATTACGATTCCTAAATATGCAAAAAGTATGTCATACGACGCTTTTCTTGCTTGGACAGTTAAACTGGCGGATATAACTAAGCTTCTCATTGATGAGAAAGTTTTTCCTGCAGACGAATTCATGCCATTTTATCTGGAAGACGAAACTATTGTTCAGTGGTCGCTGAATAGTCATTTACTTGATGTGCATGGAGTTCCATTCCATGATGATCGCGATTATCTGTCACCGAAGCTTGGAAATGGAGTAGCATCATTTGAGAAGGAAGGTGTTCTTACAATTAAAGCAAAAACGACAGGCTATTTAAGTGCTGATGGTATTAATCACATAGGTATAAAGTCACCGGTTTGTCGGACAAGAGCTGATAACAATCTGATGAGAATGGAATATCTTATCGCTCCTGTTTCTGTATCCGATGTTGATTCTATGCTTAAACATTTGCATGATAGTACCATTGACAAACTCCCATTAGCAGCTCAATCGGTTGTTTGTAAAATGTACGATCAAAGTGAGATAAGAAGATGGCTTTTGAGTGGTAAAGTGAGGAGTATTGTCATCCGAAGCGATAGGTCAGCGGTAGAGAGCGTTGATGCGAGGCTTGTTGTTTCTGTAAGAAACAGGATGACACCATCAAAGGAGATTGATCGCGGATCTGTATCGCACAGGGACGAATCTCCGTTTCAGGAGGTTGCTGCCGGAACTATGCTGGCGGTTAAGCATAAAGCGATAGCTGGAGTGGATGGCGTCGATATTGATGGGAAAATAATACCTTCCGGCCGGATTCCTGTAGATATGAACTTTTCAATCGGAAAAAATATACGGATAGAAGAACAGGATGATAGAATTATTTATTTTGCGGCAATAACTGGTGTTCTTGAGTTTTCAGAAACCCTGCTCAATGTTGATGATGTGCTAAAAGTTAAGGATAATGTTGATTCTCACACCGGAAACATCCGCTACAGCAGGGATGTTTCAATTATGGGTAATATTTCAGCAGGTTTTTCTGTCGAGTGTGGTGGTTCGCTTACTGTAAATGGCAATATTGAACAAGGGGCTTTGGTATCATGTTCTGGTGATCTTATTGTGCGACATGGAATATTTGGCGAGGAAACAAGGGTTATAGTCAGCAAGGGTAACGCGGAAATCGGGTTCTTGCAGAATAGTTCGATACATGTAAATGGCAATCTTGTAATCAATGGTTTTTCATATCTTTCTACCGTTTTTTGCAAGGGGGAACTTAGGGTGCTGGGGAAAAAAGATATAGGAAATAAGTCGAGTGTTATTGGAGGCAGACTGAATTCAATGAATTCAATGGATCTTCACTCAGTTGGTTCGATATCCTCAAAAACGGAACTTTTTTGCGGTATGAACGCAGGTGTAATTGAAAAATTAAATGAAATAAAACTGTTTTTACCTGTTCTTACGCGAAAAATTGTTCAAATGCAGCAGCAACTTGGTATAAATATTAAACAGGCTGAAATAACAGAAATAGTAAGCCATTTCAGTTCAGCCAAAAAAGCACTTCTTAAAGAAAAGCTGACTGCACTTAAGTCCGTAACTGAACAACGGGAAGAATTATCAAAAACTTCCGAGCAGCTTAAACTACTTGCTTTTGCTGTAAATATTGATTCTCTTACTGTACGAATTCACCGACAGCTTATACCGCCTATCCATATAAAAATAGGAGAAAGCCACTTATGGGTTACGGAAGAGAGAAATGATGTGGTCTTTCAGATTGAGAATGGAGCAATCGCATAGATAATTTATTTCTACATGCGTGTAAACCGATAAGTTTTGTTTTAGATGACAGAAAAATGGACACATCACAAGAGAAATTTAACCTGCGTCGTCATTTCATGGGAATTGTTGGTTCGTTATCCGGCAGTGTCAGGGATAGTGAGTCAAGGATTATATCGGCTATAATATGCAGTTCTTTGGTTGAATATACGAAAGCTGGTAGAGTTATCCTGTATTATCCACTTCCTTCGGAATTTAATGCTTCTCTAATTGCTGTGGACGCAATTGAGCGTGGAAAATGGCTATATTATCCCTGGTGTCGAAGCGATGGCTCGCTTTCGGTTTGCAGGGTTAATAATATTGATACAGATTTCAATAAAGGCAGTTTTGGGATACTGGAACCGCGTGAAGAGCTACGAATGCAACCCATTGATCCGAGAGAAACGGACATGGTTGTTATACCTGGTTTAGCATACGATGGGGAGGGAAATAGGTTGGGAAAAGGTAAGGGTTATTATGATCGTTTTCTTTCCGGTATTAAGGGAGTAGTGCCAATTGTTGCGCCTGCTTTCTCCTGTCAGTTTACCAATAGCGCCATTCCTTCATTACCGCATGATATTAAGCCTGACATTATCGTTACTACAGACGGAATAAAAAGGATATAAAGTGAAACCGGAACGCATTGTAACAGAAGATCAGATTATAGGCATTAACCCCGTTATGGCGGCTATTAATAGCGGGCGATCCATCGAAAAGGTGTTTATCGAAAAATCAACTAATGGATTACGATTGTTCGAGATTCTTAAAATATGCCGCAAGCGGAAGATTCCCGTTAGTCTTGTGCATCAGGCAAAGCTTGACGCAATGTCGCGAGGAAATACGCAGGGAGTTATTGCACGGGTTTCGGTAAAGAGCTATTCTACGGTTGATGAAATTTTGTTTAGAGCCAAAAACACCCCTCCTCCACTGCTTGTTATTCCAGAAGGAGTCGAAGACCCCCATAATCTTGGGGCAATAATAAGAAGCGCAGAGTGCGCTGGTGTTCACGGGATTATAATTCCTGCCGAAGGGGCCGCCGGCCTCACGGAGGGTACGGCAAAGGCTTCTGCCGGCTCGGTAGAAAGAGTGGCTGTTGCACGCGTGTCAAGTATGCCCGCTGCGTTGAAGGCTGTAAAGGATAGTGGTATTAGGCTTGTCGGGCTCGAATCTGGACAGGGGAAGTCAATCTGGAATATGGATTTAACACAAGGTCTTGCCTTTGTGGTTGGCGGTGAACATAAGGGCATCAGGCCACATGTAATGAGAGAGCTTGATGAAATAGTGAATATTCCATTGGTAGGAGAGGTTGGTTCGCTTAATGTGTCAAATGCGGCTGCCGTGGCGCTTTTTGAATGTTTAAGGCAGCGAACGGAAAAGTGTAGGTAGCATGTCTCCCAATGATGTTGCAAAGAGGGTTATTTTTTTTCTCCTGCTGTTGTTAGGATTCCAAATTGCATGGAAAAAGTTTTCGCCGGATTTATTATTTAAAGACACAAAGTTTAACAGCGCATCTCTTTCCAGAGACAGCATTATGGCTGCGGATGAAATTGGTCGGCTTATTCCATATATTGCCGAGAGGTTAAGTAAGGCAGTGGTTCTTATAAAAGCGGGCGGCTACAATGATGGTTATTCAATGTGGGGACAGCCTATGCGGTTTCGGCGAGAGAGTCGCGGTAGCGGGATGATTTTACGGAAGGACGGCCTTATTGTAACAAACGCCCATATTGTTGCCGGCTTTAGCGAGCTTCGTGTGCTTTTGAAGGATGGAAGAGAGTTTGAGGCGACAATTCTTAATGTTGATTCACTGTACGATATCGCTGTACTTACTATCGATTCCGACTCCTTACCTGTTTGTCCGATAGGGCAGTCTGATAAACTTAGTGCTGGGGAGTGGGTGGTTGCAATTGGAAATCCCTTTGGCTTAAGCCATTCGCTTTCCTTCGGTGTTATAAGTGGAACAGGGCGCACAGACACCCTCGCAAATGGTGTCTCCATCGATTATATCCAGACCGATGCAGCAATAAACAGCGGTAATAGTGGCGGACCGTTGATAAATTTGGATGGTGAAGTAATTGGCATGAATTCGTTTATTCTTTCACCCTCTCACGGAAGTGTCGGAGTCGGATTTGCGATACCAATTAAGAGAGTGAGCGAGAGAGTTCAGAAGCTTATTAAATAAACAGGGTGGGTTTGGATGGGAATAATTGCTTTTATACCTGCGGCTGGCTCGGGAACAAGACTCAAACCGCTAACCGATATCGTGCCTAAACCACTCTTGCCAATTTTGGGAAGACCCATTCTCGATTATGTAATTGATAATGTGCTCGAGCTTCCAATTGATAATATTGGAATTAATCTTTGTCATCATGGTAAGCAGATTAAGGAGTGGATTGAAAGTACGGGTTATGCACCTATGGTTCACTTCTTTAATGAGGAAAAATTGCTTGGAACGGGTGGCGCGCTTAGT
Source organism: uncultured Fibrobacterota bacterium (assembly GCA_964590225.1). Lineage (GTDB taxonomy): Bacteria > Fibrobacterota > OXYB2-FULL-49-7 > OXYB2-FULL-49-7 > JAEUSG01 > JAEUSG01. The sequence goes on from CAZPWS010000014.1 coordinate 45,859, forward strand.
AATGCAAGAGAGTTTCTTGAAAAGGGAACTTTTCTAGTGCATAATGGGGATATTGTTTCCGGGATCGATCTGTTGTCGTTCTATGAAGCTCATCTCAGGCGCCGTTCGCTTGTAACCCTCGCGGTTGATAAAAGTTGCACTAAAGAGCCTTTTATTGGGCTTGACATTTCCGGTAATGTTTGTGCCGTGAGAGATATGGGCGATAAAGCTGCTGTTAAACGATGGGTTTGTTACACAGGTATTGCTTTTTACGAGCCACAGTTTCTGGATTTACTTCCGGAAGGCGTCTCTGATGTGCGAGATTATTGGATGGCGGCAATTAAAAGGGGGGAGAGGATATCGTCGTACGATATTGGTGGGGCGAACTGGTTCGACCTTGGCACAATTGATTCCTATGCCTCCTTTGTAGCAAGGGAACTTCAATTAAGAGGCGAAGAACGCTATATTGCCTCTCCAGAGTCTGTTTCGGTAGATTGCAATATTGAGGGGTTGTGTTATATTGAGGATGGCGTAACAATAAGCGGTCAAGCGAAGATAAAAAATTCCATTCTACTTGGTGGCGCACTGGTTAAAGAAAATGAGACCGTTCAAAATGAAGTGCGTATGGCTTCAGTTGCTGTTCCCATTAAATCTTTCAAGAAAGACGCGAGAATAACACGGGATTTGGATACTCTTAGTGGTGGGTCGAACAGAACCTACACCGTTGTGTCGCTTTCAGACGATATGAAGGGTGTCTTGCTTAAAACTCCTCCTACCGATAAGGAATTTATCCGACAAGTGGAGTATGCCCGTTTCTTTAAGGAGGAGGGGGTTGCGGTACCTCGTATTCTCTATCTGGACAATAGGCGGCACAGAATCCTGTTTGAGGATCTTGGCCGAACTGATCTTTATGAATTATTTCATTCTGTAAATAATCCGAATGAGTTGATTAAGAATTATTATGCAGCTATTGATGCTCTTGTTAAGTTTCAGTCTGTGAATGTATCGCGCTGCGAAACTCTAAATAAGTGGCTGTTTGGTGTTAAAGGGTTAAGGTGGGAAACAGACTACTTTATGTCCCGTTTTGTTGATGGATTTCTTGGCATAAAGAACCGTTTTACTCCAGACCTTCTGGAGGAATTTAATAGGCTTGCAGTAAAAGTTGATGGATACGCTAAAACAGCTATGCATCGCGATTACCAGTCGAGGAATATTATGATTAGGGGAACGGAAGCGTGTATTGTTGATTTCCAAGGAGCAAGAATGGGGGCGCCAGCATATGACGCAGCTTCCCTGATTTTCGATCCATATTGTCCCCTGCCGGAAGATATGGAAGAAGATCTTCTTGATTATTATATCGATAAAATGGTTCGGGGGAAGCGCGGAAGCCGAGTTCTGCTCCGTGAGTCGATTTTGTATTGCGCTTTGCAGAGACATATGCAGGCTCTGGGGGCCTACGGCCTATTGAGTAAGGTAAAAGGGAAAGTGTGGTTTAATCAACATATTCCAAGAGCACTGTATCTGCTTGGTAGAGAGAGTGAACAGGTGAAGAGGGAGTATCCGGCAATCAATTCGTTGGTTATTGAAATTATGGAAGGGTATAAATAAGTTTATGGAGTTATTTGAAACAATTAACAATCGGCATTCATATAGGGGGGAGTATCTTTACGGCACAATTCCCCACACTGCACTAAAAAGAATTGCAGAGGCCGCAATGGCTGCTCCTTCGGGTAGGAACAGGCAAACTACCGGCATTGTTATTGTTACAAATCCAGATAAAATAACAGAAATCGCAAAAATTTTGGAAAAACCGGCGATTGCCAATGCTGGCGCACATATAATTTTTTTCTTCGACCCTTCGGAGACATATGGGGTTGAGGATTGCGCTGCTGCATGCGAGAATGCCCTGCTTGCGATTACCGCTCTTGGTTACGCGAGTTGTTGGCTTGATGGCGCTCTTCGTAGGGAGGGTAGAACAGAAAGCATCGGAGGAATTGTTTCACTTCCCCCTCAATGCAAGGCGCGAGTACTCTTGCCTGTGGGGAGGCCTGCGGGGGGAATTACGGCTTCTGATAAAAAAAATGTTGCAGAGAGAGTTTTTCTCGATAAATATGGTGGATTGTTTTAACTCATGGGTTGACCTTAAAAAAAAGAATTTCTATTTTTTCAGTCTGTGTATTTTATAGTGTGTTTCAACTAACATTATCATGTAAGGAAGATGGTATGATCAAGGTAGAGAATCTTAAAAAAACTTACGGCAATGTCAATGCCGTAAACGACATCTCTTTTGAGATCGACAAAGGAGAAATTGTCGGGTTTCTTGGACCTAACGGTGCCGGAAAGACGACCACGATGAAAATCCTTACGGGATTCATTGGTAGCACCGCTGGTAGTGCGTCAATAGCTGGATACGATGTAGAGGTTTCCTCGCTTGATGTAAGGCGTAGGGTTGGCTATTTGCCGGAGAGTGCACCGCTTTACACGGACATGGATGTCCTCGGGTATCTTAAGTTTATTGCCGAAGTTAGAGAGCTCGATCCGTCCATTCTGCCGCAGCGACTTGATGTTGTGGTAAGCACTTGCGGTCTGAAGCATGTTCTTACTCGCCCAATTTCACAGCTGTCGAAGGGGTTTCGGCAAAGAGTTGGATTGGCTCAGGCTATTCTCCATGATCCTGATGTACTTGTGCTGGACGAACCTACAAGCGGTCTTGACCCCAACCAGATTATTGAAATCAGGGAATTAATCAGGAAGCTTGGCAAGGAGAAGACGGTTATTCTGTCAACACATATTCTCCCAGAGGTAGAGGCTGTTTGCAATAGGGCAATTATTATAAACAAGGGGGTGATTGTAGCGCAGGGGTCTCTTTCTGAACTAACATCCCATGCAAAGGAGACTGTTGTAACGCGTGTTCGCGGAGATAGAGAAGGCGTTGAACAGCTTCTGAAATCTATAGACGGAGTGGGAGAAGTGCGGGTTAAGGGAGAGGCTAACGGGTTTGTTTCATACGAACTTGTTCAGGGGAACGGAAAGGCAATAGCAGAAAATGTATTTCGTGCTGTTGCAGACAAGGGCTATAGCATGTGCGAACTTAAAACGGAAGGGGCGAGCCTCGAGGAGGTATTTACCCGTCTTACAAGGGGGGTTGCGTGAACAGATTCAAAGCGATATTCAAGAAGGAATTTTTGGGCTATTTTAGCTCACCAATAGCTTATGTCTATTTATTTGTTTACATAGCATTAACAAACTGGCTATTTTTTCAAACCTTCTTTTTACAGGGGCAGGCTTCAATGAGAGCCTATTTTGGGATTCTTCCTATGCTGTTTCTTTTTTTTGTTCCTGCCGTAACAATGCGTCTTTGGGCAGAGGAAAAAAAGTCAGGAACAATAGAGCTCCTTTTAACTCTTCCCGTCAAGGTTTCTGAGGTTGTTCTTGGAAAATTTACGGCGGCTTACGCATTTCTTGCGGTCTCGTTCCTTTTTTCTATTTCGGTGCCAATAAGTGTTTCGGTGGCTGGTGATCCTGAGATTGGACAAATCGTTTCGGGATATTTGGGGGCACTCCTGATGGGTGGGGCGTATCTCGCCATAGGAATGTTTGTATCGCACCTGACCGAAAACCAAATTATTGCCTTTATTCTTGGAGTGGTTGTCACATTTGTCCTCTTTATTCTTGGCTCGCCAATAGTGACATTTCGTCTCCCTGCGTTAATTGTGCCTCTATTTTCTTTTATAGGTCTTGGTGGCCATTACGATAGTGTTATTAGGGGTGTAGTCGATTCCAGGGACATAATCTACTACATGAGTGTTATAGGATTTTTTCTTTTCCTCAATGTTTATTTCATTGAGACCCGTAAATGGAGATGATTCATCATGGATAATAAGAAACTTATGTTAAACCGGACCAATTTTGTTCTTCTAATATTAGTTGTCGCCGGCTTTGTGGCTTTAATCAATTATGTGTCGTCCAAAGTTTTCGTACGGGCAGACCTTACGAAAGCAAAACAGTACACTATTTCGGAAGGCTCAAGGAAAATGTTGCGTGGTCTTGACGATCTTGTAACGCTTAATGTTTATCTTTCTGAAAAAGAGCTTCCCCCTCTTGCCCAGAATCTTGTTCGTTCTGTAAAGGATGTTCTTGATGAGTATAAAGCATATGGTAAAGGGAATGTCATGGTTATATACAGGGATCCCTCTGACAACAACGATGTAAAAAACGAGGCGCGATCGATGGGGCTTCAGGAGGTCCCCATGCAGGTTGTTGAGAAAGATAAAATGCAGACTGTCATGTGTTTTATGGGGCTTGTTGTACTTCACGGTAATAAAAAGGAGATTCTGCCTGTTCTTAACAATACTGCAAATTTAGAATACGATCTTTCAAGTCGTATCATGCGGCTCACAAGAAAAGAGGTAAAGAAGGTAGGATTCTACTTTGGCAATGGGCACCACTCTTTTTCGCCGGATGGCATGATGGATCAGCAGCAGTCGCAGGGAGTCAAGACAAGTTACAACAATGTGAAAAAAGCGCTCCAGGAGCAGTTCGAGGTGGTGGAGGTTCATGATCTTGGCAAAGGAACGCCAGTGCCATCTGATATCGTCACCCTTGTTTTGGCTGGTCCCGCTTCATTAAACGAAAGAGAGAAGTATGAGATCGATAAATTTGTTATGAATGGTGGCCGGCTTATTGCCCTCATTAATGCTGTAAATATCCAAACGCAGTATGGAGTAATGGCAATGCCTCAGCCTCATAATACGGGAGACCTCTTTTCTTACTACGGAGCAAAGGTTAATACAAATATTGTGGCAGATGGCAAGGCTCATTCGCAGATAAGTTATCAGGTAAATTATGGCGGATTTATGCTTCCTGTTTCAACACCTTATCCTGTTTGGGTGATGGCCATTCGCCCAAGTTTCGCGGTTGGTAATCCGGCATTAAGTGGTCTCGAAAACTTGCCTCTTATGTGGCCATCTTCTGTGGAAATTGTACAGGGTGCAGACTCTTCGTCGGTTAAGGCGGAGTATCTCTTTTCGACAACAAAATTTGCGAAATTGCTTGAAGGCGACTACGATCTTAATCCTCGAAGAGACTGGGGTGCATTCTTTAACGGTGGCGGGCTAAAAGAATTTGGACTTGCTGCCTTATTGCAGGGTGAGTTTTCCTCGTTCTATGCAGGGAAACCTATTCCACCTCCAGAGGGAGAAGACGCAGCTAAGCCTATAGCTCCTGCGGGGTCGCAGTTACCAGCTAAAAGTTCTCAGACGGCTATTGTACTTATCGGGGAATCTGATTTTGTTTCGGACGGTGGCTCGCGTGAGGGCATGCTTTTTCTCAATAACCTAGTTGAGTGGTTATCCCTTGGCGATAACCTTATTGGCGTGCGCGCTAAAAATGTATCCGAACCAATTATTGATCCCCGAATTTCGGACGGGGTAAAGGCAACCATAAGATTTGTTAATATGGTTATTATGCCGGCAATAGTGATTATACTTGGAATAATTATTTATGTTAGACGCCGTAATGGTATTCGTAGGGGAGTGTAAGCTATGACACCAATGAAAAGAAATCTTTCGCTTTTGGTAGTGTTAGCGTTGATAGCCGTGGTTATTGGGTTATATAACCACGCATCAGCAAACAGGAAGAAACCGCTATTGTTTGGGGCCGTTGATGCCTCTTCGATTACAAAAATATCCATATCTAAATATGGACAAAAAGAGGTACTCGAAAAAAGGTCTCAGGGTTGGGTGTGTACTGCTGGTGGAGACTACATAGCTGATTCATCCAAGGTTAGCGAATTGCTTGAAGCTTTAATTAACCAGCGACGGGAGGATCCGATATCAAAAAATCCTGCAAATCATATTGATCTTGGAGTTGATTCTGCGAGTTCCATGCAGGTTGTTGTTGACGGAACTAAGGGACAGCTCTTTGCATTGTTGATTGGGAATACCGCTCAGGGTTTTACTGGAAGTTATATTCGTGTAAAGGATGGCAATGAGGTTTATATTTCAAAGAGCGGCTTCGACCGAATTTTTTCTTCCGCGCCAGATTTTTACAGGGATAAAACGCTATTAAGAATAACAAAAGATCAAATCTTTGATTTTGATATTTCATATCAGGATGCTGCTCAGGAGGCTACTATAGGTATGTCTGCTCATTTTGACGCGGAAAAGTCTTCGTGGCGAGTGGCTGGAGCTAACGGCGAACTGCTTGATAATTCAAAAGTGAACGAATATCTTGGGAGAGTTACTTCCTTGACTGTTGATGAATGGTACTCTCCGTCTGATACTGCGCTTGGGTTCGAAAAGCCCTCCTATAAATTCAACCTAAAGAAGTCGGACGGCTCTACTGTCCGTATGGTTGTTGGGAATGCCAGAAATGACAAGTTTTTCGTAAAAATTGAGGGCGATGATAATCGCTATATGGTTAGGAAATATAGAATAGAAGCGGTTAGGCCGTCGGTTGAATCCCTCAAAGCGGAATCCAATATTCCGTCCGCGCAATAGTGGTCTCATGATCAAAGAATTCAGGATAGAAGATGCTCGTATAGTTCCATCTACCGCCGAGGTGGGTGGAGCTATCTCTGTTTACATCTGTCCTACTGAAAGCGAGAAGCAGCATCTTTCATCCCAGTTATCGATAGATGAGCATACTTTGTCTTCTGCTCTTGATCCGGACGAGTTATCTCGTTTTGAGATCGAGCCAAACCATTACGCGCTAATTATCAAGCGACCAAAAAAATATTCATCTGACGATAATTTTCTGTTTAGAGTCATGTCTATGGGCATGTTTATTTTTACAGATAAACTTATAATAGTTGTTGAAGAGGAATTTCCTTTTTTCGATGACAAAAAGTTTATGCGGGTTCGCTCACTCAAGGATATAGTGCTAAAGCTTGTGAATCGTTCTGTCAGCCATTTTATTGACCACTTAAAAGTTATTAACAGAATTTCCGACGAACTTGAAACGCACATTAATGACGCTATGGAGAACAAATACCTGCACTATATGTTTGCGTTGGAAAAAAGCCTTGTGTATTATCTAAATGCTATAAGTTCTAACACTATCCTGATACAGAAGCTAAAAAATTATGATAGTAAGCTTGGTTTTGATGCCGATGAAAAGGAATTGCTTGACGACCTGCTTATTGAAAACCAGCAGTGTTACAGGCAAGCCGAGATTTACAATTCCATTCTTGGTGGCATGATGGATGCCCGTGCAACCATTGTTGGAAACAACCTCAATATGTTAATGAAAACGCTAAACATAATAACACTTGTAATAATGGTTCCCACATTTGTTGTAAGCGCCTTTTCGATGAATGTTCGCATTCCAATGCAGGGCCACCACAATGCGTTTTGGATTGTTATGTCTATGGCTGTGGCTTCAGTTGCGGCTTTCCTGATATTTTGGCGGTATAGGCAAAAATTGTAAATAATTTATGACAGTTATATAAATGCGAATGGAGGTTGTATCATGAAAATCCGCTCTCTTTCTTCTTGGGTGGTGTTTGGCCTGTTTATCTCTCTTTTATTGAGTTGTGGAGGGAAAGGCGCAGTAGTAGCTAAGGTAAAGGGGTTGAAAATATACCAGAAGGATATCGATACCATGTTTGTCGATATCAAGGACGAAAAAGTACGGGCAGACAGAATTAAGGAACGGCTAAAAGCAATTCTTGACGAACAGGTGTTGTTTAACAAAGCGGCTCATGAAGGATTTCTCAAAACAGATACAAATGCAGCGATACTAAAAAATATCGAGATGATCGAGACCGCAAACTATTTTGATTATGAGATTGTTCAAAAAAACTGGGGCTTCATGCTTTCAGAAGTGGAGAAAGCATATAAAGCCGATATGGAATCCTATAAAGCAAATAAGCCGTCTGTGCAAGATACAGCAAGTCCTACTGAGATGGAAAAGAAAGCATTGGATGCCTACGCCAAGAATCCATACCAGTCTCTTGATGCTGTTAGGACACAAGTGTTAACAAAGATGCTTTTAGCGAAGCCTGAGAACAAGGCGATACTCGACTCTCTTGCAAAGGCTGTTGGAGAACGGGGAGACTCTTCGCATATTTTTCAAAAAAGAGATGAAATTGTTCGCCTCCATGTAGGGGGACTTACAGAAAGAATTGTTGAGTCGCTAAAGAGTGAACGAAAAGTTGAATTTCCTGCATGGGAACCGGTAGTTTCAGAGGACGAAATAAAGACGGAATGGGAGAAAACAAAAGACCAGTACAAGAAGAAACCGGATCTTGTGGTGGAGCATATCGAGGTTTCAGATGAAACTGTTGCGAAGAAGATACATGGTGAGCTTTCTTCTGATGCGAAAGCTGATTTTGGCAAACCACAGAAAAAGTACTCGAAGAATAAGGCGACAGTTTCGCAGGAAATTACAATAAGGCCAGACGAACCGTTAACGGCAATAAAGGGAGAAACCGCCTTTCTGTACGACCAGATTTCTTCTCTTTCGGTTGGACAGGTATCCGTTCCTATGCCAGTGCAAATTTCTCCTACTTCCGGAGCCTATCATATTTTTAAGCTTGTCAGAAAAGGAACAGAAGAGTTCTTGCCATTCGATGATTGCAAGGATAATGTGAGATCTTCGCTTGTCGCGCGAAAGCAGTCTGAAATTCCTAATTCTGCCGTTGTTGCTCTGCTTGATGGCGGAAAAAAGAAAATTACAGCAGGCGAACTCTTTACCCTTTTGTACAAGAATAATCCTATGGTTGTTGAAAGGTATAAAACAGGCGAGGGTCGTAAAAGATTGCTCGAGGATTATTATGTAAAGTTTCTTTTGCTTTATGAATATGCGGTAGCAAAGGGGCTAAAATCTGATCCTGTCCTAAAAGAAAGAGTTGCACTTCAGCAGAAAAGATTTGTAATAGCTGATTATAAACAACAGTACCATGATGTTTATTATGGGCTAAATCCCAAAGTTGTCAAGAAATATTACGACAATAATAAGGATGTCTTTATGTCTGATGGGGGAAAGGTGGTAAGGCCTTTTGACGCTGTTAAATCAGAGTGCGTTGATAGGGTTCTTGTTGATAGTTTGGCAGTAAGGAAATATTATGAGTTTAATAGGGAGGATTTCTCTTCTCCTGCAGGAGACATAAAGCCATTCGATGAAGTAAGTTCAAGTGTTCGCAATGTTGTTTTGTCAAAGGTTAAGAACGAAGCGCTGGAGGCTGCGATGCGCGCCAATCGAAGGCAGTTTGGTTTAAAGATATACAGAAGCGAATATGATTTTGCCTCTTATGACTCTCCAGAAGTTCTTTTCGAAAAAGCTAAAAAGCATCACGAGGAGAGACAATATTCAGAAGCCATGAAAATTTATCAGAATTTACGGTTTATAAAGCCGGATTTTAATGGTCATCCAGAAATATGTATGGCGATGGCCCAAATTTATACAGAGCAGAATCAGTTTAATAAGGCAGTTCAGGAATACAAACGGTATATGCGTCTGTATGGCGACAAGGGCGACTCATATAAGGCTCAGTTCATGATAGGTTTTGTTTATTCCGAAAATATTAAGGATACTACAAGAGCCATTGCTGCATATCAGGCGGTAAAGGATAATTATCCTTCATGCGACCTTGCTGACGATGCCGACTACATGATTAGAAGCATTAGAAGTGGCGAGGATATTTTAATGAATCTGCAGGACGATTCGTCCTCTGCCTTTTAAATCTGGCAGGTCGGGAAGGCCAAGATTTCAAAGACAGAGATAGTTTTTTGCGTTGTGATAACAGATGTTTCTAACGGTATCTCCAAGAAGATTGATATCGTTGGGCAGTTCTCCGTTCTCAACATCTCTTCCAATTGCGTTACATAGAATTCGTCGGAAATATTCATGCCGGGGATAGGATAGTAAACTTCTGGAATCTGTGAGCATTCCGATAAATCTGCTTAACAATCCAAGCGATGAGAGCGCGTTCAACTGTTTTTCCATTCCGTCCTTTTGATCAAGAAACCACCAGCCGGACCCAAATTGAATCTTGCCTGGTATTTCGCCATCCTGAAAGTTGCCTAACATTGTCGCGACCATCTCGTTATCTTTTGGATTGAGGTTATATATTATAGTTTTCGCAAGTTCGCCATTGAGGTCTAATCTGTCAAAAAAGCGTGACATTTCGTATGCGGTTTGTGCATCAGCAATAGAGTCAAAACCGGTATCCGGACCAAGCTTTGCGAACATTCGTGAATTATTGTTGCGCATCGCACCATAGTGAAACTGCTGTGTCCACGACCGTTTTGCATTAAGGCGGGCGAGGTAATCGAGAATGACAGCTTTAAGTAAATACACTTCCTGTTTGCTGAGTGTGCCGCCTTTTCTTACTGTATTGAAGCAATTGGCAGCTGCTTCCGTACTCATACTATCAACATAATAAAAGGTTTCTAAACCATGATCGGAGAGGCGGCACCCGTTCTGATGGAAAAATTCGTGTCGTTTGTTTAATGCAAAAAAAAGTTCTTCAAGAGAGTTAATCTTACAGGATGCTGAAAGAGCAAGCTTATCAATGTATTCATTATATACTGCCGGGTTATCGCAGTTCATTGCCTTGTCCGGTCGCCATGTTGGCAAAACCTTAACATTAAAACCGCTTTGTTTTATTGCTTTATGGCTGTAAAGGTCGTCAATAGGATCATCCGTAGTGCAGCATATTTCAACACGCATCAAGTTCATCAAACCTCTTGCGGAATAATTAGGCGAAGTAAGTTTATCTGTAGTTTCCTGATAGATCTGTTGGGCACTTGAAGCATTAAGCAAAATGTTGATATTAAAGTATCGCTGGAGTTCAAGGTGTGTCCAGTGATAAAGGGGATTTCGCAGCGTAAATGGAACAGTTTCCGCCCATTTTTGGAATTTTTCAAAATCCGACGCATCCCCCGTACAATATTTTTCTGCAATGCCGTTTGATCTCATAGCACGCCATTTATAATGGTCACCATAAAGCCATGCTTCGGTTATATTCTTAAACTGTCTATCAAGAGCTATATCGGCAGGGTTTAAATGGCAGTGGTAATCTATTATTGGCAAATTAGCGGCGTATTCGTGATATAACCTTTCCGCGGTTGGACTATGCAGCAAAAAATTGTTGTCAAGAAATTGTTTCATTGTTTTTTCTATCGTATTAATGATAATCGTTTTATGGAAACTATCCTGTTGTTTCCATAAATATTGGCAAAGTATATGCCCGATGGCTGCTTAGAAGCATCCCACCGCATTGTTCCGGTTACGGCTTTAAATGTGGATATTATTCTCCCATTAATATCGGTGATTTCAATGCTATAGCTCAGTTTGTTGTCCGGCAATCTAATTGACAATATAGGGTTAAAGGGATTTGGATATGCAAGGATATTCTGAATCTCATTTAGTGCGATTTTATCGTTCTCGATAGCATTAGTCAAAGGCACTGTTCCCTTAACGGAAAAATTGCCGAAAAGAATCCTTGCGCCGCCATTTACCATCAGACCCACGCCACCCGATGGAAAGGAGTTGTCGGTAAATTCCTTAACTTTTGTGCCATTAATAAAGAGTTCTTTCAGACCGCTGTTGTGGTTTATGACCTTAAGTCTATTTTCTCCACTCTGAACAATCGATGTTGATATTTCTGGAGAAAAAAGCATGGAGATACCGGATTCATTTTGTTTTAACAGCGTGAAATGTGTGCCGTTTGTAATAACAAAGTGATAGGCGCTTGTAGTAGAGGAGCCGCCGGTTGATAGCACTGAGCTGTAGTGAAAGATTACGCCAAAGTTGTACGAACCGGAGGGCAAGGGCGATTGGGGTATAGCGGTTACTTCGATTGTGTCGCTATCGCCATAATTTCCATCGGAAAGAAGGGATGCGATATTATTGCTGTTGAGAGATATAGCCTCAAGGTATCCTTCGTTCACGCTGAAAGTTCCTATTTGCCCGTAATTTCGCCAGCCAATAAGGGTTGGTGAACTGAAATTGTCCTGAAAAGACGACTGTGCATAAACGGTATCGCCTGTTGTTGCAATTACCTCCGTGAAAGCTGTTTGGCATTGGCCGGATACAATTAGACCAACAAACCCCTCTTCGCTAATTGCTGATGCACCCGTGTCAATTATAGTAGTGAGCTTATACCCGTTGCAGAAAAAAGTTATCGACGAATCGTTTGCCATAACTGCTATTTCATTGGTATCGTTTCTGATAAATGAGTGGTTGAGCAGGTAATGATTCGAGAAATCTACCCATTCACCATCAGAATATCGGTAAACTATGAATGACCCCGACGGGTATATGTAAAAGTGGTAGGCGGAGGCGTTGTCCTGGCCCCTGACCGTAACTCCCGCTCTCGCGTTTGTATCTGCCTGAACAAAAACGGCGGTTGTTTTTACAACGAGATTTTTTGCGGAAATTGAACTTTTCTTAACCCACGACTGTCCTGTGCTGCTTGTAGATGTAAGTGTCAGATTGCCGCCCGAAATTTGGTATTGTGACTGAAACAGCGGTTGCCACTGTGCAAGATCAGAATCGAAATTGTCCTGAAACAGCACGGTTGGATTAGCCGAGATTAACTTGCATAACGAGATCAAAATAAACACTGTAAGAAATTGTTTCATAAATTCCTCCCTTAATTAGGTTATATATCCCTCACAAGTTAGTCGTAAGCAGGATTGGTGAGGTTCAGTTTATATTACTTTACCCTCAACTTCCGCCATTTTTTTAAGCGTTTTCATCAGATCGTCAAACTTGGAGGGAATGAGCGATTGCGCCCCATCGGACATAGCTTCCTCCGGTTTGTTGTGTACTTCTACAATTATGCCGTCGGCACCAACTGCTAATGAAGCTTTCGATAACGGCTTAACAAGTCCCCACGAACCGCCTGCATGGCTCGGGTCGGTAATGACCGGCAGATGCGTCAGCTTTTTTAGAACAGGTATCGCTGATATATCCATTGTATTTCTTGTGGCGGTTTCGAATGTTCTGATTCCCCTTTCGCACAGAATAACATTGGGATTCCCTTCCGAAAGAATGTATTCGGCAGACATAAGTAGTTCCTGAATTGTTGTAGCCATACCCCGTTTAAGCAAAACAGGTTTACCACATTTTCCTACTTCACGAAGAAGTGCAAAGTTTTGTGTGTTGCGGGCGCCTATTTGCAGCATGTCAACATAAGAGGCACAAAGAGAGACATCTTTTGGCTGAATAACTTCTGTAACTATCCGAAGACCGGTTTCTTTTTTTGCTTTTGCAAGAATTTTTAGGCCGTCTTCCTCAAGTCCTTGAAATGAGTAAGGAGATGTTCGCGGTTTGAAGGCGCCGCCGCGTAATACTTTGGCACCATGTGTTTTAACTATCTGCGCTATTGCAAGCAACTGTTCTTCACTTTCAACGCTACATGGCCCGGCCATTACGGTAAAGTAACCTTCGCCTATTTTTGTATCGTTTCCGAGATCTATTACAGTAGGGCCTTTCCTGAGTTCCTTTCCGGCAAGCTTGAACGGTTTAAGAATTCTGACAACATCTTCTACGCCGTCTATGGATTGGAACTGCTCGGGAGAGGTTTTGCTTCTTTCGTCGCCAATCGCGCCTATCACCGTTTTGTCGGTTCCATAAATTGGATGTGATTTATATCCTAAAGAATGAATTTTTTCAAGAACCCTTTTAATTTGCTCTTCCGTTGCTCCGCTTTTCATTGTAATTATCATGAATGATTTCCAATTGTTTAAGTAATGTTTGTCAATGTGTTAATGTCAATATCAATTTCGCCATTAATATACAAATGTGTCCCTCCTGTTTCACCAATTTCTTCCATGTGAACGCTATGCTTGTTTGCCATTGATCGAAGAAGGTCGATATTACCGCTTCTGATGGAAATAAGCACTCTTGCCGATGTTTCAGAAAAAAGTGTTCTATCTGCCCTTAAACCTGTATCATATGAAATTCTTGCACCAATCTTGTAATGGTCCTGAGATATGCAGCTTTTTGCAGCAGCCACTGCGAGACCGCCGGAAGAACAATATTGTGCCGATTCAAGCAAACTTGAATTTGTCGCTTCGGTAATAAGGTCGGCAAGAAGCCTGATTTTTGATAAGTTTACGGTTGGTGGCTGTCCATCGCAAGTGCCATGAATTACATTTAGATAAACGGAACTGCCTATTTCGTCTCTGGTCTCACCAAGTAGAACAATTTTGTCCCCTTCTCTCTTAAAGCTTGGTGTCACAATTTTTTTATAATCGGTGATATGCGCAACACTCCAGATTACAGGGATGGGCATTAATGAACTTTTCGAATTGGATTGTAGGCCAAATATTTCTTCTACTTCTTCTATGCCGTTAATGTAGTCCAAGCAGTTTGAGTATTCTTCTGCCGAATCGCTGTTTTTATCGCGCCAAAGTGGGTTAAGAAAAAAAGGGGATGCTCCGGCACAAATGCCTCCGGCGCAAATGCCTCCGGCACAAATGCAGTTCATAAAAGGCACCGAAGCCGATAATTTCCCCGCTTCTCTTGGATCGCTTGTTGGGAAAGCTAATGGCTGAAATGCGCTTAAAACAAAAGCGCAGTCTTTTCCACATCTGACAGCAGAGAGCGAAGCACCAAAATCAATGATAGTGTCGATTCCAAGCCGGTTGTCAAATTGTTCGCTCCATGCGCTTTTAAATTGGCAGCTTGGGGATAAAAGTATTTTATTTAGCGACTCATTGTACGATACAGGGAAGGGTAAATTTAAAGGTTCTGGTATCGATAAAGGGTCAAAGTTTTTAGTCTCTGGTTTAAGTTTAAAGTTTTCAACCACTTTCTCATGGATGGCAGGATTATACTGTTCGTTCATTTCATCTTTTTTTGGATGGTAACTCTTATCTCGTTGTCCCACAACCAGATAATGCGATTCAGAACTGTTTAGCGAGAAGAAGACAGGAATTCTAACCTTATCTACAAATTTGCTGATATCTTTGATCTTTCGTTCATCGGTAGTATAGTCTCTTTTGTAGGATATATACAATGCTGTGGCGCATATTTCACCGTTCAATAATTTAAGAAGGCTACTATCTCCCTGAAAACCATCCTTAATTATCGCGCTGTGCAATAATATTTCGTTGCTTTTGCAATTCACCTATTAAATATATTACCTATGTTGGTGATTTTCCAAACTCATGGAATTTATATTTTTTGAACCGTTTAATACGAACTTGCGACTCATTTGTTGTTAGTGGTTGTTAAAGTTCTATTTTATTGAAATGTCGAAAGGAAATATTTATGCAAAGTAAGTTAATTACTGGTCGCTTCTTCTCATTTCTTTTTTTGATCCCGCTTCTCTTCACTGTTAATTCTTCCTCGCAGATGGTTGTCAGGAGAATTCTGAATGACACCCTGAAGAGCGACACAGTTTTTTATAGCGGTTCAATGTTGCCTCCCACGCAGGCTGCCGTTAATTTGCTCGCCAGTAGCGGAATTGCCCAAACGGGACTCAATATCATGATTGCTGCCGACTTTAGCGAATCTATGACAGAAAATGCACAGGATACCGCCGTAAAGAAGGCTTTTTTAATGCGTGATGCTGTCAGGAGTTTTATTGATAATAAATTAAAAGTTGACGATGGTCTTGCTCTTATGCGTTTTACAAAAGGGTATCAGCTTTTCCCGGAAAAGGAGAGGAGATTTGTTGATGGTAAGGTAACTTTCAAGGTTCGAGTTGAGGCGGGAGGGAAGGTTGTACTTAGGGACACGGTATGGGCGGTTGGTCGTAGCAAGAATTGGCTCGGTAAAAGAGAATGGGCAAGCCATAGCTTTAACACTACCTGGGAATGGGGTAATGAAAACTTTGGTAGAAATCTTGGTGGAAGGGATATGTATGGCCACCTTTGGGGCAGAGATTCTATGGGCGTTATTTTTGACTCCGTAGCGATTGGAGTTAACAACAGTTCGAAAATCAATTTCGTACTAGATTCGGTTGAGAGCGACTCAGTTTTGTATGTTTCACCAGCACCGCCAGTTGGTTTCACTTATCTTTCGGCAAGCTATTGTCGTACAAATTTTGGTAAGCTATACCCCAGAGATGAGGTGTATGCGGATACATTCTATTATATGCCTGGTTCGTTGACTGGTTCGGTTGATACTTTTTACATTGGCTCATACATTGGTAACTATTATGCTCTTAACCATTCGACATCTTATGGCATAGAAAAAATGTGGTGGCAGTTTTCACGAAGGGTGGATTTTTCGATATATCCACCAGTCGATACTGGGAAGGTTTATAATATGTTAGATCCGAGCGCACCGGACTATATGAGGCCTCCTGCTGAAGGGTGGGGGGGGAATAGTTTTGATGGCCGTGTAGTTAGGGCATCTATGGAAAATCCTGAAATTCCAACTCCTAAAACAGCCATCTATTTCAACCTGTGGCAGGCTGTTCGTTATTCTCTTACTCATAACGACAAGGGATCTGCGCCAGTAATCATTTTCTTGACTGATGGTTCTGATGAAATGTCGCCAAGAGCCTTTAGGGATTATCATGCTAATAGTCCATTGTTCCCAGTACCTCGCCATTTTCGCAATCTTCCAGCCGATCTTGATGGTTCAGCTGCGTTTGACACCGTTAGGGCCCGTTTCGAAAGCTTTATGAGAGACAGTATAGGTGATAGGGTAGCGTTATACACCATAGTGATGGATACTGCAAAAAGCCGTCCCGATTATCGGACACTTTATCTTTCTTCAAATCGCGGTTTGGCAGATAAAGGCCGTTTTCATCTTGTTGCCGGTGCTAAACTCGACTCTGTTTACGATCTTATTGGCAGCGATATCCGTGTAAAAGTTGCAAGGCCAATTACAAATCAGCCGATTTTTATTGATATGGTAAATAGGCTGGATGGTGGTCGTTTTGTAGCCGGCTCTGAATACCCTGGCCCTACCAACAATATTAATTTCGATAGTGTCCGTGTTGACTCAACCGGTGATAACTATATAATCAGGTTTTATAAAAATGATGGTCTTGAGGCTGATGCTGTTTTCGATTACTTGTATCGGGTTGAGGCTGTTGTAACAGTCCCTTCGTTATCACCAAGAGCCGTTATTCTAAATCCCGACCCTATTTTTTCGAGGGCGCAGTATTTGGATGCAAATAATGTTACTAAAACGATATCATTTGATTATGATACCCTTTATGTTAAGAGTGGAATAAATGGTCTTGTACTTTCCCGTAACTCATCTGTTTTAGACACCAATGGTATAGGTTCCGGCAGCCGTA
>CAZPWS010000015.1:0-62182 GCA_964590225.1 uncultured Fibrobacterota bacterium
TTGGAAAATCAATAAGATAGACAAAATGTGAGTAGATTTTTAACATAGGAGGAGATCAAAAAATGATCGACTATGTTATTTGATACTATGTATGCTACAAGGTGCATGGCAACAAATGTAGTGAAGGTTTCCACAAAGTGAAAGGCGACCCACCACTTTGACAAGCACAGTGCAACGCCCGCCCTTCGGGCACCTCTCTCTTTTTCCCGATTTTTAAATTGCAGAATTCTGGAAAAAAGGGAGGGGGGAAATCAGAAACAAAATTCGTTCCCCCTTTTTTGCTCTGAAAAAAGGGGGACCAAGCGATGCACCGAGCCTGCCGAGGTGAGGGTTCGAAAAGTCAGTTTGTTTTCAATTTTGAATCTGTTGTTGAGCCATGTCAATTTTTGGTTTAAGGTCTACATATGTTGCCATGCACCCCCTTTAATATTGGATATTGAATTACCCAAAGTATTTGATTATATTAATGTTACGGTATGTTTAAGCGTCATATTAGCGAATATTTACTGAAGATTTCAGATCAGTACCCTGTCATTACCTTAACCGGGCCCAGACAATCCGGAAAGACAACATTGGTAAGAACCATCTTTCCAGAAAAGCCATATGTCTCCCTTGAGAATCCCGATACTCGAGCCCGTGCTGAAGATGATCCTAACGGTTTTTTAAAACAATACGAAAATGGCGCAATATTTGATGAAATACAGCGAACACCTGAAATTCCATCCTATCTTCAGTCGATTGTGGACGAAAAAAAAGAACAGGGGCGTTTTATACTTACCGGAAGCCAGCAATTTTCGCTCTCTGCGCAAATAAGCCAGTCTTTAGCAGGCAGAACCGCAATGGTTCGTCTTTTACCACTTTCTTTAGCAGAAATATCCGGACATAATTTTACTCTTAACGAATTGCTTTTTTCAGGTATGTATCCTGCGATTCTTGACAAAAAGCTTGATATTTCCGATTATTACGCAAACTATCTAGAGACCTATGTGGAAAGGGATCTCCGTCAATTAGCAAATATCGGCGATTTGCATCTCTTTCATAAATTTTTAGGATGCCTGGCAGCAAGAACCGGCTCTCTCTTAAATATGAGCAGCCTGTCAAACGATGTTGGTGTAAGTATGCCAACAATACAGAGATGGATATCTATTCTGGAAGCAGGATACATAGTCTTTCTTTTGCATCCTTTTCATAAGAATTTATCTAAAAGATTGATCAAGGCTCCTAAAGTGTACTTTTACGATACCGGTCTTTTATCATATCTGCTCAAAATATCAACGCATGAAACTTATATAACACACCAGATGAGAGGTCCTGTTTTTGAGAATTTCGTTATATTGGAAATTATGAAGAACAGTCTTAATCTCGGGAAAAGACCACACTTGTCGTTTTTCAGAACACAATCCGGCGATGAAGTTGATTTAGTTATTGAAGATGGAAAAGGATTAACAGCTTTAGAAATAAAATCTTCTCTTACATGGGATCGCTCTTTTCTTAAAGGACTTAATGTGTTTACGAATCTTTTACAGGAGGAAGTTTACCGGAAAGTTGTTGTTTTCGCAGGCGAAGGAAACTTTATTGCAGACAACAGTTCCGTTATATCATGGGAACGGATTCAGGATTGTCTATAAATAAAATGACGAAATTCATGAGATCCTTTACCATTCTTTCACCGCGCGATTTGGCCTGAAGTCTTGAAGTTTTTTTTGATTTTGTTTGCATTAGATTTTTCTCCTATACTTTCTTCGTCCTGCTGGTAATTTGTGATATTATAATGGTTATATTTAATTATGTCCTCCCTGAATGTCCATCTTTCAAACCGTCTCGAAGAACTTTTCAATGAGTTAAGCCGAATTATTGAATGTTCCCCACTTCCTCCATTCGAGAGAGAAGTGATAGTGGTTCAAAATAGAGGGATGGGCCGGTATCTTTCTCTTAAGTTTACGGATAGATTCGGAATATGGGCAGGATACGATTACCCATTTCCAAACAATAGTATCCACTCAATTATCGGAAAACTTTTTCCGGAGTACACAAAAAATCAACCACTTACAGAACACCATTTTGCTTGGAAAATCTACGAGTTACTGCCAAATCTTATAAAGGAAGATGATTTTTCTGTCGTAAATGGCTATCTATCAACTGCATCAACGGATGTTGCCCGTTTCAGTCTTTCTAAAAAACTGGCTTCCCTGTTCGACCATTATCAGATTTATAGGCCAGAAATTATTAATGCGTGGGAAAAAGGAGCGCTTGCATCGGACAGCATAACAGAGCGGTGGCAAAAGCGATTATGGGTGGAGATTAATAGAGAAAAAAAGGGATATTTAATTGCGGATTTTAATGAAAGATTGAAAATTTTGCTTGATGGCGATGCTTCGTATCGTCTTAACGACGCATTGCCACAAAGAATTTTTATCTTTGGTGTTTCGTATCTTACCCCTTTTCATTACAACATATTTGAGGCTCTCGCCAAAAAGTGCGATGTGCATGCCTTTATGTTAAGCCCTTCCAGAGACTACTGGGGAGAAGCGCGTTCGAGAAAAGAAAGAGCGCAATTAGCTGTCAGGCAGGGAATAGATGAAGATGATCTCTACTTTGAAAAAGGTAATCCCTTGCTTGCCGAATTTGGAAAGCAAGGCCGTGAATTTAGCGAGTTTATGGCAGAAAGGGAGCCGAATGTAATTGAAACATACACTGAGGTGGAATCAAAAACATTATTGTCTGTATTGCAGGCCGACATTCTTGATAATACTGATCGGTGCAGGGGAGAAAATTATGAGCCACTTATTGTTGGTGAAGATGATAAAAGCCTTCAGATACACTCCTGCCATTCGGCGATTCGAGAGCTGGAGGTGCTGTACGATCTTTTGATTGAGCAATTCGAAATAATTAAAGGGCTTATTCCTTCTGACATTTTAGTGATGGCGCCAAATATTGACGACTTTGCTCCTTTTATCAAGGCGGTTTTCAGCAGACCATTTGAATCATCAAACGGAAAAACTATTACCCTGCCGGTCGCTGTATCCGATACCCGTTCACTGATTGATACCCCGGCAGCATCAGTGTTATTAAGCCTGCTCAATTTGGATTCATCCCGTTTTACTGTTACAGAAATACTCGATCTGCTTCGCTCAATACCTATTGCCATGAAATTCGGTTTTTCGACTCACGATCTTGACCTTATTGAAGATTGGGTAGCGGAGGCCGATGTTCGCTGGGGGCGCGATTCTGCACATAGGATGGAATTGTGTGGGTGCTCTGTTGCAGAAAACAGTTGGGAAACAGCATTCAACAGGCTTTTTGCTGGATATGCTATGGCAGGAGAGGAGACGATTGCGGGATTTGATATACTTCCGTGTGGTAGTGCATTTGGTAGTAGAGCGACCCTTTTAGGACAGCTAAAGGAATGTTTTGCACTCTTTAATGAGTCGGCGCAGTCTCTTGCCAAAGAAAAAAGCGTTGCTGAATGGAGCGGCCATTTTATTACACTGTGCGAAAATTTAATGATTGGCGGAGAAAAGGGAGTGGAAACCGGCAAGGAAAGCGTTATTGAGTTGTTGACACAAATAGAAAAGGAAGGATTGGAATGCTCCTTTGGAGGTAAGGTTCCTGTCTCAGTTTATAGAGAGGCTGTATTAACTAGAATGAACGAATCACGCAGCAGCGGAGGTTTTTTGAGCGGTGGTATTACTTTCTGTTCAATGCAGCCTATGCGCAGTATCCCGTTTAAGGTTATCGCGCTTCTTGGCATGAACAACGGAGATTTTCCACGGAAAAGTGAGTCCACGGGGCTTAACCTTATGGGAGAGAAAAGGAAAAAGGGCGATAGAGATATAATTAATGAAGACCGATATCTTTTTCTTGAGACAATTCTTTCTGCGCGTGATAGTCTAATAATTCTTTATGAAGGCAGAAGTAATAAGGACAATAGGCCAAAACTTCCATCATCAGTTGTGTCAACACTTCTTGAAACGGTTGAAGGAATTACAAAAAAAAACAGTATTACGGTTGAACATCCGTTGCATTCTTATAACGAAAAATACTTTGGGGATGCCAAAGCAAAATTGTTTACATATTCACCACGGATGAAATCTGCTGTAAATGCCTTGTTAAGCGGAAGAAAATTGCGTCCGTTTGTCAGCGCTAATATTGCAGTAGGGACAGAGGAATGCAGAAAAATAA
Source organism: uncultured Fibrobacterota bacterium (assembly GCA_964590225.1). Classification (GTDB taxonomy): domain Bacteria; phylum Fibrobacterota; class OXYB2-FULL-49-7; order OXYB2-FULL-49-7; family JAEUSG01; genus JAEUSG01. Next base: position 4,183 of record CAZPWS010000015.1, read on the forward strand.
AAATTCACGAGTTAATATCATTTTTTCATAATCCATGTCGCTTTTTCTTTACAAAGAGAGCCGGTATTTACTTCCCGAAAAACGGATTTGTGTTTAATCCTAAAGAGCCGTTTGAATTATCCGGCCTTGATGGGTATAGGGTTAAAAACGAAATCATAAATCATTTTATCGCATCGGAAAAGATGGCCGCAGAAGATTTATACAGTAAATTAAAGGCAAAAAATATTCTGCCACACGGAAGTGTGGGTCGAATGGAGTTTGCCGCATGCCTTAGTGAAATTCGTAATGTAATCAGTAAGATAGAGGATTTATTTGGGGCAGGCCTGTTTTCTTGCAATAAGGAAAAGATATCTGTAAATATCAACAACTTTGAATTCTATGGTATGCTTGAACTTCTTAGTAATGGCGGTTCATTCATTATTCGGCCCGGAGAAATAAGAATCAAAGACAGGATTGCTGTGCTAATTACGCATCTGTTTCTTTGCGCGGAGGGCAGAGAAGCTTTTTCACTCGCCATAGGAACAGGCAAGACTATTAAAAAATATCACTCTGTCAGTCAAGAAAAAGCGATAGAGGCTCTTTGTTGTTTAGCAAAAAAATTTGAAAAAGGGCAAATAACGCCACTCCCTTTTTACCTTGAGACAGCTACTGCACTATATCCAAAAAAAGAGAGCCCTTTACAATATCAGGCCGCTATGGCCTCTTTTTACGAAGCGCCTCCATATAGCGGAATTAAGGCAGCGGTTGATGATCCCTATATATATCTTGCTGTAAGACATCTTGAAAATTGCGACCCCTTCGATGCCGTTCACGATGAGGGTTTTGTTAAGAATGCGGTGGAAGTTTTAGATATACTTTACTCATTTGAGGACGAGTATGGAACTTGATGTAAGATCTACCCCGCTTTCGGGAACGCATATAATAGAGGCAAGTGCGGGAACAGGCAAAACTCACAGCATAGCAAGCATTTATATTCGCATGATAGTTGAAAAAAAACTTTTAGTGCGGCAAATTTTGGTTGTTACATATACAGAGTCTGCTACGCTTGAACTTAAGGGGAGGATCCGCCAACGCCTTCTTAAGATGCGAGCAGCAATAGTGGGCGATCCTGATGAAACAAGGGATATTCTCGAAGAAGAACTCCTCCGTCGCTATAATAGGGAGGATGAGCGCAAAGAGATGCTGCGAAGGATTAATAGCGCGATATTAAGCATGGACGAGGCGGCGATATATACGATTCATGCATTTTGTAATAGGATGCTCAAGGATAATGCTTTTGAGGGCGGAGCACCTTTTAACATGACTCTTGCTGAAAACTCTGATTCTTTGCTGCTCGAATCGGTAGAAGATTGGTTCAGGCACAGGTTTTATAGTGGTACTGTAGAAGAGGCTCTTTTCGCTAAAGTATGTGCTTTTACTCCGCGCAAACTTATTGTGCTTTATAAGACTGCGAGCAAGGCAGGTATTACTATTTTGCCGCAGAATTTTCCTTGTTCGATTGACGATAAAAAGGCAAAGGTGCTGACGCTTTATAATGAACTTGTCGAATACTACGACAATAATAGTTCAATTATTGACAATGCATATGGTAGTTATAAAAATAGACTTATTCTCCTGCATGAGTTTGTTAATCCATCAAACAATCTGGCGCTTACCGGATTTTCTGATCGTGAAAAAATGATCTATTTTACTGTTGAAAAATTGCAGAAAAAGGTTGTTAACATACCAGAAGTAAGCCAATTCTCTACTCTTTTTACAGAATACTTTATGGAGCAGAATAGCCTTATTACCGCATATCGGCTCGATTTTATTCGATTTGTTAATGAACAGCTTATAAATAAAAAAAACAAGGGCAATGTATTTTTTTACGATGACCTGCTTTACGGCGTTAGTAGGGCTGTTTGTAAAGTAGAAAGCGAGTTTGTTACGGTTGTGCGCAAGCGTTTTAAAGCAGCGTTGATAGATGAGTTTCAAGACACCAATGCCCTTCAGTGGTCGATATTCAAAGGATTGTTCGGATCGCGCGATTTTGCACTTTTTCTTATCGGAGATCCAAAACAGTCAATTTTTTCTTTCAGTGGCGCCGATGTTCAAACATATCTTAAAGCGAAGGAACACGCTGAGTTTAAATGGCAGCTGTCCGTAAATTACAGGTCCACTCACGGTGTTGTTGAAGCAGTAAATGAGCTGTTTATACGAAAGCAGCTATCGGATCCATTCTTTTCTTATCCTGATACTTCTATTGCTTTCTTCCCTTCAAAAAGTAAACAAGAGATGGATTTGGGGGCTTCAAAAAATACTGATCTATGGCCACTTACAATATCTTTTATTGAATCGCCCGATGGTAAGCAGATAAATGTCTCTACTGCTCGGAAAATTATAGAAGAAGAAATTGCAAGTAATATTGCTGGTATTCTTACAATAAACGAAAATATTTCATTAAAGGACTTTGGCATTCTCGTTCGGACTAACACACAGGCGCGAGCTGTACAAGCTTCACTTGCGCGACGGGATATTCCTGCGGTACTTGAGCGAAGCGGAATGCTGTTTGCATCGCGGGAGGCGTCGCAATTAGCCATTCTGCTGTCAGCTTGTTTATATCATGAAAACGGCTCTTTAATAAGGGCGGCGGCTTCTCTCGACTGGTTTGGTTTTCCCATTGAACATATTATGGACGAAAAAATACTTGTCACTTTTCAGGATGCCATTGCCTCAATTCCATCCGAACTTTCTACGAAGGGTTTTTTCTTTTCGTTGATGAGCTTGATTGACAGATTTTCGGTTGTAGAGCGGCTGCTTCATTACTGGAATGGCGAAAGACGGGCAACTAATCTGCTCCATTTAATCGAAATTATCGGGATACAGGCGAGGGAAAGATTGCATACGCTCTCTTCAATTCTGGTATGGCTTAATCAGCGCATACTTCTTTGCGATGAGGAGGAGAATGAAGAAAATGAAATCCGTCTAGAAAAAGATGCTGATTCCGTCCGCATTATTACTATTCATAAAGCAAAAGGTCTTCAGTATCCAATTGTGTTTGTTCCATATTCGTGGACAGGAGGCGATAAAAAGAACGAATTCTCTTCCTATCACTATAAGAGTGAAGAATATCTCGATCTTGATTCTCTGAACAAGAAAGCGGCAGAGGAGAGGCGGTCTTATGAGAATCTCTCGGAACATCTTCGGCTTTTATATGTCGCGTTAACGCGTGCTGAACACGGAACGGTTCTTTTTACCGGTAACATCAAAGGTGTTGACACTTCAGCCGTTGGTTATCTGCTCTATGCAGAAAAAAACAGGACAACAGGTTATAGGGAGACGCTTGAGAATCTCAGTGAGAAATTAAAGGAAATGAAACAGGAGGAATTAATAGATTCAATTCCTCAGTCGGCGAATATTAGGGTTGAAACCGTTTCAACGCAAAAGTTGCGGCAGAAAGATTCTGAACCAGTAATAAAAAGAAGTCGCCAAAGTTATGTGCAGCTCTGTAATAGAACATACCGCGGCCAGGAAATTGATATTAATAGAAAAATAACAAGTTACAGCAGAATTGCCGACTCAGCTTTTAGCGAAAACATTTTCGCGAAAAAGGCAGAGAGTATTATGGACGCCGTTATTAATGATAAGATTTTTTCTTTTCCTGCAGGAGCGGTCGAGGGTGTTTTTTTTCATTCGCTCTTTGAGCAGATTGATTTTACAAATATAGATGAGAAGTTTTTACGAAAATATATTAGTGACAACCTGCCACCAAGGGCCCGAACAATAAATGCGAATGATGAATTAGAAAATATTAATGCTGTTATACAGATGGTTAAAAATGTTTCGGCAGTTTCAGTATCAGTAAGCGGTTTGGCACAGTTTAGGCTTAATGAGGTAAATAAAAAAAAATCCATTTCTGAATTGCAGTTCTTTCTGTCCTTTAAAAGGAGGGGGATGGAAAAGATAAAAAAGGCGTTCGCGGAGGTTGGCCATTTTTACGCTGATTCAATAAGCTCACTTAAAGAAGAGGATGTTTATGGTTACCTTAATGGATTTATCGATTTAGTTTTTGAACACAATGGAAAGTGGTATATAATAGACTGGAAATCAAACCATCTCGGTGTTAATAAGGATAACTATTCACAAGAAGCCCTACAAACTGAAATGGCAGCCTCTCATTATGTTCTGCAATACCATATTTATGCTGCTGCACTTGACCGTTATCTTGCTTTGCGTTTGCCTTCATACAGCTATAGCGAACATTTTGGTGGAATAATTTATTTGTTTATTCGTGGCATCCATCCTGAGTGGGGTGATGCGTTTGGCATATATACGGATAAACCAAAGGATAGCTTTATGGAAAAGATAATATCGGCCTTATGTGGTTAAGGATGCAGTGAATGAAAGAGTGTGAATATCTCAGACGGTTATTTGATAACGGAATTTTAACCGCGTTAAATTATCATTTTGGCTTGTTTGTCAATTCTCTTTGTAGTGGTAGCTCTCCATATATGGGATTACTCGCGGCTCTTGTAAGCAAAAGTAACGAGAATGGAGATATTTGTCTTTCGTTCAGCGCCGTTAATAAATTGTGTGATGACCTGCCGCTAACAAAGGGAGAGGAGTGGAAGAGCGTTGCCATAGCAAGCGGACTGTGCGGCACAGAAAATCAGTATGCTAATTCCCTTTTTGTTATCACATCTAAAGACCGTATATATCTGCAACGATTTTGGAGTTACGAGAAGCGCCTTGCTTCCTGCGTAAAAGAACGGTTATCGCGGAAAATGGCGGTTTGTCCAATAAAATTAGACGCTTTGACAGATGAGTTTCAGAAAAAAGCCGCCGAAGCTGTTTTACAAAACAATCTTACAATAATTACCGGCGGCCCAGGCACGGGTAAAACAACCACGGTTTCTAAAATACTTGCGCTTCTATTGTCAATTTATGGAAAAGCGTTCAAGATCAATGTTGTTGCGCCTACGGGCAAAGCGGCATCACGGTCGCAGGAGTCGATTGAGGCTGCTGTAAAAGGTGGACAGCTATCTGCGTTTGATGAAGAAATCAAAAAACAGCTATTGGATATTAACTGTCAAACAATTCACAGGCTACTTGGAGCAACGAGACTAGGTACGAAGTTCTCCCGCAATAGCGATAATCAGATAGATTGCGACATTGTTATTGTGGATGAAAGCTCTATGGTTGATATAGCACTTATGACTGCTCTTTTTGAAGCAACTCCAATAAACGCCAGAATTGTGCTGCTTGGCGACAGCGATCAGCTCTCTTCAGTTGAGGCGGGGGCGGTTTTTGGAGAACTTTGTGCAGCTTTCGATTCCGCTCATGTTATTCATTTACGCCATAGTTATCGATTTGGTGCAGGTATGGAGATCAACAATGTACTTGACGCCATACGAAAAGGTGATGGCTTTATGTGCAAAACTCTGCTAACTAATGGCAGCGGGTCTTCGGTGCAGTTAAAGTGGAGCAGCGCAGAAGGTGATACTGTTAACCTCATTGAACAGGAGCTGGAGAAAGGGTGGTCTGATTACATTGAGGTTCTTGGAATTTCGGGCGACAATTTAAACGAGGCTTTTCAGAAATTTAGCCATTTCAGACTTCTTTGTGCGTCGTGGCATGGTACTTTTGGAGTAATTCATGCCAATCGGCTTGCTGAAAAATGGTTTTGCCGTAAAGTTAATCTTTCAATAAATAAACTTTTTACCAGCCATTATAGAGGACAACCGGTAATGATAACAGAAAATAGTTATGACATGAATCTTTATAACGGTGATGTAGGGCTTTTTGTTAATGAAGAGGACATTTTTTTTACAGATAAAAATAGCGGGGATGGTTTTCGCATAATAAATGTCAGGCGGTTACCATCATTTGTTACGGCATATGCGATAACAATACACAAGAGTCAGGGATCGGAATTTAACGCTTCTGCCATACTTCTTGGTAAAGAGGACACTCCTCTTCTAACGCGTGAGCTTATTTACACTGCGCTTTCCCGCTCCAGAGAATCCGCAACTGTCTTTGCAGATTATGCTATTATCAATTCTGCAATTATGCGACCAACAAGGAAAGAGTCAGGTTTAAAGGAGGCGATATGCGGCCAAGCAAAACCATAATAGCAGCTGTAGGTTTTTTGTTAATATTGTACTTGATAAATTGTGCTGGAGTTAAGGCACGAGGGACTGGCACACTCAGTTTACGGTATGCATCATTGTTTGTTGACAACAAGCAGTCTATAGAGAGCTTCAGAAAACTTCCAAAATGGCCAGCAGATAGCGTAAAGGCACAGGTTATGTATAAAATCTGTTTATCAATGTTTGCCAAATTCAGGTCTGAGCTCGATAGATCTAAGAGAGATTGCAGATATACAATTGTTGACAATACTGAGATGGCGGATGTGTCACTTTATCCCTCTTTTCCATCGGCCATATTAAATGGTGACACTCTTGCCGTTATTTTTGAATTAAAAATAGCAGACAGGCGATCCGGGAATATCGAATTTGTAAAACAGAACATAACAGCTGTAATTAACGCGAAAGATAAAAATGTATTCGGTTCCGATTACTATTATCTTTATGGAAGGTTGTTAATGGTTATAAATAAAAATTTTAAAACTGATTCAATTGTAAGCTCACTTTGCGGTGGCTCCAACGAATAGGGTGGTGCATTGTGCAAGTTGATAAAAAGTCATACGCAAAAATAAATCTCGCGCTCAAGGTATTGAACAGGCGAATCGATGGCTTTCACAACATAGAAACAATTTTTACAAGTATAAGTTTACACGATACTATTAGAATGGAGACGCATGATACCATTGAGGTTGTCTGTTCCGACCCCTCTATACCATCGGGTGCCGACAATATAGCCTTCAAGGCGGCAGAACTTATAAAATCTGCTTATGCCGTAAAAAGCGGTGTTCGCATACAAATAGAAAAGAATATTCCTTCGGGAGCTGGTCTTGCTGGTGGAAGTGGTAATGCTGCTGCTGTAATAAAAGGATGTCTTGAATTGTGGCAGCTTCCCAATCGGCCCCGTACAATCAATACTGTCCTGCAAAAGTTGGGTTCCGATGTTCCCTACTGCTATTATGGGGGCACTTCTCTTGGAACAGGTCGGGGTGAAAAGCTACGCAGGCTCCCACCTTTTAGAGGGTATTCAATAGTTATTGTGAATCCACTCATACATGTTAGCACTCCTCTTGCGTACGCAATGCTCAATAAAAGATTGACCAAATCCACCAAAAAATATAGATTATCGGTCAGATATCACCGTTTTTTGACAAAAGACCACTTGCTAAGTGATCTACTCGTAAACGATTTTGAACAAGTGGTGTTTGAAAAATACCCTTTGATTTATGATATTAAGAGTGCCTTTTTGAGGCTTGGTGCGGATGGTGCTTTGATGTCTGGTAGTGGCTCTACTGTTTTTGCTCTGTTTAGAGAGAGGATAAATGCAGTGGCCTCCTTGAGTTTTTTCAAGGAAAAGGGATATTGGGTGTATGAAGCTGAACCTGTGGATTATGCGATAGAACGGTAGATTACTGAAAAGGGAGGGGACAACCGTGGAAATTACAGAAGTCAAAATTACTCTGAGGAATGAGGACAAACTTAAGGCTTTTGTCAGCGTTACATTCGACAATAGCTTCGTGATTAGGGGGCTAAAGGTCATTAACGGCAAGGATGGCTATTTTGTTTCTATGCCCAGCCGTAAGCGTAAGGATGGTACCTATCAGGACATTGCCCATCCTATAAATAATGAGATGCGCAAGCTTCTTGAGAATGCTATTCTCGATGAGTATGAGAAAGTTAGTGCGGAGGGGGCTCCACAGGCTTCAGCAGAAGATGTCGGTGCCGAATAAAGCCACTTTTCCCCGGACAAACATCGTATTATAGGGGCGTCGTCAAGCGGTAAGACACCTGCCTTTGGAGCAGGCATTTCGTTGGTTCGAATCCAGCCGCCCCTGTTTTTCCTTTATTCTTGTAATAGTGAGAGTATATATTTTTGGCAGGTTAAAGAGTAAGTAGTTCATCTGTAACCATGGAGGTATAACAATGATGATATTAAAGTCGGCCTTGTGTATTCTAATTCTGTCGCTCCAGCTTTTTGCGCAGCAAGCGTGGCTCGATCCTGATTATTTTCCAGATGCCATGAAGTGTGCTACCGAAGGAACAAACCTTATTACGAGATATACTCAAGGTTACAGAGGAATACCGTCACCCCTATATAGAATACGGACAACACCAGTGGAGGTATCCGCCGGAAACCAGACAACCTATCGCTCACCTGTTATAGACGGAACCTTAGAAAATGATATATGGGCGTATGCAGAAACCCTTCTTGTCAATAGCTGGGAGGATGCCGGCCGTCCTGCCGCTTGTGGAGAGAAAAAAACCTTTAACGGCCCTCTTGATTTGCATGCCATTTGGCGCTTTTGTTATAACCACGATGGTCTATATGTAAGCTGTGAGGTTCACGACGATGTTTACGATGTGGACAGCCTTGGCGGATGGTTTTCTCAGGACGCGGTTGAGATAGGCATAGACCCATGGGATTGGGGTGACTATAGTGCTGGCAAGTGGAATGATGGCGAGTTTCCGGCAAACAATTTCCGGCGTTATTGGAGTAATAACGCTCAGATAATGACTAAAACGGACGATTCCCACCTGAATTATATCCACCTTATAGCGAGAGGTATTCCCGAGCCTTATATTGCCGGATTAGTGAAAGGTATTCATAGAAACAACTATGGTCGCGGCGATGAAGCAACAAACTTTATAAGAGGAGATGGGTATCTGCATGGAATCGATTTTGCTGCTAAATATCAAGGGGTTGACAGTTGGGGGCGAGCCATTGTTCACTACGAATTCAAATTTCCTTTCCATGGTTCACTGTGGTCAACACTGAGCAAACCTGGGTCGGGATACTTCAACGCGAGTACCGAATTGATAAATGGCAAAATGCTTCCGCAGGTTGGCACTAAGTTTAAGTTTGATATGAAAAATGGCGATGACGACATACCTGGCAATAATGGTTCTGCCGGGGGTAGAAACCAGATGGGGCGCATGAGAGGAGCAATAGGAGGCGGATTTCAGGATGGTTTTGCCCAGGAAGTTACCGTGCATGATCACTGGTCGGATACCAAGTATTATATGGTACTCGAGTATGCTGGTTCTGCACAGACACTTGTAGCTCCTGTGGTTACCGGCTCTTCCGACCATGGCTATTTATCAATCGCCAAGAGTTGGGTTGTTGTGGGGAACGAAACCGAAAGATACGATTTTACAATGCCTGGTACAGTAAGGTTTAATGATGTCGCCTATTATTACGATAGTACTGGTATCAGTGGGGGACGAGTTACGGGTACTATTACTTCGGTTAGAACAGGAAGCCAGGCAGGTACTTTTTCTTTCAAGAAAAATAGCTCCAACGATTTTCTTGATTCCCTCACCGTTGTATTAGGTAGCACAACATACTACCTGATACCAGCCTTTAACACAGGCTACTCCGAACTTGTAGGGCGATGGGTTAAGGCCTCTTTAGAGAGTACAACCGTATGCCTTGCTACAGGAACTCGGAATTATGCCCTTTCGCCAATATCAGGTGCGAGTGGAGGTGTAGAGTTCCGTTTTGTGGCCCTGTCCGCATATCCTTCTGATTCGCCATATGTTGCCACAAGGTACAGGAATTGTGCAGACTCCGTTTATATTTATAGAACGGGCACCGATGAAATTCTTGATGTTATGACCTACCTTGGCAAGCCACAGATGTTGGCCTACGACAGGGTAAGGCCATTTGCGAGCTACGAATTCGCTAAAATTGTCGATCCAAATGATATAAATGCACCTGTTTCGCTTATAATTACATATATCAATGGAACTAAGGATACCCTTGTAAAGATACGAAAACTGAATCTTATGCGGTTTGGAGAAACATTCCTAAGTTATCCTCCTGGGGGTAATGTGACAACTCCAGACAGCCTTGTAAACAATTCATTAAGACTTTTCCCTGTTGATAGCTGCGGTAATGTTGCGTGGCGTATAATAGTAGAAAAATATGGTGACAAAATATCGGTTTGGGACCTTGCGAGAGGGGCATGCAATGTGACAAGGGGAATTGTACCGGTAACAGGAGCGTATTATGAGTCTCTTAAGCTCTATCCCGCTGCGTGGGATGGTCCAGTTCTGCCTGGAGCAGTATTGTCAACAGATCTGCGTGATAGCACGGTTCGCTTAGGCTCAAAAATTTATGATTGCCACCTTATAACAGACACTACTATCCTTGAAGGATACAACCCCGAGAATGGTACTGCTACTGGTAGAAGGGCAAAGTCGCCAACCGAACTTACTCCTGATAGCGCTTGGATTGAGCAGTCTGTAACATTTGTGCTTGCCAAAGGTGCCCTTGTTGACACCTTCAAGATGCTTGATACTTCGCGGGCTATACACTGGCTCTATTCAAACGGTAGGCCAGTTGCATCTTCGCTGATATTCAATACCATTGACACCAGCAGTAAAAATTTATGCCCACAAATATCGAACGAAAGCGCTCTTTCGCAAATTGAAACATTTGAAGTCGCTGTTTCGCCAAACCCATTTAATCCCGCAACAATTATAAATATGTCAATACCAGCGTCGATGGCGGGAAAGGATTTCGCGCTTCGGATGTACAATGTGAGGGGGCAGCTAATTCGGACACTTGTTAAGGGTAGTGTCGGACGGAATGGTTTCCAACGGAGGGTGTTGTGGGAAGGGGATAACAATATTGGCGATAAAGTATCTGCCGGTATCTACTATTATCAACTGAATGTAGGTAGTCGAGTGCTTAGAGGGTCAATTGCTTTGATAAAATAGAAACGAGTGATATTTACTTGTGATACGATATAAAAGCATCTGTTTAAGGCAGATGCTTTTTTTATTGCCATTTTATTGGAGAAGTTTATTTTGTCTTTACCCATGAATATTAATATTATTCCTTCACTCTGGAAAAACGGTCTTCTTTTTGCAGTTATCGTTTTTACAGGATGCGCTTCGTATAAAGAGCTGCGTCCCGCGATTGCCCCTCTTTCTGAAGAAAGGGGCGTAGTTAAGCTGACAAAAAGGGATAATGTCCCTTTCTATCTTAATAAAGGCAACAAATATTTTATATCATTTCCCCCTCCAGAGTCGGAGTCGTTTTATCTTGTGATAAAAAGCGGCGTTGGTGGAAATATATTAAGTTCATTTACGGCTGATTTCGATCGTAAAAGCAATGCTGGAAATAGAATTTATACAGAAAAATATGATTCCGGTGAAGAAGTTTATACCGTAAAAAAGGATAAGCTTTCATATTACTGGCTAATTGATTCGGTTATAAATAATCTTACCATTTCGCCTGAATACAGGTTTGTTCCGCAATGGCGGTTCAAGATGGAAAAACATCATGCCCGCTATTCGGCGGTTCTTTTAAACAACCGCGTTGAACGCAACACATACAACAATATAAGCCAATCAACAATATTCGATGGTTTTCAATTTGATATTGCCTGTGATTCCACAGAAAAAAAATATTGCGAGCTTAGCAAGGTTAAAAAAGAACTAGACTCTATTGCAGCTCTTTTCCCCCCTAATATTCTTAATTCATCCGATAGCACATATCGTAGCTATCTTGGACTCAAAGAGGGGGTGAAAGATGAGATTGATTTTCAGCGGGCATGGATTACCGTGCTGAAATTTCATCGAGCAGAAGTTACCTGCCGACATAACCCCATTGGTTTTCTTGATGGAGTAGATTCGTACATCAGTTTTTTTACATATGATTCTGGTGTTTCTGTTGCTGCAATTAATAACGGTAAAGAGGTGATAAATAAAAGAGTTGCAGAAATCCTGCCGTTATACGAGTCAAATATCGCTGCACACAATAAACCAGTTCCTTTCGATTCTCTGTTTTTTAAGCTAACGGCTTTAAACAAACTTCCAGCATTGTACAGGATTACAGAATTTAAACAGGCGGATAAGCTTGACGAACTCATCTCTTTTATTAAATGGTTTAATGAAGCAGCGGTATTGTTGTTTACTACTGAGAGAAGTGTTGATAACGAAATTAAAAGAGCGTTATCTGCTCAGCCCTATCCGCCAAGCGATTTTTTTGTTTCAATTGCCAACTCTTTCCGTGCATTGCTTACCAGTATGCTGGAGCTAAAAGATAAGGCGCTTCCAGAAAAACTTGCAACCGCCTCTTGTGTAGAAAGCTTAAAGTTAAAACTTGTTAATCTGATTTCTTTGACTGAGTGGAATGCTAAACATTATCAAGCTTCCGACTCACTTGTCAAATCAATCAATACCAGCATTGAGCAGGAAAATTATAGTAGCGTTATTCATCTTCTCAAAAAGAGAATCGATCAAAACCATCTGTATCGGCTTTATCCAGATATTGATGAAAAATATATTACACAATGGTTGAATATTATAAAGACAAAAACATCCTCGCGTGAGTGGTCGGTGGCCGATTCATCACTTACTCAATTTTTTGCCGACAAAATTTACTTGTATCCAGATAAGGCGGCTTCAATAAAAAAAAGAGCGGTTAACGAAGCTGAGGAGTATCTCTATAACGAAGTTGAAAAGGCTACCCGCGAAAGGGTCGCACTTTTTTGTGAGGAGAGAATAAAAGAGCTTGAGAATATTGATTCCTTATATGCCGATTCGGTTTTTTTTCCTGTATATGATGTTACATTTACATCGGGCGACCGGTCGGATTTGCTAACAAAGAAGAATGAATTATCCGTTCAGCTTGAAAAACTAAAAAAAGAAGAATTTCCCGCTAGTGCGATTAATCTGCTGTACGAATCATTTGTTTCCGCTCCGGAAGATAATGGTGTTATGAAGTGTAGGGCAATAGTAGCACACAGTCGCTATTACAAGGGTAATGATGCGGATTTAAGGCGGCGCGTGGCAGAATGTGATCCATCTGTCCCCAAACCCCTTGTAAAGGCGGTAGAATATCGTAGAATAAATGTTTTACCCATAACCGACAACAGATCGGGTAATACACACAATACATACTTAATGCGAGTAAATTTAAAGGTGGAGAGCGAAGCAAAATTTCCTGTTTTTGACATCAATATTAAACTGCCAAAAGAGGTCGCACAAAATGCAGCTGAAGAACAGTGGTATGAATCGATAACGCTTAATGGCAAGCCCCTGAAAAATGAAGGCCGCTTTTCAATTAGCGCACCAACTAAAGCAACTAATTGGGAATGCCAAATAACACCTGTCCAAACAATTAAAGATGGTAATAATATCCTTGAGATTAAATTTCGTCATCGCTCTTTTAAGGTTTTTAGTGTGAGTGTAATGGCACAAAAGCCGATTATTAAGAAAAATTGAGAGGGATAATCATGAAGAAAAAAATATTCACAGGTTTTTCTGTGTTTGTGGCGCTACTTATAATGGCGTTGATAGTAAAGTTTGTTTTTCTTAAAAATCTTTATGGACGAATAGCGATCCCTTATATCTCTCACCAGAAACCGCTTGTTGATCCGCTCCTTCCAGGCGCAGTACCTCTTGCAGACAAGTTAGACGAAGTATTGTTTGATGGATTGTTTAATATCTCGGCAAACGCGAGTGGTGTTACATACGAAGATGGCCTTGGAGAATTGATTGGTATGGATGATAATAATGTTGTTTCTGTTCGACTCAAAGTTGGGCGCGCATGGCACTCAAGTTATAGTGTTGCGCTAAAAAAGAGAAAAGCTGATGTTTCTCTGAAAGAACCGGCTCCATTTTCTGCACAAGATTTACGCTTTACGCTTCGCCGCATACAGGCACTTGGGTCTCGCTCTCCCGATTATATCCTTGTGCATCAGGCCGTGGAAGGTTTTGATTTCTCTGGGCCCGATGATAATGGTGAGGTTCGTTTTCGGTTTAAGGATGGTCGCGTATGGTCTGATAATGACATTAAAGAGGTTTTATCGTTTAAGATAATGCCATATAATTCCAACATAAATCAACTAGAATATACTAATGGTACTGGGCCGTACATGAAGACAGGGGAGTTTGAAGAGACCATTCTTTTCCAAAAAAATCCAGGATTAGCTGCGAATATACCTTTGCTCTACCTGGAACCGTTTATCGACAATAGCACCTTTACTACGGAGCTGCGAAACAAGAATATAAATGTTCTCCTCTCCACCCCTTTTGGTGCTGTCTCACCAATACTTGCAGACACAGTCAAGTTTTTTGCCAAATCGTCTGTTGCCACAACATTTTTTGCATTATTGCATAATGTCAAAAGGCTTAATATTGAGCAGCGCAGGGCTTTACGGAATCTTGTTGATAATAGGAAAATAATGTACAGACTATACCGTATAGGTACAGCACAGCAGCGAAATATTGCCAACTACAAAGGCAATAAAAATAATTATGAAGAATACTTAAACTACAGCGTTTTTCCAAGCACAACCTATTATGTTGAAGAAGAAATAGTTATGCCACGAAGAGAAAGGGAAGAACCAAATCTTGCAATATTGCCGGACACCATTGTTGTTAAGACATGTGCTTCATATGAACTTGGCGAGGAACTGTCTGAGCTTGCTGCAATTCTGAACGATCCTACGCTATTCTCAGGAAGAATAAAGGCCTCTATTGTAAAAAACGATGAAATAATGAAAGGCGACTATGATGCGGTTATTGTACCAATAACGGGTTACAGGAGCAATTTCCTTTTTGATCTTTATTCAATATTTTTACGCGAACCAGATTTTTCAGCGTGTAGAATTAACTTTAAAACATTAAAAAATGCAGATGGTACAGTAAGTCCTGATCCGCTCTCCTTCACAAAAGATAAAAACTTTTTTAGAATGGATTTACAGGAACCTATGAATGAGTCCGAACTACTAAACAAGCTTCTCTCAACAATGTATGAATTTATGTCAACAAGTGAAATTGGTGATAAACAGGTTTATGCGCAAATGGTTGATGATCTTGATAAGGATGCCGCATTTGCCACATGGCTCTTTTCTATTCCTGCGCTTGCCTATTTCAGCACACAATTCGATGAGGGTTCTGTTGAATTATACGGCAGCGCTTCACAATTGTCAACTATAGAAAAATGGTCAGAAAAAAAATAGAAATGATTTTGCTTCTAATCTTGGTTTGCGTATCCGGGCGGATTTTTGGTTCCGCACAACAAGATTTTACAGTTCTTACGATCAAAAAGCATGAGAATCTAAGAATACTTAATAAATATCAGGATGAACTTACAAAAGATGAGCGGATGGCTTTGCCAGAGCCTTTCTCCGTGATTGTAGAAGATTCGAACTTTATTTTAAGCGACCAAATCACCTGTACAGTTAAGGCGCGCTTCGGGAAAACAACAATTTTCATCTATAAGGAAGGAGATAGGGGATTAAATAAATTATTTACAGAGGGGCTGTTGTCTTATGGGCATGCCTCTTTGTTGCAAGGCGAACCAAATACAAATTTACAAAATAAATCCTTAGTGCCTGTGAGTAACGAAAAAATCAGTCGTGATTTTTATACTATACGAAAGAGTGTAAGTTCAAGGGTCGAAGAGGTTAATCTTATTTACAAGCATTGGTTTGATCACTATAATTATAAATCTGGCGGCAGCAAGCCAGTGCCGTTCTGGAGTGTTGAGACCAAGCATGAATTTGTACTGTCTCTTAAGCTTGCTATGCCAGATTATTATGATAAACAGCTAAAACGAAGCACGCAAAAGTTAGTGGCCGATATAGAGTCCATGCTTATCGGCTTTGAAAAATTTTCTGTTAATCAACGATACGGTGAAATAGTAATTGAAAAGGAACCGTAGTGCAAGTTAATAGCCACATAGTCCGCCATCTGATTTCCATTGTTATCCTGTTGCTTGTTGTTATTACAGCGGTCTTAACTATTAATGAAAAAGAAAAAAAAGAAAAAGCGATTCTTGAGAATAAGATTAATCGCATATTACCAGAGGCAGGCATCAGTTTGACCGACCCATTTCAGGCTGCGCTATTGCTTGATTTGTTGGACTTATACTATCCACATGATAGTAATAATACCCAGCTGGCCGAGTGGGCACTTAGCCAAAAAAATGGTATTAAGGAAAATAATCAGATAATTGCAGTTTTTCTTCCGTATTTCCGCTTTCTTGCAGTTTTTGTACTTGTGCTTATTTTTTCATATTATGCAGTCCACTCATTTGGTCTTTACTTTTTTGTTCATGGAGAGCGGCTGGCTTATAGACATGGTAAACCGGCAAACCGAATTATCATTAAGTTGATTAATTGCTGTTTATTGCTCTTTGCTTTTTCTCCATCATATACAATCGCGTATGCAGTAAAAACAGAAATTCCAACAGACTCTTTTATTTTTCTAATAGTTTTAACGGCGCTAACAAACGGCTTTGTTATCTCTTACACAAATAAATTCTATAATCTTCTTATTACAGAATCGCGGAAGGGTTTTGTTGAAACAGCCATTACTTGCGGGCTTTCTACTGACTGGTCAACAAAAGCAATTCCGGTAAGAACACTTTTTAAACTAAAAAAATCATTTAAAGGGCATGTGCTTGAAACCATATATCAGAACGCAAGAATACAGTACCTCCCTACTTTAAAAGAGCAGTCAGTTTATCTTATTTCCGGACTAATAATTACCGAAATGGCCCTTAACATACATGGTTACTTTAGTTATGAAATGCTCCGTTGTATGCTTTATAACAGGGTTGATCTTGCTATTATTCACTTTTTTCTGATATTCCTTACGGTTAAAATATGTGAAATAGCAGTAGATTTACTTATCCGAAAGACAGAATTAGCGTATGCAAACCATTAAAAAAGCTATTTCCGGTATTAGGGATGCCCGCTGGTTTTTAATATATGCTACTGTAATTATTGTCCTTTTTTTCTGGTCGTTAATTTTTCTGAACAAACCTGCATTCTATGCAGTCAATGAGGCCTATATAAGAACTGTCATGATAGCTGCGTTTGCTGCAATAATTGCTGCAATAATTGGTGTGGCGGTGGCCCTTCTTTTCCACTATACAAATACGCGATTTCCCAGAATATATTATTCACTTCTTTTTTTTATGGATCTATTTCGTTCCATTCCGCAGATTGTCGCGCTTTTATTCTGCTTTTTGTTTATTTCTGCAATCGGGCAAAGTGGTGCTTTGTTCGCAATGCCTCTTTTTTATTCCATTTTTATGTCACTTTCCCTTGGGTTGTTCATTTTTCCTGAAATTGCTCTTTTAATAAACGAAAGAATTACCTTCTTCCGAAAAAATGACTTTTATGATAGTCTGCTCGTTTGTGGTGTAAGTGAAAAACGAATTATTCTTTTTGATATAATTTTCAAAAACAGTATGGCTCATATTGTTAATAAAATAATTGCGACATTCGGTATGGCAATTTTTCTGCTGTGTAGCGTAGATTTTATAATATCAGTTGGTCTTGCCAGTAAAGAAACCCCTTATTCGCTTCCATTAACGCTTGGAACACTACTCGCAAAGCCGGATAGCAAGCTGGACATACTTGCAATTGGGTCGCTTTTTTCAAATCCTTCTTACATAATAAATCTGCCATTTGTGCATCTTCAGGGGCTGCTTGTTGCCTTTTTGATTTCTTTTACGCTTCTTTGTGTCTATAAGATAGGCGGTGGACTCGTTGAAAGGAATAAGCTTTGAGATTTTCAGATATAAAACTTTATTCGAATGGTAGAACAATAATTAATGCTCCAAGTTTCGATTTTGAGGAAGGTAAGATATCTTTTCTTTTTGGTGAATCTGGTATTGGAAAATCTCTTTTGTGTAAAACTGTTCTTGGAGTTTTGAATCCCGCGGAATTATCCGGTCAAATAAATGGTCTTGACTATCCTGAATATAGAAATTCCTCTGAATGTATAGAATTAATGAACAGAAGCTTCTTTGTTTTTCAGGAGCCATCAACGCATCTAAATCCTACAATGATGATTGCTGAGCAGCTTGAACTTGGACTGCTTGCGGATTCAGCAGCTCCAGAAGAAACAATGAATAAGCTGTGGACGGCATATGGCGATATTGAATTTAAGCATAAAATACTCAACATATTTCCCAAACCGTTTCGCCCTAGCGGTGGAGAAAAGCAGCGAGTCTTGCTAACGATGGCTTTCTCTGCAATAAATAAGCTTCAGCGCATTAACAATATAGGCATTCCTGTTTATGTTTTTGATGAGCCAACTGGAAACCTTGATAACCAAGTCAGAAATGGTTTTTTATCGCTTCTTTATAAGATGCATTGTGAAAAAGCGTTTACAGCAATTGTAATAACCCACGATTATTCGATAATTAGTGAAATTAATAATGGTTCATATGGAAATAATAATTATACCTGTTTCCGGGAGCTAAAGCGAAACAGCGATGGCATGGTTGTTTTAAGCAATTTTGCATCTTCAAGATATTCAGAATGGATCTCAACGGTATCGTCAATCTCAAGCAAAAATAGGGTTTCTGCTCCTGTTTTAAAGATTAATGGCGGGTTTTCTATGTTTGGCAAAAAATACTTCGTAAGCAAATGGGAGGATAAAAAAAAGCCAGTTGAACTGGAAATAAATAGCGGTGAAGTGGTTTATTTAAAAGCTGGTAGCGGAGTAGGCAAAACGACACTTGCGAGGACAATTATTGGATTAAATAAGTCGAATTCAATCAATATGGAAATTAAGGGACTATCTATTAATGAACAGCCGATAAAATTCGATTACAGGAGATTATGGGGTAAAACAATTGGAATGGTTTTTCAACACGCCGACGAATCTCTTGATCTCAAGGCAACTGTCTTTGAGACTTTTTCCGGCTTGCCATTGATGGAGAGTAAGAATAGAAAAAAAATTCTCGGCTTTATACGCTCTTTATTTGATGTAACCACCGGCGATTCCTTTCTTGATGTAAGAGTAGAATATTTGAGCGGTGGGCAAAGACAGCGGTTGAATCTGTTACGAACAATGGCTCTCGAAACAGATTTGACGATACTTGATGAGCCGTTGAATGGTCTTGATTTTGACAGTTCGCTCAAAGTATTGTCGCTTATAAGAGAAAAAACAAAAAAAGGGAAATCTTTTTTAGTTATTTCACACAACGAAGATATCTTTGACGCAATAGCAGGAACCGACAGAACCTACTACCTCATTCAGGCAAACTTGACCTAATGCTCTCTATGCGCTCAGGTCTCTAGCCCCATTATATATACAATTAAAAAGGTCTTCGATTTGTGACTCTTCAACACTGGAAAAAGCCACACGAAGGTCTTTTTCGGCGGTTGCAATTGTTCCTACGCCATATTTATCAAGCAGATGAACACGAAGAGCTTCGCTCTTAAGATTTTTTAGTCGTATGCACATAAAATAACCAGCGTTGAATGGGTAGGCATCCCAATATTCTGTGAAGAGGGGATTTTTAAGCGTATTTTTTACTTTAAGTGCCCTTGACTTCATGATGTTAAACTTTTCCTCTCTTTCGGCCTTAAAATTGGGATCCATAAGCGCCTTTAATACGAGAGTTTGCGATGGGAGTGGACTATTTGAAATCGAAACCCTGATAGATCCCATGGTCTTTTTTTCGAGTGCGGTAAAAACTGTGTCTGGATTTGCGCATTTTACACCATAGGTGATAAAACCCGTGCGGAATCCCCATACGAATTCCTCTTTTGTTGCGCCGCATAGTTTTATGGCAAGTACATTCTCGTGGATGTTGGCTGTATAGCCAAATAATGACTCAGATAGAGCTGTGTCTTCATAAACAAGGCCGAAATATGCGTCATCATGTATAATGACAAGTTTAATACCAGATTCTGCACACCTCTTTATTGCCGATGCAAGTGCCTCCGCGTCTTTTTTTGACACAGAGTAACCGGTAGGATTATTCGGGAAATTAAGAATCGCAACAACTTTGCCCTTTATCTTGCCATGCTTCATCACAGTTTCTTCAAACGCAGCTACATCGAATGATCCATCTTTTGTGAATGTGCTGTATGTATGCAGTACCGCTCCATTTCTTACACAAAATGTAAGAGGATAATTATCCCAGTACTGGTCTGGAACAATAAGCGGATCCCCCTCATTTACAAAAAGTTCTCCTACTGTGGAAAGACCATGCGCAATCGCCGCAGTAACTATTGGCATTGAAAAAGTTTTGCCATTCATGGAAGGGTTTTCGTTCAGTAGCTTATTTTTCCAAGCTTCCCTTAATTTTTGTACTCCTTGTGGAGGGGCGTAAGGAAATATTTCGTCGGCCTTCAAGTTTGGCAGATGCTTGCTTATGCAATTAAGGTGCATTGCTTCCCCATTTTCTACGGCGATACCAATAGTCGCGTTATATTTCTTTGCCTTTGCCTTAGCTTCAGCTCCCTGATGGAGGATTCCTTTTGGGAAGTATATTCTCTTGCCAAAATCAGACAGCATACTACAAACGGCAGGACACTCCTTCTCAAGAACCGAATTTAATTCTACTGCGAGCTGATCCATTTTAATCTCCTTTATTTGTTTCGCTTAATTTTTTTCACCTTGATAATTCGTGATATTTTATTAATGATGTTAAGATAGGCAAGCGCAGAAGCCTCAACAATATCAGTTGATACCCCCGTTCCGTGCAATCGATATCCTTCATATTGTGCAATAATATTAACACATCCAACCGCCTCTTTTCCTCCGGTATTGGAAGAAATTCTGTAGTCGGTCATAGTGGCGGAAAGGCCAGTTGCTCTATCAATGGCTTTGCATACTGCATCAACCGGTCCATCTCCGGTGGAGGCCTCCTTTATTGACACCTTGTCCGAACGGATAGTAATAGTGGCTGTTGGTATAACCTTCGTTCCAGATGTCACATTAAGATACTCTATCGAATACAGATCTTCTGAAGCAGCGTCATCCAACACAACAAGCGCTTCCAAATCGTCGTCATACACAGAACCTTTTTTATCGGCCAACACAAGAAACTTGGCATATATCTTATCGAGATCATAATGCTTTTCCCCATACCCAAGCTTTTCGAGCCGGTGTTTTATTACATGCCTACCGCTTCTGCTTGTCAGGTTAAGCTGGTTTTCGGGGAGACCAATATCAGAGGGGCGCATTATTTCGTATGTGCTTTTCTCCTTCAAAACGCCATCCTGATGAATGCCGGAACTGTGAGCAAAAGCATTCGCTCCCACAATCGCCTTGTTTGGCTGTACCGGCATATTACATAATCGGGAAACAAGGCGGCTGCTTCTCATTATTTCCTTTGTGTCAATATTCGTATCAACTCGCAACAGCTCTTTCCTAACCTTCATGGCCATAACAACCTCTTCCATAGAGCAATTTCCTGCCCGTTCGCCAATGCCATTTACAGTACACTCAATTTGGCGAACTCCACACCCAACAGCTGTTAACGAATTTGCGACAGCCATGCCAAGGTCATTATGACAATGCACTGAAATTATCGCCTTATCGATATTAGGCACATTATCAAAAACAGATTTTATTATCCTATGAAATTCCGTAGGAACAGTGTATCCAACCGTATCCGGAAGGTTAACGGTACTGGCTCCTGCCTTTATAACAGCTTCAACTATTCTGAACAAAAAGTCAGGCTCCGTCCTTCCGGTGTCCTCGCACGAAAACTCAACATTATCGCATAGTTTTCGCGCCAGCTTAACGGCACCGACGGCCATTTCCAGAATGGAATCCTGATCCTTGCGGAGTTTTTTTTCTCTATGCAGTTTAGAAGTTCCAAGAAAGGTATGGATTCGGGGGCTTTTTGCCAATTTTACAGCTTCGTACGCTGCTCTAATGTCTTTTTCAACTGCCCTTGCAAGTCCTGCTACTGTGCAGTTTTTTATTTCCTTAGCAATAGTCTGAACCGAATGAAAATCCCCCGGGGAGCTCACAGGAAAGCCTGCTTCTATAATATCAACTCTCATCCGTTCGAGCTGTTTTGCTATCTGAATTTTTTCAACCACCGATAGGCTTGATGCCAATGCCTGCTCCCCATCCCTCAGTGTAGTGTCGAATATATATACTCTATCCTTTTTCATAACATATCTCCTAAAGATAAACCGTAAAAACTTACTAAAATATAAATTGGAACTAAAGAAAAGATGGACCGTTTATAACGGTCAGAAAGAACAGGTAAGGCGACCGGCTGTCGAAGTAAACTCCGACAAGCCAAACTCTCCCTTGCAGAATATAATTATCTTTTTAACCATTTTCGTTAAGTATTATCGCTTGTTATACTCACACGCGCCATTTGAGTACCCAACATAATATTCGTTGCCGGCTATTTTATCGCCGAAAGCATCGACAGTCGGGGCCTCTATCGCCTTTACAATAAATTCACTTTCTTCGAGATTTACCGAGAAAACAACCCTATTATCCTTAAACGGATTAACAAACCCAATATCTGAAATTTGTCCGTATTTGCCAAAATCCCTTTTGTATCTTTTTTCAAGAGCAATAATTTTTAGAACCGCCTTCTCCGTCTTTGTTTTGGACTCCATGTAATCGGACTCGCTGTAGCGGAATATTACGAGAAAAACAAGAACAGCGACCGTAATAAAAATCAGGAAAAAGTCACCAAAAGTTAAACGGGCCGGCTGAAAATCAGTTTGTCTGTAGTGCTGCATCATGGTTCAATTGAAATCCTATGTATTTAAAGCTCGCTTAACATTTCGTTAAGCTCTCTGATTTTTCGCTGCAACTTCTCTCGTCGTCCCTCCTTGCGTTTCATTGATGTCCTCACTATCATCACAAGAACCACTCCGTATATGAGGGCCTCAAGCAAAACTGACCATGTCGCCACGGATTGCTGTCCCCATAAATCAAGGAAAAGCTTCACTACTGCAAGGGCTATAAGAGTATGAACCAGATTTACCATATTATTGCCTTATCGTCCCTCAATGCGGCGAATTCGCTCTTCAATAGCATCAAGTTTTCGCCATACTTGATCTGCCTGTTTCCGTTCAAGTCTGCCTTGCAAATCGCTTATTTGCATCTCTAAGTGTTCAAGAAAGCCCTGATTCTCCTTACCTTTGATGCGTATAAACATGAAAAGACCAAATCCCAAAAGTAACAGATTTAGAAGCGGACGAAAATAGTCGTACGGGAGCATACCCATATCAACCGCAAGCCCAAGAATTGCGTATGTCAAAAGCAGAACAACTGACAATATCACTGTTTCTCTCCCTTCACTATTTCAAGGTACACTTTTTCCGGAAAAAACGCAAACCTTTTTTAAGTTAAATAAGGTTATATCTTCCAAAATCGGATGGTTCTATTGTTCTTAGCCTCTTACGAAGTTCTTCGATGCTTCCGCCGGACGAAAGCGGCAGTGACTCCGACTCGGCGCCAAACAGAGCCTCATTTACAAATATGGGAGCTTTCATTCTTAAAGCAAGGGCTACAGCATCGCTTGGACGGGCATCGATGTAAATGTCTTTATTTCCTGACTGAAGAAAGATTTTGGCCTTATATGTTGAGTCTTTAATTTCATCAATCTCAATTTTGATTAGTGTGCAATCAAGACCGTCGAGAATAAGCTTCATAAGGTCGTGTGCCATGGGGCGATCTATATCTCTTTTTGCATAACTGTACGACATCGCAATTGCTGAAGCTTCGGGAAATCCAATCCAGATTGGAAGCACCCGTTCTCCTTCCTTTTCTTTAAGTAGAACAAGCGGGGTATTTGAAGAGGCATCTACGGCAAGAGCCGAAACAATTGTTTCAACCATTCCTACATCTCCCCACCTTTTATTAAAGTCCCTGCCCTGTCATGTTGAGTTTTCGCAGAGCAACTATCAAGGGTTCCAGTTTACCTTCCACAATCGGTCCGAGAGAATAATTTTTATCTTCATCCGTTAAACGGTGGTCTGTTACCCTGTTTTGCGGGAAATTGTATGTGCGGATTTTTTCGCTCCTGTCACCTGTGCCGACAATCTTCTTTTTTTCAACCGACATTTCCTTTTCCCGTTTTTCCCGTTCAAGTTCAAAAAGACGGCTTTGCAATACCTTGAGTCCTTTAGCTTTGTTTTTATGTTGAGATTTTTCGTCCTGACACGACACTACAAGACCTGTTGGGATGTGCGTAATTCGTACAGCCGACTCTGTTTTGTTGACATTTTGACCGCCTGGGCCGGATGAGCGAAATACATCTATCCGCAAGTCCTGCATATTTATCGATACATCAAGATCATCTGCTTCAGGCATTACAATAACAGAGGCCGCCGAGGTATGTATTCTCCCCTGTGCTTCGGTTCGGGGAACTCGTTGGACTCTATGAACGCCATTTTCGTGCTTGAGTGCTCCATAAACCCCATTGCCCTCAACCATCATTATTACCTCTTTAAGTCCCCCCATATCGGCGGGGCTGGTATTCATTAAGTCTATTTTCCACCCTTTTTCTTCGGCATAGCGGCTGTACATTCTAAATAAATCGGCGACAAAAAGGGCCGCCTCCTCTCCACCAGTACCTGCCCTGATTTCAACAATAGCCGCCTTAGAATCGTTAGGGTCTCTTGGAACAAGAAGCTCCTTTAAGCGGTTCGAAACTGCACTCTCTTTTCGTTCAAGTTCAGGTATTTCGGCGAGCGCAAGTTCAATAAGTTCCCTGTCCTCCCCAGACTCAATAATACGCCTGTTATCGGAAAGGTCCCCAATAATTCTTCGGTACTCCTTTCCAACAGAGACTATTTCCTGTAGATCGCTATGCTCTTTACTAATCTCGCGAAAAGCCTTGGCATCTCTGGCTATTTCCGGACTCGAAAGAAGCCGCTCAATTTCGGCAAACCTTTTTTCCCGTCTTTCAATTTCGGCAATCATAGCAACCATAAAATTACAATACGCTCTTCAATGAAACTATTGCTGTTTCAAGCTCTTGCTTGTCCGGCTCCCTTGTTGTTATTCTTTGCAGCAATAACCCGGGCAACATTAAATGCCTTACTCCAGGAAGATTGCGAAAGCGGTCGGAAAGGCGTAATAACTCAAACGAAACACCTGAAACAAAAGGAACTAATAAAAGATGGATAAACAGACGGTGCAATCCTGATGTATATCCTCCAAAACGCCATGCTATTGCAGTGTCGATTATTGCAAAAACAACCACACAGGCCATTCCAGCGATAAACATAAAGCTTGTTCCGCAGCGAGGGTGAATGGTGGTATATTTGCTTGCCGTTTCAACGGTTAATTCTTCCTTCGCTTCATAGGCGTGAATAGATTTATGCTCTGCGCCATGATATTCAAACACCCTTCGCACATCCTTCATAAGTGAGATTGCCCACACATACCCTACAAAAATAGTGATTCTGACTAAACCTGCTACACCGTTAAAATAGAGCTGATTATCTTTAAGACCTAAAACATTAGACACAAGAATCGGTAAATACATAAAAAGCAAAATTGCAACACCAAAAGAGAGCGTTAAGGTAAAGCCCCCAATAAGTTTATCGAAAATACCCTTTTCTTTTTTTTCGATAGCCTCTTTTTTGCTGTCATTGGAGTTTATTTCGGCGAGTTCGCCTGACCATGATAAATATCTCATACCAACCGCGAGAGACTCAAAGAGCCCAACGGCACCCCGTATAATAGGAAACTTTAAAATAGGGGACCTCTCGCGCCACGAAAGGAAGTTTTCGCATTTTGTGTTGATATCACCATTTTTTCGCCTGACAGCCGCTCCAAGCTTTTTCTTGCTGCGCATCAGCACGCCCTCAATGAGTGCCTGTCCACCCATTGGATCAGGTTTGTTTTCGTCTGCTAACAGAAAAGGCAAAATTAATACTCTCTTTATATCCATTTTTGAAATACCCCTTCAGTTCAAAAACTACAATAAAAAAAGGAAAGCGGTTTTATCTCGCCTTCCCTCTTGAGTTCTTTAGTAAGAAAGTTACTAAGCTTTTTTACCTTTTGCCGCCTTGGAAACCTTGATCTCTTTTTCGCCTGATTTAAGCGCACCATATTTTTTCTGGAATTTCTCAACACGACCGGCTGTATCGAGAAGCTTTTGCTTACCGGTAAAAAAGGGATGACACGCAGAACAAATTTCTACGGTTAGAGAATCGCCGAGAACAGACCTTGTTTCAAAACTGCTGCCACAAGTACATGTTACAACGGTTTTTCCGTACTTTGGATGAATACCTTCCTTCAAGAGATGCCTCCATCTTTAATTACTGTGCGACCTAAGATAAGATTTTTATCGTAAATGAATCAAGAGAAACCTTATATCTTAGTTTATTCTTAAGAGGCGAAACTGTGCAGGCGCCATCCCCTCCCGTTTTTTAAAAACTTTGGAAAAATAAAAGGCATCGGAAAACCCTACCCTTTCGGAAATTTCAGATAACTTAATTGTTTTGTCGATCATCAGCTCTTTTGCTTTATTGATTCTTATCGATTCAAGATATTGCTGTGGCGTTATTCCAAATGTTTTTCCAAACTTTACGATAAAATGGGCTTCGCATAGGCCCGCTCTGCTTGCCATTTCGCCTACAGTAATTTTTTTCGCGTAATTATTTCTGATATAGTCAATGCTCCTGAAAAAATATGGCATATCTTTAGCATTATAAACATGATTCTGGGTGGTTAGCAGAAAAGTTAACATTTCGAGTAATAGCGCTTTTGCACGCAATTGTAAAAAGATCTTTGTTTCCGGCGCAGCATTCGTCAAAAGGTTTATAAGATTCTCCATGGCGGTTGTAAAGCCGAAAGGCACCTTTGTGGAAAACAATGGAAGCTCCAGTGCTTCAACACATACTGCTATTGGTATTGCTTCGTCAGTTTTATTTTGATACTCTGTAAATAGGTCGCTAAATCCATAAAAGAAATCAAAATGGACAAATAGATATTCTACGCTACCAAGCGGTTCGTATGAATGGAGAAGGTGGGGTGGTGTAAGAAGAAGGCTGTTTTCGCAATACTCAATATTATTGCCAAGGAGTGAGTATCTACCCTTCCCCTTAGTGATATAAACAAATTCAAAATCCCTTATCCGTCTTGGCATTATTTTAAGACCATCATTTTGCACCATTTTTTTCCCATGATGTATTAACGGAGAGAGCTTATCGATTGGAATTGAGTATTCGACAGTTGTAGCCATATCTAAATATAATACATGTGAAACAATAAATTATCCATGTATTTATCCACATAAAGAGTATAGATTTATAAAAAATGGGCTCTTAATAGGAAATAATATAACAAAGGATATTACATTATGATGACAACCCACGAAAGAATGAAACGGGCTTACGAGCATAAGGAAGCCGACAGAATTCCTTTCTGGGATTATCCGTGGGGATCAACTCTTGAGAGATGGCATGTGGAAGGGCTGCCACGCGGGACGGACTACAGGGATTATTTTGAAATTGATAAAGTGCAATCATATATGGCAAACAATTCACCATTATTTACTGAAACAGTGATAGAAGAAACCGAAGAGTATAAAATTTATACAACTGACTGGGGCGCGACTCTTAAAAAGTGGAAAAAGGCCACCTCCACTCCAGAATTTATTGATTTCACTGTCAAGGGAAGAGAATCGTGGAGCATGGCAAAGGGAAAAATGGTGCTCCCGGGAAAAAGGATAAACTGGGAGCTGCTTGAGAAAAATTATCCGGTGTGGCGGAAGAATGGTAGCTGGATAGTTTTTAACGGCTGGTTTGGCTTTGATATTACCCATTCATGGGTTGTAGGTACAGAAAAAATACTCATGGCTCTTGTAGAAGACCCCGAATGGTGTATAGATATGTTTAAC
Organism: uncultured Fibrobacterota bacterium; assembly: GCA_964590225.1. Lineage (GTDB taxonomy): Bacteria > Fibrobacterota > OXYB2-FULL-49-7 > OXYB2-FULL-49-7 > JAEUSG01 > JAEUSG01. The sequence goes on from CAZPWS010000015.1 coordinate 31,912, forward strand.
CATCAGCTTGATGTGCAAATAAAACTGTACGAAGAAATGTGGTATAAAGGATATAGGTTTGATGCCTTTTTTTGGTGGGATGATATGGGCTACAAACATAACCAGTTTTTTTCTCTAAACATGTACCGTGAAATTCTCAAGCCTATTCACAAGAAGGCAATCGACTGGATTCACAGTAAAGGGGCAAAAGCTCATCTGCATTCCTGCGGCGATATAAAGCCATTTATTCCAGAACTTGTTGAACTTGGGCTGGACGCCTTAAATCCGCTTGAAGTAAAGGCGGGAATAAATCCGATTGAAATAAAAAAAGAGTACGGATCAAAACTTACTCTGCATGGCGGAATCGATGCTGTAAGTTGGGGCAATAAAGAGAAAATAACGGCGGAGATATCGTCGTTAATTCCCAAACTTAAAGAAAATGGCGGTTACATTTTTTCTACCGATCATTCAATTCCCGACTCGGTTTCATTAAATGATTTTAAGGATATTATTTCATTGGTTAAAAGGGCAGGTAGCTTCTGAAATATTAGGTTAACAACTTCATGCCCATCAAAAAAAAGCCGGCATAGATTTTTCATACAATCCGAAATATGGGTTCACAGGGCGGATACTGAAGTATGGCTTCTGGCGTCCGGTTATTCGTAATTCCTTGGAGAAATTCTTGAACCCAAACTTTGCATTAGAAACATTTCTAAATTGGCGGAGATAAACAGGTTGCTTGATATTCGGCATAGGACAGATGAGATAAGGGTTCGTAGTAAGTTTAAGTTGTATTGGGCTGCAATGATCAGATTGATATTTGAGGTAGCCTCCAAAGGTAGAAGAGTTTGGGGATTATACTTGCGGTGAGTTCATCGAACCCGTGCCGGATTACGATGTTTGTGAAGTTTCAGAATGGACAGAGTGACGAAATGTTGACTCGAGTTCCCTGTGGTGAGCCCGCCGAACCATTGCGGTAGCTTTTTAGTGCCTGTTAAGCTTTAGCTTTTACAGGCACTTATTTCAGCCTTGGCTGATTGAGAAAATGGTTGTCTTTTGAGAAAATGGTTGTTTTTAGGTGTAAAGAGTGAATATTTTGAAATTGTTAACGATTGATGTTTGTATAGAACAGTAGATTTGTGGTCAAGTGAGCGATTAAATGGTGATGAGGCAAAAATTGCCTTTACCGTATGAGAAAAGATCAAATTTCCTATGAGTTAAAGAAAATATGCACCCACTTTAGCCAGCCGTTCCCGAAGATTTTTTGTATTTACAAGATGAATATCAGAAATGCCCTTATTTACAGCCATAGCTGCCGCAGCACCGGCTGCTTCTCCCGTAACAAGACAAACCGGCATCACGCGAACGCTGCCCTGCACAGCTCTGTCGGATGAGATAGAGCGCCCGGCAACAAGTAGATTCTTTAATCCTTTGGGAGTCAAACAACGATATGGAATCCCATGTGATTCACCTGCTTCATAAGGTTTAAACCTTTCGTGAAGAAAATCAATATTACTTTTTGACGCTACAATTTCACTTTTAGATGTGTGGATATCAAGAAAGTACGCATTACGGCCAATTTCATCAGGAAAACTTCTGCGTTCATTATAATCTTCAACAGTTAGCACATAATCACCAATAATTCTTCGTGTCTCCCTTGCTCCAATCAGTGGCGCCGTTGCGACCAAATGGGCATTTGCAAAAGCATCTGGTCTAACTTCTGCCAGCGCTTTTTGAAATTCCAAGGCAATTTTTCTCCCTTCAATCATCGCTTTTGAAACATCTTTAACATTTGTGTTGTCCATATCCCAAATATGACCTGCATTAAATCCCACCGTTCCTGGGCCGATTACCGTGGAACATAAATGAGAATCCTTAATATGAGGATATTTTCCACTTGAGAGAATATTAAAGATTGGGGCATTTGGCGTCCATGGGCCAAGTTTTGTTCCGTTCGTGAATGCATAATGGTCAACATTCGACAATATAAAACAGAGCGTAGCCGGTTGCAGTTCACCACTTTTGTCATCACCTTTTTTGTATTCCGCTCCAGCCCACGCAGCAAGATCACCGTCGCCAGAGCAATCGATAAATATTTTTGCCTTATATTTTGTAAGGCCTTCCTTGTTTGCGGCTAAAACTGATGTGATAATATTGCCGGGTTTAACATCAACACCACAAACAAAGGTATTAAATAAAATTTCGCTACCCGAATCGGTCACATACTGATCGTAAGCTCTTTTAAGTCTCTCGCAATCTATAGGTACCCACTCTGTGTCTGTACTTTTTACATGTGCAACGCCTATTCTGGCAGCATTTATTATTGTTTCGGCAACCCCTCTATAAATAACCTTCTGCCTATCGGAAAGCGGTGTCCATGCCGGCACAAGACCTGAAGTTCCCATTCCACCAAGGGAGCCCGTTGATTCTATCAGAAGTGTTTTTGCCCCATCGCGTGCAGAGGCAATCGCTGCTGCACATCCTGATGGGCCGCCCCCTACAACTATAACATCCCAAAGTTCATTACTTTCTTTTATCATATGTTTTCCTTATAGTTCAGGTTCAATACAGGTTAATATAGTCAAATATTAAAAATATATTGCATCGTACCCGCATCATTTTATTATCTAATTTTATCATATGAATATTATTCGTTGGGACAAACTCAATTGTCGTTTAATATGGGCATACGAAGGAGTGGTATCTGATAATGGAAACAGAACGGGATTTATAGATAACAAATATTCAATCTGGTTCATTAAATCGGGGAAAGTATATCTCTCGGGGCGCTCCTTCAAATCATGCACGGCAGATAATGGTATGTGGGTTTATGCGCCAATAAAAAGTGAAAGGGATCAGCGTTTTGATGAAGGTACAGAGATTTTGTCAATCTCCTTTCTTGCAGAATGGCCGAATGGCCTTCCCCTGTTCCCAATTACTGATCCTGTGATATTCAGCAAAAGCATCAACCATGGACTCATGAATTCCGTTCGCTCTCTTATTATAGATGGAGAGAAGCATATTGACCTTTTTAGCATGAGAAATGAGGCGGGAGTTTTAAGGCTTGAAAAATATATCGATATTCAGCGTTCATTCTGGACTTTTATTAAAGAATGGACTCAAACTCTTATAAAGTCAGGGTTGCAACCATCACCATTTCCTTTTATCGACAGTAGGGCATCTGCAATTGCAGAAATTATTGATGCATTGCCATTTACAGGAAGAATACCGTACCATTATATTGCAGAAAAAATCTGTTTGAGCCGAGTTCATATTGATAGACTTTTTCTAAGAGCGACAGGAAAAACACCTAAAGAATACATGGAAAACAATATTGTTCGGAAAGCTGAGGAACTGCTTCTTGGCTCGGGTGATTCTGTCAAGCAAATTGCTGCCGTGTTGGGTTTTTCAACTCCTTCGCATTTTTGTGCATGGTTCAAAAGGCTTTGCGGTATATATCCAAACGAATATAGAAAACGATAAGTTTTGCATAACTTTGATTAAGCTATTCAGTTTGATAGGCCGCTGTGCCATGGGCAAGAATCTTTACTCGGGGTAATTTAAAATGTAGCATCAAAAAATAACTTTAATAGCATCAAATATTATATATTTTTATGTATAAGGAGAAACAAATGCGCACCACTCTTACTATTCCGGATAATTTATACAGGGAAGCCAGTAGTTATGTCGAAAAGAGTACACCATCAAAAACTATTGTACAAGTGTTCAATGAATTCATCAGACAAAAAAAGAAACAGAAACTAATGGCAATGGCTGGAAAAGCTGAACTATCTATCGACCTTAAAAGTCTCAGAAAGCTTCGGAATGAACGATAATAAACTTGTCCTTATAGACTCATCTGTCTGGATTGATTTCTTCAAGGGTTCTGACATTCATTTGACTGAACGGGTAAATGCGTTGATTGAAAATGATAGAGCTGCTATTTGCGGTCTTGTTGAAATTGAAGTTATTCCATTTTTTCGAAAAGAGAAAGAAAGAATTGATGCAAAAAAACTACTCTCAGTTCTTACAAGATTCTCCTTTTATGATGACTACTGGTCTTATATGCTTGAAATGCAGTCAACACTTCTCAAAGCTACCGGAACCCCAATTGCGGTTCCAGATTTGATTGTGGCAACTTTGTGTCTTAAGAATAATGCCAAACTATATTCTCTCGATAAACATTTTAAAACAATTGCTTCGCATACTAATCTACCGATAATAGAATAAAACGATGTTCAAAACCAGTTTCCGGAATACTATTATCGTCTTCTTTGTTCTCTTACAGTTTTAACGATCTTAATCCCTTTAATCCGACAACTACTACTGAATACAATATTCCTAATGGTCAAAACGGTAAGTTGATGATCTGTTCAGTTAATGGAAAGATTGTGAAAGATGTTGATGTATCGGGTAAAGGTGCGTATTTGTGGAAGGCTGATAGCAGAATAGCTAGTGGGATGTATGTGTGTAGGCTGAGTTGGGGAAACAAGATTACAACGAAGAAGATGGTGTTAGTGAGATGAATTGTTTTATGAGTTGATATTGATTTTATAAGGAATTATTGAGCTTGAGTTGGTCTGTTTTGTTCGGTTGCCGTGATTTAGTGGTTTGCGTTTGGGTGAAAAAGAAAATTCCTACAAGTTTATAGCTTTTTAAAAGCTAAAAATTGTGGAATTATAGCTTTATAATCTCTATTTTTATATATTTCTGTTATGATAGACCGAACTTTCTCCCCACCATTGGGGCATTCATTCTTTCTTTTTGGTCCCCGTCAAACTGGTAAAAGCACACTTTTGAGACAATCGGTATCTGCTATACTTTCTCATCAAATCGATCTTTTAAAAAGTTCAAATTTCTTAAGATATAAGTCGAATCCTGCAATTTTCAGAGAAGAAGTAGATGCTCTTCCCGAAAATGTGAAAGTTGTTCTTGTAGACGAAATCCAGAAGATACCGCTTCTGCTCGATGAAGTTCATTCAATAATAGAAAGCTCCAAACCGAGAGTTTTTATTCTTTCAGGTTCATCTGCCAGAAAACTTAAGAGGTATAAGGCCAATTTACTTGCAGGCAGAGCGTGGACATTCAATTTATATCCACTGACACATAGAGAATTAGGTGATAAATTTGAATTGGATAAAGCACTTTCATGCGGAACTCTTCCCGCCATATATTTGGCGGACGATGATATATCTCGAGACAGAACTTTAAGAAGTTATGTCGATACATACCTGCAGGAAGAGATCCAGTCTGAGGCTTTAGTAAGAAATCTTGGAGGATTCTTCCGTTTCTTGACTTATTCTGCGGCCCGTAATGGCCAAATAATCAATTTTGCTGCCGTTTCATCTTCAATTGGTGTTTCCAATAGCGCCGTAAGGGAATTCTATCGTATTCTAGAAGATACGCTTCTTGGCTTTTATCTGCCTTCTTTCAGCCGTTCAGATACAAAAAAACTGGTCAAGCATCCCCGTTTTTACTTTTTTGACACAGGTGTAGCCCGTGCCATCTTACAAAAACACAGTACACCCCTGTCAAGGCAAACTGAAGAATATGGTTTATACTTTGAACATTTTATTATTCTTGAATGTATCAGGCTTGCTAAATATGCAGAGAAAGCAATTAATTTTTCTTTCTATCGAACCGGCAGTGGTATGGAAGTGGATTTAATTGCAGAAACTCCTGATGGTAAACTCACAGCTATTGAAATAAAGTCAACTGATAATCCTGTTTCAAAACATTTTCACGGATTGAAATCATTCAAGAATTCATATTCTGATGCAAAGCTTATATGCGCCTGCACCACGCCATACAGACGAAACATTGGCGATATAGCAATTCTTCCTTGGCAGGAACTGTTCAGTGAACTAGGATTCTGATACAGCGTAAATGTAAATAAATACTTAACTTAAAGAAAATGGCGGTTACATTCTGTTATTGAAAGGCTGCGTGAGGCTTTCCCCGACGCACAAATTGACATGGTTGTGGAAACCCTCGGGCGCGAGTTGTTAAAATACCATCCTGCAACCAATAATCTAAATCGGCTAAGGCCGAAATAAGACTCTGTAATCGTCAAAGATATCCGCAAAAAGCGTATATCTTTTCGATACAGAGTCTAAAAATCTTCAGAAAAATATTATAAAATATCTGGTCTTATAAGTGTTGATTAATGATACTTATACAAAAAGAGAATTTGTATAAAAACTGACATTAATTCGCATTTCGCGAAAAGAGAAATCATGAACGGAGGAGTTTATGAAATCACAGGATATCTTAATTTTATTGAAACTTATTTCAATCTCTAAAAGTAAGAAAAAAACATGGTCTTACAACGAGATTTCAAATACTTTTGATATCAGTCTTTCGACAGTGCACAAAAGTATTAACAGTCTCAGGGATTCAGGGTTCATGAATGCAAAAAAAATTAATCTTTTTGCTGTAAGTGAATTTCTTGTTCACGGTCTTAAATATGTTTTTCCGGTTACACCAGGACCTATCCTAAGAGGTTTTAGAACTGTTCATATGCCGCCTTTTCATAACGATAAACTCTCAAGTCAGATTGATATTTTTGTATGGCCACATCCTCAGGGTGATAAAAAAGGTTTTTCAGTTGAACCACTATATAAGACAGTACCGGAAGCTTTTCGATCTGATGAAATATTCTACCAGCTCCTTTGTATTGTTGATGCCTTGCGTATTGGTAGAGCTAGAGAAAGAAAAGAAGCACTAAATTTATTGGAATCAATATTGGATGATAAACAATCAGCCTAATATTGATATAATTGAGATGATAGCCAAGGTATTGAATACCCTTGGTCTCGATGCTGTCTTTGCAGGAGGTTCCTGCTGCTCACTTTACATAACTGATGATGGAGCCAGAGATTTCCGTCCAACAAAAGATGTAGATATAGTTGTTGAGGCACATTCTTTACATGACTACTACAAGGTTGAGAAAATGCTATCCGAAAATGGTTTTACCTATGATATGTCACCTGGCGCTCCAATTTGTCGGAAGATTTATAATGGAATTCTTGTAGATGTTATGCCGACAGCAGGGGAGGTGCTTAATTTCAGTAACACTTGGTTTAGAGAAGCATATAACCATACAATTGCAATCACGCTGCCAGGAGGGATAACAATATGGTATTGTTGAATCTAATCTCGCTCCATATGATGCACCAAGTTACGGCTCCAAAGTCATTAATTTCTTAAAAGAATTCGTTAAAACACCCGGTCCCATAAATGTTCGTTTTTGAGACTTTTTGAGTCAGGAGTGTTGGAATATCTTTTTGATGTGACATATTCTGTCACATGTCCTCGCTATCTTTGTTGGTATGGATACCACCAACAAGTTTTACACAAGGCTATGCCAGCCCGGACACCCGGAAGATTCGCCATTTTTTAAGGTGCTTGAAGCCAATAGATTCAGGGGCCAGTGCTAGAGATATTCTCAATCGGCCTTAGCGGGATAGGAAAACACGACCGCCGCCTAAAACATTATCTCCACCACAAAAATCGGTAAACCCAACTTATTCAAATAGTTCGGCGCCTTTGGCGCCTCCTATTGAATAAGTTGGGATAAAAAAAGAGTACGGATCAAAACTTACTCTGCATGGCGGAATCGATGCTGTAAGTTGGGGCAATAAAGAGAAAATAACGGCGGAGATATCGTCGTTAATTCCCAAACTTAAAGAAAATGGCGGTTACATTTTTTCTACCGATCATTCAATTCCCGACTCGGTTTCATTAAATGATTTTAAGGATATTATTTCATTGGTTAAAAGGGCAGGTAGCTTCTGAAATATTAGGTTAACAACTTTTTTGTTCGATAACAGTAGTAAAGAATAGCATTCGTTAAATATTTTACAAGCCGGAATGGATAGATTTTTAATCTGGCGTAATGGCAAACTCGGTAATACCATTGTTGCTCTTCCTGTTATTGAAAGGCTGCGTGAGGCTTTCCCCGACGCACAAATTGACATGGTTGTGGAAACTCTCGGGCGCGAGTTGTTAAAATATCATCCTGCAATCAATAATCTGATTGTTTACAACAAGCGTAAGGAACACCGCTCGCTTCATGCACAGTTGCGATTTGTCTTAAAACTCAGAAAAGAGAGATATACTCATAGCATTCATCTTAAACGATTTTTTAGAAACCTCTTTCTGGCTTGGCTGGCCGGAATCCCTAATCGGTTTGGCTTTAGTGTTAACGGAAAAAAGGGGCTGCTTACTTCTGCTGTGCCCTACTCAGAAGATAATCATATTGTAGAAACCAATTACTCTATTCTCGATCTGTTTAATTTGCCAAAAATGGCGGTTCCTGCATATCGCTACTATACAGGTCATGAGGATATTATTGAAGCAGAGCAGCTACTCAACAATCTTGGCCTTAAAGAAAAACAATTTATCGCTATTCATTGTGGCGGTGAAACCGTCGCTTCCAATCCTGTTCCATATGAACTCTTTGCCGAACTTGTTTTACAGCTGGAAGCCAAACTAGACATGATTCCCGTGTTTATTGAAGGGCCTGGTGATGCCGATGCTGTTGATAATGTTGTAAGGCTTTTGCCGCAAGGTTATAATGTAAAGAGGATTAGAGTCAAACCAATACGAACTAATGCGGTTATATTATCAAAAGCTCGCTGTTTAATTGGGAACAATAGTGGCCAAGTGCATTTGGCGGCGCTTTATAGTATTCCTACCGTTGTTCTATATGGGCCGGATAGTACATCTGCGCATTACATCAGAAAATGGTTGCCGTGGAATAATAAAGTTGTACCTATTGTCTGTCTCAATAAAGAAAAGGTACAGGTTGAGGAAATTATTACTAATTTGGTCTTGTAATGATTGCCACTCAATTTTCCATAGTTATTCCGACATTTAACGGATTGGCACGCTTGCAGCAAAATCTGCCGGCAGTTCTTGTATGCGCAAAGTTGTCCGGTCTTGTTTATGAAATTATTATAGTTGATGACGGTAGTACAGATAAATCAACTGATTGGCTCTCTGCAAATCATCCAGAGATTAGGGTGCTGGCAAATAGTTCGAATCTTGGTTTCATAGAAACAGCTAATCGTGGCGTAAAGTATTCAAATTCTGAGATTGTTGTTTTGCTGAATAATGATGTGAGGCCGGATCCTGAATGTTTGCAGAACATTGAAAGCTCGTTTCGTAATAAAGATGTTTTTGCCATTACTTTTAAAGCCCTTTTCCCCGATAACAGACAATTTAGGGAAGGCGCAAAACTTTTGCGAAACAGATTCGGGTTTTATACCGTGCTTCATGCGGAACGACATCAACCTGTGCCGCTCCCAGATGGTCGCATCCCCTCAATATATCCGGTCGGGGGACATTGTGCGGTTCGTCGCTCTATGTTTCATAAGCTGGGAGGTTTTGATTCTTTATATGCCCCATTTTATTGGGAGGATGCAGATCTTGGCTACAGGGCATGGAATGCCGGATGGAAAACAATTTATGATCCAAGTAGGGTGGTTGTCCATGATCACATCGGAACAATTAAAAGTATTTTTGGTGAGAGAAAAGCTGCTGAGACACGATATCGAAATCGTTTATTGTTTCATTGGAAACATTTGCGGGGGCTTCAAAGAGTGGTACATTTTATTTTTCTATTTCTACGCATTCCAATTATGTTGATCTCAAGGCGGATGTCAATATATGTACTCAGTAGCGCCCTTAAGCGCTGGAAAGAATATCATGCAGTCGGATAATAATCCTGAAGTGTCTATCGTAATTCCATGTTATAATCATGGGGCATATATTCAGGAAGCATTAAATTCGGTGTTAGAACAGACCTTCAAACACTATGAAATAATAATCGTTGACGATGGCTCATCATTTGAAACGAAATCAATTCTACAGCAAATACGCCATCCATTGGTAAGAATTATATATCAGAAGAACGCTGGGCCATCAGCGGCAAGAAACAGAGGGGCACGAGAGTGCAAAGGTCGATACATTCTTTTTTTAGATGCGGATGATAAGATTGATTTTGGATACTTGGCAGAATGTTATTCTATTCTCGAAGCCAATCAAGAAATTGGAATTGTTTATTGTAAGGCAGAGTTTTTTGGTAAAAAAAAAGGGATGTGGAATCTACCTCCATACAGCTTGGACGAGATGCTAAAAAACAATATAATTTTCATATCTGCCCTCTTTCGTCGAGAATTATTTGAAAATGTTGGTGGTTTTGATGAGAGCTTGGTTGTTGGTTACGAAGACTATGATTTCTGGTTAAGTATTATTGAAACGGGATGCGCAGTATATCAAATTGATAAGGTGATGTTTTATTACCGAAAGCATTTCCAGAAAAGACAAGATTCCAGACAGAGCCGTATAGAGCGGCTGGAACAATTTGCGATTCTACGGAAAATACAGCAAAAACATCAGTCATTATATGAACAGAACATTAATGTTTTGTTTGAACAAATTGAACTTTTAAGACAAGAACTTTACCGATCTAATGAAAAAAGAAAATTATTCAAACGGCTATTTTCTCGATTTCAAAGATAAGATATAAGAGTAAGCAATAAAAATTACATTTCCTATAGGTGATGCCAGAATATTAAAAAACTGTTTGATCCCTTGAGGTTTGGTTGTCGCGATATAAACACAAAGAATGGGATCGTCTTTGCTAAGTGCTTCACTCGCTCTACTTAGTACATTATCTGAAATGTCGTGCTTATAACCACAAACAAACACCCCTGATTTAAAGAAATTAAAGGGATAATAGGTGTTTTCCTGAGTATAGGCTATTGCTTTTAACCATGGGAAACGGCGAAGAATGCCAGTGAGTATCTGAAGCCATTCTTTGTTTTGAGGCAATTTTTCTCCTGTTATTGACAGGTTATAATGGAATTCGATGGGAGGATAGTAGTGCAATAGTCCTTCCTGTCTTAAGCTCTTTAGTATTTCTGGGGCAATTGTTTCTCCCTTTTTTGGTACAACATCGGTTGCATAAGGAAAAGCCGTGGTTGTCAACAAGGTTCTCAAGCGAAGAGTAAGTGTTTCTTCATTTTGTGGGGATTTAAGACTGATGTGGGCAATGCCTGATTCGTGGATGTTTCCAGGGTAAAAACACGAGACAACCATTGCCTTGATGGGCTTTGGCAGTAATTGCTTGTATGTAGTTTTTATGCGTCTTGTTTCTATTTCAGCAAGTGTTTTGTTGCTGTTTGCAATCCCATCAGCATTGTGTAAGTAAAGCCCCAAGAATTCCTTTATGTGGTACATTGAAAATCGGGTACTAATACGGCACCAAAATTCATAATCACCCGCAGATTTATAAGTTTCATCGAAATAGCCAATCGTATCATGAACTGAACGACGCCACATCGGTTGTGGACCCATATAACAACGATCAAGCATAATTTCAGGTAAGTAATCGGGATTAATAATACAGCCTGTTCGGATGTGTGTATCATATGTTGCATTTTCGCTATTTGTGACTATTGCATCGGCATACACAAGAGCTGTTTGTGGTTGTGTATCAAGATGGTTTGCCATCACTTCATGAGCATCCAATCTGAGTCGGTCATCGGTATTCGCATTGGTAACATATTGACCGCGAGCAATCTTTATACCTCTATTCCATGCCGCATAAAGAGGTTCGCGCTTCTCGGTTCTGATATAGACAATATTCGGATGCTTTTCCTGAAATTCTCTAACAATACCCCCTTCGTTTTGAGGAGAGCATGAATCAATAACAATAATTTCGAGGGAGTTTGCTAAAGTTTGCTTTACTAGGTTTTCCAGACACCCTCTGATAAAGCGCTCCGAAGCGTAGGTAGAAACAATTGCAGAGACTTTGTACTTATTATCCACTGACATTGTGGTGGTTTATAAGGGAATCTTATTGTTGTTTATATACCACTCAATTGTTTTAGTTAGCCCGACATCAAACGGCGTTTTTGCAGTGAAGCCAAAGTATTTTTTTGCACGCGTAGTATCGAGGCAACGGCGAGGTTGTCCATCGGGTTTTTCTGTGTCAAAGATAATCCGTCCATCAAACTTGACAATTTTTCTTATCTGTTCGGCCAGATCCTTGATGGTAATTTCAAAACCGGCGCCAAGATTTACCGGTTCGTTTCCGTTGTAATGCTCGGCGGCCATCATTATGCCTTCGGCGGCATCTTCTACATAAAGAAATTCACGACTTGCCCGCCCTGTCCCCCACACTGTAACAGCATCATCACCATTAATCTTTGCTTCAACGAATTTTTTTATCAAGGCAGGAATTACATGTGAAGTGTTAGGGTCGAAATTGTCGTTGGGACCGTAAAGATTGACGGGTAGGAGATAGACAGAGTTAAAGCCGTATTGGGCACGGTAGGCTTGAGACTGGACCAAAAGCATTTTTTTTGCAAGACCGTATGGGGCGTTGGTTTCTTCGGGATATCCGCTCCAGAGATCTTCTTCGCGAAATGGTACTGGAGTAAATTTGGGATATGCGCAAATTGTGCCAAGGGCAACGAATTTTTCTATTTCGCTAAGGTGGCCTTCGTGAATTAGCTGGACACCCATCATAAGGTTGTCGTAAAAATAACGACCAGGGTTTTTCATATTGGCACCAATTCCGCCCACAACTGCTGCAAGGTGGATTACGATGTCAGGTTCGTGGTCGTTATACATTTTACGGACTGAGGATATGTCTGTAAGGTCATACTCCGGTAGGTCTGCAACAAAGAGATTATGGCATCCGCCTTGTTTTAGCTTTTGGGTTAAATGCTTGCCAAGAAACCCATTGCCACCTGTAACCACAATCCTTTTTTCTGATAAGTATTTACTCATACACCCAAAATAACTTTTACAGAACATTTGCTGGAAATAAATGTAGATTGTTGAACTAAAATTTTTTTTATTTTTTATAATGTCAAAATTAGTGCGAAACATTTGCAAGAATACGCTAAATAAAGCAAAGCGCTTATGGATTATGGCCCGCTATCCGAAAATTATCGATAAAGAGCATTCAGGTGATCGAATAATTAGCTTTAGCTTATGGGGACAAAACCCCAAATATCTTGTTGGGGCAGTCGAAAATATTAAACTTCAGAAGATTCTATTGCCGGATTGGAAATGTAGATTCTACATATCGGATGATGTTCCAATAGATACGGCTAAATACATTAAGGATTCTGGTTCACAGATAATCAGGAAGTCAATTTATAATGGGTTTAGTGGCCTTTATTGGCGATTCGAAGCTGCTTGGGATCCAACTGTTTCGCGGTTTCTTGTTCGTGATTGTGATTCGCGGCTTAACATCAGGGAAGTCGCGGCTATAAAAGAATGGATTGATTCTTCTCTACCGTTTCATACTATGCGTGACCATGAGTTTCATACGATACCCATCCTTGGCGGTTTATGGGGTGCAATTAGCGGATTTATGCCTGATTTTGAAACAAGATTATTTCACTGGTTAAGAAAACTTGAGGTAGGTCAACACGCAAGAGGAAAATTCTTTTTTTCTGACCAGGACTTCCTAACAAAATATGTATGGCCTAGAGTTGAGCATTGTCACATGGCTCACACTTCATCGCACCGTTTTTCTGTTCATGATCGAAATTTCACAGTTACTTTACCAGTTGGGTATTTTGTAGGTCAACAGTACGATGAGCATGACAAACCAGTTTTAATTTAATGAAAAATATTTTCACACACCTTACAAAACTGATTCGTATTGAATCTATGCCATTACAAAACAATAAAACCAAAGATTTCTTGGCATTTCATGGATATTCTTCAAATAAAGAATTTAAGCTGATTACGGATGAAATAATTAAATGTGGGTATTCGGTCGATCTTGTTGATGAAAACAATATTGGCACAAACAGCTTAGCAGCAACTTATCGTTTTATTTTATTGTGCTGGCACGACGATCTTGAGAATTGGAGCAAAATTGAACGAACAATAAAGCAATATCCAAATGCTGTGCTTGTTCAATTTGATGATACTGATTGGAGCGATCATATTATGGGTGCTGGAAAGTTGCGTCCACATATCATATTTAAGAGAGAGCTGACAAATGATATTTCTTCCTCAGTTCCTTGCTATCCATTTCCCAAAACAGCTCCTGATTTACTTAATAATTCAACAAGAGATATTCCTGTCAGCTGCATTTTGAATAATACAAATGCCCGTCGTGCGAGGCTTATAGACTTTCTTAGCTCTTTTAAAAAAGAGGATTGGGTGGTTAAAATGGGCGCGGTTCCTTTTAAGGAATATGTCAATATTTTAAATCGTTCAAAAATAGAAATCTCTTTTTATGGGAATGGCTTTGATACAATTCGTTTTTGGGAGATATTATCCTGCGGAGCTGCTCTTTTAACCCCTCGCATTCCGCTTATAATTCCGGATATTGATGAGAGCTGTTTGGTTTATTACAAGAATGATTTTGAAGATCTTAAACAAAAAATTTATGAGATGCTTGAAAATGATAACTGGCGATCAATTGGTGAAAGTGGCAGGAAATTATATGTGGGTCGCCATTCACCGCGATTAAGAGCAAGATATCTGCTAGATAAGATAGGTTTAGTATAAGGTTATCACTAGTAAATGAATATAATAAGTTTTTTAAAATCATTGAATTGTAAAGATTATTATCTGTATCATCATTTGGGGCTTGGAGATCATATTATTTGTAACGCTTGGGTACGGGCTGTTGCAAGTAAGTTAATCTCTGCAAAATTATTTGTTAAAAAACGCAATGTTACATCGGTAGCGTTTATGTTGAGAGATTGCAGAAACATTGAACTGTATCCAATATCGGATGATGTTGAAGTGCGTGAGATACTCAAAAATGTTAGGAAAAGTCAAATTTACTCGGTTGGTTATTTTGGGAAAAACTGGTCGGTTCGGCATACAGAACCGTTTGATTCTTTAATGTACAAGCAAGGTGGTTTGCCGTTTTCGGCAAGATGGAAAGGTTTCTTTGTTGACAGGGAAAAAGAGCTTGAAAGCCGACTGTTTGCTATGCTGAATGTTAGCGTAGGTAAATATGCTTTTCTCCACGAAGATGTAAGTCGTGGTTTTTCGATAGATCGTACTCTGGTCAATAGTAGTTTGCCGATCGTAACACCAAATAGGGATATCAGTGATAATATTTTTGACTGGTGCAGTATAATTGAAGGTGCTTCAGAGATTCATTGTATAGATAGTTCATTCCGCTTGCTTGCTGATTCGTTAGCTCCTACGGGAAAGCTTTTTTTCCATTGGTATTCGAGAAAAGCTGATGTATTTAATACGCCCCAGACAAAACTTGCCTGGAAAAGAATAGATTAAACTTAAAAGGGCATAACTATGATACTGAATATGCTTTTGCGGTATGTCAATGGTGTTGATTTTTATCGCGATTCCCTTGAAGGTCAAATGACCGTCTCTGAACGGAAAAAATTATTCGAACTTGTCAGAACGGTCAAGCCGCGGCAGGTTTTTGAAATAGGTACATGGAAAGGTGGAGGTAGTACATATATTTTATCCAGCGCTTTAAGAAAAAATAAAAAGGGCAGGTTATACACTGTGGAGCTCTTTCCTGAATTTTATAATCATGCTATCAAGCTTTACGAAGCAAAACTATCTTATTTAAGATCATATGTTGATTTTCATCTTGGTAATAGCATTGAGATCTATACTCCAATAATCGCGTCGATAGAAAAGGTTGATTTTCTTTTTCTTGATGGTGCTGAGGATGATAACCAGACCGTCGAAGAATTTGAATTGTTCCGTCCAAAGCTGTTGTCGGGGAGTGTTGTAGCTCTTCACGACTGGAAAACAAAGAAAATGGGGAAAATGAGACCGTTAATGGAAAATCAACGCGAATGGTATCCTCTTGTGGAGTTATCAGAAGGCCCTACAGGCTTTGCTGCCTTTAGAAAGGTATAATATTTAAATTTTTGTTTGTAACCGATTTTTTTTGATTTCCACCTATATTAACTGGCAAGAACGCATTGAAATCGGAAAAAAATACCGTTAAACCGCTATCTGCTTGAATTTGCTTTAAAAAGCTAATTTATTGATTTTAAACCTATTACGCGTATAAAACCCTGCCCAGATTCATTGGCATACAAATTGAGCAATAGTCCTTGCTATGGTTACCAGAGAACTACTTTTCGGTAAAACTTCTATTCCGGCTGTGGCTAAGAGCCTCGACGCGGGCATGCTTCGTTCCAAGGCGATAGCCAATAATATCGCAAATGTCGATGTTCCGGGGTATCAGCGAGTTGAGGTCGATTTTGAGCGGCAACTATCCAAAGCTCTCGACAAAAGCAAGTTGCGTGGAGCAAAAACAGACAGGGCGCATCTTGATATTGGTAGGAAGGATCTTTCAAAGGTTAAACCGGAAGCATATAGGCCTGTGGATAATACTCTCTCAAGTGGTGTAAACAATGTTGATATAGATATTGAAAACGCAAAAATGGCAGAAAACCAGATACTCTTTAATTTCGGTGTGAAGTTTGCAAATTCACGGTTTACGGCGGTTCAGCAGAGTATCAAGGGAAGCGCAAGATAAGGAAATAGGGTGACAATATGCCTTTAATAGGACTTTTTTCAGGAATTAATATCAGCGCTACGGGATTAAGAGCGCAGAGGGTAAAACAGAGCGTTATTGCAACCAACCTTGCAAACGCTGAGACTACGAGAACCAAAGAGGGTGGGCCATACAAAAGGCAGCAGGTTGTGCTCGAAACTGATCCAAATGAATTTGACTACCGTCTTGTTTATGGGCCGGAAAGAATGCAGGGGACAACTACTAAGCGGAACCATATGAATATTCCTAAGCCGGAATTTCCGATAATAACGGAAAAAGTGGGGGCGGGGGTTAAGGTTCAAAGGATAGCGCAGGATGAGAGTGCTCCGAGGTTGGTTTACGATCCAACCCATCCAGACGCTAATAGTGATGGTTATGTAGCGATGCCAAATGTTAATGTTGTGCAGGAAATGACCGATATGATAACAGCGACAAGGGCTTATGAGGCCAATGTTACTGCTTTGGGGGCAACCAAGGGTATGCTCATGAAGGCGCTTGAGATTTAATTAATGAAGGTGAAAGAGTGAAAATATGGTAGCGGCAACATCAGCACGGACGGATCTCACAAGGTTTCTTGAGCTTAAAAGGGCGGCAGAGAGCCGTCTTTCAGCGTCGAGCCAACCAGTTGCTGCTGGCAAGAGAGCTGATGGAAACGAGAAGTCGTTATCGTTCATGGATATTTTAAAGTCTTCGTTTAAAGGTGGAGGTAGTGCAGCGGTTAGTGCTGCACCTGTTGAGCGGACATTGGTGAAACCTGCGAGGGAGACACAAAAAGAGTTTCGGCCGGAAGAGCTTGCTGCGGTGGCCAAAATGGAACTTGCGCGACGCAAGACAGGTCTGTTGTCGGTTTATGGTACGGGTTCATCTTTGCAAGGGAATAGCAGTGTAGAGCAGGAAAATGCGGTAAAAAAGAGAGCTGTAGGTAATTTTTTTGACGCGGTAGCTTGAGGAGTGAATAAAAATGGCAGATTTGCTTAGCAACAGTATAAGGCATATCGATCCGCTTAACGATCTAACAGAAATTGGACGGAAAAAGACGGTAATTAATAGTCCCGATGCACCTTCTTTTAGTGATACCTTGAAGGGGTTTATGAAGGATGTTAATCATATGCAGAATCATGCAGATAAATCAATTGAAAAGATGGTTGCTGGTGAAATTACTGATGTTCATCAGGTAATGGTTGCTGTTGAGGAGGCGAATACTGCTTTTTCACTGATGATGGAGCTTAGAAATAAGATGTTGGATGCTTATCAGGAAGTCATGAGAATGCAGGTATAAGGCAAAAATTATAACAGCGGTAAAGCGGAAACGGGAACCGTTATAAGCGCTGTAATGGGATTGCATAAGGGGAGATTATATGGCTGAATTTTTTAAGACACTGCTTCGTCAACTTAGTGACATCTGGGGAAAGCTTTCTGTTAGTCAGCGTATAGTTATGACGGCCGTACTGGTACTTACCTTTGGCGGTCTAATTGGGCTGATAATATGGGCAGGAGTAGGTGGTGGCGGTTCTTCTTACACTACCCTTTATTCCAATCTTGATCTTTCGGAATCTGCGGGTATTGTAGAACAGCTGAAAGAAGGTAGGCATGAATACAAAATTGAGAACGATGGACGAACAATTTCGGTGCGTAAGGATAAAGTTTATGAACTTAGAATGACATTTGCCAAATTGGGTTTGCCCAAGAGTGGTCATATTGGTTATGAAGTATTCGATAAGACAAATTTGGGGATGACCGATTTTGTCCAGCACATCAACCACAAAAGGGCGCTTGAGGGAGAAATTGCGAATACCATTCAAAATCTCACTGAAGTTGAAAAAGCGCGGGTTCATATAGTAATTCCCAAGGAAACAATTTTTATCGAGAGGCAGAGAGAGGCGACGGCTTCAATTGTATTGAAACTGAGGGCAGGCGTTAGGCTTGAGGAGAAGCATGTTGAAGCGATTGGCAATCTTGTGGCCTCGTCCGTTGAGGGCTTAAAAAGAAAAAACATCACAATTCTTGATACGGATGGGAATCTGCTTTCCAATTCTTACGGCGACAACGAACTGGCGGAGCGGACGAGCAATCAGTTGCAGCTGCAATCAAAGGTTGAAAAAACTCTTTCGAATAAAGCGCTGGAGATGCTTGATGGTGTTCTTGGCCCGAACAAAAGCCGTGTAAAGGTATCGGTTGAGCTTGATTTTCAGCAAGAAAGCAGAGTTGAAGAGATTTATGATCCTGAAAGTAAGGTTGTAAGGAGCGAAGAACGGAATGAGGAACAGGCCGAAGGCGCTCCAACAGGGAACGAAAAGAAAGAGAACTCCATAACTAATTATGAAATTAACAAGACAGTTAAAAATATTGTCGGGTCTGTCGGCACTGTCAAGAAAATGACAGTTTCTGTTGCTGTTGATGGCGTTTACAAGCCAAAAGATGATGGTTCAAGGGAATACAGTGCGAGGTCTGCGGATGAGATATTGAAGCTTGAGGATCTCGTAAAAAAGGCAGTAGGATATTCTCCCACCCGTGGCGATGAGATAGTGGTTTCAAATCTCCGTTTCGATAATGAGTTTGTTGAGAGGGAGAGAGTTGCCATGGAGCAGGAAAGCAAAAAAGACATGTACATGGAAATGCTTAAGATAGGCCTTATTGTGGCGATAATAATGGCCTTTATTCTTTTCCTCCGCTCTCTTGCAAGAAGTGTTGTTGAGGCTTTAAATCCGCCAGTACCAAATTTTGTAGGAATTGGTGAACAGAACGAAGAGGAGATAGAGTTGCCGCCTGCAACAAAAAGAACAAATGAAATAATCGAAAAGGTTGAAATGATTGCCAAAGAGGATCCTGAAGCCATAATAAACATCTTAAGAAGCTGGATTAGGGTTGGCGTGGACGAATAAGGGAAAGAGATTACAAAAATGGCAGAAGCATACAAAAGTAGTTACGAAAAAGAGAGCAAGCCGGAAGCCAACCACAAGGCATTGAATATGCCCGGCCCTAAAAAGGCGGCAATAGTCCTTGTTGCGCTTGGAACGGAAGTAAGCTCAAAGATATTCCAGAAAATGTCCGATGGCGAAGTAGAAAAACTTACTACAGAAATCGCAAGACTTGACGGTATAACGCCTGATACCCGCGAAAAAGTTCTGGAGGAGTTTCACCATTTGTCGATGGCGCAGCAGTTTATTTCGCAGGGAGGTGTGGAGTACGCCAGGGAGGTTCTTGAGGCCGCGCTTGGTCCGGTAAGAGCCAAGGAAATAATGGACAAAGTACAGGATGCCATACGAACGACGGGTTTTAATTTGCTCGAAAGCATCGATCCGCAGCAGCTTGTAAACTACATACAGAAAGAGCATCCTCAGACTATTGCACTTCTTCTTGCGCATATGGGAACACAGGCGGCCTCAAAAATTTTATCTGCCCTTCCAGCAGAAATGCAGGTAGAGGTAGCAACGAGAATAGCCACGATGGAATCTGTTTCGCCTGAGGTGTTGCAGCAGGTTGAGCAGGTATTGTCGGATCAGGTACGATCGCTCTTTGGAGGCAATGTTTCTGAAATTGGTGGCGTCAAGGCAATTGCTGAAATGCTTAATATGGTTGACCGTGGAGCGGAGAAGAATATTCTTGGTAACCTTGAAAGGGAAAATCCGGAACTTGCGGCGGAAATCAAGAATCTCATGTTTGTATTCGAGGATATACTGCTTATAGACGACCGCTCTATGCAGAGGGTTTTGAAAGAAATTGACACAAAGGAGCTTTCGCTTGCGCTTAAGGGTTCGTCCGAGGAAGTGCAGAGCAAATTCTTTAGAAACATGTCGTCCAGAGCGGCGGAAATGATAAAAGAAGAGATGGAATTTATGGGCCCGGTAAGGCTTAAAGATGTTGAAGAATGTCAGCAAAGGATCGTTGATGTCGTGCGCAGGCTTGAGGATGATGGAGAAATTGTGATCTCCGGCCGCGGCGGATCCGACGATGTTGTGGTGTAATTATGTCAATTAATGCTGCTCTTGAAAAGCATCTGCTTTCTGCAGCCGCCAAGGCTCTGGGAACTGATCTTGAAAGGCTTATTCCCAAAACCACGCTTAAGAAAGTATCTCCCGAAAAACCATATGCCGATTATGATATGACACTTGGGCAGTTTTATGTGCCCGGTAAAACGCGCAGGGAGGATCCAACGGAGGAGCATAAGCTTCTTGCCGGTTTAAAGGTAATGGCAGAAAAACTTAAGAAAGAAAATGACGCTCTTAAAAATCTTGTAAGAAGTGAAGCTGAGAAAGCGGCAAAAAAAGGGTTTGAGAAAGGCCTTCGTGATGGATTTGAGCAGGGATATCAGAAAGGTAAGCAGGAGGCCAGCAAGGAAGTTGCTGCGGTAAGAGCTGACACAGTTAAAGTGCTTGAAAAATTTGAAATTGATAAAAAGGTCTTTTTCCATGAGGCGGAGGGAAAAGTTATTGAGCTTGCTTTACTTGCCACAGAGGCGATAATTGGTAAAACAACCAATGCTTCGGACGAAGCAGTACTAAATGTTGTAAAGAAGGGAATTGCTGAGATAGCCTCGTCAGACACTGTGACATTGAGGATTAATCCGCTGAACCTTGAAGCTGTTGAAAGCGGAAAAAATTTTTGGCATTCGGTATCATCAAATCTTAAAGATGTAAAAATCGTTGCAGATACACGCGTTGACAAAGGTGGATGCATTGTTGAATCTGCTGGTGGTGCCGTGGATGCAAGATTAGAAACTCAATTAAAATCTTTAAGGACTTCGTTTTTAAAACTGTGGCAAGAAGCATCGGGCTTCTGAATCATGTTGTTTAAGGAAGAGCAGCATGACATACGCTCTTGACAAATATAAATCATTCCTCGATACTTCGCCACGGTTGCATCTTGTAAGAGGTACTATTTCCCGCGTTGTTGGTCTAATAATAGAATCGAATGGTCCTACTGCAAGTATTGGAGAGATCTGTTTAATTGAACATAATGGTTTAGTAGTGGGCCGTGCGGAAGTAGTGGGATTCAGGGAAGAGAAAACGCTGCTTATGCCGCTTGGCGAAATGGCCGGCATAAGGGCTGGTATGATAGTTACCGCAACGGGTGCTCCATTACAGCTTGCTCTTTCGGCATCATTTCTTGGCAGAGTAGTTGACGGTCTTGGAAATCCTATTGATGGCAAGGGGCCTATACAAGGGACAGAGATTCGCAAAATAACAGGGTTGCCTCCTAATCCGCTTGAACGGAACAGGATAGCAGAGCCGATGGCTACTGGTATAAGGTCAATTGACGGCTTTCTTTCGATAGGCAAGGGGCAGCGGATGGGGATTTTTGCGGGTTCGGGAGTAGGTAAAAGCGTTACTCTTGGCATGATTGCTAAACACGGCAAGGCGCAGGTAAATGTTATTGCTTTAATCGGAGAACGCGGGAGAGAGGTAAGGGAATTTATAGAGAGGGATCTTGGCGAGGAGGGGCTTAAGCGGAGTATAGTAGTAGTAGCAACTTCCGATCAGCCCGCGCTTATTAGAATAAAGGGAATTATGGTTGCTACGACAATTGCTGAGTATTTTAGAGATAAAGGAAACGACTGTGTGCTGATGTGTGATTCGTCAACTCGGCTTGCTATGGCACAAAGGGAAATTGGATTGGCCACGGGCGAGCCGCCGGCCACAAAGGGATATACGCCTTCGGTGTTTGCTCTGCTGCCCAGAATACTTGAGAGAGCGGGCACCTCAAGCCAAGGTACAATAACAGGTCTTTATACAGTGCTTGTAGAGGGCGATGACCTTGACGAACCAATAGCTGATGCCATGCGAGCCATTCTCGACGGGCATATTGTTTTATCGAGAGCAATTGCGAATAAAAATCATTATCCGGCCGTTGATGTGCTTGCAAGCATAAGCAGGGTTATGGGTGATGTTATTTCAAAGGAACACAAGGAGGCGGCTAAAAGGTTGCTCACGCTTATGGCGGAATACAGAAACGCCGAGGACCTAATTGCCATTGGGGCTTACGCAAAGGGAAGCAATCCTGAGGTTGACAAGGCAATGCTAATTATGGGTGAATTAAACCAGTTTCTGCGGCAGGCAACCGATGAAAAGGTTGAACTTGTCGATACGGTACAATTACTTGCAAAAATGGCATCGAAAGTACAATGAAAAAATTCAGATTTAATCTTGAAGCACTCGAAAAGCTTTATAGAATAAAAGAAGAGGAAAAAAAGCGGCAACTCGCGGATGCCAACAGGCTTTTTATTCAGGCAGAGCAGGAACTTACACGGCTTGGCAAGGAGTATGATGATTCTCAGGAAATGGAATTAAGACGGAGAGAAAATGGCGAGTCTGTTTATAGTATGCGTCTGTTTGTGCAATATGCGTTTGATATTAAAAACAGGATTGAGACACAAAAAAAGAGAGTCATTGAGGTTAGTAGGCTTTTAAACGAGGCCAAAAAAGAGGTGATGGAGGCAAAGCGCAGGGTAAAATCGATGGATAAAATAAGAGAGAGGCGATACAATCTTTGGAAAAAAGAGCGTGGCCGTTTCGAAGCCAAAACTTTGGATGATTTATGCCAGCAACAGTTTATTCGGAATGAAATGGGATGAAAAGTTTCTTTGTACTTTTAGGTGTCGCTATTTCAATTCTGTCTTCTGATTTGACAATTACAGATTTTTCGGGTGCATCTAATCTTTACAGAGCAACTCAACTCAATACAACAATGTCGCCTGAAATTGACAGTGTGCGGTATGTAAATCTAATCTCTGCCGACACTCTAATTTCGGGAAGTAAATCGTCCGCACTCAATCAAAGACAGGCTGCATGGCCGATGCTAACGAGTACTTCTGAAAACAGGTTTAAGTTTTCCTACATCTGGTTTTGTGAACCAGTTACCAATGTTGGTAACTATATGTACGAGAAAGATATTGAGCTTTTGCCATCTCTAAACAGTATAGCGGTAACTACTGCTGCCGACCCCATTCAGGCACATCGTGATTCCATGGGTCTCCTCGTAACGAGGAGGATTCTGCAAACAACAGGTCAGCGCATAGGTGGTATGAATAGCAAAGGTTTTTCTCTCTCCAATGGCAGACATTTAAGGCTTTGTCAGGGCTGGGGTGGAACGCGCGATTCGGTTTATATAATTGATACTACGGATAACAGCGGAACACTTTCGGCGGTATCACTATTGGATTCCTTAATACAGATAAAAACTTATCCTGACTACTGTATAAACAAGACCGAAGACACCCTCTTTGTGGTTTTTTCTCCTAATAATTCAAGAATTGTTGTATCGCCTATAAGGCTTGTTCATCCTAATAGTTCTGTTCGGGGAACGCCTCTTCATGTATTGAATGATGGTGGGGACAGGAAAGATTTTGGTATTGCCCGTGACAAAGAGAGCGGAATTTTTGCAATTACGGCGCTCAGGGTTTCGGGTTCGGATACTACAGTTGAGCTGTCAAGATTATCTCCGAGTTTTTCAGTTACGCATACAATGATTTTGCAGAACGGCTTGCCACGGCATCAAAACGATGCAAGAAATATTTCTGTAGTATCACTTGGTGAAAATAAATTTGCTGTCTCTTATTTTCTATCCGGAACTAACGGGACATACCTTAAAGTTGTTGATCTCACAAATGATATTACTGTTCATTCGACAGTTACTCTTGATAATAGCAGGAGCTTAATCCCAAATATCTGTTACAGAAGTGGAAAGTTAGCAGCAGTATGGCTAAAGGATATATCGGCAGCTGCAAATAATAGTCGCGTTTACGGGAAAATATTTACTATTGAAAATGGATTAATAAGTGACACAATCTACTCCGGACCGGTTTCGGTAAATAGCGCAATTACAGAGAGCTACTTTAATCTTCCTGCCAACTATAGGCTTGGTGTTTCTCTTGATGACTATGGGAATTTAGTTGCTGCATTTGTTAATCAGACAAATTATAGGCTTTACCTTTCTGCGCTTGTACCAACTTTCTTTTTTGCTGATACAGGATATTTTTCTATAAAAGATTCGATTCCAGAAAATGGTTATGGTTCGCTTGCTTCTGATTCAATAAAATATTCCTCGTTTAGCGCAGTAAATTCCGGCTATGGAAACGCTGAACTTCTCCTTCGTGTGAGTAGCGACAATAATTTTTCTGGTCCGTATCTTTCTGTAAGTGGAGCTACAAATACTGATGCCTATCTGGGGCACCACTATGAATACAGGATACGAATGTTAACCGGGGTGAGTCCTACAGAGGGGCCAAGAATTGGTAGCGCAGCTTTTAGTTATAATGTTAAGCCAACATTGGCCAGTATTGATAGCTATTATGTAAATGGAAGCACAAAATCGCTTTCAGAAAATGACACAATAAGTCTTTTA
The DNA here is from genome assembly GCA_964590225.1 of uncultured Fibrobacterota bacterium. Taxonomy (GTDB): domain Bacteria; phylum Fibrobacterota; class OXYB2-FULL-49-7; order OXYB2-FULL-49-7; family JAEUSG01; genus JAEUSG01. Next base: position 56,768 of record CAZPWS010000015.1, read on the forward strand.
AGGGGTACGGATTCTCTGCGCCTTTACTTTAGCGCACGAGATTACGATAACGCTTCATTTATTACTTACCATGTCAATGGTTATATAGATTCATCAAATGTGCTGGAGAAACAGGCTGCTTATTCATATAGCGGCTCTATAAATATTAACCCCAATAGCTATGCGCGCGATACAGTTTATAGGCTTTCTTTTTCAGTTGTGGATACCAATGGATGGGGTTCGGACTCGTTTCATCTTTTTGTAAATTTGCATAACGCTATTCCAAAGCTGACTGCCCGTGCTTTGGGTTATGATTACAGAGGCTCTCAATCAATTGATACAATGATCAATTATGGTGATACTATTTTTGTAATCGATTCAGGGTATTCTGTAATTCGCTCAACTGCAACCGACTCAAACAATGTAACTGTTACGCAGGGCTTTTTCTTTAATGGAAATGGTGAGCCGCCCAAAACAGGGGCTCTTGTTTACAGCGATACTGTTTATGCAGACTCTATACTTAGTATAGCCACGGTTTTTATATCTGTTGATGATCCTTTGGGCGGAAGAGATTCGCTTATGTTTTACTTGAGAGTATCGCACCTTCCTTTTATTGATTCGGTATATTACCAAAACGGTAGCGGCCCGATTGCAATCTCTAAAGATTCTTCATCGATTAGGTTGCTGACACTTTTTCCTGATACTTTTATAATCAAGGCCAACGACCCCGATATTTTCTTAGACGATATGCTTACATTTAGCATGTCAATTGATGGTGCTGTTGATACCTCTTGTACTGTTCGTGACTCTGTTGTCCGCTTTTTTAGAGCAGCAAACAGAGGCGCATCCCGAATAGTGTTGTCCGTATCAGATCAATCCAGTGCATCAGATTCTACTGTGATTACGCTCATATATCCTGCTGTTTCTGCGGTTTCATACGCTGCGGATTCAGTTTATCTTATCGACAGCCTTATTTCGTATCCTGTCCGTCGAAGGGCTACAATTGAGAATATTAATGCCTCAACAAAAAAAATAGCTCTTGCGAGTTCTGGAACAGATACCGTTACAATTGGTCCTATTAGCTTTAAAAAAAATGGGGGTGGCGGATATTTCCGTGTGGGAGCCTCTATGTCAAGGAGCGCTGCGGTTGCTCTTGATTCCATAGTAAATATTCGTAGAGTTGCACCTAATGACACACTTTTCATAACAATCCGTGACAGTGTGGCAATTCCCTATTTCGATTCTGCTCGGATAAACTTGTCGGCTGTTTTAGGCGATACGGTGGTAAGAGATACGCTACAAATCTATTCAAATGATCCTTACCAAAATACATTGGAATATGCAATAAAACTAACTGTAAAGGAGCCTCCATTTATAGTGCAAGATTCCTTGCGTTCGCGAGGTAGTAATAAGCCGCTATTCATTGTTTATAGCGAGCCAATGCAGCGGACAGATACAGCTTTGGCAGGCATAGTACTATACAGTCTCTATGATTCATTGCGAGCGGCATTAGCTGCCGGGATGGACACAACACCAGCGATGCCATGCTCATTATGGTTTTCAAAAGAGGATAGTTCCCGTTTCGATACCCTTTTTATCTCTCCACTTTGCTCGACTTATTCTTACACAAGCCTTAGCTATAGCGTTTCTCCCAAAGATGGCTTTTTTATCGCAACAGATATAATTCGACTTTCGATGTCTTCGGCTTTGCGGGATGAACAGGGCAATTATCTTGATCTTGACAATAACTACATGCCTGATTTTCCTGTAAATAGAAAAATATTCACCAAGGTAATGGATAGTTCAGGAATGCGTATTAGTGCGGTATCTCCCGAAAGCAATTCAATATCAGAAGCACCGGTTCCCCGTTTTTCGGTAACTTTTTCTTCACCCCTTTTAGTTTCTTCGATTGACACTTCCCTTGTTAATAACCGCTCTATAAGAATAATTTCTGCTGCCTTTCCAAATTCTCCCTTTCCTTTGTTGGCTGCTCCAGTAATTAATGGAAGGGAACTTTCGTTTCGTACAGCCGGCGGTTTCCCTGGAAGCGATACTGTTACTGTTACAATTTCTGCATCGGTTAATGATTCTATGGGTAACACTCTCGATGCAAACATGGATGGAAGAGGCGGTTTTTTTGACCTATATGGAACAGCCGGATTTGGAGTAGCGGATACATTTATTACATCACATTTACAAAGCGGTGGCGATAATTATTCATGGATATTTTATACTGCTCCGCAGGATTTTTATCTTTTTCCTGTTCCATACGAGCCAAATAAAAACAGTCGTCATGCGAGTCAGGGTGGGGTAATTTTCAAGAACATTCACACAGTTGCTATTGGCAAAGGGAACATTAGTGGAGTTGATATTCTGATTTTCTCTGCAGATGGCAAACCGGTCTATTCTACTGCCAAAACTAAAGAGACCATTACAATCGCCCAAGGGCTAAAGCCGTCATGGAAATGGCGTGCCGTAAATAGTTCAGGCAAAGATGTGGCTTCGGGGCTTTACCTATACTGCATTGTAAAAAGCGCTACAGGAGAAGTTTTAAAAAAGGGCAAACTGGTTGTAATAAGATGATAAGAGAAGCGCAGCGTACTATATAACAGATCCATCGGGAATAACAGCACCGGAAGGAATTATAGTTATCCCGTCCCGGATCCAGTAGTTTTCATGCCTTATTTCTCCGAGTCCATGCTTTGAAGTAATTACCACATTGTTTCCAATACGGGCATTTCTGTCGATTATTGTCCGTTCTATTTTACATCCGTTGCCTATGCCCATTGGGGGGATAGTTTTGTCGAGAGATTCCCATCTGGTAAGTTTATGTTCGCCCTCGTAAAAATCAGCGCCGAGCATTACTACCGAGTCCAGATGTGTACCGCTGCCAATGCGGCTCCTTTCGCCAATTACGGACCTTGAAATAGAAGAGGCAGCAACAGAACAGCCTGCGTTTACAAGGCTCTCCTTAATAACTGTAGAACCAATGCGGCTTGGAGGGAGCGGTTCCGCGCTTGTGTAAAATGGTCGTCTATGAGAAAAGATATCGAATGGAGGGACTGAAGACGAAAGTGAAATGTTAGCTTCAAAAAAGGCTGAAATGGTACCAATATCTTTCCAGTAGCCGGAAAAAGGATATGCCATTACTTTATATTTTGATACTGCGGTTTGAAGCACCTCGCGACCAAAATCGGTTTGACTACTGTTATTTAGCAAGTCGAGCAGCACTTTGGGCTCAAAGACATATACACCCATATTCGCAAGACACCTTCCTCTCTCGAATATGCAGCCATACGGGGTGAAATGAGCCGGGTCGGCGATATAATCCGATATTACGGATTGGTCGCGCGGTTTTTCGGCAAAAGAGAGCGCAGCACCCCTTTTGTCAACTTTTACTAAGCCAAAAGATGACGCCTCCTCTCCCTTAATCGGGGAGACGGCTACAGTTACATCGGCTCCTGTCATTCGGTGAAATCCAAGGAAGTCGGCATAGTTCATGTTGTAAAGGTGATCGCCGGATAAGATCAGCATTTGCTCAAACTTATAGTATGTCGTGTGTTTCAAAGTTGCCCTAACGGCGTCTGCGGTACCCTGAAACCAATCTGCTCCGTGTGCGGTTTGTTCCGCAGCAAGAATGTCAACAAAGCCGTTGGTGAATGCGTCAAAATGGTAAGTTTGCATTATGTGTCTGTGCAAGCTTGCCGACATAAATTGTGTAAGGACAAATATTCTGTTTACTCCAGAATTTATGCAGTTGCTAACCGGAATGTCAATAAGCCGGTATTTACCAAGAAACGGTAGCGCCGGCTTTGCCCTTTCAATAGTAAGAGGAAAGAGTCTCGTTCCCCTTCCGCCTCCCAATATTACGGCCGTAACATTATTCAAAGGATAATTTCTCCCGAGAAAACCTCAACCGCAGGACCAGTCATAAATACCGACGAAAAATTATCCGGCCATTCAAGCTTAAGATCGCCGCCTCTCAGATGGTTTGTAATTGCTCTTTCGGTAAGCCCACATAAAACCCCTGCGACACATACGGCCGATGCTCCTGTTCCGCACGCAAGTGTTTCTCCTGCTCCTCTCTCCCATGTTCGTTGCATGACTTCACTGCGCGAGATTATCTGCACAAATTCAACATTTGTACGGCGAGGAAACAGTTTATGGTTTTCTATTAACGGGCCAAATTCATGAACGGGAAAGTTCTCAACATTATCGACCCAGATAACACAGTGGGGATTTCCCATGCCTACGGCTGTAAAAAGGAATTCGCTGCCGTTAATGCTTAATGGCTGTCGCAGTGCTGGTGTTGCCGATGCCAGTACAGGTATCTGTTCCGGCTGTAAAAATGGTGCTCCCATGTCAACCCGGGCAGCAATAGCCTTATCCCCTTCAGTTGTGAGTGTAATTGTTTTAATGCCAGCGCCGGTTTCTATGTTCAGTTTTTCCTTTTTTGCTATTCCATGGTCATATATATACTTGGCTACGCAGCGGATGCCGTTACCGCACATCTCTGACGAGGAACCATCGGAATTGTACATTATCATACGGGCATCAGCCTTGTCGGAAGGAGCAATAAGAATAAGACCGTCCGATCCTATGCCGAAGTTTCTGTTGGAAACCCTTATAGCAAGCTGCTCGGGATTACTCACTTTCTCGTCAAAAGCGTTGACATAAACATAGTCATTTCCTGCTCCTTGCATTTTTGTAAATTTCATCACTAAAATCCCCTCAAGGTATTGTTAAGCACCATATCCGATAAAGTGATTATTATTCTGCTAATGCCGTTTTCTTCACTTTCTTCGGAAAGGGAATATACAGCCGTTGCAGAAATTTTTTCGGTGTAAAGTACCGAATTATCCAATTTATCTGTAAACTTGACGGTGGCACCTATTCTAATCCGATTTGTTTTGACATTTCCTGTTTCGTCGTAGTCGTTTGCCACTATTTCGTAACTGTCGAGCGAAAATGAGAGTTCGGCATCTCCGCCTGCTCTTTGAACCGAAACAAGGTTTGAACTTTGAAAGGTATTCCAAACCTTCTCTCGTATTCGTTCTTCAAGACCGGCCTTGGGGGTTGAGTTATCGAAAAGAGGAATAGACACCGAGCGGATATGTGAAGGAAGCGAGGAGCCACTAAAGGAATACTTAATACAGGACGAAAAAAGAAGAGTGACCAATAAAAGTCTTATAATTTCGCGTACTTTTTTTGACATACATGTAATATATAAAACGCACTATGTATTTTTCAGCGATTGTTATTTTGTGCGGATAGAGCCTCAATCATTCTGATGGCTGTTTTTTGATCTTTAGCTGGTAGGCCCTGCAATTTATCAATATTAACTAATTGATGGAAAAGCGATATCTTCGTCACCAATAAAAAACTCAACAGTCATAAGTTCTCAACAGTATTTCACGACTAAACAGAGCGAGTCAT
>CAZPWS010000016.1:0-57917 GCA_964590225.1 uncultured Fibrobacterota bacterium
TTGATCTCAGTAGTACAACCGGCTCAAAAGGTTAATTTAGTGTCTGAACCGCAGTGGTTGCTATCATTTTGTTGACCAGACATATAAAATTCTGTTACATTTAAGCCAATGTTGTTTTTAAAAAATATTAAAAACTTTTTATACAGTGGTCTTGAGGACGACACTTCTATTGACATAATACGCTATCATGTAACAATCAACAGCCTCTGTATTTCTGGTTTGTGTTTCCTTGTGTATTTCGCAATTCAACGCTACAGCGAAGGCAACATGGCAATTGCCTTTGCCGACATAACAATGGCAGCAATACTTTTTTCGACTATTATTTTTCTTCGCGTGACAAACAATTACAAGACATCCGGTCTGATTGTTTGTGTACTTATTGCTCTCTTCTTTACCTTTTTGTTTGTTAATGGATCCAGCGAGGATACTGGTGCATCATGGGGTTTTCTTCTTCCTCTTTTTGTCTGCTCTACTGTAGGGAAGAAAATGGGAGCAATTATCACTACGACATTTCTTATCCTTAACCTTTCGATGGCTACCATTTTTTCTTTCACACCTGTTTATAAGGCAAACTATTCAACAGAATTTATAATAGTCCACTTTTCCGTTCTTTTTCTCGCTTCAATTCTTGCCTATATAGTTGAAAGTGTCAGAGATGCAACTCAAAACAAACTTATTGCAACAATAACTGAGAAAGAAAAATTAAACGAAGCTTTACTTCAATCACAAAAACTGGAAGCAATCGGCCAGCTTGCCGGAGGGATAGCCCACGACATAAACAATATGATGTGCGTTGTATCGGGCTATTCCGAACTGATCAAGAAAAAAATGGTGGAAATCGATCCATTGCATGAAGGATATGCTGACTCCATACATAAAACAGCACAGCGAACGGCAGATCTCACCAACAAACTTCTTGCCTTCGCAAGAAAAGGCAAATACGAGGTACATAATATTGACATTAATAGTATAGTGATAGAAACGGCTACCATACTCAAACGGACGATTAATCCAAAAATTACGATTATTGAAAAACTATATCCCAGGCAATGCTGGATTTTGGGAGACAGGGGTCAGGTTCACAATGCAATACTTAATTTATGTCTAAACGCACGAGACGCCATGCCAGATGGAGGAACACTTACAATTTCAACAAATATAACCAACAGTGATATTCCCTCAGACATTGTAAGCATAACGGACAAAATCAGATATATGCCTAAAGAATGGGTGGTATGTACAATAGAAGATACTGGAACAGGAATGGACGACAATACAAAAGCACGACTTTTTGAGCCTTTTTTTACGACAAAGGAGAGAGGGAAGGGAACCGGTCTTGGTCTTGCGAGTGCTTACGGAACTATGAAAGCTCATTCAGGTGCAATTACTGTAAAATCACAAAAAGGTGTCGGCTCCCAGTTTATGCTTTACTTCCCACTCACAGAGGTAACTGCTGAACCCGTGCAAAGTGAAAAGCGTGCAAGCCATGCAAAGAATGGTTCTGTTCTTATTATTGACGACGAAATGGCAATAAGGGAGCTTCTTATCGAAATGTTAACCGGAAGGGGTTTTAACTGTCATGCGTGCGGCACAGGATCAGAGGCAATCAAATACTACGAAGCTAATAAATGCAATACCGATCTAATCCTGCTTGATATTATAATGCCTGATATTGATGGCAAGGATTGCTATGAGCAGTTAAAAAAAATCGGGGGAGATCCTCGGGTTATTGTTATGTCCGGCTATTCAATTGATGGTGTGGCGCAGGAGATGCTTGACAATGGAGCATCAGCATTTATCCAAAAACCATTCACAGAAGAAAACCTTCTTGATGCTATTGACAAAACCATGATTATATAGGAAAAAATCTCAAATTTCTTTCGATGAATCATGATATATTTTTGTATATTTTCCCTTCGATTAGATATTGTGGTGGAGATTGAAACAATCAGGTACCATAGAAAGAGGTGGGTAAAATGTCCTTGTTCACCAATGAAGAAAAACAGTTTTTACAGGAAGCGTTAGGTGTATATCTACAGCTTATACAGCAAAGGGTTCCAAGAAATCAGGCTGCTGCTTACCTTGAAATGGCTCAAACAGTACTCGAAAAAGTTGATTTAGCTGGAGACAGAGGAACGGCAACGGGAGAAACAGAAAAGCCAAGAGGCATTTCTGATGAATGGTTTAACGCATGCTGCAAAAACTGTGATAAACTTGCGCCTGGTGGTCGTTGTACCGATAAAATCACCGAAAAATTCCCAGGCAAATGCGACCCCATAATTCTCTATGAACGGGCGAAAGGTACAACAGGTACAACAAATGCTTCCTGATGACAACTTTGACCATTCCTTCCTGCAGCACATCCGCAGCACAACACGCATAATCAAAAAACCAATTGCCGGTATTGTATCCGGATACCATAAGCTGCCATATATACTTGTAGCACCAGACAACTCCAACGAAAAATGGAGCGTGGAAATTAGGGGCAAAATTCATGTGTCGCCAAAACTTGTTATAACACCTAATCAGAACCATCCAACTTTCGCGGAACTATTCGGCTCGGACATAATAAATAAGCAGCTTTCTGCACGGATGTTTTCGTTCCTCTACACTAGTCGTTATAATAATGTCAAGATTGAAAACGAGGATTTCCACATCGAAAAATCAGAAGAAACACAGGAAACCAAAGTTGCACAAGTTATTGAAGAGATAGCGCAAAGAGAACTCGTTAATACTGCACTTATTGCGTGCCCTGATGTTCAATTTTATCCAGTTTCACTTGAAAGATTTATCCAGGAAATAATTGAACGGGAATTTAACGCATAAGCCAAAACTTTGCATTGGAATAAATTTTTAATGTAAAGCGTTTAGAAAAATCAATATAATAGCCATGCTTTTCGCTTGCTTGAAAAATCTGAAAGCTCTTTTATATAAGATTGTTCTATAATATTGAGAGGTGCGGACGATTCGATATATTTTCGTATTTTTCCATTACCCAAAAGGATATCTATGGGCAGCTTTACCGACTCATATTCATATGGACCGTTAAGCCACTTAAACTTTCCCTTGCTATTTTCCATACACGCAATCAAAGCTGCCACTGCCGTTAAAAATGGTTTAAAAGATTTTTTGTTATTGACATGGATAAACACTCCATGACACACTTCGCCCTTATGTTTGTCGAATGTGGGCAAAAAATGTACCGGTCGAAATAAAACCCCGGGTAATTTATTAGACATTAATTTACCGGCCAACTTATCGGCATCCAACCATGGTGCGCCAAAACACTCAAACGGTCTGGTAGTGCCTCTGCCTTCACTGATATTAGCCCCTTCAAACAGACACATTCCGGGGTACACAAGCGCACTATCAACGGTTGGTATATTTGGCGAAGGAGCTATCCACGGTAACTCTGTAGTACTGTAATACGAATCCCGCTGCCACCCTTCGATTGTGATTATATCGAGTTTACATTTTCTAAAATATTGTTCTTTAAATAAAATGGCTATCTCGCCAATTGTCATTCCATGCCTAATTGGCAATGGCCGCAGTCCCACAAAAGAAGCGTATTCTTCGTTGAGTACAGGGCCTTCCAAAGTAACGCCGTTTATCGGATTGGGTCTATCAAGAACTATTATTGCCTTGCCATTTTCCTCACACGCCTCCATGCACAAGTAAAGCGTCCAAATGTAGGTATAGTAGCGTGCGCCTACATCAAATAAATCAACTGCAAGCACATCAATAGACGCAAGCATCTCCTTTGTCGGTTTTCGCTGTTTGCCATACAGGCTATATACGGGCAAGCCACTCTTTGAATCCCGTCCTCCCTCCCATTCTATCATATTGGCCTGCGTTTCACCCATTATACCGTGCTGTGGTCCAAAAAAAGCAGCAAGCTTGATTTTATTAAAATCAGCAAACACATGGGAAGCATGCTTATACTTTGAATCAACGGATGCCGGATGACACAGCAAACCCACGCGCGTTCCCGAGAACTCCCTTTTCCACCTTTTTTTAAAGAGATCCAGCCCCAATCTGACTTTCACGACATCCCCCATTGTTCAGTCTTGGCCGATTTAGACTCTGTATCGAAAAGATATACGCTTTTTGCGGATATCTTTGACGATTACAGAGTCTTATTTCGGCCTTAGCCGATTTAGAAATAAATAAATATAGGGTCGGCCATAATTATACTTTTTTATCTTTGTTGTGGAACAGCGATGAAAATAATAATTGCAAAGCACTCCGGTTTCTGCATGGGTGTGAGGATGGCTATGAACACCATTCTCAGATGTGCACATGCCTCTAATGCATCTATTCAGACACTCGGCCCATTAATCCATAATCCACAAACTATCTCTCTGTTAAACAAAATGAATGTTTCAACTGTAAATTCGCCAGAAGATATATCAGCCGATACAGTTGTCATCCGTACTCACGGTGTTCCTCCTTCGATAAAGAAAGAGGTGGAAAATAAAAGCGCCAATATAATTGACGCCACCTGTCCCCATGTGTTGAGAATTCACAGAATTATTGATGAGCACAGGAAAAATGGTTATGGAATACTGATTTTTGGAGATGGCGGACACGCGGAAGTTAAAGGACTACAGGGATACGCCGGCGAAGTGTGCCACCTAATCCAGAAGCCGGATGATGTCCAAAATCTGCCTTTAATTGACAAGGTATGCCTTGTTGCCCAGACAACTCAGGATATTTCTGAATGGCTCAAAATTAAGCGGGAGGTTGAAAAGAAGTTTCATAACGCAAAGATATTTGATACCATTTGCCGTGCTACGGATAACAGGCAAAAAGAGGTTGAAAGGCTAGCCAGAATGTCCGACTGCGTTATCGTTGTTGGGGGGAAAAATAGCGCGAATTCCACGCGGCTTTACGAGATTGCAAAGGCGATTTCTCCTGCTTCCATCCATGTAGAAACGGAAGCTGAATTAAACGACAAATCTTTTGCCAATATGAAAACAGTCGCGGTTGTATCGGGTGCCTCCACGCCTTCATGGCTTTTACAGAGAGTTTCGGAACGACTTAGAGAAATTGATTTAAGAAACAAAACACTGCCCGTAAGAGCGATAGAAAAATCATGGAAGTACCTTGTTGCATTTAAAGGCTATCTTGCGCTTGGCGCAGCATCAATGACATATTCCGCACAGAGTTTGCAGGGCAACACGATAATACCTCTACACCTTCTTATTACAGCGTTTTACATACATTCCATGTATGTGCTAAACAGATTGACATATATACGATCACATCAATACGAAGAAATATTTCATCTTGACCCAATACTTACCTACCGAAAACTCGCACAACTATTGCTTTTAATTACGGGGCTCTCATCTCTTGCGCTTGCCTCATTTTTGGACAAAAGAGAATTTATTATTATTCTTGGCTCAACAACCGCCGGCATTCTCTATCATGTTAAGCTGCTTCCCAAGAATAACCTACCGCTACTACGACACAGAAGACTTAAAGATATCCCGCTATCCAAAGATCTTGGTATAGGCATAGCATGGGGTGTAGTATGTACGGCTTATCCGTTTGAATCGGACAAATACTTTTTCTCATTACCCTCGCTAAATTTCATTTTTGCCTTTTTATTTGTTTTTATTACCGCTTTTACAAGAACACTTTTTAACGATCTGCACGATATTCAGAGAGATATGGTTGTTGGCAGAGATACTCTGCCGATTCTTATGAAAAACACTTTCTTCCGCTTTTTTCCAATTTTACCGGCAACAGCAATTGCATCAACTATTATTTGCGCGGTAATCACAGCAACATGGCCCACGGTTACACTACTGCTGCTTCTTTCACCAATATTCATGTTGGTATGTAATCTGCTGTTTGAAAAGGGGCTATTTGAGGACGAAACCAGCTTTAATGGCATAGTCGATCTCTGTTTTATCTTGCCCGCCATTACTCTCTTAATTGCCCTATACATGAAATAATTTCCAATACGCTATTTTATAGCATATATTGTATGATATGTCTAATGATTCCATATTGACCCCGCCTCATATCGAAATTTCGATATCTGGCGACAAAATGGCTGCTTCTGTAACTATTTTGCCGCCCGCGCAAAACGCTTCGGCAATTGACGCGGATGTTATATTCTCGAAACTAAATGAGCTTCAGATAGTTACAGGTGTAGAAGAGTCAAAAATTCACGCCATTGTAACACGATACAACCAGACTAAATCACGCATCGAAAGCGAGGAAATTGCAAAGGGAAGATTACCTAAGCCAGGCAAAAAAGGTGAAATACAGCTGCTTGTTTCTGGCATTACGGATAAGGCCCATTACGACGCAATAATATCAGAATCTGAGAATCCGCATATTACCGATGTGCTCCGGCACAATAACCGTGTAAAAAGGGTTAACATTGGCGACACCTTCGCACGAAGACAACCAAACAAAAAGGGTACTGCTGGCGAAGACATATATGGACACCCAATTGAAAGTACGGAATATATAGGCGGAGAAGAACAACTTGGAGAACATGCCGAGTGGGTAGAGGATGGATCTGCTGTTCGTTCGAAATCAGTAGGCATAGCGGCTTTGGTTGGCAATAAGGTATCGGTAATCCCCGTAGAATTTAATGGACAATTCGCCCTAAAAATATCGCCGGACAGAATGGTTGCTACTGGCACGCTGCTGCCCGCGGGAGAAGGTGGTGTGGCTGTAAATGCCGCCGCAGTTTCCGCAGCTCTTACGAGCAATAAAATCGTTTACGGCATAAATCAACCGGCAATACAGGATGCTCTTAACAAAACAATAAACGAAAAAACGCCGCTAACCGATATTCCAGTCGCAATTGGCACACAGCCGATACACGGCGCAAACGGAAGAATCGAGTACCATTTTCAGGCAGAAGGAAGCCTTAAGCCTAAAACAATGGAAGATGGCAGTGTTAACTTTAAGGAACTTGCACTTATAGAAACAGTAAGCGAGGGGCAGGAACTTGCAAGAATGTTTCCACCGAGCAAGGGGCAGCCTGGCCACGATGTTATGGGCAATATTGTTCCAGCGCGGGACGGAACGCCAATTAATCTTCCTGCCGGAACTAATACAGGACCTCACCCTCAAAATCCGGAAATTTTAATCGCGCTAAAAGCAGGTAATGTAAGACTGTCCGGAAACCTCGTAGAAGTATCTGAGGGGTTTGTAATAAACGGCTGCGTTGATTTTTCTACAGGCAATGTTGATTACGCGCAATCCGTCACTGTAAAAGAGGACATAAAGGGCGGTTTTTCGGTACACACAGGGGCAGATCTCGAAGTTGGCGGGCTTGTAGAGGACTGCAACCTCGAAATAAATGGTAATCTTTTAATTAAAGGTGGCTTTGTTGGTAGCGGAAAGGGAGAAATTGTTGCCGGCGGAACTGTAAATGTTGGCTTTATCAGGAATCAAACTATAAAATCAAGAAACAGTATAGTTGTCGCTAAAGAGGCGATGAACGCCCGTTTAATGGCCAGAAACTCTATTAGCATCCACGGAAAAACACTTTCCGCGGTTGGCGGCAAGATTTCAGCACGAAATGAAATCGAAGGATTTGTGTTCGGTAATGAGCAGGGAACAAGGACCGAAATAGAAGTTGGTATGGATTTTACTCTGCTTGAGGAAAAGTTTAAGGCCGAAGAAAAGATAAGAGAGCTCAGCGAAAACCGCAAAAAAGTAAACGAAAATCTTGTAAAATTCGAGAAAATCCAAAAAATCAAGAAAGCGTTGCCGCCGAAACAGGAATTTTTATACAAAAAACTCCTTGCGTTATCATCGAAGATAGACTCTCAGATGGCTGCGCTTGAAAAACGGAAAGAGATGATCGATAAAAAAATACAGGAAATTGGAAAGGCAAAAATCATTGTTAAGGATCGCCTCTTTCCTGGTGTTCAAATAAAAATCGGCGACAGACACATGACAATACAAGAGACCGTGTTAGGACCAAAAACTGTCACTCTTGTTGATGGAGAAATCCGCTTTCTCTAACGAGAACCTTTTTCTTATGGGTATAAAACACATAGTAAATGGCGGGGTTACAAGCGCAAGAGGTTATTTAGCCTCCTCTACTACGGCAGGAATAAAAAAATCGGGAAAACCTGATTTAGCCTTGCTTGTATCCGAAAAACCTGCATACGCATTATGCGCAACAACAACTAACAGACTCTCTGCTGCTCCTGTCAAATGGTGCCGTAAAATTGCTGCGGGAATTGCTTCGGTAAAAGGTGTTCTTGTTAACAGTGGCAACGCAAATGCCGGAACGGGAGACAAAGGCTGGGAGAATTGCGTTAAAATGGCCGAGACAGTCGCGCAGGAACTCGGCTGCAACTCAGAGAAAATTTTTATTTGTTCAACAGGTGTTATTGGCAGACAACTGCCAATTGAAAAAATTGTTACTGCTATCCCTTTGCTCAAAGTAAACATTAACGATGATGGCGGCTCATTTTTTGCGAAAGCCATAATGACTACCGACCTTGTAACAAAAGAATGCGCTGTGGAAATAAATTTGGATGGAAAGCAGGTGATAATTGGAGGGTGTTGTAAGGGTTCTGGTATGATCCACCCTAATATGGCCACCATGCTCGCTTTTGTTACTACCGATGCGGCTATCTCGAAAACAGCATTTCAGAAGTCTTTTAATAAGGCACTCTCAATGAGTTTCAACAGAATAACCGTTGACGGCGATACAAGTACAAACGATACTCTGATTTGCCTTGCCAACGGCTTTGCTGGAAACGACGAAATAATTGACGATACCGATAACCATAATCTTTTTACCGACGCGCTTACACATGTATTCACAGAGCTTGCCAAGATGATAGTGCTTGACGGGGAGGGAGCTACAAAATTTGTTAAAGTTATGGTTGAAGGGGCACCAACCGAGAAAGATGCAGACGCTGCCGCAAGGTCCATTGCCAATTCACCGCTTGTAAAAACTGCCCTTTTCGGTAACGACCCTAACTGGGGAAGAATAATGGCCGCCGTTGGATATTCAGGCTCCACCATAAATCCAGAAAAAGCCGACCTAACTGTTGCAGGAGTCGCTCTTGTAAAAAAAGGAGAACCTCTCCCATTCGATATAAAGGCAACCGCAGAAAAAATGAAAGAGGCAAAAAATATTGACATAATTGTTAATTGCAACAGCGGAAAGGAGCGCGCTACCATATATACATGCGACTTATCGTACGATTATGTTAAGATAAATGCGGAATACACAACATGAAAAACAAGTTGATAGCAATTGGAAGCGACCACGCTGGTTTCGGGCTAAAAGAGGCGCTAAAACCACTTCTTGACGCGGAAGCTATAGATTATAAAGATTACGGAACTCATTCAACCGATTCGGTTGACTATCCAAAGTATGCGAAAATAGTAGCAAAGGCTGTGACAGATGGAGAGGCAGAAAAGGGAATTCTCATCTGCGGAACAGGCCTTGGCATGTGCTACACTGCAAATAGGTTCAAGGGTGTACGGGCAGCCTTATCTCCTAACACCGAGTATGCCCGACTTGCCGCAGCTCACAATAACGCGAATATTCTCTGCTTAAGCGGCCGGATGCAAACCCCTGTAGAAGCGATTCAGATTATCAAAACATGGTTATCCACCCCCTACGAATCGGGGCGCCATGACAAACGAATATCAATGATTGACGAATGAAAGGTGTTATCGGTATGACGATGGACAATCTAAAACGGATAGATCCGGAAATATTCGCAGTGACTTTACGCGAAGAACGGCGACAGGAAGAGGGAATGGAATTAATTGCCTCCGAGAATTATGTTTCGCGAGCCGTTTTGGAAGCTATGGGTACCGTGTTCAACAATAAATACTCTGAGGGGTATGCAGGAAAACGATATTATGCCGGCAATCATATTGTTGACGAAATGGAACGAATCTGCATCGATAGGGCAAAAAAGCTATTTGGCTGTGAACATGTAAATGTCCAAACGCTATCTGGTAGTCCGGCAAATACCGCAGTTTATTTCGCGTTACTTAAGCCTGGCGACAAAGTAATGGGGCTTGCTTTGGATCAGGGTGGTCACTTGTCTCACGGACACAAGGTAAACTTTTCCGGAATGATGTATAACTTTGTGCAATACACTGTAAATAAAGATACAGGCATAATTGACATGGAAAAAGTTCGCGAGATTGCCCTAAAGGAAAAACCAAAAATGATTCTCGCTGGTTTTTCTGCATATTCAAGGAATCTTGACTGGAAAGCTTTTAAATCAATTGCAGATGAGGTTGGAGCATTGACATTTGCTGATATTGCCCATATTGCCGGACTAATCGCCGGAAAACAGATTGAATCCCCTATTCCCTACTTCGATGTAGTTACTACAACCACGCACAAAACACTCAGGGGGCCAAGAGGTGCTATAATTATGTGCAAAGAGAGGTTTGCACAGGCTATTGACACTGCTGTCTTTCCTGGATTACAGGGTGGCCCTCATGACCATATAAATGCGGCAAAGGCTGTAGCCTTTAAAGAGGCTCTCGACCCATCGTTCGAACAATATGCCGGCCAAACTATAAGGAATTCCAAAAAACTTGCCGACGAATTAATTAGAAGGGGATTTCGGATAGTGAGCGGCGGAACAGACAACCACCTCATGGTAGTAGATACGACAAGCAAAGGGGTTCCCGGCTTAACAGCCGAGCGAGCACTTGATGTAGCGCATATTTCATGCAGCAGGAGTACCATACCATTTGATCCAAGAAAACCTTTTAATCCAAGTGGAATAAGGCTCGGGACACCAGCAGTTACAACAAGAGGCATGAATGAAAGAGATATGCTAAAGCTCGCGGAATGGATCGATCGCATAGTAGCTGTTGCTGGAGAAAAGGCAGAATATAGTGAGATGAAAGGAACAGAGCTCTGCTCTATTTTAAGTAATCACGCAGAAATGGTTAAAATAGGCGGAGAAGTTAAGGAATTTTGCCTTAGCTTTCCACTATTCAGGGAATAATCATATCTTTTTCTAACCGTAATGAAAAAACTGATTTTTACTGATAACGATCAAGGTGGTATAATCCAAATTGCCAATATAAAAGGAGGTGTTGGCAAATCTACCATAGCTACAAATCTTGCTGCAAGCCTTGCTGCAAGAGGACAAACACTGATAATTGATCTTGATGTACAGGGGTGTGCTACAGCAGCCTTAGGCAAAGACCCCGCTTCATTTAAAAAATCAAGCTATAATTTATTTACAAAAAGATATTACCTTCCTGAAACCCTGATGCCCCACCTTAATTCCAGGTCAATAAAAGGGGCCATCAGAAATTTCACAAGACGCTTTTTTTTCGGAAAGGATATAATCACGGACCTAACCGTGCCTGTTATGCCTGGCCTCGATCTGATACCGGCCAATGCGAGCCTCTTTGGACGAATAACCAAGGGAAAGATCCGTAATTTTATCTTTTCACTCCGTGTCTGTCGCGAGTATTATAAGTACATTATTATCGATACCGCTTCCGTATGGGACGACATTGTGAGAACTATTTTTGTTAATGCAGATCTGAACCTTATACCTGTTACACTAAACGCGTTATCTACAAAGAGTCTTAAAGAGTACATTAACGAAATAGCAAAACTGCTTCGTAAGCACCCTAATGTGAATGTACGCATTATAAAAAATGAGGTGTATGGCACTTCCTCATCGCTTAATAAAGGCAAAACGAGAACAATGAACGAAAACCGCAGCTATTTGCACTCTCTCTTTGAGTCATTCGCTGCTCAGTCTGGCGACAATGAAACTGCACTACCACGATCCATCGTACTCAATCTTGAAATTCCTGAAGCATCCATTATTCGTTCTGCCCAGGACAGCGGTCTCTCAGTAGTACAATTAAGAAACATTGGCTCTTTAAGAAAATCCTTCGAACAGCTTACGGACGCTGTTCAATTTCTTCTTAACCGTATCCATAACGCAAAACCGAAAAAAATCGATATAAAATTTGAAATCGACGCGTATGCGAGAATCTTCCTAAAGGCTGCTGTATTTCTGTTTGCTGCGTTATTCTCGTTATCAACAACAGAGGGCAAAATTCCACCAGTACGAACACCAGCACAACTTGAAAAAACAGAGGTCGCGCCAATAATTCATACATTCAGAAGCGATGAGTCATTATATAAAGTTGCGAAATATGCCATTTCAGAATATCGTGCACTTATACCAAACAATATCTGGCTCGATAAATACATCAGGGAAATTATTCAAAACCACAATCTCATAGCGCGCGAAACAAGGCAGCCTTATATCAATAATGCTTATACAATTCCTATCGGAACGGAAATTACTCTATATCCGCCCTCCTTCCTCCGAAATCGTAACTACCAACTTGATTATAGGTTGTTTACATACTATAAGTCGCTTGTAAAGGAAGAAATGCCCTACATAACAGGATTGTGGGCTAACAGAGGCATCGGTGGCGGAACGCCGCATGAAGGCGTTGACATCGCCTGCCCGCTTGGTACCGTAATAATATGCCCGTCAGACGGCACGGCAAGACTCGAATGGAGTACAAGAGGCGGAAACACGGTATGTGTTTACAAAGATGACTATATGCTCATGTTCTGCCATATGGATAAACGGTTTGTACAACATGGAGAAAAAATCATTAAGGGGCAGCCTATCGGAACTGTTGGTATGACAGGAGTTACTTCCGGTCCCCACCTTCATTTTGGATACGCGATTAAATCACCACGAGGGCGCTCATACGATTTTATAGATCCCAATAATTGGGTTTTCAGACAAAATTTTATTCAAAATGAGCTTGTAAAATCGGAATAGATGAAACTGCTCGCGGACATTGATACCACATTCGCAGGAATCGCGAAAGATTATGTTAACGGCGGTCTCTCCCGTTCACTGTTTCAATATGCGCCCAGCCTACAATCAGTAAAAACAAGAGCCGAAAGAATTTCCGAAGAAAAATATAACAGGGAGGATATTGCAGATGCTCTCATGCAGCAAAACAGGGAATGGCTCTGTGGTGAAAAAACAGTAGAGCACATTAATAAACTCCGGAAAAAGAACTGTGTTATAGTCTCATGCGGCCATCAGGCTTGTTTGCTCGGAGGTCCCCTTTTTGTACTATACAAGACATTAACTGCCATAAATACCGCGCTGCTTATTGAGGAAAAAACCGGAATACCGGCAGTACCGCTTTTTTGGCTCGCAACTGACGATGATGATATCCCTGAAGTAGTTGACATAAGAAGCGATGCTAATAGGCAAATTTCTTTTCTTCCAAAAAATTATAAGGGTGTTGTGGGGTACCTACCGTCTCCGGAAAGGGAAGTGCAAAACATACCCTCAATCGGGTGCCACACTTGGGAAGAATATCACGCAAAACTTTTACATTCCTTTTTTAATAGATTTGGTTTAATTCTGGCAAGTCCTTTACACAAATTAACAAGAGAGCTACGCGCCCCCTTCTTCCGTAAATATCTTCCGGAGGCGGCGCACATAAGAGAAGCTATTGAAAACCAAACAGCGACTGTTTTGGATCTTGGATTTAAGGCGCAAGTAAAGCTCAAAAAGAACGATTCTTTAATTTACAGAATGAATGAGAAATCAAGAGAACGGTTAATGCTTAAAGACCTTGTGGATGCCGATGAATATTCACTCATGTCATCTGCGCTTACCCGTCTCCCATCCCTTGAATACTGTATGCCAATAGCAGCCGAAATATCAGGACCAAGCGAAGTTGCCTACCACGCGCAAACAAAGGGATTATACGATATACTCGAAAGAGAAATGCCTCCAATTATCTTGAGGAGCTCATTAACCTTAATTCGAACAGAATGGTTAAGAACAATACAGAAATCAGGAGTTGACATTGCTGACATAATGTTGCCCCGAAATAAAATTGGTATAAATTCGGATGAAAACAGCGTCAACGAAATCTTGAATAGACTTGACAGTAAGATTGCAGACGCTTTTGATCAGATTGAGGAAGACTTTACACGGGAAATGCCGGAATTAGCAACAGCATTTACAGCGGCCAAAAGACGGGGGATATCGACGACCAACTATCTTAGAAAAAAAGTAAATAAAAATAATGCAATGCGATTTGTTAACAACAACACCAACCTGTTTAAAATTCTTGAACTTACCTCGCCTCCAGACTTACAGGAGCGGCATTTTGCTTATTTTCCGTTCATAGAAAAGAAAAGTGAATTTATTGGCGAAATTATTCAATTCTGTATGCCATTCAACAATCAGCACCACATTGTGGAAATAGGTGACTAAATGGAAACAACTCTATTAAATGCAGAAATACTATTTATTGGGGCGCATCCTGATGATGTTGAGCTTGGCTGTGCAGGAACAATAGCCAAATTAACAGCGGCTGGACACAAAGTGGGAATAATTGATCTTACGGCAGGAGAAATGGGATCGAGAGGTTCTGCAGAAGTAAGGCTTCACGAAGCAGCAGCGGCAGCTAAAATACTTGGTGTGGCTTTCCGCCATTGTCTCTTTATGCCAGACACACAACTTAAATTGACAGATGAATCAGAAAAAAAGATGGTTGAAATTATCCGCGCGGTTCGCCCTCGAGTTGTCTTTACGCCATACCCACGCGATACACATCCCGACCATATTGCCACCACCGCCATGTTCGATTCAGCATGGTATAAAGCTGGATTTGCCAAGTACGATCACCCCCTTCCCCGTTTTAGGCCGGAGAGAATATTTCAGTATTATCTTGGCCTTGCAGATAAGCCATCATTTATTGTTGACATATCGACACACATAGCCAAAAGAAGATCTGCTATTCTTTCCTATGCATCCCAGTTCGGGAATACGAATGATAAAGATAAAGAACCTGTAACGCGCCTATCTTCCCCAGATTTTCTTGATTCGCTTGAAACCAGACTAAGATACTTCGGACAGAGAATAATGAAAGACTTTGGCGAACCCTTCTTTATGCAGCAACTTCCCGAAATTGATAACCCTGCTACACTAACAGACAGCGGATGGATTTTTAGAGCTAACCAAAAATGAATATTGGCATTACCTGTTATCCAACTTTCGGCGGAAGCGGAATAGTCGCTACTAATATCGGGAAGCAGCTTGCAGAAAAAGGGCATTCGATTCACTTTATATCTTCATCGCTTCCATACAAACTTAAGCATCATCATCCGTCAAACATCCACTTTCATGAAGTTGAACAGGTAAACTACCCCCTTTTTATTGACCATTCTCCATATGTTCTGCTTCTTGCCTCTAAAATGGCCGAAATAGCGGAAGCTGCTAATCTTGAAATTATTCATGTACATTATGCAATACCGCACGCCATATCCGCTATTCTTTGCAAACAAATGCTAAAATCAAACCGTTTAAAGATAGTTACCACACTGCATGGCACGGATGTGACACTCATTGGCTCACTCGCTTCACTAAAGGACATTACTCTGTTCTCAATAGAAAACAGCGATGGAGTTACAGCCGTATCGGATTACTTAAAAAGCAAAAGCATTTCTGTTTTTAAGCCCAATAAAGAGATATCAGTAATACCGAATTTCGTTGACACGGTAGAGTTTAATCCAAAAATTGAGAAATCCCCTCTTATACGAAAATCGATACGAAACGAAAAAATTATTATGCATATTTCTAATTTTCGTAAAGTAAAAAGAATTGGCGATATGATAAGCGTATTTAAAAAAATCACAGAGCAAATACCATCACGGCTTATTCTCATTGGCGAAGGTCCAGAATCATGTGTCGCCCGTAAAATGGCACAAGAATACGGTATTATGGACAAAATTGAATTTCTTGGCCCAATTTACGATGTGGCTCCATTAATTGTGCATGCCGATCTCCTCCTTCAAACGAGCGATCATGAAAGTTTCGGCCTTACATGTCTGGAAGCAATAGCCTGCGGCGTACCAGTAATTGGAACAAGTGGCAGTGGTATAGCTGAAGTTATTGACGATGGCCTAAGTGGCTTTCTCTCTATTCCTGGCGATATAGAAAAAATGGCGACTGATGCTCTACGGATACTTACCGACGCAAAGCTCCACAATTCATTTGCAGAATACGGCATTAGAGAAGCAAAGAGACGATATTCGGCAGAGACAATAATCAACCAATACGAAAATTTTTACAGCAATGTGCTAAAATGAAAACTGGAAAAACATTTCTTTTAATTGTGGCAAAAATACTGCTCTCTACTGCACTCCTATACTGTGAAGAAAAAAGTGACACAATATCGTATGCCGGTGACATTGTCAGGTACTCAAAGAGAGACAGTACGCTAATGCTGATAGGAAATGCAATGCTTAATGCAGATGGCTCTGTTCTGCGGGCGGACACGATATTATACAGAATTGCTCTACGAGAAATGGAAGCGTGGGGAAACCCCATTCTAACAAACGATGGAAACACCGTAACAGGTGAAAGAATGCGATACATGCTTAACGAAAAGAGGGGGGTAATAGATTACGGTACAGCCCGATCCAAAGGAAGCGTCTATAACGGTAATCTTATTGCAAGAATGGAAGATAATTCATATCTGGTCAAACATGGAGATTACACTACATGCGATCTTGATACAGGGCACCATTATTACTTTTGGGGCGAAAAAATGAAAATACTCCCCAACGATAAAGCTGTTATAAAGCCATTTGTACTTAATATTGCCGATGTACCCGTCGCAATATTTCCATACTTTATTGTTCCTACAAACAAAAACAGACGGTCAGGTTTTTTGACTCCAAGGTGGGGGCAAATAAACGACCAAGGGTCGCAAGGTGGATATATAAGCAATCTCGGATATTACTGGGCAATAAGCGATTACATTGATCTTGAGTCAAGAGTTGACTTTACAAATTCAGAAGGTTTCTTTTTTAACAATATAAGATTTGGAGCAGCAACGAACTATGCTTTGCGCTACTATTTGCAAGGTTCAGTAAACTCAAAATACGAACTAATGCGTAGCCCATCTGGTACCAAAACAACATGGGGCTTACAATACAGCCATACACAGGATATTCTGCCGGATAAATCATTTACAATAAGAGGCTCAGGAGACATTGTAGGTGATAAAAACTTCTACAAAAGGAGTACCGACAACCGTTCCGACTACCTCAAAAGTGAGCTCAAATCAGACATTGCTCTTGCCCGTTCTTTTAAGGAGCATGGCGTCTCGCTAAATGCCCGCTACGCTTACACGCAAAATCTCGAAACAAGTGAAACAAGAATGACGCTTCCTTCTATTACCATATCCAGCGCGCACCGCAGCTTACCATTTCTCGGAATTGATCCTGACTCTCTCGTTACACAAGACTCGCTTCCGTGGTACCGCAAGCTTACATGGGCATACTCCGCAAGCGGAACCAATAATGCAAATTATACACGCCAAGGATTATTTCCATTTCAGGATGCAAGCTACGACACTTCAAACAGACAACTTGTCCGAAGTGGTGGGATGGATATAAATCACTCGCTTTCTTTTGGCCTACCCCGTTTCCCTAAACTAGGCCCTTTAAGTATTTCACCATCAATAGGATTCAGCAGTGCCTGGTATTTCAAGAAAAGGAGCCAAGGTGCAATAGACAGCATAAGAACAATACCTTATGGTAATAGAGTTACGATTGACACTCAGTATGTGTGGGATACCATCCCCTATTTCTCGCACATTGAGGACTACAGCATTGGTGCCAACCTAAGTACAAACATTTTTGGCCGCGCAAAAATCGGGATAGGCGGAATATCCTCTTTTCTTCATACAATAACTCCAACTTTGGGATGGTCCTACTCCCCCGAAATTACCAATGCAGACAATATGCTTGGAGCCTCTGGAGTTACCAATAGAAACAGGGATATGCAGCAGCGCATTAATGTTGCACTTGGCAATTCGTTTCAACTCAAGACAATTGGCAATGCCGATGGCACAAGCCAAAGCAAGAACATAACTTTACTTAACTGTAATGTTTCATCGGGCTACAATTTTATGGCTAAAAACAGAGCGGGTGTAGTTGTAGGCAAATGGGATCGCATAACATCTAGTGCTTCAACCGAGCAACATGGTATCCGTCTCTCTTACAGTGGAACACATGACATTTACAACAAGGATGAATTACTCATAAGGAGCATTCCAAGACTGCTGTCCATGCGTCTTGATGCATCGACAGGCCTTAACATGAATGGTGACTTTATAGCTGGCGATATTGATATCAGCCAGTCTGATTCGTTACGCGATGGACAAATTGCAACAAAAAATGCTTTTTCAACAGTTAAAAAACCATGGTCAATAGACATGCAGTTAGGCGCCAGCCATTCAAAAAACTGGGACGAAACATTTGGTGTATTTACAAAATCAACATACTTCTCACTAACAGGTCGATATTCCATGCAACTTACTGAGAACCTGAATCTTTCCTACAACAACCGTTACGATTTCTCTACAAATAAAGTCGTCGATCAATCACTTAATCTCAGAAGAGACTTTCACTGTTGGGAAGCTCTCTTCGACTGGGCGATTAGCGGATACAGAAAAGGATACTACTTCCGTATAGGCATAAAGGAAATTCCAGATGTCAAATACGAAAAACGAGGGTAAATTTTTTTGTTGCTTATTTCCTATCATTTTGCTATGTTATCTAAAATTAACAGCGCCACTATGGAGTACCCTTATGGAAAAATATAACACCCTCGCAATAAAAAATTCCGACAACCTTTTGTTTGGCCACGCCCCCAATCCACTTAAAACAAAAAACGGCCTTATAATTGGCGGCGGCACTGTTTACCCTGAGTTGAATTTTACACTACCGCCAATGTCAATCGAGAAATCAACCTATAGCGACATATATAATCATTATAGGGAAATCATTTCTGGCGCTACAACAAGGGCAGTAGAACTTGAATCACCAGGCCTTATTGTAGAGTTCGAAACACTTCCGCCAATGTGTGAAAATCCCGAAATAGCAATAGAGATAACAAAAATTCTTGCGGAAGGGCTTGAAAATGCCCGCGCAAGCCATGGGCTAAAAACCTGTTTAAGAGTAACCCCCAACGATCTTAGGGAAATGTCGCGTCCTCCGCAAATGCGTAGCGGCATCATGTTCGATAAAATGATAGAAACATTTGAAGGCGTTGCTAAAGCCGGAGCGGAGCTTCTAAGCATCGAATCAACAGGCGGCAAGGAGTTGCATGATGAGTATCTTACCTATTGCGACATAAAAGGTGTAATCTTCGCACAGGCAATACTTGGCGTACGAGACATGACCTTTTTGTGGAATACTATTGGTTCAATTGCACAAAAAACAGGCACAATCCCGGCCGGAGACTCGGCATGCGGCTTTGGCAACACAGCGATGGTGCTTGCCGAAAAACGATATATACCACGCACCTTTGCTGCTGTTGTTAGGGCAATTTCCGCTGTAAGAGCACTCCCTGCTCACGAATGTGGAGCAGTGGGTCCGGGCAAGGATTGCGCTTATGAAAATGTCTATCTCAAGACCATAACGGGGTATCCAATGGCGATGGAGGGGAAAAGTGCCGCCTGCGCCCACCTCTCTCCCATCGGAAACATCGCTTCTGCCTATTGCGATACATGGAGCAACGAATCTGTGCAAAACATAAAGCTCCTCGCAGCAATGGCTCCAACATGTTACACAGAACAACTAATCTACGATTGCCGCCTTATGAACGAAGCCACAAAGAATGGTGTTGAAACTACACGCGTGCTCCGCAATCTTTTTGTCAATAGCGACGCGAGCATTGACCCGCAGGCTTTTATACTTTCGCCAGATCCGGTAATCGGCATATCTAATTCAATTGTCAGTGCCGACACACATTACCATGCTGCGACTAATGCGGCACGGAAGGCAATCGAACTTATGCTAAACGCCTACCAAAACGGTGAGGTAAAAATACAGGAAAGAGATGCCCAATATCTTGATATTATGGGTGATGCCATAGCATCATTGCCTAATGATGAAAATAGGTTTATCGACGAAATGATTATGACTGTCGATAAATCAAAAATCAGACTTGAAGAGTACAACCTTTAGGAAACCGTGTAGCACAAAATTGCGTTGTCTCAAGCAGCCATATTGTTCTATTTTATCGTATAATGGGCTGTTATCCAAAAATACTTGCTTGCGGGTTGGCTGTCGTGTGCGTTATGTCGGCTTTCGTTAATGCTGCCCAGCAACAAGCTACATTCGAATCAACAATTAGGGCACAGAACAACGCTATCAAACGCCTTCAGCGCTATGTCGTAAATATCCACGATACTTTTCAGGAGCAACAATCCAATCAGAAAGATTCTCTGGCTGCCTCTAACATACGAATACAAAAAATTGAAGAAGAGATGAAAAATCTTTCACACAAATTCGTTTCTTCCTCAACAATTGATAGCCTTACAAACGACTACCTTGAACGAACTCAAAACATAAAGAAATCACTCAATCTCTACTTTTCGTTCCTCGTAAGCATCCTCATCATTGGAATAATAGGGGCAATCATAGTTATCAGAAAAATGCTGCACGGATATACCGAAGGCGAACAATCACCCGTTGGACAAATGCAGGTTTTTGTGGACAATATTAAAACAGCAATAACAAATGAAAAACAGGACATTCATGCGAACCAAACGGATCCCTTGCCACCAGAGCCTGATCATGAACTGCCTGTAAGGGTGGCAGAAGAGGTTTTCCGAATGAGAACTCGCCTTTCAAGAATGGCTGGCGAAACCAAAGGGGTCTCTGCTCTGCTTAATGCAGTTAATCGGCTTGAGGACGAGTTAAACATAAAAGGCTATAAAATTGTAAATCTGACCGGAACCGATTATCACGATGAAATGACGATATTAGTTAAGGAATTTGTCCCACTTGAAGAACTTTCGCAAGGCGAAAAGAAAATCCTGCGCATGATAAAGCCACAGGTAAAATTCATGGACAAAGTCATCTCCTTCGGCGAATGCGAAGTCGCAATGTCAATAGAGGATTTGGCGCAAAAATAGAGGGGTTTTCTCTATGGCAAACAACAGAATTGAGTATGGAATTGATTTAGGAACGACAAATTCGGCAATTAGCCGATTTGAAAAAGGGCGTGTCAGGGTAATTAAAAGCGAACGATTGCAAAAGGATACAACCCCATCATGCGTTCACTATACAAAAAGAGGGCAACTGCTTGTTGGTGATGCGGCTATTGGAAGATTATCCACAGACCCAGACAATACTAAAACAGAATTTAAACGCACCATGGGTACGGAGGTAACATACAACTTTCCAAACAT
Organism: uncultured Fibrobacterota bacterium; assembly: GCA_964590225.1. GTDB lineage: Bacteria > Fibrobacterota > OXYB2-FULL-49-7 > OXYB2-FULL-49-7 > JAEUSG01 > JAEUSG01. The sequence continues at coordinate 21,268 of CAZPWS010000016.1, forward strand.
CCAAAAATCTTTAACTTCCGAAGAACTATCATCTGAGATTCTTAAAATGCTTCGTTCTTTTGTAAAAGACGACGAGGTAAATGCCGCGGTAATTACAGTTCCTGCCGATTTCGACCAGGTCCAGATTCAGGCAACATCAAGAGCCGCTGAATTAGCCGGCTTCGATTATTGTGAGCTCTTGCAGGAGCCAATTGCAGCCTCTCTTGCATGGCTACTTGAAGAAGAGACTACAGGTGGATACTGGCTTGTTTTTGACATGGGTGGCGGTACATTCGACGCAGCACTCATGAACGCAGACAACGGGATTGTAAGTGTAGTTGATACAGCTGGTGACAATTACCTTGGCGGAAAAAATATTGATCTCCTGCTGTTCGACGAACTCGTACTCCCACAAATGCGAAAAGAATACAAGATTGAACAGCTTCTTAACGACCCTATAAAAAGAGGGCGGCTTACAACTGTCTGGAAAAAAATTTGTGAGCAATACAAGATACAGCTTTCAACAGATGACAAAGTAATAATCGAAGCAGACGACCCATCGGTTGTAAAAGATGACGATGGTAATGATATCGATATATGCGTCTCAGTAGAAAGGCAACAACTCGACTCAATAATTAAACCAATAATCGACCGCGCAATTGAGATAGTCAAAGCAATGCTTAAGAAAAACAATCTGAGTGCAGCTGATCTTCGGACAGTTCTTCTGGTTGGCGGACCAACATTAATGCCATTTGTACGAGAAAAAATACGAACGGAAATAACAGATAAAATCAATGTATCAATTGACCCAATGACAGCAGTAACAGCTGGTGCGGCATTGTATGCGTCAACAAGGTCAATTCCTGATATGATGCGCAAAAAGGACACAACTAAAACCCAGCTTTCTATCTCCTATCCCGAAACCACTACACAAAATTCGGTGTCGGTCTCTATTTCAATGAATAAGCAAAACTCAACCGAGGAGGCACCTCTGCCTGATGGGTTTACCGTAGAACTAAAAAGGGGTGATGGGGGGTGGGTTTCTCCAGCTACAATAATGAGCAACTACTGTTGTACGGTTGATGTGAACCTTGAAGCAGGATGCACTAATAACTTTAAAATAGAAATGAAAGACGAACAGGGAAGAAGGATTACATGTGAGCCAGCTTTAATTTCCATACTTCAGGGAATCGAAATATCAAACCCTCCCCTTCCTCACGACATATGTGTCGAGGCTGAATCTGAGGATTTAGGACATATTTCAGTACCTTTGCTTTTCAAGGGTCAAAAATTGCCATGCACCGGTAAAAAGAACTTTAGAACAAAAACCATGCTTCGCGCAGGAACGCCTGAAGATATCTTTTCTATAATCGTCCGCGAAGGAGAGATGAACACAAAGCCTGTCCGAAATGTTATGGTAGGTAAGATTACAATTACAGGTTCCGAACTTACAAGAACGGTAGCCAAGGGGAGCGATGTCTCTATCACTCTTAAAATGGACGAATCAAGAAGGATTTCGGTGGAAGCATACTTTCCCGATACCGATGAAACCGTTCATAATGTACTCGAAACATCGTACCGCATAGCACTAATTGAAGACGCAAAGTTTGAGGAAGAGGTTCAAGAGGAATCTATCCGGATATCTTCTCTAAAAAAACTTTCCAATTCATCGGGCGGACCATTCAACGACGAACTATCAACAACCGAAGAGCAGCTTAACTCAATTGCCCACCTGCATGCTACAAGAGCGGATGATGCCGACAGTACATTTGCACTAAGAAATAGGCTGAATGAGCTTCAGGCCTTTATTGATACAATTGAAAAGAAGCTTGAATGGAAAAGCGCGGAATACGAATTGAACGAGACATATAAACATGCGCGCAAGATTGTAGAGATATTCGGTAGCGACGAACATAAAAACAGGCTAACAAAAATCTGCGAGCTTATGAACGAAGGACTCCTTAATAAAAGCATTGCACAAATTAAATCGGCAACAGAGAACTTTGCCGAAATACGAAATAATATTCTAATAGAACAACCAGGGTTCTGGATATCAATACTAAACAATATATGCGCGACCTTCAACCGAATTCACTGGACTAACGCCGAACACGCAATAGGGCTAAAAGAAAAGGGGCAAAAACTGCTCGAAACTGATTTTTCTTTAAAGGATGTCCAGAGGACAGTAAGGGATCTTTGGAATCTTATGACACCAGAGGAGAAAAAGCGAACCCAAAAAGTACGACCGGACATTCCACTTTACAAGGTCTGATGCTGCGTTTATTCCTTGCTTGTGTAAAACTTTCTTAACATAGAATTTCTTGAAGGGTGTTTTAGTCTCTTGATAGCCCGCTCCTTAATTTGCCTTATTCTTTCCCGTGTGAGCCCGTATTTGGCCGCGATTTCTTCAAGAGTATGGCTTCTTTCGCATTCTATGCCATAGTACAGGCGGAGAACTTCTGCCTCCCGCTTTTTAAGAGTACTTAACAGCTCTGTTATTTCATTACTCAGGAAATATCCATCGATATTCTCATCAGGAGCAGGGGTTTGTTCGTTTGTTATAAGGTCAAGCAAAGAGCCGTCTTCATCGCTATCAAATGGAGAATCTAGAGAGCTATGGCCGGATCCAATGGCAAATGCCTCCCGCACATCACTTTCATCAATTTTAAGAAACTTTGCAATTTCCTCCGCAGTAGGAAACCGCTTTAGCTGCTGTTCGAGTTTATTTACAACTTTTCCAATATTGTGTATGGTGCTGACACGGTTTAGCGGCAGCTTCATTATTCGCGACTGTTCGGACATGGCCTGTAAAATAGCTTGCCTTATCCACCACACAGCGTATGAAATAAACTTAAAGCCCTTGGTTTCGTCGAACCGCTTGGCTGCCCTGATTAAACCGATATTGCCTTCATTGACAAGATCAGACAGGGGCATCCCTTGATTACGATAGTTAGAAGCAACAGAAACAACAAAACGCAAGTTGGCTTCAACAAGCTTACGCATTGCCTCTCTGTCGCCCTTTTTTACAAGGACGATGAGGTCATGTTCCTCTTCGCGTTTAAGGGGTTTAAACTTTGCTATCTCTTTTAGGTAGATGTTAAACGAATGCTCATTTTCCGGCGTAAAACTGCCTTGCATTTATAGTCCTTCTTTTCACATTCAAAAAACTAATCGCTGCCCGAACAGCCATATAATATAGTCTAATAGTTCAAAAAAATCATCCAGTATTTTAATGTTTTGCAGAAAAAGTTAACGACTTAACCGTTTTATTTTGCATTTTATCTAAATAGGTGTGCTTCTGTTACCAAGTTTATAAGGAGAAACCCCATTCATGAAAAGTATTAAAGAAATACTACTCATCACATTCCTACTCTATCCATTGCATATTTATGGGCAGGATTTACCACTCATAATTTACGATGAGTCAAGATCGAACTGGTTTGTTGACTGTTTTGCAGGAAACGGAACAACAGGAAATGAATTTTACCAGGGGCCAAAACTTGAGATTGGCGGCTTAACTACGCCGGGAATACCCGTAGTCGATCCGAATGGCGTTGCCTATCTGACAGGCGGCACTGGTCTTTCAGAAATATCAACTGATGGAATAATTAGGCAAATAATGCCAATAAACGGCCTTGTCGAGGGACCAATGGAAGAATGCATGGCCGGACTACCAATATGGAGCATAAAGGATAGCGCGCTGTTCCTTACCGGCCCTAATTGTCTTCGAAAAGTTGTACATAGAGAAGATGGAACTAGTTGGGTTGAGGTGGTCGCTGGCATCCCATTTACAGATGGCAGCGTTGATGGACCAGCAAAATCATCAACATTCCCACTAAGATGTATGGGAATTACATGTGATTCGCAAGGTGTCTTTTACTGGTTACAGGTTGATAGACTGCGCCGCATTAAAAATGACACAGTAACGACGCTTACACTGACTTTTGTCGATCCGCCGACCAGCTTTAACTTTGCAATGGGCGAAAACAGATTATCTAAGGGTGAGAACAATAACACCCTATACATAGGGGACTTTTTTAACTTCAGACTGTTGCGATATACTATTAACAATGGCGAGCTTAGGCATGTATGTGGATTAATTAGATCGGAAGATCCTTACAACCGCTTTGGCAAGAATGCTGACGGTCCTGCCCTAACCTATGCCTCCGCCAATTCTGGACTATTTGGAATTTACGATCCTTTTCACAATAATGTATGGGTTGGTGGACCTGATGAAACCCGTTTTAGATGGCTGAGACTAAGTGATAATTATGTTAAAACAGTAATAGGTCCAGGTAATTCTTCTTGGAATGTTGCAGGAACCGCTATCCCTGCCTCATCTGTTGAGCTTAAATGGAACAATGTATCGGGCTTTGATGATAGGGGTGGCGTTTATATTTCAGGAAACCCCAAACATAGCGTTTATAGGGCATACAACATTACGGAGGTTAGGCCATGACAAAACTTGTATTAATATTTGCTTTACTTACATGTATTTGTTCCTATTCACAAGATGCTCCTGACAGCATTATAATATCAGACAGTATTAATATCTGCCTAACCGGCCCTGGAAAAACAATTCGACAATCTCCAGCTATTGCTTATGGAGATAGCGTTTATATGGTAGTTTGGCAGGAAGGCTGGCACGGTAAAAACGGAAAATCCAGAATTACTGCTGCCAGAGTTCATACTAAAAGGGGACTAATTGACTCAACGGGCATCATAATTTCGCCCTGTTCAACCGGTACGCAGGAAAAACCTCGTATAGCATTCTCAAATGGTATCTTTCTTGTCGCGTGGCACGATATGCGCAACGGTTCGGACTGCAATATATACGCTGCAAGAATTACCAGCAACGGAACCATACTTGACACCACACCTATCCCACTCGCGGTAATGCCGCGCACGCAGGTTCTTCCGGATGTAGCCGGTTTTCCAAAGGGTTTTATGGTTGTGTGGCAGGGTTTTTCTGGCCAGTCAACTACAACAAGATTATTTGGAGCAATTGTTGATTCTGCTGGACTCGTTACATCCACTCCTCTCAATATTAATAAATCAAACCCAAGAATAGCATGGAACGAAAACAGCTTTGTTTTAACATGCAAAGCGGCCAATCGAACCAACCAGTATGTCAGACTTGACACTATTGGGAATACGATTTCCACCCCAGTTGATATTTACGGGGGCGGCTCATCCGAAGCTGTGGTTAAAAACGGAAGAGGCTGGGCAATTGTAATGCATAGAGAGGATCCCGATTACTGGGGATGGGGTGGGCCTGGAGCAATTATGGCGTATTATATTACATCCGCAGGTAATTTGACTACAAGTACTGCTCAACCTTGTTATCAATGTACGCCTACCCGTTACGCGAACTGGCTTGATTACGGTATTTTTAACACTGCGGGACAACCATGGCCTTGGGGTAAATGTGCTGTTGCGTGGGATGGAACACATGTCGTGGCTGTGTGGACCCGTTATAGGCTTGGTGGCGGAACAGGAATTGATTTTGTGCGTGGCTCTATAATTACAGGCAGACTCGAAAGAGATATTCCGGTAGAACCAAAAGGGGTTTTTGTTTCCCGTCCTACAGGAGAAGATTGTCTGATAAATCCAGTTATTGCTTCAAACAATAACCATCAGCTCCTATGTGTATTCGAAAAAACAGTATCGGGCGGCGGCACTCATATTGTTGCCAAATTCATTTACACCTCAAACGATTCGGGAATATCAACGGAACGGGCTCACGCAAATATTGGCTATGATGATATCGCTTTGGCTCCAAACCCCTTCAATGGAAGCGTCCAAATAGTTGTATCTTCAATTCAAATTGACTACATGAAAACATATCCATCTGTGGCGATTTACAGTGTCAATGGAAAGCGAATAACAACTCTTAAAGCTGCCACAAGAAAAGGGAATCAGCTTGAATACACATGGAACCCCACAAAGGAACCGAGTGGTGTGTATGTTGTTAAGGTTTTCGCGGGCAAAAATGTTATCAGTCGCAAATTAACAATGGTGCGTTAATCGAAGTGAGAACATTATTGCTTTTTTCTCTTATCATTACAATGGTACTGGAAGCAGAAATCATTATATATGACGAGAGCAGATCTAATTGGTTAGTAGATTGTTTTGCAGGCAATAGCACAACCGGTAATGAATTTTACCAGGGACCAAAGCTTGAAGTTGGGGGTTTAACTACACCGGGAATACCTGTAGTCGATCCAAGTGGAATCGCTTATCTGACAGGAGGCACTGGTCTTTCAGAAATATCAACTGATGGAATAATTAGGCAAATCATGCCAAAAAGCGGCCTTATCGAGGGACCAATGGAAGAATGCATGGCCGGACTACCAATATGGAGCATAAAGGATAGCGCGCTGTTCCTTACCGGCCCTAATTGTCTTCGAAAAGTTGTACATAGAGAAGATGGAACGAGTTGGGTTGAGGTGGTCGCTGGCGTCCCATTTACAGATGGCAGCGTTGATGGACCAGCAAAATCGTCAACATTCCCATTAAGATGTATGGGAATTACATGTGATTCACAAGGCGTTTTTTATTGGCTCCAGGTTGATAGATTGCGCCGCATAAAAAACGACACAGTCTCTACGCTCCCGTTAAACTTTATCGACCCTCCAACAAAATTTAATTTTGCAATGGGAGAGAATCGACTTTCAAGAGGCGAGAACGACCATGTTCTGTACATCAGTGACTTCTTTCAGTTCCGACTCCTGCGATATAACATTATAACAGCTGAGCTAACCAGATTCTGCGGAACAGGTGTACAAGGGCCAAATACAGATGGTCCGGCGCTCACACAAGCTACCGCTGGTTCCGGTTTTCGTGGCCATTATGACCCTTTTCACAACGCAATATGGGTCGGCGGTCCTGATGAGGATAGATTCAGATGGATGAGAATGACCGACAGCATGGTAACAACGGTAATTGGTCCAGGGGGAGGCGCGTGGGATCCGAATGGTATCGGTGTAGGAGCGGCCGCGGTCAGACTCCTTTGGAATAATGTTTCCGGATTTGACGATAGCGGCGGTGTTTACATATCAGGCAACCCAACCCACAGCGTTTATAGAGCATATAACCGCCACTAATATGACCATCGCGCTGCAGCTAGTTTCTCAATTCCATCAACATAACCCGTCAGCTTTTTCCCGGAAACTTCAACTTTCAAACTGTACCACCGGTTCATATCTATACGCTGGTTAACCTCAGCAAGTATCATAAGCTTACCACCTTCTACACGACACAACTGAACCTTTTTATCCGACATATCAAGACGAATCATACTGTAGTTGTCATTGTTCATAACATCAAACCTGAAACCTGCCGTCTCGTGTTTACCATCCACCTTAACCATATTCTCAAAAGTCTGATTATCAACAGTTATGCTCTTGTTTGTCTTAGACAATGAAGCAACCTTTGTCGAATAAACACCAGCGAATGAAGTCCCACTTGAATTTACTTTTTTAGAAACATTCATTAACATATTGGGGTGTGAAGGTTTTATCGTACGCTCCACACTCGTAACATTTGAGCTGGAAACCCTAAAGGGAACGCTAACGCTCTGCTGCCTGTTTCCTCTGTTGTCAACAGCAACGGCGTGAACCGCATGAATGGAAGTATTCGTAAAAGAGGAATAAGGCAAATTAACAGAATAGGGAGCTATGGAGTCACGACCTACAAAAGTCCAGTCTAAATAAAAATCTACATATGCTACCCCACTCCTATCCGATGCCTTAACTTGAACATCTAACCCGTTTGTATCCACAAGGACAGGCTCAGGTTCCCAGGTATGTCTGCCCCAGTAAAACTTAATCTGTTCATCCGATAAATAAACAGGGTTAACAACTTCAACAAAAGGCCCACTGTGATCATCGTCTATCTCGTTTTCGAGCCTTACTTCTGTCCAATCGTCAGTCAATGAGAGTTGTATCCCTGATCTTAATTCACTGCGAGTCTTAGTATGCAAAACCCCATTAATATAAACTCTGTTACTATTCCCGCGAGAAAGATAGGTAAGTATAGCTTCACCGTTTCCTTTCAAACGAACCTGCAAATCACCTGTCTGAACAGCTTCTGTTGCACTACCTTTCACATAATAAGCCATCGTCTGACCAAAACTCTCCAATGTATCAAATGAAAAAACCGCAATAGCGGTATCGTTTCTAATTATCGTAGGGCGTTCAAAAATTGGCGCACCCTCAGGATAAGAAAGTCTCAGGCCACTCTCCGAAACACTGCCATGAAAGCGGACAAGCGCCAAAACACGCTGACTGTCGGGGGTCTCGCTAATAAGGCCCTGCCAACCATCCGGCAATCTGCTATCCAGGGAAACAAGCGTTCTCTGGAGCGCCTGCACCTGATCCGGACGAGTGTCCGTATAATAAGCGGCAGCTGTGCTCATCTGAACGGAAGATGCGGCCAGTGGAACCCTGCGACCAACCACCATACCCCAAAGATCCATATAATTACTTGTGCCGCCGCCAGCAGCAGGGGGTGGACATGTCACAACAAAATCACCTGCGCCATCAATTGTAGCAAGACCAAGCCGGCCATTGAAACACCACCATGAAGAGCGAAGGGTATCGGCATACCGATTTGCCTCAGTGGCATTTACAGTGTTACCATTAAGCGAATCAAACACAATGTAAGGCATCATTCTGGCCTTTAAGTCAAGCTGCCCACCTTCGTAATACAGGTCCCTTGTATATGGCAAAAGCGGATCTACATAAAATGTAGCCGCAAAACCATTCTTCCATGAGCCGGAAGCCATGCCATTAGCTCCTGGTAAAACCCTGGCAAACGCTACTGTCGTTTTATCGTAAAAAGAGACAAGAGAATGATATGTCACCGCTTTCTCGTCAATAGGATTTGTAGAATTCAGACGATTTAACCGAGCAGCGGTAGCCATAACTCCATCGTTATTGTCCCACCTGCTCACGGTCTCAACATTCAAACTCTGGTACAACTCACCCGTTATGCCTTGAAATGCCTTGACAAAAAACAGGTCGCCTTGCGTCCCATCAGGGCGCAACGAATCGTTATCAGGAGTAATTAATGTGACTCGTCCTTCAGACGATCTACCGCCATTATAAGAGCCATTAGCAAGAGCTTTCGCGCTCCTACTTGTGTCCCTCCATCTATCCCATGGATATGGATGAACAGGAGCATTATACGAAGCAGGAATACCATAACTTGTTCGAGTCGTGCTTGTCCAAGAATGGACCACTACTTTATCGGGCGTGCGATGCGAGCCATAACCATGATGCCTTGACCTAAAGGTACCATGAAGACGCCTTGAAGCCTCAGAGTAGGAAATAACCGTATCCGGCTCTCCACAAAAACGGAGCATGAGATATGCCTCATAGAACTCAGTTAATCGCTGTTCTATACTCGCATCACCCATATTCAACAAACTGTGCCGTATCCGGTTATTCCACCCATAACTTGGTAGAGCTCTCATACCATAAACACCTCTCGCTAAAAACGCATGCGCCAGGGGGTCCTTAAAAACAGAAGCAGCATAGGCCATAGTATGGTTAAAATGTACACCATATTCTCCACCATGGGGATGACCAAGCACCCCGTCACCACTGGATATTTTCATGTCCCTGTAAGCAATATCGGTATGGTGTCCATAAGGAGAGACATCCGCAGCATTAAAAGCGGAAGGGTTGGCCATAATATTCCAAGTAAATCCCTCGTAAAAATCACGCCATATACCAAAATTGGAGTAAAAAACATTTACAAAACCGTGGTGATCCCCTGTAAAATCGGGGGCATATGAGGGAGCCGGTACCGGATTTCGAGCAAGCTGCCCTCTACTTCTGTCCCATGTCCTAAGCCACTCCTTGATAGGTTTTCCTGCAATTATACGGGGGTCAGCAAAATCCTGGGGTACCGCAAGGCCGGTAACACATCTTGCCGTGCAGAAATAATCCATACAATCGTCAAAACCCAGATACACTGTGTCGTGCTCAACTGCCGGCCAAGGCGGAACGCGAGTTGCCGCCGCCGAAAGCGCAGTTGCTATGGTCGCAGGATAATTATTCCATGTGCCATTCTTGACCAACTGTAAGGCATTTCGAATATTGGAGTAAACTTTGCCGCCGTCAACAGCACGCTGAACGCGGGCGAGTAGCGTATCACGCGGCACCCCGCACATCGCTATCTGTTCGTCGGTGCCATCCGCCGCAAGGAAAAGCTGCATATACCACTTGCCATCAGTATTAATCCCAAGAGGGGCATTGACCGTTTGACCAGACTTTATCCCTCCCCACTTACCAGCCGCTTCATTCCATCCCATATACTCCTCACAAGCCCTTATCCAAAGAGCCATGCGATCAAGACAGAGACTTAAAAGTTCCTGATGGGTTACTGCCCCCTTTTTAATCTGACCAGGCCCCGGCCAAGGAGCAGCGTAAATTGTTGTCGCCCAAAAGCAGAATACAATCACAAACAAATTTAATAGAATCTTGCTTCTTTTTGTCACAGATCCTCCTATAAATTTAACAGTTACGACAATCTTTCTATCATCTTAAAATAGAAAAAACTCCCTTTGCCTGCTTGTCTCCTGCTGAAAAACGATAGAAATACATACCGGGACCTACCTTCTTTCCCACGCCATCAACTCCACCCCAAACTACCCCTCGCCTAACATAACCCATTTCACCCGAAACGCCCTCAGCTACACGACAAATATGCTTGCCTCTTATATCGTAAACATCAAGACTGTAACGCATATCGGGCCGCTGCGAAATAAAATCAAGCATAAAGCTGGCAAAAGAATTGAATGGGTTGGGATAAACCCCTACATTAAGAGCTGACTTAAACTTGACGCCACTTCCCTCCAATTTAGTAATAAGCGAATCACCCACTATTACTGTGTTTGCGTAATCTAACTTTACCTGCGCAATTCTAACATTACCGTGGTCGAGAACATACAACCACTTATCAGGATCAGTAGCGATATAACTGCAAAGCGCCAGCGAAAGGCCATCAGGGCCAGAAGAGACATCATCTCTGTTACCATAACGCCCAACATTGCAAATCCAATTACCATTGGCATCAACAACTTCAATGGTGCGACTAAACTGTTTAGGTATAAAACTACGACCGGAAGCATCTGTATAAAAGTTGCTATTCCAACATACGCAGCACATGGCACCATTCCCCCAAAAACCAGTCTGTGACCATAATGGAGATGTTTTGTCGGAACGATATCCATATCTGTTAACGGAATACTGATTTGAGGTTATGCCAAGCGTATCGATACCTCCTCTACACGGCGAATTCGAAGCATAAATGTTTTTCCTCGCATCGGTTTGTAAAAATGAAGCCTTCCATAGAAGGAGAGTATCCACAAAAATTCCAAGACTATCGTACAGAATGGTTTTATCGCCCTGCGTTAAAATTACAGAACCATCCGGTGCAACACCAAAGGCTCGCGTGTTTAAATTGCCTGTAAAAGGCACCTGTGAGTTGGTTGGTGTACTCAGAACATTCGCACGCACAACAGGAAGTACACCAAAATTCGTTGTTGCAAGCTTGAAACTATCAGGATTCAGGCGATATAACTTTCCTCCATAATCATTAAGATGTACAAACCCTTTAGCATAACCAAAAATTGAATTATAAGTCATCCCAATTTGCCAATCATATGACAAATGAGCGTGTCTAATAGCGCTGTCAGATATCTCAAAACGGTACCTCGCCCCCATTCCATTCATATAAAGGTGGCTGCGCGAAGGATCGCTCAAAAACATTCCACCAAAATGCCAAGGAGGAACCATACCCGGCTCTTGCTTCGATTCTGTTCTTATATCTTCGGCAAAATCACGCAATAACGCAAGACCGCTACCAGTATCACGAAAGACCTGAATACCAGGCTGTCTATAAACCATCCAGATTCTGGTCTCGCCACCCCAGTCATCCAAACCAAACATTGGGCAAAAGGCGTAACCTGTCTGACCGCTTGAGCTCATAGATGCTGTCGGATTGAAGAAAACGGAAAACTCCCGTTTAAATACAACTGAAGGATCTTCTAAGCTTTTCAATTTCTTGACAACAACCTTGTGAGGCAATGGAAGATTTGTACCAGAAGTTCCGAGACGCTTTGATAGCAAAAGATATATAGCCCCTGTCTTTTTACTTACTTCTATCTGAATCGGAGGAATGGTGTCGTTATTAAGAATGGTTTTAACATGAACACCTTCAGCCGAATACGCCTTGATGCTAAGAGAATCGCAAACATAAACTATACCGTCACTATCACAAGCAATACCTCTCGGTGCACTAATAAGATCCCTTGACGAATCCAGAGGTATCGATGGAGCAGCAATAAAAGGGGCTATCTGAGCTGTTGGCCAGTTCGCACGACTTTTAGCAAGAACAGCCGGCACACCAAAATCGGAAGCATCAACACGAACACGCCAAATTGGCTGCAAAATAGAGCTATCTCTATTAACACCGTATTCAAATGCTGTTTTTGACAGCAGTATATCTCTGTTTGTCCCTATCAGGTATGCATATTGTCCGTCAGGACTCAACGCAGATCGCCAGTAGCGACCAGCCTTGTTGGCTGACCCATACTGGCCAAGATCCGTAATATTAATAAAAGGGGGAAAAGGAACCCGTGGGCCAGGAAATGGCAATCCACCCGTAGTTCCATCGGCCTTAATTCTTAGCAACTCCCCCCAATCACTCAGCCAAACTATCCAACCACCACCAACCGAGAGCCTCGACGGAGAAGAATAGTATTCGTATCGTTCAAAAGTATAGGGCATACTTAAGCCTGCATTGAAGGCCATACCAGGAACAAGCCAGCTACTATTTTGCTTTTCAATCTGGTGTTTATTAACATACAACTGACTATTGCTCAAAGCGCTACTACTAAAAGGAACCAAGGTTTTAACATAGTTGCCATCGTGGTCAAACATCTTTAACTGCGAAGTTCCCATACCGTACGACAAAACATAAACACCTGCCGAATCCGCTACTATCCCTTCAACATTTTCGTAACAGGTCATGTCTTTTTTGTGTTCCAAAACCATCCGATTTAAAACAGGTGATAAACCAAGTGAAACACGAACAAAACAGCGAGAAACATCCTGTACGGGTTTTCCTGCCATATCCGTCAAGTCCCACTCAATAGTCTGATTGAGCGAATCCTTGATAAATGGTGCCGGTGCGTTTGAACCAAGAACTCCCGACCCAAGAAGAGTGACTACTCTACCCTCAGAATCCTCAATCGCAACAGATACATCACACCGAGAAGCCACGCCAAATTTTATAACCCAACGGTCGAGATGCTTCTCGATTTTAGGCACTTCGGTAAATTCAAAGGTTTCCTCACGATCAATTCCGAAGGTAGCTACAGCACAAAGAACAAGGAAGATCGCAGCAGATAGATTATTGTTAGACAGCATAAAACACCCCCAAGGCTACTAAATTAGTACACAAAGCTTCAGTATTAAATATAAAGTAAGCTTTTTACTTTTAATGTGCTTAACGATTTTATAACTAAAGAATACCAGTATTGTACTTTTCTTAATGTTTTTTTATATGCGATCGGTTTGAACAATTTTGGAGCCAGCTAACAACAATTATTTTATGTCACCTATCTTCCCCGAACGACCTGACTCGGCAACTGGTTAAAAAGTTTTTTAAAGGCATATGTGAAATGCGATAAATTAGAAAAACCAACCTTAAAAGCCACTTCTGATATATTCATATTACTCTCTTCGAGCAACTGCTTTGCCCGTTTTAGCCTTATTTCAGCAAGTAGCTTTCGAAACTCAACATTCTTGCTTCTCATGATATTGTAAAACCTTGCCTTGCTAATTTTTAGAGCCTTTAGTACACTATCAACCGTAAGTTCGCTTTCCATGTGCACTTCGATGTAGCGTACAATATTTTGGAATTCTTCATCGTCCACATCACTTATGTTATTGAGCGCGCTATTTTTCCGCTTAACAGACATAAATAAGATTAGGATTGCCCCAGAAAGCACTGTTAATAATATCGTCACGCGCAAAAACCGTATTACACCAAATGGGTGCACAACAGTAAAAGAAAATCCAACCAAGTTAGAGTTTATTTCTTTCGGGCTGTCATATGAGCCAGCACGATGCTCACTATAAACAAGGGTGGAGAATAAATGCCATAAGCCAGTATTAGCGATGGGCAAAAGTTTGAATTTTATGCTGATCCGCTTCCTTGTTGTATCAACAATGTACCCATCCGCCCTACCATCAAGATACAATGAAACTGCTCCTGTAGAAACAGGATTCGAAACGGATGAATTCTCCTTAGTCTTTTCGAACAAAGAGAATTGTCCATTTCGTAATGAGAGATTTAAAACATAGCTGGAAGAGGGATGAAATTTCCCCCCTTTATTGGAAATATTACCCATGGTGTAAGAAGTGTCGTGCAACCACGCTATGAAATAGCCAAGTGAATCCAATGAAACCTGCCCCGAAATAGCAGCATTCAGATAATACCAATCGCCTGCACATACTTTTTTTATGACACTACCACCAGGCTTTTTTGAGATATAGACATCTTTAAGCATAACTGTTGCATCACGAGGCTCATTAACATGAATTGTACACTTCTTGCTCCACTCACTCCAGCGATCAAAAGTATTCAGAAAACGGGCGCTCCAAAAATATCTGCCGCTGTCCAATCCGAAAGGAATGCTTTTTATGTTGAAATAGTGATGATTTGCCTCAATTTCGTCAAAAATGGGAAAAATAGTATCAACTTCATTCACAACTCGCCATCTTATTCCCTTTTGTGCCTCCCCTACATACTCTGAGGAAAATGGGGCACAAAATATTTTATAAAATCCGTCATGGCCCTTTTCGTACCCACATCTTTCCGGCATGGAAGGAATTGCAAAAGGTCTGTCCCTGGATATCTTAAAAGCATCCAATGAAACTACCAGTGTACACTTATCAATGATGTCTGAGTCTTTAATCGGGTCGTTGGCAGAAGAAGCCGAATAATCATCATTAAGCCCTATCTCAGTCCAATCGCGTCCATAATAGTAAATAGATCTCATACTTCCAAAACGGTGGCCATTTATAAACAGTTCAAACATAACGCTATCTTTAGAGAAAAAGGAGACATAAGACTCGACGCAATAAAGTTTTCCTGCCGCAATTGAAAACGAAAAAGATCTCAGCGAATCTACACTTTCATAGCAACTGCACAACAGAATCAGACTATCCTTTTGTACATGATACCGTATAAAAAATGAAATATAAGTATAAGGCTGATCGTTCTTAACCTTTTCCGAAAATCCATAGTTGCAAAGCCCCATGCCTATCCGCAAATCATTAGGATATGTCTGTCTTTTGTCGAAAGAACAGTGATCAACCCTTAAATAGAAGCGCTGCCATGACTCAGATAGATGCGCCGATCTACAGGAGAAACCTGTATGTTCTCTGCGTTTTAAACTTACCTCTATGCCCCTTTTCCCAATAATCGCAGCTCTTTCAGAAAAGCGAATACTCTTAGAAGATGAATCAACATATAAGCCTTGCCATGGCAACACCGCAATTGGAATTTCTCCGTCTGAAATAAAAACAGAATCGGAAACATCATAATTTGATGCACAGATATTAACTACCAAGAAAAGGATAACGACTTGCCCTATTCGCATAAAACCAAAAGTAGGATACCACCACCCAGAAAGCTTAACGCATTATTGGTAAAGCCCTTTCTGAATTAATATACCCTACCATTTGGTATAAAAGCAACAACTTTACTCAACCCACCAAACAATACATTATCACACAACTTACTTGAGCAAGAGGCCATCCATCTATAAGTCTTATTGTCTGCCCACGCTATATTTATCATAGTATGGTACGCCGATAGCAAAATTACCGCCATTCCAAGTGACGATTTCCGAAAAAACCACAGAATACATCAAGATAAGGAGAACCGCATAGAAACATTAAAGAAAAGACAATACCGTTACTATTCTATCATAAAAACATTATGCATATAACCAAATAACAATTTATCATTAAGCGTATAATACGAAGTACTTTATCACTAAAATCCACGAAAGAGGGGGGTAACATGGCTAAGGCAATTATTTTGTTTGCACTCTTGTTTTGTACCACTATTAAAGCCGATACTACGCGGCCATGGCCAGGACCTGGTCAAATCAACAAGGGCGCAGTTACACATAAAGAGCTGTTAGATCTTTATCTGGAGCGTATGGCTCTTTGGATTAGGGCATGCGAGGAAAAATTTGGTTGGAATGAAGCAACGGGAAAATGGGGGACTCAGCCCATGTACAACGAAGAGTACTATGCAGGATATGTTCAGTTGTATTTGGCTGCCGATGGTAGTGATGAGCAGGTTGCGATGTCCGGACTCTCAAGAGACACGCTATTCGCGCGAGTTGATAGGTACAGGCAGAGATGGGGATGGTCCAAGCTTCAGACAGTTTATACGCGCGCAAAAAATGGGACATTACAAGGATACGATACTGTCGTAGCGTCTCAGCTTGCACTGGCTCGCGATCGCGCCCCAACATGGAATCTTAAGTCAAATGACACTATTTTTTTAGCCTTTAACCCCGAAATGGATTATTTCCGTACAGCTGGATGTATTACCGGTATGCCCGTGGTACAGGATTTTGCCGATCCCCGTATAATTGCAGGAAAGCCTATAAAAGAGTGGTTTAGACAGTGGGATCGTACCACCCACACACCGATAACTTCTGGTGGACGGCCACCTGCACCATGCTACGCGCCCGATTTTTCTGGTGACCATCACGGAATAGTCAATATTCACTATCATAATTTTGGACTGTTTCGAGACACTTACAACAGGCTTGCGTGGAATATCATGACTGCGCCTCAAAATAATCATGCTGGTATGCTATCGCCTTATTCACACCATATGGATATGGCCAGACACAACATGCTACTATCTTCCGGAGATGGAACATATGGTGCACCGATGGGGCTTGAGTATGGTGTTTACTTTAACTACCCCTTGAGTTACACAGCATCTGTTTATAAGTCAGCACTTTCCCATGCTTTTTTAGCCCGAGGTATGTATGGCATTCGCGCTTTACCAAGCTTCGGCTGGAACAAGCGCATAGCATTTAGTTTACTCACAATGGGAGATGCAAGTGTTGAGCAGAGACTACATTCAGACTTTGTTTCTTCGTACGAACATGTTCGATTCGCCGGCAAACCAGACACTGTGATCTCTTATGCAGAAGCGGCTCGACAATTGCACGGCTCGTACTGGTACCGTTACTTTAGATTCGGCGTTCACCGAACCCCCGATAAAGTTGTTGTTCATGGGTGGCGCGGCACTTCAAGAACTGGTCTTCAATACCCATCAACACAGCCACCAACAACGCCCATTTCATGGGATACATGGAAAAACAGAACCCGTGCAGAGAAGGCAAGATCGGCAAGCGCCGGATATGAGGGGAAATCTACAGAAAACCTTCGCGTTACATTGATTACGCCCGACAACGATTCCTTAAGACCTTCTGGAGGTGACGGGGATCTTTTCTTTACAAGAAGTTTCGGAGGTATAACAGGCACTCTCTACTCGCAGGTGGATCCGGAAATTACAAGCCGATGCGACCAAAGTGATGGGGTTATGGGTACAGCGGCACGCATTTACCGGCTGGATGCTCAAGCAGGATACCAAGAACGCGCAGTCTCTTATCATGCCTTGGTCTCATTATACGATAAAACAACTATCGCCTTTACCAGAATTCTGCCTGGTGCTGGAGGGATTCCAACTGGTTCATGGCAAAGAGGTTTCGGTTCTTCCTTTTATGTCGATCCGCATTTGCCCTACCAACGCGATTTGCACTACGAGGGCGGCATCATTGATTTAAAAGCAGAAATGGCGCCTCATGTAAGTGAAAATAATGTTCAAACCACAATTAACAGCTATGTAAAACCATTCAGCTCAAACTGGTGGTGTTTCAACGGGCGCTTAGGGTTAGCAACCATTGGCGGCACTGGCAACTTCAGTATTGGGTTCAGCAAAGGGCAAACGCAGGATTTGTGGGGTGCAAATGTTGGTTATAACCAACCTCTTGCAAGCGGGACAGTGAAAGTTGATATGTCGGCGGCTTACTACACAGATACTCCGCCAGAAAAAGTTAAGGCACTCCAAACAACGCTTGTTTCACTGGATGGACAATTGCCAATTGGATGGAAAGGGGTTGTAAGTGAAACTCCCGATAGTCAGCGTGTTCTGGCCTTGGTTCGTTTCTACGGCGACAATGGGCAAGGTCAGTTAAGCTTAAGCTATGCAGAAGGAGCGCCAATATTTGAAAGACTAACTACGATAAGCGGGACAACCAGCACGGCTACTTTTGATTTGGACACACTGGAAAGTTTCGGTCAGACTATGGCCTTTTATGTGCTGGGCAATGCAACTCAGGCAGAGCAGATAGGAGATATTGAGGTACGCCTGAAGGGTAATGGCGCAGCATCACTGGTCTATCTATCCCGTGCCAATAGCAACACAGTTTACATTAATGGGATTCCTCAATCACAGACCAAAAGCTCTTTGCGTGCAGGTATTACATTAAACCTAACGGACTCATGGACAAGCGTACGAATTGATAATCCAATTGATGATGACCACAGTGGCCCTTCAGTTGAAATCGTTTCTCCACAGTTCCTAACTGATGAACAATGCAAATTTTTCTGGGGTAGCAACACTTGGGAACCTGACCCTGTTTTTGTTGATATCTTGGGATTAGATGTCAAGATAAAGGCAAAAGATCGCAGTGGTGTGGCTTATGTGGATCTATATATGAACGAAGTTACCTATGTCGGCCGTGATTCATCGGCACCCTTTGAAATTAATATTCCGGCGGCAAACTTTGTTGGCGAACCCATACATTCTCTTAAAGCAATTGCTTATGATAAGCTGGGCAACAAACAGGAAAGTTTTGTTGTCACATGCAGGGTGGCTCTTGATTCTGGCATCACCTCCGTGGAAAGAGCTACCAACGGCGCAATAACTGGCAATACAGTTTCGCTCTCAAACAAGGGCGTACGACACGATGCAATCAGTAGAACCATTCAACAAACTGTTACGCCAAAATCGGTAAGCGTTCCCGTAATTTCCGAGCGTGTGTCCGGAGTTGACGCATGGGTGGCTCGTGGTCGTGTCCAGCCCCAGAATGGAATATCTGCTGCTGTTTCAGGAATGAGTTTTGAATATGCTAATGTGGAGTATGTTTTCGGACTGGATGTTTCAAGTGGAAAAGCGGTTCTTTTCCGCAAAGGCAATAATGGCATATCGCCCATTGGTGACGCAGCATGCAAAGTTAAATCTGGTTCATGGTACGATCTTAAAGTGCAGATCTCTGACGGGAAAATAGTTGGTTATGTCAACAATAAGGAGCGACTGACACTTATCAATTAAAACGGGGGTGGTGTTTTGTTTAATAAACTGATTTTGTTGTTGATTTTTTCGACGCTCGCTAATGCAGAACCAAGGCGTGAACATTTTGCGAATTGTAATATATGGGGTTATCTGGACGGTCCGCGCAAAGAGGCCATGGCGACGCGCAATCTTCGCATAGCTGTTGATAGTGATAGTAATGTTTGGTATCTCAATAGTTACATATACGGTAACTTGAGATGCATTACGAAAGAGGGTCGTGTTATCACAATCACCGGAAATGATTACTGGCTTTCAGATAATCGGATTACAGAGGGACCTGCAAGCGCAATGAACGCCTTAGGTGTTAGGTCATACAGTTATGGCTTACCTGATGGCTTTTTTGTTGTATATGGGGCACCATTAAAAGGAGAGGCATATGGCTGCATATACTCCAAGACAGAAAAGGGTGAAATCGTCAAGATCTGGAAAAATAGTGCACAGCATGGCCGATGGTGGTTTAAAAGGGTTGTCGGTGGAGGAGCAGCTGCATGGCCTCTGTTGCGTGGACAGAAAATCGCAGGGACGGCGGCAAGAGCAATCTCTAACATTCAAGTGGGTGTTAACGATGAATTAATTGTTTTTGCGGGAAAGGGTTTTTTCAGGTTTGATACCGCAACGAAAGAGCTTACCTGTATTGCTGGGTTCGATGATTATAAGGACAAAATTCCAAAAACAACTTCAGGTAATTACCCTTCGCCTACGGAAGCATTTGTGGATGCCGAATCCGCCTTTTATGTGAGCTATTATTACAGCGATTCTCCATCGGAGGGTGTTTCTATCTGGCGCATTTCGCCAGCATTGGATACGGCCGTGAAGATTGCTGGAGCATATGGCTGTTGCGGTCCGCATATGAGGCCACATAGACATAACGCTAAGATATTGCCAGCAGGCATTATTTTGCCATCTGACCACGATAAAAACACACTTCGACGCGCTGAAAATGGTGTTTACACGCATTTATGCTTCGACGGTGAGTGGCGAGTTAGCACAACCACAGCCGTTCCGTGGGCACATTTTGACTTCAGCGTAGGGCCAGATGGAACGGGATATTCTGCCTACTTGGGAGCGGATTTTTGGGGCGACTTCAGAATGTATAAGATTACTGGCATTGATTATGGCAAGCCATCTGTTCCTTAAAAATATATGAAGCGAGGAAATATGCTAAATATAGCGCTCTCTTTAATTGTGCTGTGGTCGTCAATGCTTATCGGACAAACACTCAATTGGACTTCAGGAGTTTTTGTTTCGCCTAATCTTACCGGAACCCGCTGTCAGATGTGGCCGGTTGCCGCTTATAGCAATAGTGGACAATGTTGGCTTATCGTTTGGCGTGAAGGACACATAAACGAACAGGAAACTGACCTGTACTGCGGTCGTATTGATGATTCGGGAGCATCGAAGGATTCTGCAGGTATATGTATAACAAGCGCATTGGATATTCAGGAATACCCAGCAATAGCAACAGATGGAACTGATTTTTTTGTAGTTTGGCAGGATTATCGCAACGGCTCTGACTTTGACATATATGGTGCCAGAGTTACAGCAACCGGACAAGTTCTTGATACGGCTGGAATTTTAATCGCGGGGGGGCTGAATAACCAATGTTCGCCGTCTATAGTATATTGCAATGGTCAATATCATGTTTTTTGGCAGAGTTTTAACTACGATACGCTTGCTAAGCAGAATTTAGCAGTAAATTACACTGCTACTGGGGATATAGCTATTGGATATCAACTATATGGAACAACGGTTTCAACAGGAGGCGTTGTTCAGAATAGCGTAAACTTACTGAGTGCACACAGTCAATCGATGTGTCCAACGGCACTGTCCGTAAACGACGATGTATTGCTCTGCTTTGATATCGGTGGCACAAATCGCCTTTCACCCACCCAACATTTACCGGCTACGCTTAAAATTAATGGGGTCACCGGTAGTGCTGCTGGAAATATTGTGCGACTACCCCCCTCTCTTTCGCATGCTCTTAATAGGCCCGGTGCGGCTTTTGGAATTCAAAACGGACTCCTGTCGCTTGATGTACCACAGTCGAACCAGATTCAAATACTTAAATTCAACGAGAATGGCACATTCATGTCAAATCTCAATATAGCAGGCAGTTCTTCCATTGGTCCCTACCGTCGTCATTCAATAGCCTTTGACGGAGAAAACTATCTCTTTTTAAGTGACTGGACTGTTCCCGCTACAAATGTAAACAATGTCCTTGTGCAAGTAAGAGGCATGCTGCTTCCTGGAAACGGGGTTGTCAGCGATACAACCCCTTCGTCATTGGCGGCAAAAATGCAGGTTGTTTCCGACTCTTCTGCAACCAAGGATCGACTCCAGGGAGTCTGCACAGCAGGTAAGAAAGGATCCTTTTTGGTTGCCTATGCGGAATTTTTGGGAGTTGATAGTATTAAGATAAAGGCTAAAGTTGCTTCATATGGTGTCGTGGTTAACGAGACGCGCGGCACTTTATCCGATGGTTCATTAGGAGAACTTATAGTTACGCCTAACCCATTTAACCCCGGTACGAGCATTACTCTAACAGGCAAATTACGAACCAATAATACTGTGGTAACCATACTAGGTTTAGATGGACGATTAGTAAAGAATTTGTATTCGAAATCCACATCAAGCAGAAATCAATTTATCTGGGATGGCAAAGATGCTAAAGGCGTCCCTGTTGTTTCAGGTGTTTACATTATAAGAGGCATAGCAGGTGATAAAACAATAACAAAGCGAATTTTGCTGATGAAATAGTAAGTTTTTCGACTTTTAAATCATACAGGGGGTAACACTATGGCGTATCTATCTCTTTTTGTTCTTTGTCTATCTGTCTTTATTTTTCCGCTTAATGTAGAGTTGTCTGTTAAAGAGTGTGCTGGTTATTCTGCTATTCAATATCCTATTTCCGTTGTTGTCCCATTACCCGAAGGAGCATTTCAGGATATATCTAAATTTCGCGTTTCAGACGCTGGCGGAACAACTATCCCTGCGCAATTTTCCGCCATAGGTCGTCGATGGCTAAATGACAATAGCATTTCAAATCTTCAAATCCGCTTTCAACCTACCGTGGCTGCCCATTCAGGCGTCGGATCAGGAGTCTCGAGTTATTTTCTTAAAGACGATGGTTCTGGTAATGCCACAGGAACCAACTTGTCTATCGACAATGGCGCTTCCATAATAACTGTCAATACAGGACGGTTAAAGTTCACCGTAAAAAAAGCTGGTTTCAACTTAATTGATCAGCTATGGTACGATAAGGATGGTAATAATATTTTCTCTGCAAGCGAGGAAATTATCAAGTCAAACTCTAAGAATGGCGGTGAGTTTAAAGGGCGTCTGCCTACTGATTTGCAATACGATGCGGACCGAAGTGATATAAAAGTTGAAATAGAAGAATCCGGTCCCATGGTAGCCATTATCCGTGCAGAAGCTGTAACAAAATATTCTAATCCATCGGATCATACACATGGATGGGCGGTGCGAATATACGCATATGCCGGAAAATCTTTTGTAAAGATTGACTATCAATTGCAAAATTCAGCAAAAACTAAAAAAGTAACCTACCCACTCTATTTCGAGGCGCTCAATCTAAATTTTGACCTCAATTTATCGTCCACCCCAGTAATCAAAGTTGGTTTGGGCAACGGTTCAACGCACACAACACCAAGAGGATCGGGTATATTACTTGCACAGAAAAAAGACAGCCTTTTCAGTGTTTATGGAGGGTTGGATACAAATAGTACCCCACTTGTTTCTGGTGGTCGTCCAGATGGATACCTCAATATTGACGATGGCACGATGGGCCTGACGGTTGTAACTCGTAATTTTTGGCGTATGTATCCAAATGGTTTATCCATAAACTCTTCCAACAAGCTAACAATTGAACTGTGGCCGGAATGGAGTTCCCAAATCAACGCAGCAGGGAGAAACCCAAAGTTTAACGAAACCGGATTGTATTGGTTGGTTGATATGCAGCATAGCTATAAGGAGATACTTCTAAACTTTCATGGTGCCGACACCTCAAACGGTAGCTTAGCTGCTATCGCAAAACAGTTTGACTTTCATCCTGTAGCCACACTACCAACTACCTGGATAGCAGAATGCCGCGCCTCACTTGATTTAAACGGACAACTTCCTTATGAAACCCGAAGAGCAGGAACAACAGACATGAGACGCCCCAATGAACTGGGCTCTTCCAATACCGGATGGAACTACTTCTATTTAAATGGCCGGCGTACGGGAACGGCGCAGGCTGGTGGCTGGCCACATGGCTTAGGCTCTTTTTTCGTAACTGAAAACCCTGCAGACTGGTTCATAGCGGAATGGTCTTCAATTGGCGACATGAATATCAGACCACAATCCATGGCTCAGTTCAATTTTGCAGCCGATTGGCCATTCCTAAACTTGGGAATAAATGTTTGCAATGGTGGCCAGTTAGACCCTGAGTGCTATGCCGGACACATAAACTGGCGTGCTCAAAGTTGCGGTAGCGATAAACTCGATAGCGCATTAATATCCGGCACTGAATCTTGGAGTGTTTTCAATAAAGGCTACTGCGAGTCATTGCCATACACCCATGCTTGGATGTATCATCTTGAAGACGCGTATTGGATTACTGCAAATCCGTGGTTGCGTGATTGGTATGGTTTCATGAAAGAGCTACGAAAAACCTTCATTAGCAGCAATCGCATGCCGGCTGGAATTTCTGACCGTGGTAATGGTCATTTTTTTGCTCACGCCATGGCGGCCTATAAAGTTACCGGCGATACATCACTGGTGCGTATGATGGTAAAAGCTCTGGAGTTAGACTACAAACCTAAGTTTCGTCGGCAGTTTGGCGATAAGAACTCAATGTGTTGTGGACAGGTTGGCGAACAAGCTTTTGAAGTCGGTTTTATTGCTCGCCAGCTTATCAATATCATGAATGAGCTGGAATCAACCGATCCACAATCTTGGTCTGATCTTTTTCAGCTTTTATCTGGCTGGATGGATTGGAACTACAATTATGCGAATTTTGCTTCAGTTTGGGCTCCTAGTGTTGCTCCTTCCTATGTTGCTGGTGGCACTTTGGCAGATCCCGTGGCTTGGTACTACTGGAACACTGGACGATCAAAGTATCGAGAGCATTTACTGCAGTACATTACAACAGGTATTGGCGGCGGCACAAAAGATTATGCAGACATGGGCAAAACAACATACAATTGGAACGGACAATACGAAGGTAGGTGGGTACAATATGTTAAGCACAATACGAAGCCAGATTCAACTCCTCCAGAGAAAATTAGTGACCTCAAACTATTTCGCTCCGGTAATCTATGCCAACTCTCCTGGACCGCTCCTATTAACGCATACCGCTACCATGTGGTTTGGGCAAAACTGCCAATTGTCGGGGAAGCGACAGAAAATATAAACCGATGGAACTGGTGGGCAGCAAATTCAATCGGTCCAAAGTTTAGAGCAACACATGGAACCAAAGAATACCTTTCCTTTAATGTGCCCGACACTGGTTATCCAATTGTGTTTGCTGCGGTTTTCAGCTTTGATTCAGCAAACAATATGAGTCTCATTTCAAATCTTGGAAAAAGCGATTCCACCCCACCATCTGCGGTATCTAATCTTTTAGCCATTGCCCCTTACGCCCATTCTGTCGCTCTTTCTTGGTCGCCATCCACAGATCAAGAGAGCGGCATTTCCCACTATCGCATATACCGTGATGGTCTGCTGCTTGCGGAAACCGATACTACTATGTTTATTGACAAGAAAACTACAGAAGAAACCATATACCAATATCAGGTAGCTGCAGTCAATATGTCTTTATCAGAGGGGGCATTAACGGATGTGAGCATTACTACACCCAAAGACACTATAGCTCCAACTATCATAAAAGCTACTGCAATAAACGAAAATCCTGTAGTAACCTTGCTTTTTAATGAACGCCTTGAAAAAACTTCGGCTGAAGCAATTAATAACTATTTAGTTGATCAATCCGTTGCGGTTATCAGTGCTGCTCTCAACGAGGATCTGATAACGGTAGTGCTGACCTTGAGCCCGCTAACACCAGCAACAACTTATAGGCTCACCATAAATGGCGTTAAGGATATTTCCAGCTCCGGTAATGCTATGTCGGGTGTTTCCACTACATTTACTTATCGCATTCCGTTTACATATACTGATCCGGTTAGTTCAAACGGACGGGCAACTTCGTACACATGGGGAGTCGCTGGCCTTAATGAGCGTATATACATTTCAGATGTTTTTGAGATAATGAGGATTCCCAAGAAATATGTTGGACTCCCAATGCTTAAATTCGATAACGATAAGGATGTAACAAAAACTTTGGACACACTGGTAATGTTTGAAACCAATAAAGAAGTCACCGTTTATGTTGCACGGGATGACAGAATTATACAATTCTATGGAGCGAACAGAATACCATCAATGTTTACAAAGTTCGGCTACTCCGACAATGGCGACGACATATACATTGGCAAACCTGGTAGAGACACATTGGGTGTCCCCTTTAGTTTATTTCAGCAAACTTTTCCTGCCGGAAAGATTATTATAAGTGGGAATAACGGCTACACCACAAATTATAGCAACTATTTTGTTATGGTAATGCCCACGGATAGCTCTCTCTTGCCATCGACAACAGCAGAAATCGATGCCAATGCTTCCACAAACGAAGGGTTCTGGGTGAGTCCAAACCCGTTCAACCCGTCTGTCAATATAATTGTCCAGACCAGGATTAACGGAACCAATAGAGAATTGCCAATGGTTAATATTTTCAATATCCAGGGGAAAAAAGTAGGTAGTGCCAATCCAATATATGTCGGATACCGTGACGGTTTAGGCCGTTTTGAGTATAAGTGGAGCGGAAATTACTTTCCTAGCGGAACTTATTTTGCAGTAGTGAATATTAGTGGGCAATTACAACGAAGAAAAATAGTTCTCCTTAAGTAATATTGGAGGTATAGTGCTTAACAGATCGATTAATTTATTTACTGTTGTCTTGCTAACTATTGTGATTGTTAAGGGCGAAGTAATCGGACCTTTCACAAGTTCTTCTGCGATAATAGTTGCACCTGAGTGTCGTACCCCCAAGTTTGTTCAACGCAATCCAGCTGTTGCTTATGGTGACGGTGTTTATCTTGTAGTTTGGTCTGATGGTGGAATGCAACCCATAAAAGAGAGTGCCGACATTTACTGTGCCAGAATTTGTGCTTCAACAGGTATTTCGCTCGATCCAGGGGGCGTTCTGATATGTGGCGCAGACTACATACAAAATAATCCTCGGGTTGCATTTGATGGTACAAATTTTTTTGTAATATGGGAGGATTTCAGAAACAACAACGATTATGATATTTACTTTGCCAGAGTAAGAAGCGATGGTGTTGTGATGGATCCTGGTGGTGTCTTGGTTTCTGGAAAAGCTGGCATAAACGAAGCGAGGCCTGACATTGCCTTTACAGGCTCGCAATTTATAGCTGTCTGGATGGATGCCAGGCGGCCGGTGCTTTACGGTATTTTTGGTAGCAGAATTAGCACTACAGGTCAGATTTTAGATCCTGAGGGTATTGAAATTGTGGCCGAAAGACAGTCACTGATCGATTCTGTCACCCCGCCAAATTTTCAATGGACCGGTACATCTAAGTACAATGCATACGAACAATGGTGGGAAAACATCTCATCAAAATCAAATCCTTCGTTAGCATGCAACGATAGTGTATGCGCGCTTGCTTTCCTTACAACTGTACGCGCACGCCCCAATAACGACTTAGGGATGCTATTTGTTGACAAAAACACAGGACGGCCTAAAGGGAAAGCAAACAACCTAAGCGCTGCAAGCTTCCAGGATAGGCCATCACTCATTACAGACAACAAAGGCTTTCTTGTTTTTGCCGGTACCCAATCTTCCAGCCGTGGTGGGGGACCGTCGATGGTTTCGCTGTCATACTATGATCTGTCAAATTACAGGACAATGTCCTATGTCTCACCACAGGTTATGGCAGCACAGCGGGAATCTCGAAAGGCTGTAATATTCAATGGGACTCATTATATAACTGCAATGGATTACTGGGTAAATGCAATCGACGAACTTGTTAGCTCGGCTATAGCGTTAAACCGCTACAACCCAGGCGATACTACATTGATGAGTCCAATTGCAGGGCAAACAACTCCAGGCACACTCATAGAGACCATGACCGCGTCACAAGGCAGCGTTCGTCATTGCGCCATGACATCCGGCGAGAGTGGGGCGTTTATTCTACTTTACGAAAAGAATGAGGGTGCAAATTCCTGCAGAATAATAGCACGGATTATGTCAGAAAATTAATAGGGAAAAATATGAAAAATAAGTTATGCCAAATACATATGATTATTCTTGCGTTTGTTGCTCTTTTATTGGCAAAAACCATTCAGATACCGATTGGAAATATCAAACACATGGAATATACTGCCTTTGTGCGCGGTCCTATGAATGGTGATTATATCAATGGTCCAGCTCGTCAAACGGTCATTTCTGGCCGTGTAAAATGCGCTTACGATTGGGATGGAAATATTTTTGTATTCGATTGCTATGGTTTGCGGCTGCTACGCATTGATATAAATGGAAATACCAGAGTAATAGCAGGCAGTGGTGATGTTGGCCATCAGGACGGCCCTGCGGACCAGGCAAGTTTTACTGTCGGAAAATCAGCCTATCGTGATATATATTTCGACTTAGCTTGTGATGGATATGGTGCAGTTTATGTAAAAGACAACCCTTATGTCAGAAAAGTTTACAAGAATCCCGACAGCACCTGGAGCGTATCAACACTATTCGGCTTTGGAAACGCATCTCCACAAAAAGGCAAGTGGATATCTTTAAAGCAGTTTAAGGGATTTGGCGGCACACAAAGCTTTGATGTAAACGCAGAGGGAACAGAAATATGGTTTAACGACCAGTATCTTGGGCTCATCAGGGTTTGTCTGGACAAAGATTCGGTTACCTGTCTGGCAACGCCACAGGAAGTGCTTGCAGCCGGCAACGCGCCTTCATATTATGAGCCTCCAGGAAAATGCAAATTAACAACAGACAGTATATTCTATTTTATGATTGATCGCAGTACAGTGTGGTTAACCTACGATTTAAAAAATGGCGAAATTAAGCATTTTGCCGGTGTTTATCCGACACAAAGAGATTATGATGGCACTTGGCGACTCGACGCTCGTTGGTTTGCCACAAGCCCATGGCACTCCATTGATGGTACGCTCCACTTATCAAGCGGAGAAGACGAGGTCTCATTAAGAAGGATTTACAATGATACAGTTAAGCACTTATTGAATGACGGTAGTTGGAATAGGCAGAATGGCAAAACGGGCGCATGGACAATTGCGGGAATCAAAGGGATCGGAACGGATGGTGGCATTTATTGTATCCCAGGGCAGTACCAATGGCCATTTGCCTTATGCAAACTTGTTAGTGATGAATACAAAACTATCAACCTACCAGAGTTGAGCCATCATACTCAAACGGAATCCAAGAAAACAACCCCAAAGACAAACTCAATATTGTATTATCCAAATCCAACATATGCGAACTCACCTGTATATTTTGACTTACCATTATCTAAAAGAAAAGCCTATCTAAGCATATTTAATCAAAGCGGCCAACTTATGCTAACCATGGAAATTTTGCCTAAAAATAATTCCCGAATATCATGGAATGGCCATAGCACAGAGAACAAGCCTCTTGTTTCTGGGGTTTATCTGGCAAGGTACCGTTCGGACGAAATATGCCTGAGTCGCCGTATAGTTTTAATGCGATAAAATTAACTTTGCACCCACCTATCTATACTGCGGAAGCATACTCCCATGAGCATCTATTAGCTGGTCGCACATATCTCTTATTTTATCAATAGACAACTCGCTTGAAGTGTGAGGATCAAGCATAACGGCATGATAGATACTCTCACGCTTAATATTTAGGGCTGCGTCAATAGTAAGAAGCTGAACGCTGATGTTTGTTCTGTTAAGAGCTGCGCACTGTTCAGGTAAATCCCCAACAAATGTACCTTGAACACCATTACGATCAACGAGACATGGAACTTCCACAACGGCGGTCGAAGGTAGATTTGTGATAAGCCCATTATTCATCACATTACCGCCTATTCGGCAGGGAACATCGGTTTCAACCGCTTCCATTATTGCAGAGCCATATTCCGATGTCCTCGTATGAGTGAGATTACTATTGTTTATCAGTTCGTCCTTTTGCTTTTGCCACTCCTGAATTTGAGAGACGCATCGACGGGGATATTCGTCAAGCGGAATATTAAATTCACTAATCTGCTCTGGATACATGGACTTGATCCAATATGGCATATACTCCGCATTATGTTCCGAAGACTCAGTAACATAAAAACCGAATTGCTTCATAATTTCAAACCTAACCATATCTCCATGTTTCTTGGCTCCATGAACTCTTGCTTCTCTGTTTTTTTCTTCCGCACGCCGTTTAATTTCAGGATACAAATCCTCTCCATGGGCTTTTATTGAAAGAAGCCACGCCATATGGTTAATACCAGCGATATACCATTGAGAATCTTTATAGCGATCGCTCATATCAAGATGCTTTAATAAATTACTGACACAACCCTGAACAGAGTGGCATAGCCCAACAGTTTTAACAGATGAACCACGAAGCAGTGCACCGGTAAGCATAGCCATCGGATTCGTATAATTCAAAAACCAGGCTTCGGGTGCCACCTCCTCGATGTCTCTCGCAAAGTCCAGCATCACGGGAATAGTGCGTAAAGCGCGAAATATACCACCAATGCCCACTGTGTCACCAATTGTCTGGCGAAGACCAAACCTCTTTGGTATCTCAAAATCTATTACTGTCGAAGGCTCGTATCCACCAACCTGGATGGCATTCACAATATATTTTGCGCCACGCAAGGCTTCTTTCCTGTTTTCAACACCGAGATATGTTGAAATAACCGCTTTCCCTTCATTCAAATTGTTATTAAGATTATCAAGCATCAGTTTCGATTCCAAAAGCCTATCCGAATCGATATCGTATAATGCAAAATGGGCGAAACGCAATGCAGGCGTGAGTAAACAATCGCCAATAATATTTTTTGCGAATACTGTGCTGCCCGCCCCCATAAAAGCAATTTTAAGCATAACAACCCCCTTTATAATACTTTAGTGATTTATGATTATTAATATACAACCAAATACCATACAGGTAAATATGGTGTTTGTGACATTTTATAAGTATTTTGTGATATATGACTAAGCTATCATTTCCCAAGTTTAATTACCACAACATTACTATTGTACGCCCTGTGGGAGTAGGACACGAAACAATAAATAGCAATTCATATTCATGGGACAACGAAAAACACGGAACCGGAGAACAGTACGGCTTTTTCCAATACACTCTGTCGGGAACCGGACACCTGTTATTGGATAATAATCGCCACAAATGCGAGAGGGAATGCGGTTTTTTATGCACAACGGACCACCATTTTAAATACTGGTTTGATAAAGCAACCGATTCAACATGGGAATTTCTCTGGATAGGTTTTTCCGGAACAAGCGCCATATCAATCATAAAATCAATACAAACAGGCTTTGGAAAATTTGTTAAGCTGCCAATAAGTTCCAGATGCATCCACACCATCTACGAACTCTACAGTAAAGCAAATAAGAACCAGTGGCACAACGAGACTGAGCTTTCGTCAATGGGCTATCTTTTTTTACTGCAATTAATCGAAGACCTGAGAAAAAAGCACACTAACGATACTACGGAAAGAATCGATGAATCAGCCCATTACATTAAAACCCATTTCGACGAATCAATAAGCGTTGAATTGCTCGCCTTACGCTACGGTTACTCGCGAGAGCACTTCTCCCGCTTATTTTCGCAAAGAATTGGGTTGTCGCCAACCCAATACATACTCGATTGCCGCCTTGAACAGGCCAAACGGCTTGTGTGTGAAAATAAACTTTCGTTAAAACAAATAGCAGATAAGTGTGGTTTGAAGGACGCTAACTACCTGTGCAGCCTGTTTCGTAAAAGATACAAGACTTCGCCAAGACAGTATCCCTCATCGATAGATGCCGTCTTTTCCTATACACCCACATGACTTTTTAAATTACCATCCTCATCGACAAAAAGGTCACTTTTTTCTTTTTCGGTCAACGGCTCTACCTTGGCATCCCCCAAGAGAAGGCCAAATATTCTCGAAATAGTTTCCTTTAGATCTCTTCGATTACATATGAGATCAACAAAACCGTGGTCGAGAAGAAACTCTGCCCGCTGAAAACCTACCGGTAACTCCTGCCTGATTGTCTCCCTAATAACCCGCGGTCCGGCAAAGCCGATTAATGCACCAGGCTCAGCAATATGTATATCGCCAAGCATGGCAAAACTCGCGGTTGTGCCTCCCGTTGTAGGATGCGTTAACACGGAGATATATGGCAGTTTTTTTTCGTTATACAAAGAAAGGGCGGCACTCGTTTTGGCCATTTGCATCAATGATAGTGTCCCCTCTTGCATTCTTGCGCCACCGGACGATGAAACAATTACAAGAGGCAAAGCTTCCTGTGTAGCCCGAACAATTAGCCTTGTAAGCTTCTCTCCTACTACGGACCCCATTGAACCACCCATATATTCAAAATCCATGGCACCAAAAGCTATTCGCCTTCTGTTTAGAAGGCCAACGCCTGTCACAACAGCATCTTTTAGTCCGCTCTTTTTCTGACTATCCACAATCCGCTCTTCATAACTTTTTTTGTCCTTAAACCCCAGGACATCAACGGCACTCATTCCAGCATCCATTTCTTGAAAAGTAAGGGGGTCGAGCAAAATATGTCTATACTGGCTTGAAGAGATCCTGAAATGGCCATTACAGGTTGGGCAAATCCAATAGTGCCTCTCAAGCTCCTTTTTGTATATAATCTCGGAACAACCTTCACATTTGATCCAAAGATTATCTTGTATCTCTCGTTTTTTTGTATTTACAATACCACTTTTCGAGTTTTTAAACCACTCCATATCAGATCCTTATAAGAGGTTAATACAGATGCACCAAAAAACTAACATAGAAAAGATAGTATTAGTTATACCTTGAGAGCTATTTTTTCAGCCTTGATAAGCGAACTGTTCTTTTTGAGATAGGGATACACCTCTTCACGCAAAAACACAGTTACCTGCTCCGGTGCCCTACCAATAAAATTCTTTGGTTTCAGAACATTACCTAAATCAACTTTTGAAATATTAAAATGAGAATCATTTGCTATTCTGTCTAACAGATCATTCTCCACCCCTTCAGTTTTAACCCTCTTTCCCGCTTCCATAGAGTGAATTCTGATCCGCTCATGCAATTCCTGCCTGTCACCCCCACGCTTTACAGCTTCCATTAATATGTTTTCCGTGGCCATAAAGGGTAGTTCTGCTGTAATATGTCTCTCAACCATTTTCGGATATACAACAAGCCCATCACATATATCAGCCAATATAAGCAGTACTGAGTCCGTAGCAAGAAAGGCCTCGGAGACCGAAATTCGCTTATTCGCCGAATCGTCAAGCGTCCTTTCGAACCATTGCGTTGCCGCAGTGTGTTCGACGGAGTGCGAAAAGGCCATTATCAAGCGGGCAAGAGAGGCTACCCTTTCACTCCGCATCGGATTTCGTTTATATGCCATTGCCGATGAACCAATCTGCTTTTTGCCAAACGGCTCTTCAACCTCTTTAAGGTTTTGTAATAGCCTTATATCATTAGTCATTTTATGTGCGCTTTGAGCTATGCCAGATAATACAGAGAGAAATCTTGCATCTATCTTTCTTGGATATGTTTGACCAGCAACAGCAAAGGAGCGGCTAAAGCCCATCAGCTTTGTTACCTCTCTATCAAGTGCCATTACTTTTTTACCATCCCCATTGAAGAGTTCCACAAAACTCGCTTGTGTTCCCGTAGTACCCTTAACACCGAGAAACGCAATATTTTCTATTCTGTGATCTAAATCATGAAGATCCAGCATCAAATCCTGAATCCATAACGATGCCCTTTTTCCTACAGTCGTAAGTTGGGCTGGTTGAAAATGGGTAAACGCAAGCGTTGGAAGGCTTTTGTACTTTTCAGCGAACGAAGAAAGCCGTTTAACTACCGCAAGAAGGCGAGATTTAACAAGAAGAGCAGCATCTCGCATTTGGATAAGATCGGTATTATCTCCCACATAGGCACTTGTAGCCCCAAGGTGAATAATTCCAGCGGCAGCGGGACACTGTTTCCCATAAGCGTAAACATGCGACATTACATCATGACGCGTTTCCCGTTCACGATTTTCTGCCACTTTATAATTAATATCATAAATGTGCTTCTGCAGCTCTTTTATCTGCCGCTCTGAAATAGGGAGTCCAAGTTTTTTTTCGGCCTGAGCGAGAGCGACCCACAACTTGCGCCATGTAACAAACTTATTTTCTGGCGAAAAAATGTATAACATTTCTTGCGAGGCATAGCGACTCACAAGGGGATTTTCGTACAGCAACCGTCTCTTTTCCAAGCGCAGGGTTCCTTTCTACTTAAGCAGCGTCATCTTTCTTGTTCTATTAAACAGCTCTCTGCCCTGCGCATCCTTAACCAGTATCCGGCATACAAACATACCGCTCGCAACCATTTTACCATTCAGGTTTCTGCCATTCCACACAACGCTGCGATAGCCTGGCTCAGCAGGTGCATCGTACAACTTACGAACAAGCTGTCCCTTCATATCATAGATTGCAAGCTGAACATTCGACTTAAGTAACCCCATGGCAGAAGCAGCCTCTGGCACTTCAAACCTTACCACAGTGGAAGGATTAAATGGATTAGGATAATTTTGTGACAAAGAATAATCCTCGGGGGCACCTTTAAGTGCGATGTTTTTATCAATATAATCGGCCGTCCCAGCTAAGAGGGTAAACTCCCGTTTCATACCCCTGGACACAACCATATTAAGCGCGCTATTCTTTAACATATCAACTGCATAACCACGGATAGGATCCTCTGCCCAAACCTGCCACCCTTCCGGCAAATTTCTTAACAGCTCTTCAAGTACAACTTTGTACTCCATATCCTCTTCTGAACCATTAGAAACCTCAAACAGCCACTTATAGCCATTCTGCCCCTTTTCTCTCTGATCGTAGGAGAGCTGCTTACCTGCTAATTTAACCGAAAGCGAGCTCCTTGCATCATTAAGGGTCGGAAGTTCAGGAAGCTCCGCTGCTCCATTTGGTGAAATACCAACCATAGCACTGCCATCAAGCGCCTTACCGTTGGCATCATATAAAACAGCCGAAACCTTCCAATCTGCATCACTGCTTCGTCCATTCTTTTCAAGAACCCTACCCATGTTAATGAACTCATCGACATTTGGAACAACCGGAATAAAAAGCGACTCCCCAGCGTAAAGATAAACTGCAAAAGCAGCAGGAATGCTACTATTGCCAGAGCTCAAATTTGTTTGTAATACTGCCCTCCAGTTCGTAGATGGACTTACAAAAAGACGATCCCCAAGCGCAGGTACCGTCTTTGCATTTCCCAACGGACTTCCAGTGGCTTTTAGTGACGATACCTTTTGCATGTCGTTCACAGATACCGCCCCTAGGAAGGGAACATTACATACAACCCAACCACTATTCTGTACAGATGCCACAAAATAGCCCCTATTGCTATTAACTGCTATGGAAGAAGGATTGCGAAGCTTCACGGGAACTATATTGTTCGATTTAGTACGCATAAAAAAGGTACGGCCGGGCGCAAAACGAAAATCAGGATCAGTCTGTACCCCATCAGGCGTATATCCACTCAAAGAAAACTCCTTCAAGATACCACTATTTTCCATAAACCTGTAAAGCCTAAAGTTATTCCGATCATACTTACCTTTCGAAAAATCCCGTATGGCAAGCAGTATGTCGTCATGCTCTGAAGGCAGTGAATATGGTAAAGATATCAGCTGATACCCTTCCGCAAGATTTGTAAGATTAAAGCTGAGGCTCTCTGCAGTAAAAAGACACCTTACGAATGAATAAGCTCTTCTGCTACGGTATCCGAGCGAAGGTTCCCTGTCGGTTAACCATGCCGAAGCAAACAAACCCCTCTGCAGCATGGTGTTTATTTGCGTATCAGCAACACTTATCACTGTATCAAGTACAAAAGGGGTGCCTCGATTCAAACTTATAAGAGAATATTGACGCAATGAACCGTCAGGCGCGCTACCGCTTATCAGCACCTGCGAAGAAAGAGAGGCGCTATTGTCCCGTCCACGCAATACAAGACGGAATGAATTACTTGCAGCATTGTATGCAAGTTTCAAAGAATCAATAACAGCCTTTTGCGTGTCAACCACCGCAAAATAAACAAGCGTATCGGCAGCCGATGGAGGCGTTGAAGAAATTGGCGGCTTAACCCCAGTTACAATAAGACGGCCAACATTATCCCATGATGATGGAACAAAGGACGCAAGCCCCGTAGCAATATCATACCGGTAAACCCTCAAATCGCCTACAAGATCGCCAGCAAGCATGGAGTCTATTGCAATCCTCAACTGAAGGCCTTCCTGCCATATCTGGGAAGATGTTTTGCTCCCGTTGTAAGTAGCGAGAAAGACATAAGCTTCAAGCGGCACTACGGCGTAACCAGAACTATACAAAGCACTCAGCTCTTCAGCAGAAAAAGCTCTCTTGCCTGTAAGAAGTTTAAGCGTATCGGTAT
This sequence comes from uncultured Fibrobacterota bacterium, assembly GCA_964590225.1. Classification (GTDB taxonomy): domain Bacteria; phylum Fibrobacterota; class OXYB2-FULL-49-7; order OXYB2-FULL-49-7; family JAEUSG01; genus JAEUSG01. Next base: position 57,462 of record CAZPWS010000016.1, read on the forward strand.
CATTGTTTACGCTATCCTTTATTGTGTTTAGTGTTATAGTTATCAGAAGTCTTCCGTTATCGTATTGAATTGTATCTGATAATCTTGTAATAGGTACTGAATGTGTTTCAAAGTAAATCCATGCAGTATCGAATTTATTACCAAGAGAATCTCTAAAAGACAGAAAGCACTTTTCGGCAGGCTCAAAAACAAGCGTGTCCCTCAAAACTCCCCTCATTGTAACAGAATCCTGCCATGCGCCATCACCTGTAGTGTAACGGACAAAATCAACCGCACCCGTTTTTGTGCCAAGATACACAGTCAATTTTTTTGGTGTCGGATCAAAAGCAAAAACAACAGAAGCGGTTGAATCTCTTGGAGAAGGCGCTTTTGTGTCAACCCTTACAGAAACAGTAACACTGTCGTCCGCAGCATTAGGCACTGGCCCATGAAGATCGCTTATCAGAAAGCGAAGTG
>CAZPWS010000017.1:0-56105 GCA_964590225.1 uncultured Fibrobacterota bacterium
TTGATCTCAGTAGTACAACCGGCTCAAAAGGTTAATTTAGTGTCTGAACCGCAGCTTCTAAACATTTGAATTGGTAAAGAATAACTTTATTTGTATATTTTTTAAGAAGTTATGACACCAGAACAAAACAAAGATAACGATTTTTCGCTATTACCACTATTGTTGTTCTTAATTGATAGGAAAAAAATATTTGCTATTAATTTGGTTGTATGCTCCGTAATTTCTCTTATAGTAGTATTTGCTCTTACGAAAAAATATTCGGCGACTTTTTCTTTTTTACCTCCCGCTTCAAGTGGTGGGTATGCAGCACTCTTGGGTGGCCTAAAAGGTGAAGCTTTGCTTGATGGAGAATCTCCTTCAACTGAACAGATCCTATTTATTTTAAGTAGCAGAGCAGTACGAGAACCGATTATTGAAAAATTCGGTTTAATTAAAAGATATAAGCTTGAAAAAAATCCTAACAAAGAACGCTTAGTTTTAAAGAAATTTGACAAAAATATTTCTGTGGACTTTGAATCAAAAGGCGGACTTGGTGTTGAGGAAATTACAGGTGTCTCTGTTACTGTAACAGACAGAAGTCCGGATACAGCCTTTTTGATCGCCTCCGAACTTCATGTACAGATGGAACGAGTCATTACAGATGTTTACACAAAAAAAGCTGAAAAAGATATGGCTTTTTTTAAGAAGATGACAGAAGAACAAAACAAGACATATGAAGCAGCTCAGTCGAAATTTATTGAATTTCAGAAAACCAATAAGATTTATGCTCCGGATGAACAGTTTTCTTATCTCGTAAGAATGCACTCTGAATTGGAGATGCAAATTCAAGAGAAGCAAATTGCATTAAAACTACTTAAGCAAAACAGAGGGTCTAACTCATCAGAAGTTGTGAAATTGGTAGCGGAAATTAACACGCTAACTGAAGAGCTGAACACTATAAGGAATAAAAAAGGGGTATCCATTGTTCCCGCCTTAAGCATGGCACCAGACCGAGCAATGGAATATTTCAACCTGAAAACAGAGCTTGAACTACAAGAAAAGGGTAGGATACTTCTGTACCAGATGTATCGGCAGGCAGAATTCCAGAGCAAAAAGAACATTCCCGTACTTAAAATTGTCGATAAGCCTGTTAAGCCGGAGTACAAGTCTAAACCTAAACGGCTTTATGTTGCTATTGCTATTACGGCTATTGAAACTATACTACTAACTATTTTACTAATTGTTCAGTTTGTTCGGGATACTTATCTTGTGAATGATAACCGCTATAAGGCAATAATTACTGCTCTTGTTGCAAAAAGATAAAATTCTCTATTTAATACTGTCCTTTCCGATTATTGCATTTGGTGTGGTCAATGGTTATCCATATGTGGTAATTTTCCCATTTCTTATAACGGGGCTTTTTGTATTTTTATATCCACCTTTGATTCCATATTGCTTTATTGCAAGTTTCGTATTTAGCCGTCCTGCTTTGGCGCTTGAGAACGCGATTCTCTACCCCTCAGACCTTTTTCTTGTTCCGATTGCTCTTTATGTCATACCCATTGCCGTTAAAATAAGAACCCGCCAACTTATCCAGATTCCAATTATAAAGTGGGGTGGAGTACTGTTCTTTTTTATGCTTTTATCAGTGCTGCTTAACTTGCAGAACTACTCAGGAATGGGTTTTATCGAGGTGGGCTGGTATTTGTTGCGTTTTATTTCGTTTATATTTCTTTTTTTGTACGGCTATTATCTCGCCAATAAAGAACCTGTCCCAACAAGACTAATAACCCTTATTACTACAATCATAGTTGTTCCTTTGGTTGTTGCGTTTTATCAGGTTTATATTGATGCGACTCCAATCTTTATATCAAGTGGTGCCATAGGTACTTTTGGCTGGCATCATACATCTATGGGGCTGTTTATGTCTGTTCCATTTTCGCTTGCCTTAATAAGAGTAGTAAAAGGAGGCCCATATAAAGCCTTAATGCTAATAAGTATGGTGCTCTCTCTGACTGGCGCACTTATATCCCAGTCCCGTGCGGGCGTAATGATTATGTTAGGAGTACTTGGAGTTGTATTTTTTAATGAACGAAAACGAATTGGTTTAATTCGTATAATAACGCTTGTGGTCGTGCTGTTTTCTTTGGGATTACTTACCGGTAAAGTGCAGCATCTTTACTACAAGACTTTTCCCGGGAAAAATGCCGCTGCTCAAACAGGCAGTAAAAATATTGATTTGAGTAGTTACTCACGATTGATATTATGGAAAAGCGCATGGGACTCTTATACAAGACTTGAGCCTGTTGAAAAGATTTTTGGCGCAGGTGTTGCTTCGTTTCCTTATAGAACTCGGCTCATTATCAACTTGTGGGGTACAAGGAAAACCAGCGGCGCTCACAATATATTTCTGCATGTATTATTTGAAGCTGGGGTAGTGGGGCTCTTTATGTTTCTGTTCTTTTGGGGGAAAATTATTTGGACAATATGGAAAAATGGCTGGTACGACATTGAAGGTAAGGTTCTTGTTTCATTCCTAATAATGTGCGTATTAAGTGGCTTAATGCAGGAAATATTCTGGATGAACCCGTGGAGCGATTATTTCACGCCGGCAGTGTTTTTCTTTATTGGTTTGACAGGGAGACAATATCTTTTCAAGAAAACGGTCGGAATAAAAAACTTATAGGGTGGAATTATGTTTACACAAAAAATAAATAGATACATTACTGTTTGTAGTTTTATGCTGCTATTTTTTAGCTTCTGTTCAGAAAATCCAGTAAAAAAACAGGATTATTCAGGTGGTTTAAAACAACCACCACTTGGATGGAATAGCTGGAACGCATTTGGCTGGGATATTTCCGAAGTGCTAATGAAGGCAAGCCTTAATGTGTTTGATACAACTTTAGCAGCATACGGTTATGAATATTTTGTTCTTGACGACGGTTGGCAGATAAGCACTTATAATGGTGAACATATTGACAGTTTTGGACGATGTATTCCCGATGTATATAAATTTCCATCAGGAATGAACATTTTAAGCGTGGATCAATGGGTATGCAGGCATACTACAACTCAGTCTTTGAACTATTAGCAGAATGGGGTGTCGATTTTGTTAAATACGATTGGATTGAGTATTCACCCGAAGATATCGTCGCCGTTGCCAATGCAAGAAAGGGCTGTGGTAGAGATATTGTTCTCTCATTGTCTTCGGGAGGAGATGTGAGAAATGTAAATGAGTATTATCTGACAGATATGGCAAGAGTCACATCGGATGTTTGGGACGACAGAGAATCTTTAATAAAGAGATTCGATGCAATGTCAATTTGGGGACAATATGCAAAACCAGGTTTCTGGCTTGACCTTGACATGATCCCGATAGGCATTATTAGGGGAAGAAGCGATACGATGTCTCTGCCACAAAAAGAAACTTTTATGACTCAAACCGCACTTGCAGCTTCACCAATGATGTACGGAGGGGATCTCATTCTGATGGATTCGATTACAAAGAAATTGCTAACTAACAGTGAAATGCTTGCTTGTAATCAAAATGCCGTGTGCGCTCATCGTATTTATAATTTCGATAACATAGAAATATGGAAATCAGAATCTGGTTCTGTCCCCGAAAGAGGATGGATTGGCATATTTAATCGTAATGATTCGTCCGTCAGCGTGAATTTATCAAAGATAATGCTGGGTTTAGACACAAACAAATCTTACAATCTGATTGATATCTGGAAAAATACCCAAATATCAGACACTATGATTCAGCCCATGATTGATAGGGATGGTGTTCTTTTCATATCGTATAGTTTATTACAGTAATTATAAGCGATACTATCACAAGCAGCACTCTGTGAAACCCTGTTAATAGGCAATTACCATAAATCTTTTTATTGGCTATTTCTATACACACTGTCTGGAATAAAAAGGCCAAACTGAGACTTACTGCCGCGCCCTTGATTCCCCATTGCAGTGTTAAAAAAAGACCGGACAGCACCTTTACTGCAAGTGTAGCCATAGATATTTTAGCAACAAGCCACATTCTTTTATCGAAATAGAGTCTTGCATCTGCAAGGGTGGCTGCCCCGTCAAAAACAACGGAGAGAGCGATAAGAGGCACAAGTCCAAGAGCACTATGATATTCGGGGGCAATCACACTTTTACCCCAAAATGTAAACGAGGCTATCTGGTTCCTGAATAGCGATACAGAAATTGCAGCGATTCCAAAGGTTAATATAGCTTTGGAGATTATTTTTCCATTATTGGTTGTGTTTCCAGCTTCAAGAGCGCGATAAATAACGGGATACCACGCCATTCTGAAGGCACCAAGCGTGAGCGCTACAACCATTGCAAGCTTTTGGGCAGCGCTAAAGAGGCCCGTATCATGGGCGCCATTAATTTGTGTTATGATAAATCGGTCACCAAAGCTTATTGCCGAATAGAGAATGGCAACGAGACACGATAACCAAGCAAATGAACGAATATTTTTCAAGAATACTGCCGAGGTGATCAATTCACCAGATGAAGCTGCATCGGGCTTTATAGCGAAAAGTTTTATTAACAAAACAACAAGAGGAATAGCTGTAGCAGCACTATTTGCAAACAGTATTCCTGCTATTGAACCTTCAAAAATCGACAAGGCCTGCCATGTAAAAAGCCATACAAAAGCGCCCTGGGTTATAAGTGAGGCAGTTACAAGGAAGTGTTCTCCCTTGGCGCGGAAATAAGCTATTATAGGCAAAAATTGTGAGTCAACTATTATCCATAAGAAAAGGGCAGAAAAAATCGCGGGCGATAAGGCCATTCCCGTTCCGGTAAGCATAGAAAAAATAATAAGAATAGGGAAAGAGATGAGAGCGAAGAGAAGAGTTTCTTTTACAAGTAGTTTTGCAATCCTTCTTTCTCCGTTAATTGAAGCAAATCTTACAGCCGCTTCATCGAGTCCGTGAACAGCGAATGAGACAGAAAGCATATAAAGAAGCTGGATAAGGGAGAGGAGTCCGAAAGCTTCAGGTTTTAGAGCAGCAGTCATTAGTGGAAGGAGCAGAAAGGAGGCCATTCGGTTAACCCCAAGGGCTATACCGTATGAAATGAATGAGCCTTTAAGTGACATATCAACACTAACGGACGATTGCGATTTTACCGGAAAAAAGGCTGTTGTCCTGAGCAACACATTTGTACAAATATACTCCTGGTGCAACTAAACTTGCGCCCGATCCCGTTTTACAATGCCAAACAAGAGTAGTCTGCCAGTTTTCGAGTTTTTGTTTGTAAATCTGCTTGCCTGAGAGGGTATATATATGTACCGTAGAGCCCGGTTTGTGAGCAGTTATTTGGACGGCCGAACCCCTGGAAACTGGTGTGGGATGAGGTTGTGGGGGTTGCGATGGAGATGGAAGATAGGAACCTGACTCAAACATTTGGACACCTTGCGCTGTCGAAATAAAAATCCTGCCGCTCTCTCTGTGGACAGCTACTGCAAGAATTTTATCATCAATCAGACCGTTAAAACGGTTGAACTCTACAAGGCGAATGGAGCTGCGGTCGCCTGTGCCATAAAGCTTGTTCTCTGTTGGGTATCGCGCTGTTGAAAAATCGAGCATATAGAATCCCGAATCTGTTCCTATCCAAGCATTATTTAGTGTGTCGAAATCAATTGAGGAGATATCTTTGCCTTGAAGGAAGAAGCGCCAGTTTCCATCGATATTCCCATGAATTGAAGAATCCCTTCCTTCGGAGTAATAAAAGAGTCCTTTGGTGGTGGCTATCCAGATATCTCCATAAAGATCTGAAGCGAGGGTGTTTACCTGTTTTGCAGCCAAATAGGCTTCAAGCCCTCTTTTGGATTCGGGGACCCCCGTATTGGTGGTTTTCCAGCCGTACTTAATCATTAGGCCGCTATACGGTGAAGCGGGATTAATGGAATAAAAAACAGGATGGTGAATTGTACTTTGTGAAATATTTTTGCCAATTACACCAAAAGAATAGGGTAAGGGGTTATATCCATTGACAAACCAGATATTTCCCGATTTGTCGGTAGTAAGAACTTTTAATCGGTCGAAAGCGGCTTCGGGATATTGGCTGCTGTAAAGGGTAGCGATATCAACAAAGAGCGGCCCGTTTTGACAATTAAGATTATTAAGGGAGTTGTCCTTGCTGATTGTTAAGCGAAAGTTAGAGGCATCGTGAACAACAAGATGGTAATAACAGTTTTCGCGGTCGTAGTGTATGGCTCCCGGATGGCCTCCGGTGTTAAGGCAGCCCGTTGCGATAATGTCAGTATATGGCGTTGGTGAGAGAGCGGCAAGATGGGGTGTATCGAATAAGAGATGCGTCGCGTGTCGTTGGATAAAATCATTATTAATGTCAAATAGTTCCGCCACACTGGCGAAAAGTCTTCCGTGATTATCAATTAGAAAATCATTTATACCAGGAAGCATTCCTGCTGACATGGTGTGATGGATTTGTCTCCAGCCAATAGATGCTGACCAACGGGCTATGCCAGCGCTTGTTTGTGAATTGCTTACTGCCATCATTGGATTGGAAGTATTTATCGCGTAAAGGTTGCCCTTACTGTCAACTTTCATCTTTAAAGGAACCAGAAATGGCTGATACTCCCCATTCCAATAAATAGTGTTATTGGAGAGGTCGATAGCGCTTCTTTTTGGGGTACCCCCGTAGAAGTTCCATTGCTTATCGGCACATATTGCGTTAAGTCCCCCGCCATCTGCAATAGTGCTGCCAGTATTGAATATCAAGGAATCGCCTACGGCAGGATCTGTCCATGCGCTGCTTCGTACTACTATTTTTGTTCGTGTTTCGTTATAAATTGCCGCGAATGCCGTGTTGTCAAAATCGCGGAAAAAGATAGAGTCTAGTAAACCAACAACAACGGAAGAGTTAATTACAAATCTCTTATATCCCTCAACGGCCGTTTTGCCTGATGGCACATAGGCGAAAGTGCCGGACTCTCCATTTGTTGTCCATAATGAGGACGAGGCCGTCCAAAGGGTTTTATTGTTTTCGAAGAAAGGGAGATCAAATTTCACCGGTGCTTTTGCCCAAAAATATGGGGTTAGAATATAAAGGGTATCTCCGTGCGTCATAATGTCTCTGATTTCTCTGCCTACCGTAAGGTAAGGATTTGATGAGCTTCCGAATCGTTCCATAAAGGGGTAGCCAACGGGAGATTCACCTTTAACATAGAAAGAGAGACCACTATTTGTCCCAATAACAAGAATTCCATTAAGGGCCAATAGTCGCGTGAATATGATGTTTCTACCGTGGAAGTCGTCATGCCACGCAATCGCGGAATCTTTATCTATTACACACAGTACCCCATTATCTAGTCCGGCGTAAACAAGTCCTGTCAGCGAATCCGCAGTTATTACCTTTGCTCCAACTCCAAAAGAGTTTCTATTGCCATGTTTAACAGGATAAAAATTTTTTGTTGACTGATTAATAATCACGACACCGCCACTTGTTGCGCAATAGATTCTGCCATTAATAGCGGTCATTTCCCGAATCGATTCTACGCTGTTTAATGCTGTGAAATCTCCAGTAAGCGTAAACGCTAAGGTGGATAACAGTAATAAGGTAAGATTGAGTAGTTTGTTAATCATTACTCTCTTCAAGTTCAACCCAGCTTCCTTCAGTCTCGATCAGCTTTAATTTTTTTAGACTGATGTTTTTGGGTAATTTAACGGCAATTTTTTCCCATATATAACCAACCATATTTTCTGCTGTATGTATTTGGCCATGTAAATCTGTAAGGTCTTTTTCGAAGTTGGAATGGTCAAGTATCAAAATTACATTTCTATCGACTATTGCCTTAAGTTCACTGAAGTTAATGATCATGCCTGTTTCACTGTTTATCGGACCTGTTACGGTAACATCAAGCACGAAGTTGTGGCCATGGTCGTTGCTACATTTTTGGAATATCTCTCTATTTTTCTCCTCGCTTAACGAAGAATTATAAAGGCGGTGTGAGGCGCTGAAAGTGAATCTTTTTGTAACGGATGTTTTTTTCATAGTTATACCAAGAATATACAAATAATAATATTCCTAACCTCTATTGAACTGGAGCAGTTATATTCTCGCAACAGAATTGGTTAAGTGCTGCTATCTCTTAAAAGTTAAAGGGGAGTATTCTTATGCGTACGATTCTTATTATAGTTTCCGCTGTTGCATTATTTGGTATGTCGGCATGTAAAAAGGAGAAGAAAGTGACTGTAGATTTTAACAACCAGAATTCAAAGTTTTCTTACGCAATAGGTTACGATATAGGTCAATCGATCAAAGAGGCTAAATCAATGATCGATATGGCGGTTCTTGCACAGGGCATCAAGGATGCTATGGCCGAATCAAAATCGATTCTTACTCCAGAGGAAGCCATGGAGGTGAAGCAGGCTGCCTTTACAGCTATGCAGGAAAATCTTTCTAAGGAAAATACCGAAAAGGAAAAAAGTTTTTTGATCGAGAATGGAAAAAAAGAGGGTGTTGTAACTACTGCAAGTGGGCTTCAGTATCAGATTATTAAAGAGGGAACAGGCCCAAAGCCATCAAGGGAGAGCGAAGTTACCGTCCACTATGCTGGCACACTACTCGACGGCAGAGAGTTCGATAGTTCCTATAAAAGGGGAACGCCTGCTTCCTTTCCGGTTGGTGGAGTCATTCCTGGATGGGTTGAAGGGCTTCAGCTTATGAGTGTAGGTTCAAAGTATAAGTTTTTTATTCCAGCGGCACTGGCTTATGGCGAAAGAGGGGCGGGACAACATATTCCTCCGCACTCCACACTTATATTTGAAGTTGAGCTTTTAGGCATAAAGTAGGGTTCAATTCTGGGCGAACACAACAGCAATAGTTCCAATAGAGGAAGTAAAGAATAGTTCGCCCCTTGTTTTAAATCTGCAAAAATCAAGCTTAAGCCCGGAGCCTATCACAACTTCGGGCAGAGAAAGCGAAATGTTTTTTTCGCTTATGCTGGATTTTGCGTTACCGGCTATCATGTTAACGAGTTCTCCTACGCAATCGGACAACTCCGCATCCGTTGAAACCTCTTCCCCAATAAAATTTACCGCCGCAGCCTTAGCGGTGTTCCGTGTCGTGCAAACGGCGATGTTTCCTGAAAGGTCACCCGAAAAACCAATCATGCCAATAAACTCAAAGGAAAGATCGGGCTTTTCATCTGCTGCAACAGGGGCAAGGTCAACCATAAGCATGGTTGCAAATGTTCTAATGGTTGACTCGCTAACCATTTCACCTATACCTACTTCAGGACTCATTTGGTAACCCCTTTACTGTTTACTGCCATACTTACAAGAACGGCAAATGGCCGTCCCTCCGCCTCAAACAAGACAACAATACATGGCGCACCATCTGGATGGCGAACTTGGTGTCCCATTCCCTGAATTACCGCCGGCAGAGCAATCTCATGTGAAAATTCTGTTTCTGCAAGTGAGGCTTTGGCATTTCCTGAAATTATATTAATCAATTCACCAACACCGTCACGAAGGTCATCTGAAGAAATGTCTGAAGGCGACGAGCCCATTATGTTAGAGACTATAAGTTTAGCAAGCTCTTCCGGAAATGATACAGTAACAGACCCTTCAATTTTGCCGGAAAAATTCATTATACCTGAAATATCGCCAAAAATCCGGTAATTTTTTTTGAGAAAAAGATCTTTTCGGACAACATGCAAGCCGGCCATAGTTGTCATTAGATCAAGCACAGCGCTTATATATGGGTTTATAAGTTTTGTTATAACCGGAAGGTTCCCACCGACCGGATGTGACATCTTTTCGATTTTCTGCACAAATTGAGCAGGCACAATCGGCAGAGTCTGAATATCATCGGCTCCGCACGAAAGCAACTCACGGGCAGAAAGTAAATTAGCTGTTTCGGTAATTATAAGTATTGGAATATCTCTAAACTGAAGCGAACGGCGCAGCTCAAGAGTTATTCTTTTGGCTTCATTGTGATCAGGAGGTGGACAAAAAAGAATAAAATCAGGGACAAGAAGCGGTGGTCGCAATTTTTTTACAATCGAAACAGCCTTTTTATCTGGATTAGCGGGGGCACCGCCAGAAAGCAGAGAATCAATATCACTTTTGGCTTTTGCTGCATCGTTATCACTTAATTCTCCGGTTGGCGTCGTATTTAAGGAAGTGGTACTGGCCTCTTCCTCCACAATTCCGGAGAATAAATAGTGGTGTATAAGATCGATTCCAAAAGATTTTACCAAATTAGCAGTACCGTTAAAGCCATTCTTTATTATACCGTCAATTATTCTGTTTGCGTTGATTAGTGCTATAAGCATTTTACTTAGTTAATTTTAAAAAGAATTTTTGCACGGGCAATCTCTTCTTCCGTTTCTTCCACAATTTTTTTGAGGGAGTCTGTACTTATTCCGAGATCGTGCCATGCGCCAAGACTAAACCTTTGCGGAACGCTTTCTCCTGGTTCGCCCGCTCCAAGAGCTGCACAGGCAAAATCGGCAATATGAACGATTTGCGTTAATGATAGATTCTTTTCGTTAGATTCATCAGGGTAATTATGAAATTTCACAGAATTCACCATCTCTTCTGGAAAGTGCCACCTTTCAAGGATTAATCCGCCAATTTCACCATGTTCTATTCCAAGAAGTTTTTTTTCTATTTCAAAAACCATTTCGGTAGATAATGCGGCAGCTTCCCGCACTTTCTTATAAACTTCAGGAAAGTAGTAGTCGAGAATAAAAATTCCAATGTCGTGCATAAGACCGGCCATATAGGCCATTCCCGAATCGATTCGATCAAGGGAAGAATGGCTCACGATATTTCGCGTAACCATAGCCACAGCGATTGAATGGTGCCACAATTCTTCAGGGCTAACTATACCCGTTTGCCTATTAAAAACCGCCACAGCCTTGAATGCCATCGATATACGGCAGATTTCATCCATGCCAAGCCGCGCAATGGCAACAGAGAGATCGCCAATTTCACCATACCGTGCACTGTAAAGAACAGAGTTTGCGACCCGGAGAATTTTAGCGGCAAGCTGAAGGTCTTTCTCAATTACAGCTGCAACTGCATTGGCATCCTGCTTATTTTCGCATATATATTTATGCGCCTCAAGCAGTTGAGGTCCGCCGGAAGGCAGGTCGTCAATAGCTTCTATCCGCTCTATGATTTTTTCTCGTATTGTCGCCATATTTTTAGTTTACTATTCTGTTAATGTCTCCATAATTTTTGATACAAGGTCCGATTGGGCGAAGGGTTTCATTACATAATTTTTTGCCCCTGCCTTTATTGCTTCAACGACTTTACTTCTCTCAACTTCTGTTGTTACCATTACTACGGGAATATGGCTAATTCGTGAGTCGGCTTTTACTGCTTTTAAAACAGAGAGTCCGTCTAAATTAGGCATATTCCAATCGAGAAGAATAAGGCCAATATCCTGATGCTTTTCGAGCACTTCCAGCGCCTCTTTGCCATCTTTGGCTTCGAGCAGTTCGTGTCCTACCATTTCTACTGCTCCCCTAATTACCCTTCGAATCATGGAAGAGTCGTCTGCCGAGAGGATTTTCATACTGTTCCCTCCTGTTTCGCCCTGTAATACATGGCCTTGTCGTGAGTAAGCAGCTGATACTCGTTACTGTAGTTGGAAATAGACTCCGAAGCGCCTAAAAAAAGAACTCCGGTTGGTCGTAACAATTGCGCAATCTTATGAAAAAGGTCCCGCTTAAACTGCTCACTAAAGTATATGGCCACATTTCTGCAAAAAACAATATCGAAACTACCCAGTTGTGCAAAGGAGTCCTGAAGGTTGAATTTTTTGAACGAGACCATCTTTTTAATTTTGTCCTTTACTGCCCACACGGTACCAGTCTGTTCAAAATATTGTTCTTTAATCTTTTCCACCATGCCTCGTGACATGGAAAGTTTGTCGTAACGGCCAGCCATAGCGAGAAAAAGTGCTGAAGGTGAAATATCGGTAGCAACTATCTCAACAAACTCCATAGGTAAAACGGATGATTTACGGGCAAATTCGTTTATAATAATAGCAATTGAATAGGGTTCCTGACCGGTTGAACAGGCAGCACTCCAGATGCGTATCTTTTTTCGTTTACCCTTTGAAATTTCGTTGGCATATTCGCGTAAAAGCACTTCGTCAAGCACCTTATAGGGATGCATGTCGCGAAACCACAGCGTTTCATTTGTTGTCATTGCATCTACAATTTTATCGCGCAGCCCTGCTGTTCTGTCAGAGACCGCCTTATTGTAAAATTCGGCAAATGTTGCGCATCCATTTTGAGCCATTAGACTTGAAAGGCGGCTTTCAATAAGATAAGCCTTCTCGTCGCCTACAAGTATGCCACAACTTTTTTCAATAAAATCACGGAGAAGTTTAAATTCGTTTGCTGATATGGCAGCCATATTACGCTTTTGGGGTACCTCTCTTAAGTAGTTCACATATTCTATTTGCCATATTATTTATGGAAATTGATTCATCTGTTAGTCTCGCATCGTCCACTGCCTTTGGCATTCCATAAACAACACAACTTTCCTCCGACTGTGAGAGACAATAGCATTTTTTCTTTTTCAAAGCATTTACGCCTCTCATACCGTCATTACCCATCCCTGTCAAGATAATTGCCAGCACTCCCTTGTCGCCACAAGAATCGGCAATTGAACGAAAAAGAACATCTACCGCTGGACGGCAAGAATTTTCCGGAGGATCTGAATTTATGGCCGCTTTCAGACTGCCCGATGCTCCTTTAACTACAAAGTGATATCCTCCCTGTGCCAAGTGTACCCGATTTGGCAGGATATCGTCACCCTCCTGAACTTCGATAACAGGCAACACCGACTTTTTGGATAGGCTTTCTGCGAGTGATTTTGTAAAATTTGGTGGCATATGCTGAACCAAAACAACAGGTACTCCAATATCTTTTGGCAGTTTGGGAACAAGTTTCGCCAAAGCCTCCGGTCCTCCCGTTGAAACTCCAATCGCAACTATTGAGAATGAATCGGGAGGCCGCTGCTCTGTCTTTGGCTGCATTCGCAATGGAAGAGTTGCTTCGGCATTGGAGGTTTTCCCCATAGTTTTGTTGGTAAGAAGTTTTGTTTCAACAAGCCTTAAAACACCTCTTAAATCATTTTTTAGAGAGTCGATGTTTGCTTCGTAATCACGGCTATCGGGTTTTCGGATAAAATCAAGAGCACCCATTTCGAGTGCTTGTATGGTTGAGTTGGCATTTCGAGTGGAGATACCGCTAATCATAACTACTTTAGTATTTGGAAAATCTTTGACAATGTTCTTAAGCGTTTCGATCCCGTCCATGTCTTCCATATGAACATCAAGTAAAACAAGATCGGCCGGATATTGGGCGAGTTTTTTTAAAGCAAGCCGGCCACTTGGTGCGGTACCCAATAAATCAACACCAGGAAAGGAAACAAGTGCATCCGAAATAATTTTTCTGAATAATACAGAGTCGTCAACTACAAGTGTTCTTATTGCCATTTTCTATTATACCTTGAACTGATCCACAATTCTTTTAAGCCCATTTGACAACTTTGCTAAATCCTCCGCACTTGTCCGAATCTGTGTCACTCCAGAAGCTGTATCGCGTACCGCCTGATTCACTCCCGATATATTCGAAGTAACCTCCTGCAAACCCTTGGCGCTTTCACCAACATTTTTTGCTATCTCATTCGCTGCCCCACTTGCTCCACCCATAGTACGAGCAATCTCCTGAACCGTTGCCGATTGCTCCTCGACAGCACTTACAATTGTTTGTGAGATTAAGTTTATCTCTTCGATAATTTTTGAAATCGAGCCTATTGCTTTAACAGCCTCGCCTGTGCTACCTTGCATATTTTCTACCTGCTGGCGAATTTCACCTGTTGCCTGCGCCGTTTGCCGTGCAAGCTCCTTTACTTCATTAGCTACAACCGCAAAACCTCGCCCAGCTTCTCCAGCGCTCGCCGCTTCGATTGTAGCATTAAGCGCAAGAAGGTTGGTTTGGTCGGCAATGTCGTTAATTACTTCTACTACCTTGCCAATCTCCTTTGCTGCAATTCCAAGCTTTTCCATGTGTTCCTGAGTGCCTTTGGCTTCCGCATCAGCCTTGGCCGCTACCTGCGACTCCTTCTGACAGTTTTTGGAAACTTCATTTAGCGAAGCACTCATCTCTTCTATTGCGGTAGCAACTGTGTTGACGGAGCCACTCATCTCTTCGGCGGCGGCAGAAATGGCATTTGTGTTTGCTGCCGCCTGTTCCGCTGACGCGGCAACATTGCTTGATTGAGCGCTCATCTCCTCTGATGAGGCAGACAACTGATGGGATACAGTGGAGAGTTCTTCGCTGGCTGTTGCTACTGTTGATGCGCTGGAAGACATTTCGCTAATTGTCTGTCGCATTTTCGCAACCATGATATGGTATGCCCGCGCAAGATCACCCATTTCATCTTTTCTTTGCTGAAACACCTGAGGAACATCTTTTGAAAAGTCGCTATTAGCAAGCAAATTTGTAAAGCCAATACAATCCTTCAGGGCAACAACTATGCTACGGGTGATAAAAGTGGACAAGAATATTGAAAAAACGATCGATACAATAATAACTATAATTACCAAAACTTTTTCTTGGCTGGCAGTTTCCAAGCTCGCGATAGCCATTTTGTCTGTATTCTTTGTATTATTGCCATAAAGTTGCTCGAGAGTCTCTCCAAATGCATCTGACTTTGGGACCACATTACTAACCACGCTTCGGTATCGATCATAAAGTGCTTCGTGCTGTTTTTCGGATGTTGCTGTAGTCATATTTGTAATGATTTCATCAATCATTACAGAAGCGCCGTTCCAATTATCATATTGCTGCGATAATTGAGCAACTAATTCTCGCCCTCTTGCATCATGCCTTTTAACACTTTTGAAGCCATCAAGCGCACCTTGAATTGTTGTCCAGCTTTTCTGCCGTTCGTTAATAATTTTTCGATATTGTGCTTTGGCGGCATCCATCTCAAGAACTTCAGCGGCAAAGACCTCCATTGTTTGTGCCCGTATCGCCATCCGTTCCTTTTGCATTATAGAAAGATTGCGTAAATCGGGAATTCTATTATTTATTATATTTATCAACGGCTTTTCGACAGTAACTATTCCTATGTAACCAACTATACCCGCAATAAATGTTAAAAAAGCAATTATGCCAAACGAAAGCGTAAGTCTTGAACCTGTTTTAAAGTTATCAAGTTTAAACATATATCTTCTGTTTGCTCCTTACTTAAGTTAATTACGATTGAGCGTGTAATATTTTAGTTACATCAATTAATCCAACAAGAGTGCTTTCGAGCCTGATTACTCCTGTTAGAAACTTATCACTAACCTGGCCAAGATTTGCCGGCGGCGGCAGAATATCAGCATCATCAATTGTCACCATATCACTCACAGAGTCAACAAGCAATCCGACAAAATCGGTTGGAGCGCCTGAAACTAAAGCTGTTGACACATGCCGAGCCTGCAGCTCCTGAGTTGTTTTAAGAACAATGCATCTGCTTTGGGCGGTTAGCTCACGCTTTTCAAGACCGAGCCTTACTCCAAGATCGATAACAGTTATAATTTGTCCCCGCAAATTTAAAAGGCCGGTTACAAAATCTGGGGCCTGTTCAACTGGTGTAATCTGAAGAGAACGATTAATTTCTCTTACAAGCAGTATGTCCATGCCAAAGGTGTCGTTGTCAAGCCTGAAAGTAGTATATTGTTTTTCTGCCATATCAACAAACCTTTCTATTTATTAAGAAGTCTGGTTATTGTATTACGGAGCTGCTCCTTATCAAGTTTGTACTCGTAAGCGTCTGCTCCTGCCGCTATTCCCTTTTCGCGGATATTTTCGGCCTTGAGCGCTGTAAGCATTACCACGGGCAACCCTTTATGCTTTTCTGACTCCTTGATTTTACGCACAAGTTCGAGTCCATTCATGCCCGGCATTTCTATATCTGTCACAAGTATATCGTATTTCTCAGTGTTGTTTAGCTTTTGCCACGCCTCGTCGCCATCTTTGACAACATCCACGGCACAGCCAAATGAGCGTAGGTAGTTCTCTTCAACAGTACGAAAAAATGCGGTGTCTTCTGCAAGAAGGATTCGCCTGTTTTCCATGCCGTTAGCATTATTGAACGAATAGTATTCGGGCTCTGCGGACTCAAATAATCCGTAAATATCCACCATAATCACCATCTTTTTATTAATTATTGCAGAACCAAGGATACCGGTTCCCTTTACATTTTTTCTGTCAAGTTCAATATTGGCATGCATGACATCCTCGACATTGGTGGCGATTATGCCAAGCGGGTGCTTTACAAGTTTAGGAACAATGACATATACCTCTTCTGTATCGGCTGTTGGCGGCTGTATTGGCATATAGTTGTGGAGGCGGATAAGCCTGAGAGATTTGTCGTCATATTTCAGAAACTCCTTGTCGCCAATTTTTTCGATATCTTTTGTGGCGATCTTCTCGACTCGCGCGACCATACTTAAGTCAACGGCAAAGAGTTCTGTTGTTCCGTTCTTGAAGGTAAGTATTTCCTGCTGCTCAATAAGCTGCGCCCTCTCATGTCTTTCCTTTTCTGTGGCAGACTCCCTTTCAAGATCACTGAATTTTAGGCCGGCAAGCGTGGATAAACCTATTGAATCGAGGATCATGGCAACAGCACCATCCCCCATAATGGCAGAGCCGGCATATGCCTGACACTTTTTCAGGTACCCCGATAGTGGCTTAACAATTATTTCTTCGTTATCGTGAACATTGTCAACAACAAGGCCAAAGCGGTTATCGCCAACCTTGAGCACAATAACCTTGACTGAACTTTCGCTATGGTATCTTCTGTCTGCTTGACTTTGCCGTTTGTCCTTAATTTCCTGAGAAACCGTTACAGTGACATCACGCCGATCAGCAAGCCTTTGCCGCTTTTCTTTTCTCTTTTCTCCTGTTTCCGGATCGGTATAAAATTTCTCGATACCAAGTACATCAGCGAGCTTGACAAGAGGCAGCAACTTGCCTCTGAGTCGCAACACAGGGCTTCCATGAACCGTTTCTATCTTTTTTGCTATGTCAACAGCACGGATTCGGACAAGTTCTTCAAGTCCAACCTGTGGAATGGCAAATCTGCGGTTATCTACGGAAACAATCAAGGAAGGGATAATTGCAAGGGTGAGAGGGAGCTTCATGATAACTTTGGTGCCTTTGCCGAGTTCTGATTCTAACTCTACTGTTCCGCCAAGTCGTTCTATATTGGTCTTTACAACATCCATTCCAACTCCACGACCAGAAACCGCGCTAACCTGTTTCGCCGTGCTAAAGCCTGGCATAAACACAAATAGAAGGGCTTCCTTATCGGAAAGGGTTGAAACCTCTTCCCGTGAAATAAGCGTGCGCTCAACAGCCTTATCCCTAACCCGTTTAACATCGATACCACTGCCATCGTCTGAAACTTCAATGATAACTTTGCCACTTTCGTGATAAGCCTTTAGCCTTATTGTGCCTTCCCGCGGTTTTCCCATCTCCTCGCGGTCGTCAGGAGTTTCAAGACCGTGGTCCATTGAATTGCGGACAATGTGGTTGAGCGGATCAGAAAGCATTTCTATTATTGATTTATCAAGTTCAACATCGCCACCTTCGGTATCGAGCCTGACCTCTTTTTTCATGTCGCGCCCAAGATCTCTTACTACGCGCGGAAACTTGTTGAACACCACGCTAACAGGCTGAAGCCTTGTCTGCATGATATTTTCCTGCATTTCCGAAGTTACACGGTCAACATTCTGGAGAATAACGCTCAAGCCCTTTATGTCGCCAAGTCTCATTGCGAGAAAATTGTCGAGCATGTCGGCAACTCCCTTTGCCTCCTTTTTTACCAGCGAATCAAAATCAGCACCATTTGAACCGTGCCTTGCGCATTGAGTTGCAAGGCGGTGAACAGCGTCGGTTATTGTTTTCTCCGTTATTGAACGGAGCTTCTCGATATCGATTCCCTCACTAACCTTTCTATTGATGTTTTGCAAAAGCTGGTTTCGGGAAAGCACAAGCTCGCCGGCAAGATTCATGAGGTTATTCAGTAAATTTACGCGAACGCGAAGGGTGTCGGAAGCTTCTGTTCCGCCGCTACTGGCAGATGCAGCTGGCGAGGTTGTCCCTTTTTTATTTTTTTGTTCCGCTTCAGCTGCTTTTATCTCCTGTTTTCTTTCGTTATCGATAGAACTTTTGGCCGCAGAAGTGTCTATAACTTGTATTTGTGATTCCGCGAGTCCTACTCCGGCGCCAATTAAGTCGGACTCAAGGATTGATGCAAAAAGTACTTCGACATCAGTCTCTTTTGTTTTGCTGCCAGGCCATCTATCGGGGGCAGGTTTTACATCAATTATATCCCCAAGAAGTTTATATTCGTTAAGCCTCTCAACGGTTTTCTTGTTGTCTGCCATAAAAGTTAATTTGTAAATTTTTTTGCCTTTTTTTACATATTCACGGATTTTGTCAGGACTTAATTCTTCAGTCGAAATGGAAGTTCTCCTGATGCTTTTGTCGGCTTTTATTTCGACGCTTGCTTTTTGGGTTTCCTCGGGTTTATTAGAAAGAAAGGGGGTAAAGAGAGCGCACTCCTCATGGATTGAGATTGTGTCAGAGTGTTCGACATCCTCAAGCATCAGCTTAAGTTTGTCGATACCTTTGAACAAAGAATCTATCATTTCCTGAGTAACTGAAATTTTTCTGTTTCGCACAAGATCAAGGATATTTTCCATTGTATGGCTCAACTCCTTGATATTTTCGAGCCCGAAAAAACCAAAACCGCCCTTTATGCTGTGGATGGCCCTGAATATCTTGTTTATGAGCTCAGATGAAGCGTTGTCCTTCTCCTGCTCAAGGACAAGAAGGTCGGGTTCGATATTGGCAATATGCTCCTGTGATTCTATGATAAGTTCATTAAGCAAATCTTTGTCTTTTATATCCATATTGCCCAACCTTTTTTAAAAGAAATAAAAATACGACACTATAATCTATTTAAGCATATTCAAATATTCAACAGTAAAGCCCTTTCAAGAACAAATGTTAAAGAAAGGGCTTGACACAAACCTTGTAAAATAACAATTACGCCCGACCGAGATATTTTTTGTCTTCGGTGCTTACCTTTATAACATCGCCTGTTTTAATGAAAAGAGGCACTTCAACTTCAAGGCCGGTTTCCATCTTAACAATTTTTCGTACATTTCCTGCCGTATTCCCTCCTATGGCATCCATTGCCTCTGCAACAGTCATTTCTACAGATGCGGGAAGGTCTATTCTCACTGGGTTATCTTCTACAAACAGCACCTCATATTTTTGCCCTGGGGAGATAAAATCAAGCGCGCTTTCGACAACGCTTTTTTGGAGTTCATAGGTATCGAATGTATTGGGGTCAACAAAGACATATTCACCCTGATTTTCATATGAGAATTCGAGCGCTTTTGACCTGTTTTCAAGAACCTCAAATGCTTCATTGACATTGGTTCTTATAGGGAATGCCTTGCCCGAAGTCAAGCTGCGAAGCTCCATCTGGACATAAGCTCTATTATTGGGAGGGGTGCGGACAACAACCTCCTCTACAAGACAGATATCACCGTTATATTTGACCATATTTCTTTTTCTCAGCTCATTTGCGCTTGCCATACCAAGTTAAACCTCCATTAAATTTTTAATCCCCCTCAAGAGACCTGAAAGGACACTAAGGACAAATATAACTAACGGATATCAACCATTTGTATTAAAAGTGGGCGGGTTCTCATCATTTCTTTCTCTAACTATCGGAATTTAGGAAAATAGCACGGCATCAAATTTGCATGTAATCATTAAAGAGGTTTAAATGATCAACTTTAAGCCTCAAGAATGGTTTGCATTAGTTCAATCCATTTAAAAACAGTAACGCAAAGGGATATTGCGTTGTTTTTACAGGAGTTACAGAAAAGTGGAAGCACTAAATAGAGCTCAAGGTGTAGTAGGAAAGATCGTTAAAAATAACGATTATCTTGTTGCTGCGGGCGTAGTCGGTGTTCTCGCCGTTATGCTCATTCCTATGCATTCTTTGGTACTCGATATCCTACTTTCGGCAAATATTTCCCTTTCGCTTTTGATTTTGATGGTTTCGATGTACACCAAAAGGACGGTGGATTTCTCTGTTTTTCCTGGTTTGCTACTTGTTATCACTCTTTTCAGGCTTTCACTAAATGTTGCAAGTACTCGCCTTATTCTTTCGACGGGGGACGCTGGGGCTGTTATAAACGCATTTGGAACTTTTGTAACAAGCGGTAATGTTGTTGTTGGAACAATCATCTTCATAATACTTGTCGTTATTCAATTCGTAGTTATTACAAAAGGCTCATCCCGTATCGCCGAAGTTGCGGCGCGGTTTACCTTGGATGCCATGCCAGGAAAACAGATGGCAGTTGATGCCGACCTTAACGCCGGAATGATTACGGAAGGCGAAGCGCGGGAGAGGCGGGATACCATAAGACGGGAAGCAGATTTTTATGGAGCCATGGATGGTGCGAGCAAATTTGTTCGCGGTGATGCGGTTGCCGGACTTGTCATGACGGGAATAAATATTCTTGGCGGATTTATAATAGGCATGCTTCAGTTCGACCTTTCTTTTAAGGAAGCTTTAAACCGTTTTACCATATTGACTATTGGTGATGGTCTTGTAAGTCAGGTTCCGGCTCTGATTGTTTCAACAGCTTCTGGTATAATAGTAACCCGTGCAGCTTCTGCAAGTAATCTTGGAAGTGAAATTACCGGTCAGCTTTTACAAAGTCCAAAGGCTCTTTTTATTGCGTCCGGCATTATGGGGCTCTTTGCTATTGTTCCCGGCTTTCCAACCATTCCATTCCTTGGTCTCTCCGTCTTTGCTGGCATTGCAGGCTACATGGTAAAGAATGGCTTAATGGACAGCAAAAGTGAAGAAGAAACAGAAAAAGAAAAGGCAAAAGAAGCAGATAAAAGCAGCGCAAAAGCCGAAGAGAAAATAGAGGATTATCTTAATGTTGACCAGATGGAGATGGAAATAGGCTATGGACTAATTCCTCTAGTTGATATTTCACAGGGTGGAGATCTTCTCGAAAGAATAACCATGATTCGCCGTCAATGTGCAAGTGAAATAGGCATAATAGTTCCGCCCATAAGAATAAGGGATAATATTCAGCTTAAACCGAATGAGTACAAGATTAAAATCAAAAATAGTGAAGTAGCAATAGGTGAACTGATGAGCGGTTCCTATCTTGCCATGAATCCTGGTAATGTTTCTAAAACAATAAGGGGCATTGCGACAAAGGAGCCTGCATTCGGGTTACCTGCACTATGGATTACTGAATCACAAAAAGAGGAAGCGGAACTTGCCGGTTACACGGTAGTTGAGCTGCCGGCAGTCATTGCAACTCACTTGACAGAGCTGATTAAGGCTCACGCACAGGAAATACTAACGCGACAGGATGTTAAAACGCTTATTAGCAACCTTAAAGAGCGGAACCCTGTTGTTGTTGATGAACTTATTCCCAACAAAATGACAAATGGAGAGGTGCAGAAGGTTCTTGTAAATCTTCTTAAGGAAAGGGTGTCTATTAGGGATCTTGGCACAATACTGGAGGTATTGGCGGATAATATTGATAAAACAAAGGATGCAGATATCCTTACAGAATTTGTGCGGGATGCGCTTGCACGGCAAATTTGCGACCAGTATAGGGATGCTTCCGGTTCTGTAGCTGTAATAACGCTCGATCCTAAGCTGGAACAGCTTCTTGAGGTGTCTATGCAAAAGACCGATCGCGGAAATAAGCTTGTGCTTCGTCCGGAAATGGCTACGCGTATTCTTGATGCCGTTAACGATGAGGTCCTTAAGATAATGTCTAAAAATGAACAGCCGGTAATTCTCACTTCGCCAATAGTCAGAAATCAGTTTAGACGAATGATAGAGCCGTCAACTCCAGGCGCCGCAGTGCTTTCGTACAATGAAATTGCCGCCGGTATAAATATCCGTTCTATTGGCATGATTAAAATAAAAGAGTAATAAGGGAAAATGGAGATACAACATGACAATTAAAAAATTCAAAGCGGCAACAATGAAGGATGCTCTTTTGCTTGTGAAGGAAGAGCTTGGACCGCATGCTGTAATACTTAATTCACGCAAGAGCGGTAATTCTCTTTTTGGGGGAGAGCGATACGAAATAACCGCCGGCCTTGATGATGAGTCACAAAAGAAGGTTGAGGTTCCGCTTGTTTCTACCTATTCACCATATCGGTTAACGAAATCGGCTAAAAGCGTATATGGTGGTGCGGCCTCAACTGCTGTTCTTGACGAACCGGCATCGGGATTCGACTCTCTTTCAAAAGATATAAATGCCATGAGAAGTGCTGTTTATTCACTCGCGGAAAAAGAGGCGGAAAAATCAAGGAGTAATGCGTATCCAATTAATTTGAGAAAAGTTTACGAAAACCTTGAGCAAAATGAGGTTGGTGCGGCGCACATTACGGAGATAATTGAATCGATAAAATCTGGATTATCAAAGGTTGAATTGAATGATGATTTAGCTGTAAGACGAAAACTTTTTAGTCTTGTTGAATCGGCGTTGCCTGTTAGCGGTCACATAAAAAAATATACCGGACGGGCACGAACCATCGCTCTTGTTGGCCCCACGGGGGTTGGGAAAACCACTACTATTGCAAAGCTTGCTGCTCATTTCCGTCTGCGTGAAAACATGAAAGTAGCGCTGGTAGCGGCGGATAATTACAGAATGGCGGCAATAGAGCAGATTCAGCAGTTTGCTGGTATTTCTAAAATTCCTCTTGAAATTGTTTATACCGATGAAGAAATGCGATGCGCGATGGAAAAATTCAAAAGCTTCGACATGGTATTTATCGACACGGCCGGTAGAAGTCAGAGAAACATTGAACATATGAACGACTTGCGGCGTACGCTTCTTGCTCTTGATCCGGACGAAGTGCATCTTACCATTTCCATAACAACAAAAATGAGAGATCTTCGGACAATCGAAAAGAAGTATTCAGAAATAGGTTACAATAAGCTTATTATTACTAAACTTGACGAAACCATCAGCTATGGTACGATATATAATATTGTCAAAGAATCGGGGAAGCCGGTTTCTTATGTCAGTACGGGCCAGAGTATCCCGGACGATATAAGTCTTGCTGACAGCCGCTCTCTTGCGAATCTTGTAGCTGGAGGGGGCGCTGCATGATTGATCAGGCACAATCCTTAAGAACGCTCGCTGCATCAACGCTTACGGGAACTGATACTGAGCGTATGGAATTTATGCTTGAAAATGAAACCGCCCTCTCTTTGGCGCAAGGTAAAAGCTGCACTGCGGTCACAATCGCTTCAGGAAAGGGCGGTGTAGGAAAAACCAATATAAGCATAAACCTTTCTATTGCTCTTGCGAAATTAAATAAAAAGGTAACTCTTTTTGATGCTGATTTAGGGCTTGCTAATATCAATATACTTCTTGGTATTCACCCATCATTTACACTTCAGGATCTTTCCGAAGGGCGAGCCAAGATTGGCGATGTTGCTATGGCTGGACCTGCCGGAATTACAATAGTTCCTGGTGGATCAGGCGTAGAATCGCTTGCCAATATAGATGCGGGCTCTTTAAAAAGGATTATGCGTGAACTTTCAGTTCTTGAATCTTCCTGTGATTTTTTAATCTTTGATACGCAGGCGGGTATCGCCAATACAGTTCGTGCATTTGCCGCCGCTTCAAACAGGCAAATAATTATTGTAACACCGGAGCCAAGTTCGCTTGCAGATGCATATGGAGCACTTAAAATGATGGTGTCAACTGGTTGTAGTAAAATATCAATTGTTGCAAATATGGTAAATAACGAAATAGAAGGAAGCGAGGTATATAAAAAACTTTCTACACTTGCAAAGAGATTTTTAGGGCGAGAACCGGAATATCTTGGAGCAATTCCTAAAGATGCCAAACTTAGTGCTTCCGTTCTAAGGCAAACACCGGCATTTTTAGCCTACCCAGACTCACAATTCAGTAAAGCTATACACCGCTTGGCGTTAAGATTTATAGGGCAAACGCCCGAAAGAAAAAAGGAAGGCGTTTTTAGTCGCTTAGTTTCGTATTTTAAGGAAGATTTAAGGTAGGCTACTATGGTTCAATTAACAAAAAAAATAGCGCAGTTAATCAGTTTATTTGTCTTTTTTACCCTTCTTCTCGTTGGCATATTTTCGCAAAACGAGTTTACTCTCTCAGTTCTTCCTGCAATTGCACTCAAGGCTTTTATTGGTTACGCGATTTTCTGGCTAATAGGAATTGTAATATCTGATATTATGCTAAAAGCAGTTTTGCAAAGCATGGAGGATAAAAAATACGAGGAATGGGAGGGCGGGCTTCTTGTTAAGTTTGCCCCCACAAATAATGAGGAACTCAAAAAACTGAATCTCCCTGGATAACGGGATTGATTTTAGAGAGAATATATGCCAATAGAAACTGTATGGCAGGAATATGTAGAGACGAGAAGTAAACAGGCAAAGGATAAATTGCTTGTTGAATACGCTTCTCTTGTGAAATATACCGCCCAAAGAATGGCGATAAATCTTCCTAAATCGGTATCTGTCGATGATTTAATGAGTTCGGGAATACTTGGTCTTATAAAAGCTGTTGAAGGATTCGATCCGAAAAGAGATGTGAAGTTCGAAACATTTGCCACACATAAAATCCGAGGTGCAATTCTGGACGAATTGCGTGCTCTCGACTGGGTTCCCCGTTCTATTCGTCAAAAATCAAGAATGCTTCAAAAAGCATATGCTAAGCTTGAAAACGAGCTTGGTAGAGCTGCATACGACGATGAAATGGCTCAGGAGCTCGGTATCACGGTGCAGGAGCTTGAGGAGATGCTTTCTGATGTTACTCCCACTACTATACTCTCCCTTGAGGAAGCCCGAAGCGGTCACGAAGGCGATTCCCGCCAGACAAAAATTATGGATATAATTGAGGATCCGCAGGGAGGAAACGCTCTTAAGGAGCTTGGTTTCGCTGAAACAAAAAGAATTCTTAAAGAGGCCATAGTATCGCTTCCTGAAAAAGAAAAACTTGTAGTTGCGCTCTACCACTACGAAGAGCTAACCCTGAAGGAAATAGGCGAGGTTTTAGGAATAACAGAGTCGAGAGTTTCACAGATTCACTCTAAAGCAATATTAAAACTCCGTAGTAAGCTTATCCGCAAAATGAATGAGTGAATTATATGCGTCCGATAGAGTTTCAGGATAGTTTTTCCCGCGCTCAAAATATTGACAAAATTCAATCAAGAGATCTTCATAAGCCGCTCGATGATGCTTTTCTTGCTGCTCAAAAGCAGGCGGCCATAGACGAACAAAAGCGATCTTCCGTGCAAACTTCTGAAGAAGCGCGGGATAAGCTTGTTAATAAAGATAAGGAAAAAGAGAATTCACGACAAAAGCAAAATCACGAAGACAGCGACAATAAAGAAGGTGATTCAAAGGAGAAAAGAAGACCATCTGCAGACGGTTTTCATATAATAGACATTGATGCCTGAAAAAATAAACTTTTACGACCGCCGCACTACTGCGCAAATTGGCAAGGCCCAGAAACTTCGGTTTATTGCAGAAAAAATTATTGCACTTCCTACCCTGCCGACCGTTGTGTCCCGCCTGATGCAGATTGTTGATAGTCCCAAGAGCTCCGCTCAAACGCTTGGAAGGCTTATCGAAAACGATCAGGTGCTTACCGCCCGTATCCTTAAGCTTGCAAACAGCGCTTATTATGGAATGGCCAGACAAATTTCGTCTGTAAGCCAAGCTGTTGTAGTTGTTGGTTTTGACGCAGTCAAGGATATGGGGCTTTCTGTCTCTGTTCTTGACGCATTCAAGGATCCCGGGGGGAGCCGTTATTTCAATCTTGCCGGTTTTTGGGAACACACTATGGGCGTTGCCTTTACATCCAAAGCGCTTGCAAAACAATATGCTAAAAGTGAACTATCTGAAGCTTTTACGGCAGGGCTGCTGCACGATCTTGGTAAAGTGGTTGTTAACCAATATTGCCACGACGATTTTATTGAGATCATGGCCCGAGTTCAGGATGATGGCGAAGATCTTCTTTACGCGGAAACAATGGTTCTTGATACAACGCACGACCGAATAGGCGGCTGGCTCGCTAACAGGTGGAATATGCCCGAATCCATTGTTGACTCAATTGAATTTCACCATCATCCCTATTTATCTGAAAAGCATCAGACACTTGCTACACTTGTTAAGCTTGCAGATGTTATATGCCGCAGAGCCAAAATAGGTTTTTCCGGTAATCTTTCGGAACCTACTCTTACCGAAGAAGAAAAAGAATACCTTGCCAAGCTTTCTATTCCTACCGACGACGAGTCTTTAAAAACATTTGAGGACGAAGCTAACGCCGAGATGGAAAAGGTAGGAATGTTTATCGATATTATAAGAAAATAAGTGGTTATTTTTTCTCCATAATGAATGAGACGCTATTGTTGCTTAATATTACAGCACTCTTAGTCCTCGGTATGCATAATATTGTCGTTTTCGCTATACACCGGAAAGATCACTCCTCTTTTTATTTTGGCCTGTTTTGCCTCCTTTACGGATTTAACGCATGGGTGTCCAGCCCTTATTCGGCAGCCTTGGAGTGTTGTATTCTACCTTCTACTCTTTACAAAATCGATGTTATAAGCATAATGTTGAGCGTGCCATGTTTTATAGCATTCCTTGATTCGTTCTTCCCCCTTGAAAAGAAAAAGGTACTAAAGAAAATATTTTTTACTGTATCATTTACATTTATAGTACTTGTTGCAGTTTCTCCATCTCATCTCACAGAAACTTTTTTCAAAGCATTTTTCCCTGTATTGATAGCATTAACTGCATACAGTATTTATACGGGAATACTTGCTCTTAAAAATTATCGAAATGATGCTATTATAATTTTGTCGGGGATCTTTATTCTTTCCGCGGCGGGTATAAATGATATTCTGTGGGCAATGAATATGTTTGATACATTCGTTGCAGTACCGCTTGCAACGCTTGTTTTTACCTTTCTTTACTCGTTTGTTTTGTCGCGAAGGTTTGCAAAAGTTTTCAGCAACTCTGAACGGCTGGCCGTGGAACTTGTTGAAAACCAAAGATTGCGTTCAGAAATGGAAAAACGGGTAAAAGAGGAAACCAATCTTAGGCAGGTTCAGCATAGGCTCACAGCACTTCTGCATACAATAAATGAGCCGTTATGTGCAGTTGACGAGAGAGGCATTATTGAGTTTTCAAACAAAGCTTTCGAAGAATTGATAAAAGTAGCAAATAGCGATCTTGTAGGATATCCACTGAGTAAGTTTGTTGACATATATAGTTCGGAGCGTCAATTATCTACTGTAACACTTGAGCTTGAAGATGATGAGATTACAGTTTTTCTCTTTAAAACCGAAAAAACGAATTTCTCTTCGTCTCTTTCTGCGGTTACTTTTATTGAACAGTTGAATAAAAACCGTGAAAGAATTCAATCCCTTGAGCAGATACTAATTAACGCTTCACCGGAAGGTGTTGTAATGGAAAGCAAAATAGGCAGGGATTTAAAAACAATCGATAACGCTCTTGAACAGATGGGCAGTGCTTTATTGCAAGAAACAGATGTTGAACGGAAGAAAATTTATGCTGCTGAGTTGCTTGAATTAGCCATTCTATATTGGAATGAATCCACAGGTAAAGAAAAAGCGGATCTTGCGCGAGAATCAGGATTGTGGAAAGTACATATTAATCCAGATGGTTGGGAGAGGACCCAGACGCTTGATAAGTACCTGAATATCAAAACTTTTCCTAAAAACCCACGATGGAATACAATAATTAAAACAGCCGATTATGTTATTGCCAGTTGTAATAAATCTTCTGAAACACGGCAACTTCTCGAAGACAAGCTTCAACAAATAGTTCTTATAACAGCTTAATTTTCAACCACTTATCTCTTTTTAACAATTTTAACAGTGGAAATTTTTTGTTAATTTATATCGAATATTCTATTGTATTAGACTTTAGCTAATCAATCGAAAGCTTAATATCAAGGGAGTTTTAATGAAAAAAGGTCTTGGATTTCTTGTCGCTTCAGTTTTCCTGTTCATATCACAAGTTGCTGATGCACAAACATTTACAGCAACCGCTTCAGGCAGTGATTATTACATCTATCTGAGATGGACAGCCGCCAATAACGCTTGCGTCTCTTTCCCCTGGACGGAGTATAACATAAAAAGAGAAGGCACAACAACCAACATTGTTGGTGTTGTTTATAATGGTACAGATGTACCTGCTCATCAAGGCACAACCCACTTCCATGCAGCGGGTCCTGGCCAGTCTTTTTGGTATATTGCCGATTACCGCTTCAAAGGGGCATTTCTTGGGATAGTCAATTGTGATTATGGCGGCACACAAAGGATCAATGGAAACACCAACTCAATACGACCGCCAGCTTCTGTAACGGCAACAACGGACATGTTCGATACCAAAGTTGTCGTAAAATGGGGCGCGAGTACAACAGATGTTCCTACAAATAAGTATCAGTACAGAGTTTATCGTGATAGCGCATTAGTTGCAACAGTTACGAGCAGCGTTCTTACATGGACAGACACTAATGTTGTTGTTGGAAGAACATACAAATACGAAGTAGAGTCCTATGCCGCGGACTGGAACAACCGTTCAACCAGAGTTTCTGCCAATGGTCGTGCCTTCAGCCTGAATGTGCGAACAGAGTCCCTTGCTTCCGGTGTCAAAATAACATGGAATACAGAAAATTCCGACTCCTTGAATTTTCAAAAGTTTACTATTGAACGAAAAGATGGTAATAACTCTCCCGAGTTTCTCATATCTATAAACAGCCCCACAGCTACCAGTTGGACAGACCCGAATACCGGAGGTCTGCCTCTTCCAGGTTACACTTATACATACATTGTAACGCCTGACAATAACGCAGGAAAAACTTATCGTTCGGGTTCGGCAACGGGATTCAGGCTTCCCAATGGCAGTATATCCGGTTATGTCAAAGCCCCTTTTGGTGGAGGTGTTCCCGGTGTAAATGTAGTCGTAACCCGTCAAAACAGCGTTCCTCAGGGAGCGGACAGGGAAACATATTCGTCTATAACTGATGCTAACGGTTATTACAGCGTATCGCAGATTTATTATTATGATGACGCCACTTTTTCGATCACTCCTGAGCTTGTCAACCACGGGTTCAGACCTGTTTCTGAAACACGAAGCCTGACCCTTTCAAGTTATACCCATACAAATATCGATTTTATTGACACCTCTTCTTTCACAATTAACTGCTATGTAAAGCAGGTATTTAATGGGGATACAATAAGTGTACCCGGTGTTGAAATTTGGGCCGATAATATTCCTCGCGGATATGTAACAGATACAAACGGTTTTGTCGCAGTTACAGTATCTGAAATAGGTACACACTCATTCAAGCCCGTTCGGAGCAAGCACGCTTTCATCCCTTCCGACACCTCCTTTTATATTTCTGATGATGTTGCCGAATTGGTCTTTTTCGATACCACAACAAGAACTTTCAGCGGCACCTTTGGCGGTCCCTGCGGTATATACATAGGCAAGGCCCAGCTTCATATTTTTGACAAAAAAGGTATTATTGATACTTTGATTGAAAATGATCATACAGGGAATTATTCTGTAATATTGCCTGCACAGCCATTAATTGTGAGGGTTAATGATTTTACGCAAGAGGGGGATATTGTTACGAATGATTCTGTTCTCGCCTACTTCACAGATACTTTGAATATTGACCTCGATACTTCTGAAGTTATCTACCCATTTATTTATAGAAAAAAACCGGTTCTTTCTGTTACCGGCTTTCCACGCATAGGTTGCGGCGGAACATATAACGGTAAACCAATAGTTGAGCAGGCTCAACCATTCAATCTTGAGCTTGAGCTGCGTGAAAATTTCGGCACTTCAAATTGTCTCGTTGATACAGGTTGGGCCGTAATCACTCACACTCTTAATGGCGGTGCAACAGTTACAGACACCGTTCCACTTGCCAATGGCAGAATCTCGTACGAAATTGTCCCGGGAACGCCGAATATTATTGCACCGCATTTTTATCAGCTTGAGGTTGTTGCTTATACGGGAAATGTATCGGATTATTACAGTACACAGGTTCTTGTTACGGGAAACCGCCCACGCGAGCAGACATTCACCTCTGTTTCACCCAATGTACCTCTCATGATTCTTCGTGATCCTCCTGGAGATGGAAGTTATAGCTATCTTTCCAAAAATAGCAGTTTTAACACTTCATTCAAGCTATATACCAAAATGGAAAGTTCCGTTAATCTCTGGAGCCAGATTAAACTTGGTGCTGAGTATGAGGCGGGGCAGTTTATATTTACAGCCTTCAAGGTGTATGGTCAGCTGAAAAATTCTCTTACGATTGGTGGCAGCCTGACCAATACAACGGAGCTGTCGCTTAAAATTACTGCCAGCGAAAAGGTTTCAACATCAGGTAACCAGGACATTACAGGGACATCAGGGGATGTTTTTGTAGGCGCAGCAATTAATATGGTTTATGCGATTACTGATGTCGTTGAATATGATACCAGCGCATGCGGAGTTGAAGTAAGTAAACAGCTCATCATGAGTCCAAATGGTTTCAGCACAACATTTATGTACACTGATGATCACATAAGAAATGTTCTCATACCACAACTGAGGGAGATTAGCGAGCTGTACGAAACATCTCATCCTGACTCAGCAGTTCTGTATCAAAGCCAGATGAGCGTGTGGCAGCAAACTCTTGATCGTAACGATAGCCTCAAGAAGAACGCCCTGTTCATAGAGAACCGTTCTTTCAGTGCCGGTGTTCCTTACGAAAATTCACTTGAAGTAACTGCCGGACTCACGAATACAATTGATTTTTCGATGTATCTTGAAGCGAGCCTTGCGGCTGAACTCGGAATGGAGATTGGCGGAAGCGGAGCAAGCGGTGGCGTAGAAAGTAAATTGAAACTTGAAATGGGCGGCTCCTCATCAATAGGTAGTTCATATACCAGGACAACGGGGTATTATCTAAGTGACGACGATGCAGGAGATTTCTTTTCTGTTGATATTATGGCAGACTTAGCATATGCTGCACCTGTTTTTAAGCTTGTTGCAGGCAGAAGCAGCTGCCCATGGGAACCTGGAACTCAACCCCGCGACGGTGTACAGTTGCTTTCAGATACAACAACACGGCTTGGCGTAAACTCTACGGATGCGGCTCTATTTACCCTTTCTCTTGGTAACACAACCCAAAGCGGCGAAATCCGTACATACAATCTCAGATTTTTACAGGAAAGCAACCCGTATGGTGCAGTTATAACTTTAGGAGGCAGTCAGGTTCAGGGTGGCAGTCCTGTACCTTACACTATCAATCCAGGTAGCTCCGTTAACGCTACAGTAACTGTACGAAAGGGACCATCAGCATGGGATTATTCAGGTCTGAAATTTGTTCTTGCTTCACCATGTGATGGCTCAATTTCTGACGACATAGAGCTGAATGTTGTTTTCTGCGACACATGCAATGTATCAACTAATAGAAAGCCGGTAATTACAACTACAGCTATCGACAGCGCAATTATTGGACAGCCTTATCTATTTCAGCTTTCGGCAACCGATCCCGATGCTAATCAGGTCATGTGGTATCTAATAAAAGCGCCCAATGGAATGGGTGTAAATGTTATGACAGGTGCTCTTTCGTTCGATCCTCTTGACGAACACGAAGGCACGGACACTGTTATGGTAAGAGCTACTGATGGAGTTCTGAGTGATACAGCGACCTATCTTTTTATAATAAAGAAAGAACCTACATCCATAGCACATCTTGAAAGGTTGCCATCAGAATTATCGTTTACAGCAGCGCCAAATCCATTCAATCCAACAGTGAATCTGCGCGTTGGTATTCCAAGAGAGAATAGTTACAATACATCGATTCAGATTTACAGTGTTGCAGGCAAACTATTAAACGGCTGGATTTTAAGAGGTGCCGGTTATCACAATATCATTTGGAATGGAAAACAGTCAAATGGAGAGCCCCTGCCTACAGGCCTTTATATTGCAAGATTACAGAGTTCCGGTAAAACAATCCAGCGAAAATTGCTTATGCTAAAATAAGCTTTCTTGAAAGGTAGGAATATTTATCGATATTATAAGAAAATGCGGTCTTTTTTTATTTTTGCATAAAGCAACACCACCGCAATCGTGGCAATATAGGTTTTTATCAGAAGCCATCCTGCTTCGTTCCACTGTAATTGACGGATATGTTGTCCGTAGAAAATATAAATCCACTTTGCATGAAACCAATAACCTATCATTGTATGGCTGCCTATTACAACTAAGGGGCCGAATCCAATTTTTTCCTGAAGATTATATGAAATCCAAAGCCCTATCAATAAAAGAATAAAGCCCTTCATGAAAAACATGGTTTTGGTCGATTTCTCAACAATGTTTAATCCCACAAACTGCAATAGAAATGCAAGCACCAGAATAGCTACTGGGAACAATGCTTCCTTGTATAATCCTATAAATGGTTGAGAAAACTTTCGTTGTGACAATTTTTCTCCAATAAAAGCACCAAAAAATGAGTAGGTTACAAAAGGAAAGAGCGTGAAATAAGCATTCGGTGGAACCCCCTGAAAATACCATCTAACTGGATCGGGAAGATATTGCATAGGAATTTTAAAAATAGCGGGTGTTATTAATATAGCAACCAGCGCAGCAATAAACCACCAGATGTTATTATGCAAAAATTTGCCCCTAAACCAATCGAACATGGCAACAGCAATAAGAGAAATCGAAATAATATTTAGCACATCGACAAGCCATAAGTTTATATATATCCACTTAACACCAAAGATTAAATCAATTGCTTTATACAGATAGGCAAACAAGAGGAGCTGCATTCCTCTTTTAATAAAACTTCTTAAAACTTCTGCTTTTGATTTTCCCTTCTCAAGTCGGGAGTTTCTCGCAAACACATACGAAATACCAACCAAGAAGAAAAATATAGCGCTTGGGGCTTTGGTGACAATTTCAAGTACTTTGAGCTGAAAAGAGGTCCAATGAGAAGGTTCTATCCATGCTTTAAAACCGTGTGTGGATACCATTATCAGAAGCGCTACTGCTCTAAATCCATCTACAAAGTGAAGCCTCTTTTTTTCGCTCAACGGCCGCTTCTCCTAATTGCATCTGCTAAAAGAATGTCCTCCGGTGTTGTTATTTTTAGATTAAAATAGTCGCCCACAACAACGCGGATATCATATCCCATCTGTTCAGCAATCATACATTCATCAGTTCCGTATCTCTTTTCTGCAATGGCCTTTGAAATTAGCGATTCAAGGATATTTCTTTTAAAACATTGAGGAGTCAATGTGTGCCATAACTGCGATCTGTCAAGTGTAGAGGCTACTAATTCGTTATTTTTTACTACTTTGATGGTGTCCTTTGCTGGAACCGCAAGGGTACAGCCGTCACATTTATCGAGCATACTAATAACAGCTTCGATATCAATATTTCTTACAAATGGGCGAACCGCGTCGTGAATCAATACTGTATTAATTTCTTCTGAAACTGCTAACAGACCATTTCCTACAGATTTTATCCTTTCATTGCCCCCCTTCACTATCCTTCTAATTTTACTGTACTGTTTTTTAAAATAGGGTATTTCCTTTGTAATATCCGCTTCGGGAAGTACAAGAACAATCTCATCTATTAAGGGATGGTTTTCAAATTTAGATACCGTAATGTCAATTATTCGCTCATTACAACTACCAATAGCAATAAACTGTTTGGGAGAACTGAGTCCCATCCTTTTGCCGCTTCCGCCAGCTGAAATAATTACAGCACTTTTTTTATTCAACACAACATATAAAGCATTTAAGGTACGCAGTTTCAGGAATAGCCGGATGCACTGGATGGTCGGGAGCGGCTCCCCTTTCTTCAAATATTCTTACCATTCGCTTTTCGTTAATAGCGGCGTTTCGAATTGCGTTTCTAAAAAGATCGGGAGATACCCTGCCAGAGCAGCTGCACGACACTAAAATCCCATCCGGTTCAAGCAGGGAAAGGGCTAAGCGGTTTAATCTTTCGTAACCCTTGACTGCCTGATCGATGCCGCGTGCTGACTGGGCAAATTTGGGCGGATCCAAAACAATGAGTCCAAATTTCCGTTTTTCGTTCTTCAACCGCTCCATTATGGTAAAAGCGTCCCCTTTTAAGAACGACACCTTGCCCGACAAACCATTTAAAGTACAGTTTTGTTCTGCAAGTGTAAGAGCATTTTGTGAAGCATCAACGGCAACAACAGAGGCTGCCCCCCCCTTTAACATGTTCATTGTAAAGCCGCCAGAATAACAGCAGATATCTAGGCAATCTTTACTGCCCGCGAAATCCCGTATTCGAAGCCTATTGTTGCGCTGATCAAGATAAAAACCGGTTTTGTGTCCCTCTTTTAAATTCACAGTATAATAAAGTCCGTGCTCATTAATGGAAGCATAATCATTTGTGCTTTCACCATAAAGTATCGTATCCTTAATATCAAGACCTTCCTGCTCTTTAATCCCTTTTTCTGTCCTTAGAATAATAGAGAGCGGCCGTAATTCTTGCTCAAGAATATCAATAATGTCCTTAAGTGAATTATGCACAAAAAGGCTTGTAACCTGAATAGAAAGATGTGAACCATAAGCATCAACCGTAAGACCTGAAAGTTTATCTGCTTCAGAAAATACCAACCTGCATCCACTTTCTGTGGTACACATTTGCAGAACAGATTTTCTTAATTTTATTGCTCCTAAAATCCTTGATGCCAACAATGACCTATCGGGCACAACGGATTCATCCCACGAATAGAGTCTAACAGTGATTTGACTATCTGGATTGTAACAGCCGTAAGCTATAAAAGAATCTTGCGAATCCACCAAAGCCACTATTTCGCCCGATTTTACAGCAGGCGACGAATCGATTAAGGCCCCTGAAAAAACCCAAGGATGCCCGGCACGAAAAGGAGTTTCTCGCCCTCTTTTTACTCTTAGGCGCTTTATGGGCGACATCCTTTACTTTCCGATTACTCTTACCTTAACTACTCCATCTATTTTCTTAAGTTTATCAACCACACCAGAATCAACGCTACTTGACACATCAACAAGGTTATAGGCCAATTCACCGCGACTTTTGTTAATCATTTCGAGAATATTAAGTTTTGCATCGGCAAGAATAGTAGAAAACTGACCAACCATGTTTGGAACATTTTTGTTAACAATGGCTATTCTGGCCTCTCCCTGTCGTTCCATGATTGTATTAGGAAAATTCACAGAATTAAGTATGTTGCCATTTTCGAGGAACTCCTTAAGCTGATCTACCGCCATAATTGAACAATTATCTTCAGCCTCAGGAGTTGAAGCGCCAAGGTGCGGCAGACACACTGTGTTTGGAACATCAAGAAGCGCTTCGCTTGCAAAGTCCGTGACATAGGCCCCTATTTGTCCGCTTTTTAGAGCTTCAATAATATCTTTCTCAACAACAAGACCACCACGAGACATATTTATTATGCGTACGCCTTTTTTGAGTCTAGAAATTTTTTCTGCATTTATAAAACCTTTGGTCTGCTCTGTTTGAGGAACATGTAGCGTAATGTAGTCTGAAGTAGCAATTAGTCTGTCGAGTCCCTTTGCCTTTTTAACTTGATGCGAAAGATTCCAAGCATGGTCAATAGATATAAATGGATCGTATCCCTCAACTTCCATGCCAAGAGCGATAGCACTATTTGCCACCATAACCCCAATGGCCCCAAGACCAATTACACCAAGTTTTTTTCCGGCAATTTCGGGACCAGCGAATTGCCCCTTATTTTTCTCAACCATTGTGGAAAAATCAGCCCCTTTCCCACGCAATGTCTTGACAAAATCAACGCCTGGAATAATTTTTCTTGACGATATAAGTAGAGAAAGGATGGCAAGTTCTTTAACAGCATTCGCATTCGCGCCAGGCGTATTGAACACTACAATGCCGCTATTGCTGCACTTGTCCACCGGAATATTGTTAACCCCAGCTCCCGCTCGCGCGATTGCAAGAAGTTCGGACGAAAAGGTGTTTTGAAGCATATCGGCACTACGGACAAGAATAGCGTCTGGATTTGGTAATTCAGAGGCTATTTCGTATAGCTCCCGCGGCAACCTTTCAAGTCCCACTGACGCTATTTTATTGAGTGTCTGGATTCTGAACATGGCATGTATCCTCCCAAAAGATTTTTATTACTGTATTTCTCCTACCTGAGAGCGACGCAGTCTGCCCCAGCGACCCTTATGCATGTACTGAACAGATATGCGTGCGGCATCTTCGCGATAACCACTGCTTAAAACAGCACCATCAGCACGACGGTATCCTTCAATCGCAAAATTCAGCAATCCAAAATTACCCACCGTAGGGAGCGAGAAACCAATTGACCCACCCGTTTCTACTGTGCTATTTGTTTCTCCTGGCCGCTCTCTGTAAAACAGACCCAGCCGAAGTGGAATATTTTTAAAATAATTATAAATGTCTCGCCCTTCAGTAAAGCGGATTTCGGCTCCGAGTCCAACTTGATATTCAACATCCTGAACACTCTGATTCCTGAAAAAAGCCTCGCCGTCGGCAGCAATAGAAAGCCTTGGAAGCGGCAGCAATGCTAGCCCCACCCTAACGGAAGCTGGTATAGCTTCATAATTAACTTTTAGCGTTTGGGTTTGGACGGTGGAGTCTGCTGTAGAGGTTGATGACCAATACTGAATCGTCTGCCTTGTTATATCAACATCGGCATTGCCAACAGGTATTGTTCCACTTAAAGCAATTGTATTGCCGCCAAAACGGTAAGCAAGCCCCAAATTAGTCAACAGACCGGAATATTCAGCCTTTTGCAGACGGGAGGGGGTTAGCGGTGCATTTGTATCTGCAAAGTCAGAAATATAACGGCCCGATGCAACCTTTCCATGCAGCGAACCCAAAGAGAGGCCGAATAATAACTTTTTTCCCCAATTGTTAGCGTAAGATAATCTGCCACTCCAAAGGCCACCAAATAGAGTTCGCTTAACTCCAAAACCATCTTTATCGGTGAAAGAGCCGTTAAAGTCCACCGCCCGTTCGCGAATTATGGATGTCATGAAAACGCCATACTTACCAGCCGGAATAACCATTTCAACAGAAGGAAAATCCTGAGCAAAACCCCAAGATTCATCTGTAGCACTTCTCGAACGGGTAATCTCCGGCAAATAGGAAACGGAGAAAATTGTGTAGTCAATAAGAGCAATCGAAGCCGGATTACTAACTGAATAATTTATACTGTCAAAAAGGGCAGAGCCAGAATTTCCCATTCCCCTTTCTCTTACTGAAGAGTGGTTTGAAATAAATCCGGCATCCAGAGAAAAAACATCCCCAGAAACAGGAAAAGCCGAATACGCCATTAGGCCCTGTGCAAAAATGACGAACATAGAGCAGAAAGCCAATAAAAAAAATGGAGCTTTTCTAAAATTCATCATCTCGCCTCGTACCTGTAATCAATTGCAACCCGTCTCCTGAAAATTACCTTTGCAATTCTATCAGAATTATCCCTGTCGGGACGGTTAGCCGCCGCAACAACAAACCGCAACGACTTTACCTCTTTATAAAGCGGGTCAGTCATTGCAACAAGCTGTTTATTTATACTGATGGTAAACGAACTATCGCTCCAGGGAAGAAACGATTTATATACAGCCACTGTATCTGACAATTTGTATAGTCCTTTCCCGGAAATAGTTACGATTGCGCCTAAAGAATCAAGCAACTGGCAATAAACAACAAAATCAAGCGGTTGTCTTGCTTCTGAAAACGATGAATCCGGTGAATTTGCTGTAAAAAAGGTTGCATGACTCTGCAATACTACAACCGAATCCGGGTTTAATCTGTTCATTATAGTATCAACCGCTATGTCGAAAGCAGCCCTATATTTGCCAACAGGGCTATTTGAGCTATTTTCGGAAGAAAAACAGTTGTATGTGGTTACCGATGGGTTGTTTTCTAAAGCCTCTCTATTCGCCTTTGACTGTCGGGCAACCATTTCCGAAACTTTAGCAACTAATACAATTGAATCCCTAACAAGAGTATCCCGATAAACTTTTTCAGATGTATCGGGCGTAACAGCGCGAATTCTTTTAATGGAGCGTCCAAAATATTTTAGCACCGCTTTCCTTGACGGGTCGAGAGTAAACATTCCGTCAACGCTCCTTTGTAATAATGCAACAGGAATTCTTATGGAATCCGCCGTGCGATGAATCAGCATTGAGTCAACAAAATAACGGTATGCACCTAGATCAGAGCCCCGTTTTATTGAAAAAGAGAGGTGACCACTATCGGCTGGAGCAACTATCTGATAAGGAGATAGCGAAAAATCGCCTAAAGAATTTTCTGAAAGATTAACAGCCGCCCCATTTCTACTGTATCGGAAAAGACGGAGGCCGCCACTGCCTGTTATGCCATGGGATGGGGCGCTACCGTTTACTACAAAAATATCGAGTGATAGCGAATCTATTCCAAAAGCTTCCCGCATACTATCGGTTGCAAACCGGCCGTTTAAGCTATCTACACCACCGCTTACTGAA
Source organism: uncultured Fibrobacterota bacterium (assembly GCA_964590225.1). Taxonomy (GTDB): domain Bacteria; phylum Fibrobacterota; class OXYB2-FULL-49-7; order OXYB2-FULL-49-7; family JAEUSG01; genus JAEUSG01. Next base: position 38,669 of record CAZPWS010000017.1, read on the forward strand.
GAAGCATAAAATTCAAGGAAGGAGAAAAAGGTGTCGCCTTCCAAAAACCCGTTACGGGACACTGCTATGGAACTCCAAGATGCCGTATCTCTCCCGCAAATAACAGCATCAATCCCATTTGCAGGGGTTAGAGACAGTGTTATTCGCTGATCAGGGGAAACTTTGTCTCTTGAAGAGACAAAATTAGAGGCAGCCATGTTTTCGCTGTCCATAAATGAACACGAGGACAATAGAAGGGCCACCGTAAAAAGTAGTATGTATCTTATATTCCGCATTAATTTGTCGTCGTAAAGATAATAATATCACTCGTCCGCTTTCCATGTTAGCGGATTCTTAATTTGTGTGATGCGGTCCCGCTTTATTGATTTTTCTTTGAGCCGTTTTTCTGCCCATCTGTTTCTCCTGCTTTGTTTTTTTTCTAACTCAGCCTTAAGCTTATGCCAATTGTCAACTCTCTCTCTTTCTAATTTGCCTTCATAAACAGCTCTTAATACTGCACAATCGGGTTCGTTATCATGTCCGCAATCGGAAAACCTGCAATTTTCGGAGAGTTTGTCAATTTCTGAAAATGCGGCTGTAAGTCCTTCTTCTGAATTGATTAAGCCAATTTCCCTAATGCCAGGCGTATCAACTACAAGCCCTCCATTCGGCAAAAGAAAAAGTTCCCGACGGACAGTAGTATGTCTTCCTTTTCCCCGTTTGCTGGAAATGGCAGAGGTTTCCTGCACTGCTTCGCCGGCGAGCCTATTTATAATAGTTGACTTGCCAGAACCGGAAGATCCGATAAACACCGCCGTTTTCCCCTCTTCAATTTTGGAAATAAGTTTTTCAAATCCGTCTCCCCACTTGGCACTAATCGCAATTACTGTTGTGTTTTTAAAAAGCAGCGAGGCCTCTTGAACAATTTTAGCATAATCATTTTTTTTGTCAAGCTTATTATACACAATTATGGGTTCACAGCCGGAATCGCACGACTGGACAACAAATCTTTCAAGCCTCCGAACATTTAAATCGTTATCTAATCCCTGAACAATTATGATTTTGTCAATATTGGCGGCAAGAAGCTGCTCCTCTCTTCTTTTTCTGCCCGTTATTCTGGAAAAACAGCCCTTTCTCGGCAATATTTTACGAATTAACGGAACCCCTTTACCGCTATTTATATCAAGTGCAATAAAATCTCCAACAGCAGGGTAGTTCGTGATGGCTCCTGATTTGTGCAGCATTTTTCCGGGAATCCTTGCTATTAGTTCGCCATTGGCTGAAATTACCGAATAATTATGCCTGTTTACTGCAATTACCCTTCCAGGAATCTCCCCTTTTTCTGCAACAATAGTAAATTCCCGCTCAACTACATTTGAAAAACCAAAATCGCGCAAATTATTGTATAAGGAATGTTCTGCAATATATGCAGCTACTTCTTCTGGAACCATAGACTCTATTGAAAGCCCCATACGACAACGGGCTCTAATTTCAGTTGAAGATATAGCACACGGTTCAATAATAATATCAACCTTGTCAACATAGCCCGGCCTAAGAAAAGAGACAATTTCTGCTTCACTTTTTATTGCATCTGCATTACGCCACTTGATAATTTCATCTATATTATCTGCGCCAATAATAAGAAACGGTTTTGTTTTTTCGCGCTCAGCAACAATTCTTATTGTATCGATAATATATGATGGCCCTTGTCTATCGATTTCCAATTTTGAAACTTCTACATTATTTATGTTTTTGAATGCCAAAACAGTCAATTCGTAACGGGTAGCTGCGCTTACAGTAGGCTGTTTTTTATGAGGCGGATCTGCGCATGGGACAACAATAAGTTTATCGAGGGTAAGTTGTTCTATCGCCCCATTAACAACTGCAATATGACCGTTATGAACAGGATTGAAAAGTCCGCCAAAAATGCCAACCTTTTTTTTAGCCATGTTTCTTTATTTTAGAAACAAGCAGGGCAAGACTCTCTTTTAAGTCGTCAATATAAATTTTTAACTCGGATCTTCTTTCGTACGGAATGAGCCCGAAAAAATGGAAAAATTTATAGGAACTTGAATAAGGTTTAATCCGGATAAAATTGGCCTTCTCGTTTTCTTCGATACGCGCAATAAATGAAGCGCAGGAGTCTGCCATAGATAAAGCAGCGGGATATTCTTTTTGATTGTAAAGAAGAAGAGCCCACTCATAGCGCACTGCCGCAATCCATCTACTGTCGCGATGGTTTTGTTCTATCTGACGAAAGTAATGAATAGCAGACGAAGGATAACCCATTCTTCTGTATTGTTTTCCGGCTAAATACTCCTTTTCAACAATTCGCTCATCGCATTCTCTTTTTATTTTTAGTACTTCCAGATAAAATTCACTACTCTTAAATTGATCCATAAATTGAGAGCACTCTTCTATTACTCGCTGAGTAGCGGATTGATCAAGTCTGGCGGGCAATGCCTGCTCAAATAACGAGCGACAAAGCCAATAATGCACTTCTGCAGAAAGCTCATGTGTTTCTTTAAAGTCCCTTTGAAAATAACGGAACTCATGTTCGGCTGAAAGATAATCCTTAAGATGAAAATGACAAAGAGCGATTCGAAATTGTACTTCGCCCATTACATCATCACCAGGATAATCGAATCTTATCGCTTCGTAAGCAGCTCTTGCGTCGTAATATCGCCCCTTTTCAAAAAGAGCTCTTGCATCTGTTAGCCTCTCCAACACTGTAGGCTCGGTTGCTATCATACGAGGCCCGCACGAAACAGCCAAAATTGAAAATAATAAAGGGAAAAGAATTTGTTTTACGGACAATTTCAGGGCTGCTTCTCCAATTGAGAAATGGCTCTCCGCGCTTCATCGGCATAATCGCTCTGCGGATATATTTTAAGAAGGTTTTTGTACTCAACAACCGCCTGCTCAACATCTCCAAGCCTTTGGTAAGAAGATGCTATTCTAATTTGGGCATCATCTGCTTTTTCGGCGTTGGCAAATGCAAACACCTTCTTGTAATTAGCTATTGCGTAAGCGAACTGCCCCATGCGAAAGTAACTTTCTCCAATCCAATACTGAGCGTTCGAACTGTTTTTTCCCTGTGGAGCAACCCTTAAAACCTCCTTGAAAGAAACAACTGCATTCACAAACTGGCCACTGTTAAAGTACGACTGGCCCTGGCGATACTTTCTGTCCTCTCCAGAAAGCTTCAAGGCGGAATCGTTTCCCGGACCAAATACCGAAACATCAAAAATAACCGGTTTTTCTTTTCGCGGAGCGGTTTTTATTTTTATCCGTAGAGAGTCGAGCTCCTGATAGATCTGCTTTACCTCTTCTGTAAGAACTGTTAGCCTGTTTTCCATCTCCTCAAGCTTAGCCGTGCTTACAGAGGCCATCTCTTCAGAAAAACCTAACACCTGATTGTTCATATCGGTGACCCGTGCGTTAAGGAGTTCCATATCAAGACGAGCCTGCTGCGCAACACGAAGTGCTTCATCTGAATTTTCTTTTACAGAGATTATATCAACTTCAGGAACAAGAAGATCTCCCTGTTTGACAATCGGCTTATTTGTGGCGCATCCCACGAAACAGACTACGGCACAAAGCGAAAAAAGGGATAATTTTTTCATACAGGACAAATATACAAATGTTAGCTCACAGTCAGCAATATTACGGAATAACAAACGCTTTGCATTAGAAATCTTTCTAATGCAAAGCGTTTAGAAAAATCATCACTTTACACCGAGTACTTCAAGTACCAAATGGGTGATTTTTCTAAACGGGGTAATCCCAACTAATTCAAATAGTTCGGCGCCTTTGGTGCCTCCTATTGAATAAGTTGGGATAAAAGCTTGCGATATAAAGATTTGAGAATACGGAAATTGAGCAGAGTTGGGATAATGCCTATAAGTTCAGGTTACCCGCTGACTCACCGGCAACTTTACCTGTTGAGAAGGCGGCCTGTAAATTATATCCGCCTGTTTTTCCATCGATATCAAGAAGCTCTCCGGCAAAAAAAAGCCCATTGATTATTTTGGATTCCATTGTATGGCTATTAACAAACTTTAGGTCGATTCCACCCCTTGTTGCCATTGCGAAATCAAGAGGTTTTACGCCGTTAACTGGAAACTTCATTCCTTTTATTAACGAGACCAGTCGCCCCCGTTCAAATTTTGAGATCTGGTGAGACAATTTATCTATTGCTATCCCTGAAATTGCAAGGAGAAAAGCGGCATATCTATCGGGAACAATTTCAGAAACTGTATTAACAATTCTTTTTTTTCCTTCGCGGTTTAACAGCTCTACAAAAATGGAATCGACAGCTTTATATGAATGGTTTGCGGCTGAATCAAGGGAAATTTCTATCGAACTATGCTTAACATAATTTAGCTTCTCTGCAATGGATGCAGATAAATCCATTGCGGCAGGACCAGTAAGACCAAAATGTGCAAATAAAATATCGCCTCTTGTATTGGCAATCAAATGGTTATCGATATAAAGCGATAAAACAACATCGTCAAGATCGAGTCCCTGAAGCTTTTCAAAGCCGTTAAAATTCACAATTATGGGGGTAAGGGCAGGTGAAAGCGGTGTGACAGGCTGGCCAACCTCTTTTGCAAGCTTATAGCCAGCACCATTTGACCCAGTTGTTGGATATGATGCTCCTCCGCAAGCTAAAATTACCGCTTTATAATACCGCCTATTATCACAACTTGACAATATACCGTTAATTTTATTGTTGTCGGCAAGTAGTCTTTTAACAAAATTATTATAGTGAATGCAAACACCATTAGCCTTTGTCCAGCCGACAAGGGCGTTTCGTATGTCGGCGGCTTTTCCGCTTGAAGGATAGATTTTACCCCACCTTTCTTCGGTAAGTGGAATAGAAAGTTTATCCCTGAAAAAAGAGACCAGCTCTTTGTTATTAAAAGCTCGGAAGGAGTTTCGGATAAACGGGCGGCCGTTTTCGTTGAACGCCTTAATAAAGGTTGCTTCGTCTGCATTGTTTGTAAGATTACAGCGGCCATTACCGGTTAATAGCAGTTTTTTGCCTGCTTCACTGTTGCCTTCATAAAGATCTACTGTTGCGCCACACAAAGCTGCCCATCCCGCAGCCATAAGGCCAGAGGGGCCAGCACCAATTACTGCTATGTCGGTATTAATTCTCTTATTCCCTTTCAGCATTACTTATAATCGATTGCCCCAGCCTTTCTGAAAGCTGCTGGTGAAAGCCCTGTTTTGAGTTTGAATACTTTTGAAAAATGTGCCCTATCAAAGAAGGCTGTTATTGCTGCTATATCATCGATGGTCTTATCTGTTTGCACTAAAAGCCGAGATGCCTTCTCAATTCGCTTTTTCATGAGCCATGACTGGGGTGTAATGCCGGTGACACGATGGAAACAGCGAATAAAGGCTGTTGTATTCATGTGGATGTGTTTTGCAATATCATCGTTAGAAATCGTTTTGTCAATGTTTTGCAGTAAGTAATCTATTGCTTGTGCTATAATTGGCGGATAGGCGGATAAATTCCACGCTTTCATAGGCAGGCTACCCAGCGCCTGGTGACAAATTTGGTTTACAAGTATTGTTTGCTGGAAAATTCGTTCGGCGAATGGTGCGTCAGTAAAATTATCAAACTGTTGCAATAATCTATCGAATGGCATTCGTGGAAGGTGGTACACAGACGGAATACAAAATCCGAGCGGATTAGATATTCTAAAACAGATATAGAATTGAGTGGCGCCTCGTAAACTTTCCGAAAAACAGCGGGTATTTGGCGGTATAACAGTAACTTCATTTGTTTTGAGCGGATAGATCCTGTTGTTAAAACGGACTTGCCAACCATCATTTGACATGACATAGATACGCCAGTAGTCATCTTCAAGCCTGTAAAACCATTTTGTGAGGTAAACAGATTGACATGTTAGTATTTCAAGGTTGAGCGGGAGCGGACTATTTTTCTCTGTACTGCCAAACTTCGGCTGAGGAACTGAATGGAGGCTCATAATGCAAGAGATATACATATTTTATTAATCCTTATCAATATATATATCTGGATAAATGCGCTATATTCTACATAAAGGAGATAAACAATGACCTCAAAGGAGCGCGTAAGAGCGGCTATTATGCACAAGGTTCCTGATAAAGTTCCTACTAACTTTGAGTGTACTGGGTTTGTGAGGGATAAATTGCTTAAACATTACAGTTTGTCATCTTACGAACAGTTGCTACAAAAATTTGAGATTGATATTCGACAAATTGGTGCAAGATACAATGGTCCTGCTCTTGGCGTAAGCAAGGTGGATGGAGATGATGTGTTTGAAAGTCCCTGGGGTTGGAAGACACGCTATCATGATACCGGTTTTGGAGTTAATGGCCTAACTTGTTATTATCCTCTTGACCAATTGACTACGGTCGAACAGTTGTTGAATTATCCATGGCCATCACCCGATTGGTTTGATTACGAAGGCTTTAAGCAGATATGTGATTTGCATCAAGATAAAGCCATCATGATTGGACATGAAGGTCCTTTTCAGATAGCCACCTTTCTACGCAGTATGGAAAAGCTCTTTACTGATATGGCTATTGAGCCCGAGTTTGCAAAAACGATATTCGATAAGATGGTTGAATATGAGCTTGAATTATATGAGCGACTTTTTATTGCGGCAGATGGACAAATAGATATTTTGCGTACACATGATGATTATGGAACTCAAATCAGCCTGTTGTTCAGTGTCGATATGTGGACAACCTATTTTCGTGAAAACACAGCCAAGCTTGCTAATCTGGCACATAAATATGGTGCTTTTTTTCAGCAACATTCATGTGGTTGTGTTGGCTCCATTATTCCTAAGCTAATAGAATGTGGAGTTGATGTTCTCGAACCTCTACAGAAAGTCAATGGGCTAGAGCCTGAATTTCTTAAGCAAGCATATGGAGATGTATTGGCCTTTCAGGGCGGGATTGATACGCAGCAGCTACTTCCTTTTGGTACTGCAGACGAAGTTCGGAAGGAAGTTCGTCGCTATATTGATCTTCTGAACATCAATGGTGGTTACATATTGATGGCCAGCCAGGGCTTTGAGGGAGATGTTCCCGTTGAGAATATAGAAGCGGTTTATGCATTGAGAAATTGACAGGATTATCTCACGGGTTAAAAGTAGAAATAAATACCCAATAATCCTAGAAATGCACCTGTTGAAATAATTCCAATTCCAGCGTTCTGTTTTATTTGGCCACTGTCATGCTTTTCCTTGTTCAACGCTTTTACGGCATCATATTCGCTTCCTGTTCGTATGGAGGCATTGTCAAGCCTTGTTTTTAGATCATTAGCCTCGGAGAAATCTTTTTCTGCCATAAATAGTGCAGCGGTACCGGCCATGGCCAATGTTATCGAAGATACTGAAAGTTTAAATCCAAGCCGCCGCTCCCATCTTGATTTAATGAATTTATCCTGAAGTTTTTTGTATGTTGTATCTCCTTCAACAAGCTTTAAAGAGATGACATTTTCCCTGTTTTTTCTGATTATTGCAATAGCTGTTGTGTCAAAAAAGCCATTACGGAATATGTAAATTCTCGCAGAATCTTTATTGAAATTGTTAAATACTGCCGGCGAAATTTGATTCGGATAGTTGGATCTCCTGGGTATAGAATTAATAAAAACCTCGGCTTCCGATGGCTCTGTGAATATCTTTAATGTTGTTTTTTCTTTTTTAAGTTTTAATTTGAGCCTTTTGATTTTCCGTGATGACAGATCAGTAAGAACGGAGGCGGAGGAGTCATTTTTCTGGACACGGATATCGTGACGACCAGCAGGCAGTCCCTGAATTGTAAGCGGTGTTAATCCTTCTATTATTCTGCCGTTAACAAAAACCTTTGCCCCGTCCGGAATACTTTTTACAAATAGAGAGGCATTACCCTTATCGAGAGATACAATGGCACCTTCGTTGCTGCCGGATGTGCCCGCTATTTTCCCTGCCATTCTCTTCAATACGGAAACAAGCAGTTCCTCAATTGCGCAGTCGCAGTCTTCGCTGAGATTTTTTTCAACTTCTCCAGTACCCACATCAACTAATCTTATGTTGATTGTATAAATGCTACCGACCTTTGATATGGATCCCAAAACTAATTTCTGTACAGATATGAGTTTACCTATTGCTGTTGCGCAGGCCGGTTCGTCGCACCATGTCTGCTGAAAAGCCGCTTCGGCAAAGACATCTTTCATTCTTGTTCTCTCAAGGACCTTAAAGGCGTTTGTAGCCGAAAGTTCCGCCGATAGTCTATCCGCCATAGCCGCTGCGTCATTTTCTGACACCGCGCGAAAAATAAAATCTGATACAGCAAGAGATAGCTTATTGGTTTCTGTGTATGTTGAAGATATCGCAAAAAAGCATAATAAGATGAGAATATATTTCATGAATTATTCTACTTTAATCGTGAAACAAATATTTGTCCGTCTGAAGTGTTTGCGTATGCTAAATACATGCGGCCGTTTTTAGCAAAGAAGGAGGCTTTTGTAAACCCAACTCTTTGCGATGGGAGTCCTGACACACCAACCACATTCCAGCGTGTACCGTCGAATGCCTTTACCTTTAACGAATCCCTTGTTCCTGCTTCGTCCCATTCAAGGAACGCGGCACAAAGATAGCTGCCAGCCTTCTGGAGACCAACAGATCCAAGTGAACCTGATGAGTGGTAGTTGTTTACTCCCGACGGTGAGGAGGTGAGCGGTTCACCCACATATGTCCATCCCGCGCCGTTCCAGTATTTTACTGTTAACTGGTTTCCGTTTGTGTTATCTCTATCGGCCATATAAAGGCTGCTGCTATAGAATATTGTCGGTGAATTTTTGTTTGTAAGGGCGGTTAGTACCTGCCATGATGAACCGTTAAATCTCTTAATTGTGTCCGAAAAAACATCTTTGTACAGCAACAGATAATGGGCCGATCCGTCCGTCGAAAAATCTATTGCCCTATTTGCGGAAGATGCAGCAAGAGTGCCAATGCTGTCCCAGTTATATGCTCCAGAAAGGAATCTTGAAACCCGTATTCTGTCGGAGGCTGTGTTGTCCCCAAACGCGAGATACATGGTGCCGTCCATGCCGCTAACTGTTTGTCCGAGTCTAAAAGCGCCATATTGGCCATTGACCTTTGATTGAGAACCTACGGTATCTCCAGATGGTTTGATTACGCGGACCCTTGAGCCGGTTAAATCTGAAAAAGCGACCGTAGGTATAGAATATTGAACACCTCCATAGCCGCCAAAGCCTGTTCCTACCGCTACTTGAATGTAAGAGGCGGTACCAGAAGACAGGGAGGTTCCGGAAGTTGTCCACGCGGATCCGTTCCACCTCTTTACTGTCAGCCTGTTAGAGTTTGTTTGGTCCGCATATCCTACATACAGCTCGTTGTCAGAAAAGACACCCAACCCCACGGCCGAACTTGTGTTTGTTATTCCAATGCTTCCAGATCCAATCAATTCCCACTCTCTACCTACTGTTATATACATTGTGTCGTAAGCGACATTTGACTTATTGTCTGTGACTCTGAGTATGCAGGGCACACCAGGATGATAGCTTGAAGGAAGCATTATGGTTGTATCCCTGAGACCAGTTCTAAGAAAGGAGCCTCCGTTTATCGACCAGTCGTACCGAATGGCATGGCCGAACTGCTGTTGATAGGCAGGTTTTAGCGTAACATAGGTGAAAGAGGCATCCATTGCAACAACCGTATCGTTACCAGCAAACGGTTTCGGTCGATCGTCCGTTATTGTATAGGCAACGGTATCGTAAACAGCCATTCCCGAGTCATCTATAGCCATGACAATGAGAGTATCTGGTCCATTGGCTAGAGGATGGCTTAGCGGCCATTCGTAGGTTATGGTTGTTGATGAAGTTAATGTAGAGTCGTTCCATGACGGGGAGGCGTGCTTATTAAAATTCCAGTAAAAACCTCTTAGGTTTGGGCGCACATTCACAACAGATGTGGTACAATACATGGTGTCATGGTTGAATGAAATGCTGGCGCTTATTGTTTTACTATTGACAACAAAATTTCTTGTGAGTGGAATAGCTTTATTGCCGGCCGAGTCTGAGGCGTTTACCGTAAAGGAATACCGTCCGTCGGCAATATTTGTTACTGAAAACTGCCACAAGGAAGAGCTTACTGATTGTAGTGGCATGGGAACACCGTTAAGCGTTATTCTCACAGAATCAACATGAACCTGCGAACCGGTATCCGTGAAAGAGCCCTGTATTGTGAGATTTCTTGGCGACAGAGAGGAATAGATGGCTCCGTTAATGGGAGAGACGCATTGAATTACCGGTATTTTAGAATCGTTAAGAATAAGAGTGCCAAAGCTTCCGGAATCACCAGCAAGCACCGTTACACCGCCTACTGCAGTATTGAAGGCGTTCCTCAGGGTATCAGTTGCAGTAACGGTGTATGTTCCGGGTTCAACTTCTATGGAGACATATCCACTGTCATTTGTGGGAACAGCATATGTTTGTGTGCCCGATAATATTACTTTTACGCCGTTATGCCGTTGTATGCCTTCAAGTTTTGCAAAGCCGTAAATTCGAGAAACAGTATAGCGTCCTACATTAAACGAATCGACAATACTAATGGATGTGTCAAGACCGTCCGTTGCTACCACTTTCCAGAAAAAAGGTCTGCTGACATTGGAGCTGTTCCATAAGTTGTACGACGAATCAATTCTATTACTTGTTTGTAAGTCTTCGCCGGTGAGTACTCTATTTTGCCCTATGTAAATGGCAAATTTCAATTGTCCAGTTGCGTCAGGGTCAACGGCTCTCCATGAAAATATGGGGTTTGAATTTACTTCGATTCTCGCATTGCTTACGGGGCTAAGGAGTTGAGGAGCTGATGGCGGTTCATTCACCCTCACTTTTATAGTGTCGTAGCTTGTGTTGCCGCTTATGTCCGATGCGATTACCGGGAAAGTAAATAGTCCGTAGGAGCTTAGCGTAAAGCTTGAATCGTTGCCTTCTAACTGTACAAAACCATTTCCAAAATCAACGCCCTTGTATTCCACGGTGGAGAAAGTGTCTCTTGCCGAGATTCTAATATTGACACTGCTATTCAATCTGATAATTGTATCTGGGCTTGTCGTAATGAATGGGGGATGAATATCCCTTATCGTGTCCGGCGGAATGGATAATAGTTCTCCAGCAACAATTGTCGTGGAAATTGTTTCCGGCTTATAAAACTGAGAGTTGGAATAGACAATGGAAACAGAGCCGGAAATTATACTGTCTATAAAAAAGCTTCCCTCAACATCTGTTATTGCTGTTGCTATTACAGCATTATTTCTGAGCAGCGTTACTGTAATGCCGTCGCTAATAATGCTATTATTTCTGTAAACAGTGCCCTGAAGCGCTCCTAAGCTGACTGTTGAAAGTTCCTTAGTCGTAAATACTCTTGATTCGCTGACGGAAAAATCGTCGTATTTGTCCTTTGCAATAATCTTCCAATAGTATGTCTTAAGTGGCTTAATGCTGTTTGCATCAAACGAAAAAAAAGTGTCTTTTTGGGTAGTTATTAAAGTAAACGGCGGATTTACAGTGTCGAGCCACAACTCATAGGTCAGAGTATCGTTATCGGCGTCAAATCCTGACCAACGAAAAAGCAACGGGACTTCGGTGTTGACATTTTGTCGTTCATTTTCAGGCAAGAGTAAAAGCGATGGTGTTGGCACTGTATTTACATGAATATCTACTGTATCTGAGATGGAAAAACCGGAAATGTCGCTAACGATTGCTATTGCTCTGTAGTGACCACCCTTACTATATGCGTAAGACACAACAAAACCCCCCGTAGCTGTTCCATCACCAAAATCCCATTGGCAGCTTGCATTGTCTATGTCTGTTGAGGGGTAGCAGATGAGGTATAGCGAGTCGAGAGTATGTATCGTATCCGCAGTAGTAAAAGAGAGAGTGTCCAAAGGGTATAATGGAGGTGCTTTTGATATGTAGGCCGATATTGTAAGCGGTGTTTTGCTTGGGTCATCTACAAAAAGTGTCCCATTTCCAGTACATTTCAGCAGGATAAAAAGCACAGCAGTAATTAAAAGAAAGCATTTTTTCATACGATTAGTCTCAAAATCTACTCTGGTAGAGCAAAGAACATCAAGTAAAACTTCTTGCATTTTACTGTTTTCTGTGTTATATTATAGGCATGTAGGCAGGCATGTTTGTATAATTTCTGAGGTTCTTGTGGGCAAAAGAGAACAGATTCGAGACTACATTCTTGAAGAAATCAAGCTGGGACGCTTGTGTTATGGCTCCCAGCTCTATTCCCGTGCTGTTTTTATGGAAAAATTTGCTTGTGCCCGTGCTACTGTTGATATAGTCATATCAGATTTGATAGGCAGCGGAGTCCTTGTTTCTGAAAAAGGGCGAGGAACTTTCGTTGCAGATAAAAACTTAAGAATTCAGGAAGAGAATGTAGCCATAGTTGCACCCGGGCTAGATAACCCTCATTCAATGCCAAAGGAAATTGCTAACGGGTTTATGGAAGGAATTGGACCAAAAGCTTCTGTAAAATATTACACATATAATGAATTAAAACATCCGAGCTCATGGGAGAGCTGCAAGGCGCAGAGAGGCATTGTTTTTATACAGCCGGACACTCAGCACGCCTCGCTGCTTTACGATGCAAGAATGCGCAAAATACCGCATATTGTTTTATATCGCGATCCGTCTGAATCGCCTTTTGTCTCAATTGATAATAGAAGTGGGGTTAGCGCGCTTGTAACAACTCTTGCTAATCGCGGTTGCCGGAGAATTGCCTATTTAGGATTAAGGCAGGATAGATATAATTTTCCAGAGCAAAGGTACACAGGATATTTGGAAGGGCTTCTTTCAAACGGTTTATCAATGAATAAATCGCATATAGGTCTTGTTGCTCATGGCATGGAAGCGTCGTTCATAAATAATCTCTTTCAAAATGCCCCTTTTCGGCCTGAGGCGCTAATTGTTGGCGAGATTCCGCTTGGAATAGTAATTAAAGAGCTAAACACTTTAGGGTTGGTTGCCGGCAAGGATATTTATCTTGCCAACTTTGACGAAATACCGCCCAATACCTACTCCTTTAAAGTGTTATCACTAAAGTCGGTGACACATGATGTTGGTATAAATGGTGCCACCCTTTTCAGAAAAATTATCAAAAACGGGGAAAGGTTGGCGCAGGCGCAGCTTTATATTACGCCAACGGTTGTTGAACAATAAAAAATTAACATAAAGGAGATTTATGAAATACGCATGGTTTTCTGTGGGGCTTCCAGAAAGCACCCCAGAGCAGGTAGTAAAGCAATTAAGGGAAAATGGCTATCATGGTGTAGAGTGGCGCGTAACAACAGACAAGGGCGACACAACAAAACCAGGTTTCTGGGGTGGTAATAGAACTACGCTTCAAGAGTCGTGGAGCGACGAAGAATTTAAGGCAATTGCAAAAATGACAAAGGACAATGGTCTTGAAGTGCCAAACCTTGGTTCGTACGCAAAAGCTTTTGAAATTGATAAAGTAAAAAGGAATATGGAAATTGCCAATATTTTCAACGCTCCAAACCTTCGGGTAAATGTTTATGGTTACGACGGCAAACAGAATTATAACGAGCTTTTTAAAAAAGATCAGGAAAACTTTGCAAAGGTAATTGAATTGGGTAAGGCTTATAAAGTAAAGCCATTGATTGAACTGCACATGAATTCCATTGTGGCATCGGCAAGTGCTGCCATCCGTTTTCTTGCCCCCTTTAAGCCCGAAGAAGTGGGCGTGATTCATGACGCGGGAAATTTAGTGTTCGAAGGATTTGAAAATTATCAGGCTGGCCTTGAAATGCTTGGCGCTTACCTTGCTCATGTTCATATAAAGAATTACGGCTTTGTTTCAGAAAACATTGAAGGGCCGCAGAAACTATTATGGAAAGCGGTGCCTTCGCCATTAAGAAAGGGAGCTGTTAATTTCAAAACGCTTTTCGCAGTTCTTAAAGGTGCCGGCTATGATGGATGGCTCTCTCTTGAAGACTTCTCGAAAGAGGCTACTCAAGAGGAAAAAATCAAGGATAATCTAATCTTCTTAAAAGAAATGGAGGCTTTATGAATAAGATTAAAATAGGTCTGATCGGTCTTGGTGCAATGGGTAAGGGACATTACAGCAACATCAAATCTATTCCCGAGTATGAGCTTACGGCAGTTGCTGATATAAATCAAGAATGCATAAAGAATCTGCCAGAGCAGAAATATGCTTCCGGCGTAGAGCTTATAGAAAAAGCTGATGTTGATGCTATTGCAATTGTTACCCCCCACTATGATCACACCACTTTGTCAATAGCTGCACTCAAAAAAGGCAGACATGTTCTTGTAGAAAAGCCAATAGCTGTTCATGTCAACGACGCAAAAAAAATGGCCGCCGCCCATACCGATAAAAGCAGAGTATTTGGCGCAATGTTTATTTATCGGACAATTCCGGTTTTCAAGAAAATAAAATCGCTTATTGATAATGGCGAGCTTGGTACTCTTCAAAGAGTGGGCGTGACAGCTACCAGCTGGTACCGCACAGGGGGTTATTATTCTTCGGCAAGTTGGCGAGCCACCTGGGGTGGAGAGGGCGGTGGGGTTCTTTTAAACCAGTGTCCGCACGATCTCGATCTTCTCCAATGGTTTGTAGGCATGCCAAAGAGAATCACCTCCACTATAGGAATAGGAAAATTTCATGACATTGAAGTAGAAGATGAGGTTAGCGCTATAATGGAATACCCTAATGGTATGACAGGTCTTCTTTACACAACTACAGGGGAAGCACCTGGAATAAGAAAATTTGAGATTGCAGGGGATAGGGGACTCTTAACATTCGAAAGCGGTAAATTGTCCTTTAGGCGAACGGAGGTAAGCGTAAGAGATTTTACAAAAAATACAAAGGAGATGTGGGGAGCTCCGGCAGTATGGGATGTGTCAATTCCTGGCGGAGACCTATCCTTCGAAGAGCAGCATCGGTCTGTTTATCGGAATTTCAGGGACGCCATTTTGTCTGGCAAACCTCTCATTGCTCCTGCTGAGGAGGGTATCAACTCTCTGGAGTTGGCAAACGCGATGTTACTTTCAGGTTTTTTAAATAAATCCGTTGATTTACCTGTAGATGGCGATCTTTACTGGAGCGAGCTTGAGAAAAGAATCAAGACATCCCGTTTTAAGTTTAATAAAGGGGCATAAACAATGAAAAAGTTTGCCGGTTTTACGGATGAAGTATCCCACGATTTGTCGGCTCAAATTTCTGCCTTGAAGGAGCTTCAATGGTGTGGCATTGAAACCCGTATGGTAACAGTCGATGGCAAGAGCGTTCATTTTGATGATATTGGTGATGATGACTTTTTACGAATGAAGGAGATGCTTGAGAAGGAGGGAATACAAATCGTCTCTTACGGCACTCAAATTGCTAACTGGGCTCGAAAGATTACGGGTGATTTTGCACTTGATGTAAGTGAGCTAAAGAGGATAATACCCAGAATGCATGCAACAGGCACAAAGCTTGCCAGAATAATGAGCTATCCAAACGATGGCCTTAGCGATAGAGCGTACAGAACAGAGGTGATTCGTCGCTTAAAAGAACTTGCAAAAATAGCAGAAGACGGGGGAGTAATTCTTGCCCACGAAAATTGCTCTGGATATGGTGGAGATGGAGCTATTCAATCGCTTGATATGCTTGCAGGTGTAAATAGTGATGCGTTAAAGTTGATCTTTGATATGGGGAACTGTGTCGTACACGGACAGAATGCCATTGATTTTTATTCTGCTGTAAAGTATCATATTGTTCATATTCACATTAAGGACTACTGTGCTGATTCAACCCAAAAAGAGGGGTATCGGGCGACTTTTCCTGGCGAAGGGCTTGGTGCGGTTATCGATATCGTAAAAATGGCTAAGGAAGATGGTTATAATGGCTGGTTTACAATGGAGCCGCATATGGCTTCGGTTGCGCACGAAGGTAAACATGCTGATGGAAGCGACAAGAGTAGAGAGACATTCATAAAATATGGAAGGATTTTCGAGTCAATTTTCTAGCCATATAATTATCAAATACTACTAATCTCTTTTTTGCGATAATCCCAACTTATTCAATAGGAGGCGCCAACGGTGCCGAACTATTTGGATTAGTTGGGATTACCCCGTTTAGAAAAATCACCCATTTGGTACTTGAAGTACTCGGTGTAAAATGATGATTTTTCTAATGCAAAGTTTGGGTTTATCAGAATCAGAAATAATCTCATAACCAGTCACGAGTTGTGAACCGTCGGGAGTGAAAGTCCAAGACCAATTACCTTTTTTACTTGTACTAAGCTGTACGCCTGTTAATTGTCCTGATTGCAGCCTGTTGCCATTGTTTGGAGCAGATTTCCATCGTGTTGCTGACATCTTAAGAACGAGTAGGTTCGTGTCGTACAACAGGGCAATTGAGATTATACTTTGTGTAGATTTCCAAGCCCTTTTTATTGAGATATCTGCCTATTTCTTCTTGTGGCACTTTCTCCAACTCTTTTGCAAGAGATTCACGCCATGTCCAAACTTCTTCTACTGCTTTTCCGTAGTTCATATTTATTTTACTCCATAGATAATCTATTAAATTTTTCCGGTGTGCATATATCAACTATGTGGTCGTAGCCATTTTGAAAATTAATTGCATTAAATCCATCAATACGCTGATCGTTAACCAGATGCTTACAGTTGAAACTAACAATATGCTTGATTCCGTTTGTTGTGGCGATTGCGACATGACTACAATCATTGTAAATGCTTATTGCGTTCTTACCCATGAAAGCTGACGCCATGAATTCATTGGCTAATTTAAGTGCTTCATCATCAAATTCAAGAATTGACGGCTTTACATCATTGATGTGTGCCATCAGCCTTATTTTTAGAGCTTCATCCTGCGTTTTGTTAATTTCGTCAAGCACAACAAAAGATATGTATGCTTCATAGTAGCCAGCTTTCAATGTTGCAATGAATTGCTGCGCAGTTGTTCGCCATTCTGGACGATCGGTATGTTCCAGTTGATTCCAGACGGATGTTTCAATGTAGAGTTTTTTCTTCATGTGAAATAAATATACTATTACGCACCGCTGCAAGTTTATAAGCACACCAGAAAACTCGCTTAAAGGTATCTCCGGAGTGGAAAGGATATTGGTGCTATTGAAGTCAATGGAACAGGAGTAAGCGATGCTTCGTACTACTCCCTGGCTTTAACTGGTTCTGTGGTTGCAGAATTTGACAAGGCGGGCAAATTAGACTCTGTATCGAAAAGATATACGCTTTTTGCGGATATCTTTGACGATTACAGAGTCTTATTTCGGCCTTAGCCGATTTAGTGTATTCAAATATTTATGGACTTGGCTTAGAACGCCAGTTCATTGTATTATATTACCAACTATCAAGGTTCAACTATGAAAGTGG
>CAZPWS010000018.1:0-50629 GCA_964590225.1 uncultured Fibrobacterota bacterium
ATACTCGGATACGCTCGCTTATTTCAGCTTATACACAACTTTTGAAAATAACTCGATTAAAAAACGGACAATTATTATATTTCTCGAATGAAAATAATAACGAAACTGGAAAGTTCGCGAATAAGATTTTATCTTGCGTCACCCATAAAACAGACCCGTTCAGCCTTTTTGATTGATTCAGCAAAAAATGGATTTTTCAGCTTTCAACTTGCTTTACGGAATGAGGTCGCGGTTGCTTTTGAAGAAAAAAATGACCTTCCAATACCTGTGTCTGTAGCTGCAACCGTACCTAAAAACTGGTCTATAAGAGTGCGAAGGGTAGGGTATGTATCGGTAGCGCATAAAAACACAAGAACTGCTTTGCACGATATTGAAGGTGCAGACCATCTACCGGGCTTTGTTCCAGATCCCCTGTTCGATGAGCAGCAGATTAATTTACCTGCAAATGAAACCCACGCCTTCTGGTTTTCTGTTAAGCCTTCACCTGATACAAAATGCGGTTTGTATAAAATAGATGTTATTGTCGAATTGCCAAACAACAAAAGAGAGGTTTTGCAGGTTGCAGTGAATATTCATGATGTGGCTATAAAACACAGAAAAGATTTTTTTGTTACGAACTGGTTTTATAATGATGCCATCTTTGATTTTTATGATTGTAAACCATTTGATAAAAAGTACTGGGAAATATTGCCACGCTTTTTCAATAATATGGTAAACCATGGACAGGACACAATCCTTGTCCCTGTTTTTACTCCTCCACTTGATGGAGTTAAAAGGCCCAGCCAGTTACTGGTTGTTAGTAAAATTGGCAAAAACAGATACAGGTTTGATTGGAAGTGGGTTAAGCGATATATACAGGAGGCAAAAAAGGCTGGTTTTACAAAGTTTGAATGGAGCCATCTCTTTACCCAGTGGGGCGCGTCTAAAGCCATACGCATCTATCACGGCATCGGACTTGACGAAAAACTATTGTGGAATTCTGATACAGTAGCCACTTCTCCAACCTACAAAACATTCCTGTCACAGTTTTTACCTGAGTTTTACAAATTTCTTATAAGAGAGAAACTATTTTCTGCGAGTTATTTTCATTTGTCCGACGAGCCAACAGGAGAAGAGCACAGGAAGAATTATTTAAAGGCAAGGAATATGCTGCGGGACCTTGCCCCCTGGATGCAAGTTATGGATGCCTTAAGTGAAATTGAGTTTGCTAAAGAAGGACTTACAGATCAACCAGTGCCCATAATTAATACAGCGATTGATTTTATTAATGATAATATTTCATGCAGTTGTTATTTCTGTTGCTGGCCCAGGGGGCCATATCTGAATAGGCTGCTCGATACCCCTTTAAGCAAGATAGGTGTTAGCGGTTGGTTATTCAGCAAATGGTCGTTTAAGGGTTTTTTGCACTGGGGTTATAATTACTGGTATAAATCTCAAACACGGGAAAAGATAAATCCATTTACAGTACAGGATGGCCACGCATGGCCAGGATGGGCTTATGGTGACTGCTTTATTGTGTATCCCGGAAAGGAAGGCCCCATCGATTCAATTAGGTGGGAAGTTTTTGCGGAAAGCTTGCAGGATTACGCTCTAATTCAGCAGCTCGACTCAAAGAGTAAAGCTAAACTTTTAATGGAATTTATTTCTTTTCGAGAATTTCCCCATTCGGTTATGTGGTATAGCAAGGCACGCCGAACTCTCTTGGGAAAACTGTCAAAAGTTAAATAGGGAAACTTCAAACCAACACCTATGGGGTGTGAATTCGTCTCATCCTGACTTCGGTCAAGTCCTAAAAAATGTTTACAGTTTATGTTTTATTTTTTCTCCATATTGTTACCATCAGAAATCAGGAAGTAAATTCACCTAAAAAAATAACTTCTGTTTCAAGGGTTAAGCCTGTCATTTCTTTTACTTTTAAGCGAATTGTATCAATAACTGCTTTTATATCGTTGGCAGTTGCGTTACCAGTATTGATAATAAAATTGGCATGCTTCTCGGATACTACTGCACCCCCAATACGCATACCTTTTAGGCCACATTTTTCGATCAGAGTACCGGCATAATGGCCAGCGGGGCGTTTAAACACGGAGCCACAGCTTTTGTTCCTATCGGATGGCTGTTTGTCGTCCCGCAATTTCTTTATAGTGGACAGCCTATTAATAATTGCCTCTTTACGGTCTGAGACAAATTGGATTTGGGCAGATAGAATTATCTCACCATTTTTCCTGAAATCACTGTCACGATAGCCAAAGGATAGCTCTTTGCGCGTTCTTGTAATAATCTTGCCATTCAACGAAAGCGAAGTTACGGAAACAAGCGAATCAGATATTGATGAATTAAAGGCACCAGCATTCATATAGACTGCGCCCCCCACCGTTCCGGGTATATCAAAAAGCTCATCAAGGCCAGAGAGTCCTTTTTCCGCCGCATCAAGAAGCATTTTTTCGAGAGAAGCTCCTGCTTCAACAACCACACAGCCGTTCTCTTTAAAACTAATTCGAGTCATGTGTGTTGACATGTTAATAACAACACCTTTATACCCGCTGTCGGAGACAAGGATGTTTGATCCATTACCAATAACAAAAAAAGGAAGACCTTCCCTTTTTGCAAAACAGACAGATTCAACTAATTGTTCTGTTGTATGAGGCTCTGAATAAAAAAGGGCAGCCCCCCCTACTCCGTAGGTACAAAACCGTGAAAGGGAAACTGACCTTCTTATAAGAGGCGTAGTCTGATTCCTTAGTTTCTACTCGTCGGAAGAACCAAGTTGAAATCT
Organism: uncultured Fibrobacterota bacterium; assembly: GCA_964590225.1. Lineage (GTDB taxonomy): Bacteria > Fibrobacterota > OXYB2-FULL-49-7 > OXYB2-FULL-49-7 > JAEUSG01 > JAEUSG01. The sequence goes on from CAZPWS010000018.1 coordinate 2,777, forward strand.
GACAAACGACTCCACCATAACTGTGGCACCAGCGCTTTTTGCAACGCCGTCCATATATGTCTTGACACTCTTTTCCTGATCCTTAACAAAAAGTTGATCGAGCAGACAGTTATCCTTAAAGAATTTATCAACTTTTCCTTGTACAATCTTATCCAAAATTTTCTCTGGCTTACCTTCCTGAATAGCAATCTCCCTATAGATCTCCCGCTCCTTCTCAATTTTTGCAGAAGAAACGCCGGTTGAATCGATAGCCAAAGGTGCAGATGCGCAGACATGTAAACAGATGTCCTTGCCAAGTTCTTTTATGGTGTCTGTTTCGAGCGCAGCGACAGGGGTTACCTTAAGTGTAAGTAAAACACCAATCTTGCCCCCCATGTGGATATACGAGAATATCTTGCTGTCGGGAGAAGCCTTTACAACGGATACGCGGCGGATGCCAATGTTTTCGCCAATGACGGCTATTTTTTCCGTTATAGCTTCTTTAATGGTTCTATTGTTGAAAACAGGAGACTTTGCTGTTTCAAATTCTTCCAGAGAAGCGGGCTTTACAGCCATAGCCACCTTTAAAAGATCATTCAGCAAAGCACTGAAATCTTCGTTCCGCGCTACAAAATCCGTTTCTGAGTTGAGTTCTACCATTACCGCACAGTTGCCATCAATAAGCGCACCGACTTTACCCTCTTTCGCAACCCTGTCTTGTCTCTTTCCTGCCGCTACCTGGCCCTGCTTACGCAGATAATCAATGGCTGCTTCCATATCACAGTTTGTTTCCTGTAACGCTTTTTTGCACTGCATCATTCCCGCTCCGCTCTTATCGCGAAGCTCTTTTACGATTGCCGAACTTATTTCTGCCATATTGTTTTCCTGCTTTATAATTTAATGTTTCTTTTGAAATTAGTTTTCTGTCGCGGTTTCAGCTGCTACACTAACATCTGCTGCAGCTGTCCCTGCCGATTTCAAAACCTTCTTTTTGATAATTTTTTTAACGATAGTCCTTTTAACAATCCGCTTTCGTCCATCGGAAGTCTCGCTCTTGGCATCTTTTTTGGTTGCAACGACGGGAGTGGTAAGCACAACTTTCGAAAGCAATTTTAAGATTATATTTATTGTTTTAAGAGAGTCGTCATTTGCCGGTATAGGGCATGTAACCAGTGTAGGGTCGCTGTTCGTGTCGAGAATGGCAATAACAGGAATTTTTAGCCTTCGCGCCTCATCTATCGCAATTTTCTCTTTGATTATATCCACAACGACCATGAGTCCTGGAAGCTCCTTCATCTCTCTCACGCCGGACAGCACCTCCAAAACCTTTTCTCTTTTTTTCTTGAGTATGTTAACCTCTTTTTTAGGGAGCATTTTAAAGGTACCGTCCTGCTCCATCTTATCGATATCCTCAACTTTACGGACAGATTTTCGCACAGTTGAAAAGTTTGTAAGCATTCCTCCAAGCCATCTTGTGTTAATAAAAAACTGACGGCACTCCTCGGCGGCTTCCCTAACTACATCTTTTGCCTGTGGCTTAGTACCTACAAAAAGGACACTTCCCCCAGCGGCCACCACAGAAGCTGTGAGCTTTTCGGCCTTCTCTATGCAATAGATGGTTTCTTTGAGATTTAGAAGGTGGATTCCGTTCTTGGCCGTAAGGATGTAGGGGGCCATTTTAGGATTCCAACGGCTGGTTTGGTGGCCGAAATGGGCACCTGATTCAAGAAGCTCTTTGAGCGTTACATCTGACATTTTTTACTCCTTTTTAGGTTTGTTCATCCACGGTGAAACTGTCAATACCAGTTATTAGGAACCAATAAACAACTGTGGCAGCCTGCAACTGGAACCCAATTGACAGCAAAATATTCGCCGTGTGCTTTTATTGTTTGATAGGTGAACACGAATACTATCGTTTTGAGAACTGATAACGGCCTCTTGCACCTTTGCGGCCATATTTTTTTCTCTCAACCTCTCTTGCGTCTCTCGTAAGCATACCCTCTTTCTTAAGCAATGGGCGAAGAGTTTCGTCGGCTGCACAAAGAGCTCGGGCGATTCCAAGCCTCAACGCTGCTGCTTGTCCTGTAAGACCACCACCATCAAGAGCGGCTTCTATAGAGAAGCTACCATTCTTTTCGGTTAGTCTTAATGGTGTCTCGGCATCGAATTTATACCGCTCGTTCCGGAAATATTCCAGAATTTCTTTTCCATTAACCTTAATTGCGTCGCTTCCAGGAACCATCCGGACCCGTGCGACAGAGGCTTTCCGCCTTCCAACTGCTCTTATTATTTTCTTTGTCAAGAGAATTGACTCCTTCCGAAACTTTTATGGTTATTATATCTTGACTGTTTCCGGTTTTTGCGCAACATGAGGGTGATCGGCTCCGGCGTAAACAAAAAGTTTTTTTGCAATGGCTCTTCCGAGCGGTCCTTTTGTTTGAATCATGCCCCTTATGGCGTGCCTTATGATCTCAGTTGGCTTTTTTTCGAGCATTGTTGCGTAGGGAACGAGTTTTTCGTTACCAACATACCCACTGTGTGAAAAATAGGTTTTAGTTCCTGCTTTCCTGCCAGTTACCTTCACCTTTTTTGCGTTTACAACTACCAGGTAATCACCCCAATCCTGATGGGGAGAAAAGGCAGGTTTGTCTTTGCCCATTAGTATGGTTGCTGCTCGCGAAGCTAATCTGCCAAGTGTCACTCCATCGGCATCTATAACTCTCCACGCTCTCACACCACTCTCTGGCTTCAAAATTCTGGTCTTCACTTTTTTGGACTCCTGTTAAAATTCATACCTGTAAAAAAACACAGGCAGGAGAATATATATGAACGGTGCTGAGAGAGTCAATATTGAGAATCAATAATTCAACATTGCCGAATAACAACGCCATCATTTAGATTATCGAGTACGGAATCAACTAAAATAATGTTTTGGAGGTCTTTTATGAAAACGACATTGCATATTCTTCTTTTTATGTTTGTGGCTGCATTTGCACAGAATTCAGACACCGACTCTGCCGATGCCATTGATACTATTACAGATGGGGTAGATGATACAACGGTTCAGCTCAACACAGGTGGAATGACTACTAATAGTAGAGTCAAGAATGAAAACAGGGATGGTCTTCTCACGGAGTGCCCTGAAGACATGGAATACATCATCAGCAGACAGAAACGGCGCGTAAGGGAGTTCTGCATTGATAGATATGAGTATCCTAATAAGAAGGGTGAAAAACCTATGGCAGATATAACCTGGTACATGGCAAAGCAGATGTGTGAAAGAGCAGGTAAGCGGCTCTGTATGGATTGGGAGTGGGAAGATGCCTGTGCCGGTCTAAATAAGTGGGACTATGCTTATCACAATGTTTACGACGAAACAAAATGCAATACTGCAGGAAGCGAACCGGTTAAGTCTGGGGATTTTTCGGAATGCAAAACCAAAAATTACGAGTTGTATGATATGGTTGGAAACCTTCGCGAATGGACGGCCGGTGGCGGTGTTGGGGCTGCTGGCGGAATCTATAAGGATAAAAGAGGCGCTCGCTGTTCAAGATGGGACGCGCTGAGCCTTCAAACAAAGGATAGTAATACCGGTTTTCGCTGCTGTATCAATGTTAATACGGGTCGCTTTGGAAAAGTTAAGAGGTAATTAGGTAGGGCTTTATTGAAAATTTCTATTGAGCAAGACTGGCATGTTCATGACAGTGGTTCCCACGATGGATCCGCCCTCCCTGTTGATTTTGCAAAAGCTGCCCTTAGCCGGGGAATAAAATCCATTGCCATCACCAATCATGTGGAACTCTTTGATCCTGTTTCGGGCAAATACGATGTGATAGCACATCGCGACATCCCCAGGCTTGAGAGAGTAAAGAAAAATATTGACGAAGCAAGAAAAATAGTTCCTGAGGTGGAAATCCTTTTTGGTATAGAGGTAGAAAACAATCCTCCATGTTATCCGGACATGGAAGAGATTCTTGCCTATTTCGATTTTGATCTTGTAATCGGCTCCATACATATTGTTGACGGGGTTCCTATCTCGGCGTCAAGCTGTAGGGATTTCTTAAGAAAAAACAGGCCGGAAGTGATTTACAAAAAGTATTACGAAGAGATGGCTCGTTTTGTTGAGTGGGGTAGGTTTGATGTATTGGGCCATCCGGACATTGTAAAAAGATACTGTGTTGAAGTTTATCCTTCATTTAAACCTATTTATCCGGAGGAGTTACTCAAATCAATTTTTCAGAAACTGGCTTCGTGTGAAAAGGGAGTAGAGGTAAACACAAGTGGCTGTTTCCAAGCACCTGCAACCCCCTATCCATCTATTGAGCTAATAGAGCTTGCCCTAAAATGCGGCGTTACCTATTTCACAATTGGTTCTGACGCTCATAAACCGTTTGACATTGGGCGAGGTTATAAGGGTATTACGGCTCTTTTAGCCCACATATGATTATTTGTTCGTTTCGCAAGCAAAAAATACAAAATATTGTGTTGTTGTTTTTTCTTGCATACATTATCCGTGGTTTTTTATAAATAACGCATTATATTTAAAATGTGAAAAATGGAATCAGTATTTAAGAGAGAGAGAGACCTTTATTATGAACACTACAATGTTTGCAGAAGAAAAAAAGAGCCACACAGCGAGCCCTTTCCCAGTCGCCGTTGGTGCGAGTGGAGCCAAAGTTGGAGTTCAACTTGAAAGGATTTTTACTAAGGAAGGCAACCATCCGTATGACGCGATTGAATGGACACGAAGAGTTGCCCGCATAAGCAGCGACAAAGGGGGGCTGCTTTTTGAGCAAAAGGATGTTGAAATGCCAGCTTTCTGGTCGCAAATGGCTACCGATGTTGTTGCCTCCAAGTATTTTCATGGGAAGAACGGTACTCCTGAGAGAGAGTCGAGCCTCCGGCAACTTATTGATAGAGTGGTTAATTCAATCTCCACTTGGGGGCTTGAGGATGGCTATTTCCAGTCTCATAACGATGCTATTGTATTTGCAAACGAGCTGACGCACATTCTCCTGCATCAGTATGCCTCATTTAATAGCCCTGTATGGTTTAATGTTGGTGTAGAGCCAAAACCGCAATGCAGCGCCTGTTTTATTAATTCTGTTGACGATACAATGGAGGGTATTCTCGATCTTGCTAAAATAGAAGGAATGCTTTTTAAGTACGGTTCCGGTACGGGCACCAATTTTTCGAAAATCCGTTCTTCGCAGGAAAATGTAAGAGGTGGTGGAATAGCAAGCGGTCCTGTTTCGTTTATGAAAGGGTACGATGCGTTTGCTGGCGTTATCAAGAGCGGCGGAAAAACGAGAAGAGCGGCCAAGATGGTTATTCTCAATGTTGATCACCCTGATGTTGAAGATTTTATTATGTGCAAGGCAAACGAAGAGAAAAAGGCGTGGCTCCTTATTGATAATGGATATGATGGTAGTATTGGCGGAGAAGCCTATTCGTCTATATTCTTTCAAAACTCCAACAATTCTGTCCGTGTTTCAAACGCTTTCATGAAAGCTGTAATAAAGGATAAAAAGTGGCACACCCGTGCTGTGACTAACGGCAAAGTGGTAGGTACCTTCCGTGCAAAAGATCTGCTTCGTAAAATGGCCGAAGCTGCCCACCTTTGCGGCGATCCAGGTCTTCAGTTCGATACAACTATAAACGAATGGCATACCTGTAAAAAATCTTCAAGGATCAACAGCTCAAATCCCTGTTCCGAGTTCATGTTTGTTGACGATTCGGCATGCAACCTTGCTTCACTAAATCTTCTCCGTTTTGTAGATGAAAACGACAAGTTTGATGTCAAAGGGTTTTGTCATGCCGTCGCTGTTGTTCTTACTGCTCAGGAGATCCTTGTTGATAGAGGCTCCTATCCTACCGATAAAATCAAGAAAAATAGCCACGAATTTCGTCCTCTTGGCATAGGTTACGCTAACCTTGGCGCTCTTTTAATGTCTCGCGGTTTCCCTTACGATTCTGACGAAGGAAGGGCTTATGCGGCTACAGTTACCGCCCTTATGACGGGTCACGCCTACAAAATTTCTGCATATCTCGCGAGAGCAAAAGGTCCGTATAGCCATTTCGAAGGTAATAGGGAGGCGATGCTTGAGGTTATCCAGAATCACCGCTTCCATGTCACAAGAATAGAGTCGTCTTATGTGCCCGAAGAACTCTATCAGGCAGCTCAGAAAGCATGGAGCGATGCAAGCCATCTCGGCTATGAATATGGTTTTAGAAATGCCCAGGTATCGGTTCTTGCTCCTACGGGCACAATTGGCTTCATGATGGATTGCGATACCACGGGAATCGAGCCGGATATCGCTCTTGTAAAGTACAAAAAACTGGCCGGCGGCGGTATGATGAAAATAATTAACCGTTCCGTACCCCGTGCTCTTAAAAATCTTGGACATTCCGAAGAAGAAATAAAGAATATAGTCAAGTACATTGAGGACAACGAGAAAATAGAAGAAGCTCCGCATCTTAATAGTGAATATATGCAGGTCTTTGATTGCGCTTTTAAGCCAAGAAACGGCAATCGCAGTATTCATTACATGGGACACATCAGAATGATGGCAGCTGTTCAGCCCTTTATTTCCGGCGCTATCAGCAAGACTATAAATATGCCAACAGAAATAACAGTTGATGAAATAGTGCAGGCATTTATTGAGGCATGGCAGCTTGGGCTCAAATCCATTACCATCTATAGAGATGGTAGCAAAAGAACCCAACCGCTCACTACTTCCGCCGACGATAAAGGAAAAGCGCTATCTCATACTTCCAACAAGGACGCTAAACAGGCTGGAAGCGCTGCACCTAAGCCGTATCGCCGTCGTCTTTCAAACGAAAGGCCATCCATTACACATAAATTCTCGATTGCTGGCCACGAAGGCTACATAACGGTTGGGATGTACGATGATGGCTCTCCTGGAGAAATATTTATTCGTATGGCAAAAGAGGGGTCGGTAGTTTCGGGGCTTGTTGATGCTTTTGCAACAGGTACATCCATTATGCTTCAGTATGGCGTGCCGCTTGATGTGCTTGTTAATAAATTCAGCCACACAAGATTTGAGCCGTCGGGGTACACAAACAACCCGAAGATTCCTATCGCAAAATCTATTTTAGATTATATTTTCCGCTGGCTCTCCATGAAGTTTATCGACAGAGAAGAACCGCTTCCTGGATTGAAGGTAATTGGAACACAAACGGTTCCTTTTGAAGCAGATAAGGGTGGATCCGTTGCTCAGGAAACTGGCAAAATCGAGACTAAAAATGAAACTATGCTTGCGCATAAGCCCGACACAGACGCACCTCCTTGTCCGGATTGTGGTTCTATAATGATTCGGAATGGAGCCTGCTTTAAATGTATAAATTGCGGCAGCACAAACGGCTGCTCTTAATAACAGGCTCTCGCCTTTGCTAATAACTTTTCAGCTCGATAAAAGGTTGTGCGCGCATGGATAGACCAAATGCTACCAGAACCGATAAAAATCTGATTAGAATATATGTACTGCTGGTTATTACTCCAATTGTAATTGCGACTGGGATTTTTTTTATTAATCCTTTTTTGGCTTTGCTTTTTTCATTACCGCTCTTTGTGCTAATCTTTTTTTTCACCCGAGCCTATTATTTGATTGTCAAAAAGTGGGGAGAAGAACACGACAAGCTAAAGCTCGAAATAACAAAGCAACAGATGATAGCAAAAAGAAAGGCCAGACTTGCAGCTTATTTCGACCGCGTTTTAAAAGATGCTGCCGACATGATATTTACTCTCGATGTTGACGGATTTTTGCTAAAGTTCAACACAGGTGCCGAAATAATTCTTGGATACCATCAGCACGAGATAGTAGGTCGCCCTTTTTCAGAGCTGCTTGTAACCGCTTCCGATTCTGCCGCAATATTCGATAGCGTTCTTCGGAACGACAGGTTGCAAAATCATGAAATAAAAATGAAAACAAAAACGGGTGTTGTTCTTGAAGTGTCAATGAGCATATCTGAAATGCGCGATGAAACCAACCAGATACTCGGAATGGTCGCTACATGCAAGGATATCACTGAAAATAAGCGGCTGCAGCTTGAGCTTATTGAAAAAAATAGGCTTCTTGAAGAATTGGCCATTACAGATAACCTTTCAGGTCTTTTTAATGTACGCCACTTTCACAATGAAATGAGCAAGATTTTTACAAGGATTAAGAGAAACTACTATACTACATTCTCGCTATTATTAATTGATATCGATCACTTCAAGGATTTAAATGATACTGCCGGACATCAGGCGGGAGATGAAGTAATTGAGCATGTAGGCACAATAATCAAAGCATGCGTTCGACGCGATCTCGACTCAGGGTACAGATATGGCGGGGATGAATTTGTTGTTATTCTTCTCGATACGGACGCCAAAAACGCGGCTGTGGTTGCGGACAGAATACTTGTAAAATTTAACGAAAAGAAATACGGTCATACCACATTGTCTATAGGGATAGCCGCCTCCCTTCCAGATGACGACGAGGAAAAACTTGTTCACAGGTCTGATTCTGCTATGTATGAAGCCAAAAGAAGCGGTGGAAACAGATGGAAAATAGCCGAACAGTCCTGATATTGATCTTATTACAGGAGTGTGATTTAAATGTCAAATCATAAACTAACGAAAAGCTCCCTAATGGTAGGCATATCGGGGGTGCGTGGTATTGTTGGAGAAACGCTAACCCCAGAAGCTTTAATTCGCTTCTCTTCCGCATTTGCCGAATATTGTCAATACGGTACAGTGGTATTGGGACGCGATTCCAGAGTTACGGGCGAACTTATGAATTCTGCAATCGCAACGGGGTTACTTGCATCTGGATGCCGAGTTATTGATCTTGGTATCTGCTCAACCCCCTCCGTGCAGCTAATGGTCAAGGAACTCTGTGCCGATGGCGGTATTGCTATAACTGCAAGCCATAACGGCATTGAGTGGAATGCAATGAAGTTTATTGGTTCCGACGGACTCTTTCTTAATAAGGACAAGCATAAATCTTTCATGACAATTCATGAAAAAGGGGCATTTACAAGAGTTCGATGGGACAAGGTAAGGCCCATTGAAAAGGAAGTAACGGCAAATCGTGTTTATCTTGACAAGATTCTTTCGTTGCCTTATATACATAAAGAGGGCTTACGAAAGCGCCGCTTTCGTGTGGCTCTTGATTGCGTGAATGGAGCTGGAGGAGTTATTTGTCCTCATCTTTTGCGCGAACTCGGCTGTGAAGTAATTGAGATAAACTGCCTTCCAAACGGAATTTTTCCGCATGCTCCTGAACCAATTCCGGAGAATCTGACCGATTTATGTAAGCTTGTAAAGGAAACAGGGGCAGATATAGGTTTTGCGGTTGATCCTGATGTTGACAGACTCGCTATTATATCCGATAAGGGTGTAGCTATTGGTGAGGAATATACACTCGCCCTTTGCGGCGATTTTTTACTGCAAAAAAAACATGGGATTGTTGCAGTAAATCTTTCTACTTCACGCATGATTGAGGATATAGCTGAAAAATATGGCAGTACGGTAGTTCGTACGCCCGTCGGTGAAATTAATGTATCAACAGAATTGTTGCGTTTGCGTGGCATTTTTGGCGGAGAGGGAAATGGGGGGGTGATGCTGCCGGAAATACACCCCTGTCGTGATGCTGCCGTTGGAATGGAACTGGTTTTGCAGTATATGCTTGTATCAGGCAAAACCATATCACAGATTGTAAACTCATTACCCCGTTATGTCATTAAAAAAACCAAGGTGGATGTGGGCGGCATTGATTTTCAGAAAGCAATTGCTAAATTTAGAAAGCTATTTGCAGACGGTAAAATGGATGAACAGGATGGTCTTCGTGTCGATTTCGCCAAATCGTGGGTGCAACTACGAAAGTCCAACACCGAACCCATTGCGAGAATTATAGCAGAATCTCCGAGCGAAAGGGAGACGGACGCTCTTATTAAAAGGGCAGTAACCTCCCTCAAATAATAGAAGTGTAATTCAGCGCAGTATATGCAAACGCGAAAACCGTACATATTGCATATAGATATGGACTGCTTCTATGCTGCGGTTGAAATGCGCGATAATCCGGCAATAGCGGGCAAGCCCGTAATAATCGGTGCCCTGCCTGGCTCAAGAGGCGTTATATCAGCCTGTAATTATGAAGCGAGAAAATTCGGGCTGCATTCTGCCATGCCTATTGCGAATGCTGTAAAGTTATGTCCCAAGGGCGTTTATTTGCAGGGCGACATGGCAAAATATGGCCACGAATCTGAAAAGGTGATGGAAATTCTCCGATCATATACCGATTCGGTGGAGCAGGTTAGTATAGATGAAGCTTACATGGATGTAGCCGATCTTAATATGCTGTTTGGTCCACCTGAGAAAATCGCCGTATCAATAAAAGCAAGAATTCGTAAAGAGCTTAAACTAACGGCATCCGTGGGGGGGGCACCGGTTCGGTTTGTTGCGAAAATCGCTTCTGATCTTAAGAAACCTGATGGACTTTTAATTGTTAAGGGAGATGAAGTTTTAGAACTACTCGCTCCGCTTCCGATATCAAAAATTCCCGGGCTTGGCTCAAAAAGCTGTGAAAAACTTTATAAAATTGGAGTAAAAACAATTGAATCGCTCCGTTCGCTACCCATAGAGAGACTTGTATCGCTTTTTGGAAATATTGGCGCAGTGGAACTGAAAGAGCTCTCACAAGGACAGGGGGACTCTTTTATTGAAACAGAAAGAGAGGCCAAATCAATTAGCCGCGAATACACTTTTCAGCGAGATACTTCTGATTTGGATAAACTTCGCCGTTCATTGTTATATTTAACCGACGATGTTTCGCGCAAATTAAGAAGGCATGGGCTTAAGGCTAAAACCGTCCAGCTAACATGGCGTACAACAGACTTCACTCGTCACAGTCGGCAGCATTCTCTGAGTGAAAGATCTTCAGTAAGCGATATTTTATTCCATGAAGTTGAAACGCTCTTTAATAAGTACATCTCCCGCTCAACCTTTGTACGACTTATTGGCATGGGAGTATCCAATTTGTCCGAAGAAGTCTGTGAGGAACAGCTCTCCTTTTTATCAACCAACAATCAGCGAAACGATAAACTTAAGCGGATAGATTCTGCCAGAGACACTATTTCAGATAAATTTGGAAGCGATAAAATAAAGCGGGCAATTAACATAAGGAAATAGGAATTGCCTTAAATGTATATTCTATTAAATAAAAATGGTTAATGAAATTAAAATAGACGAGAAAATAATACCTCCACTAAAAGTTTCTTTGGAGAAGGTTTTATTAATACAAAAGTATATGAATTTACATCCAGTTGCAGCTGCGCTCCTTGTGAGCCGTGGTTTTGACACCATTGATTCAGCGAGAAAATTTCTTGCTCCCGCCCTTTTTCAGCTCAACGATCCCTTTCTTTTTACTGATATGGAAAAGGCCTCAAAAAGAATTGTTCTCGCGGCAGAAAGAAGAGAAAAAATCTGCATACATGGCGACTATGATGTTGATGGCATTACCGCAACTGCTCTTTTGGCAAGGTTTATAAGGAAGATTGGTATATCTGCCGATACTTATGTTCCCCACAGATTAAATGAGGGTTATGGGCTTTCACTTGAAGGCATACGAAAAATTGCAGCGCAGGGGACCACCTTGCTAATTACTGTTGATTGTGGAATTACATCTATAAAGGAAATTGAACTCGCAAATTCGCTCGGTATGGAAGTCATTATTACCGACCACCACCTTCCGCTTGAAACATTGCCTAAAGCTTATGCAACAATCAATCCAAAAACTGATGCATCCTATCCCGACAAGGATCTCGCCGGTGTAGGTGTGGCACTAAAGCTCGCACAGGGCATTGCAAGGTTAAGTGGTATTGATGAACTTGAGGCTTTGGCCTTCTCAGATCTTGCTTCTATTGGAACAGCAGCCGATATCGCACCGCTTATTAACGAAAACCGTACAATTACCAGTTTTGGGCTTTCTATAATCAAAAAGAGCCCTATTGAAGGGATAAAAGCAATATTGCGGGAGTCGGGTTTATACGAAAAACATATTGATACAACAAGAATACTTTTTCAGATTGCCCCGCTGATTAATGCCATGGGGCGAATGGGGGACCCAGCCCGTTGTGTCGATTTTTTCCTGACAGACAATTCAGAAAAGGCCGGAGCGTTAGCGAATGAACTACGCAAAAACAACACTGATCGCAGAAGTGTCGATCAAACAATAACCGAAGAGTGCTTTCGGCGCGTTGAAGCTTCCTTTAATTCCGAAAAGACCGCTTTTATTACGCTATTCGATCCAACCTGGCATGCTGGGGTTCTCGGGATAGTGGCGAGCCGCGTTATGGAAAAATATTGCCGTCCTACACTTGTTTTAACCGAAGTCGATGGAATGGTGCGTGGATCTGCCAGAAGCATACCTGGGTTACATGTATTTGAAGCAATTCAGGAAAGCGCGCATCTTCTTGACCACTTTGGAGGACATGCCTTTGCGGCTGGCGTTACTCTTAAACCCGACAATCTTGACGAATTGTCGCTCCGGCTAAATGCTTTTGCGGCAAAACGACTCAGCCTCAATGATTTTATGCGACACCATATAACAGATGTTGCAATTGAATCACTTGATGAACTTAATGGTCTGTTATACAAGCAGCTTGCCCTATTTGAACCGCACGGTGCCGGCAACAACAGACCCGTCTTTTATTGTTCCGGCGTAGAAACATCAGGAAAACCAAGAATTGTAGGTAATGGCCATCTTAAATTCTCCGTAAAGAAGGGGAAGACCGTATTTGATGCCATAGCCTTTCGTCAGGGAGACAAACTGTCAATTGTTGATGGTGCTGCTAATCTTACCATAGCGTTTACTCTGGAAGAAAACACATGGATGGATAAAACTACGCTTCAATTAAATGTCAGGGGTATAGAATGAACAAAAAAATGTGGCAGGGAAGATTTGAAGGGGAAAACGACCCCCTGATGGAAAGATTTAACCGGTCACTTGATATCGATGCTCGAATGGCCAAAGAGGACATTGCCGGTAGTATCGCATGGTCTAAAGCGCTTTATAATGCGGGAATACTTTCTAAAAGTGAAGCTTTCCGTCTCAGCGCTTCTCTTACGAAATTGCTTAATAGATCAGAAGACCTTCCGTTCGAAGCGGCGGACGAGGACATTCATATGGCGGTGGAAAGACTGCTCACTTACGACCTCGGCGGTCTTGGCAAAAAGATACACACTGGCCGTTCGAGAAACGATCAGGTGGCTCTTGATACCCGTCTTTATATGAAGAAAGTATGCGCTACAACTATTAACACAGTTGCTGACTTTATGGCTGCAGTTCTTGCTTTGGCAAAAAAGGAAAAAGATACAATTATGCCAGCCTTCACCCATTTACAAGCAGCACAACCAGTATCAATGGCGCACTATTTTTTAAGCTGGTTCTTTATGCTAGAACGGGATTGCTCCCGTTTTTGCGATTGTGCCAAGCGAATGGATATCATGCCGCTTGCTTCCGGCGCTCTTACAGGTTCCGGCTTTGCGATAGACAGAGAGCTGTTAAGACGGGAACTTGGATTTGCAAAGGTAACAGACAATAGTATCGATGCTGTTTCCGACAGGGATTATCTCATTGAATTTTTATCGGCCGCCTCTATAACAGCAATGCATCTTTCGCGATTTGCTGAGGACATTATAATCTTCTGTTCACCGGGATACAAATTTTTTGAATTATCTGACGCCTACTCAACGGGAAGCAGCATGATGCCAAACAAAAAAAATCCCGATTCAATGGAATTGGTTCGGGGGAAAAGCGGCAGAATTTTTGGCTCGCTTGTAACGCTACTTACCGTTACAAAAGGACTTCCGCTTGCATACAACAAGGATTTGCAGGAGGACAAGGCCCCAGTTTTTGACGCTGCCGAGACCTTAATCGCACTGCTAAAAATATTCAGCGCTGTTTTGCGCACTATTACAGTTAACCATAAAAAGATATCCGATTCACTTCCATCAGATATGCTCGCTACCGATCTTGCAGATATGCTTGTCGAAAAAGGTTTGCCATTTAGGGATGCCCACGATGTCGTAGGGAGGATTGTTCTCGATTGTGCTAAAAGTAATCGATCACTTATTTCACTCTCACCCAAAGAACTTAAGGGCTACTCGAAACATTTTGGTGATGGAGTAACTCTTTCATTTGAAAATGGTTTAATGCGTCGCAATCTTTACGGAGGCACCGGCCCTGATTCTGTTAAAAAGCAATTACAAAAGGCCGAAACAGTTTTAAAGAAACTTGGTAATGACAAATAGACTCTTTGCGTTGGTTTTATTATTGGCAACTTTTACTTCGGCGAACCGAATTGCCTTATTGCCATTTAGTAAAACTGCCAAATTTTCATTATCAAACTGGCAAATAGAGAGAGATATGCCGCTGTATCTTTCGGAACGAGTCACAATACCTCTTAAAGTTGTCCCGTTCGATTCGGTTGAAAAGGCTATCAAAATTGAGGGTCTTTTCAATAGACCCTTTACAGAGCAGAATAGAGCGGTTCTTTTTCGTGTTCTTAAATGCGATTATATAGTGGAAGCGGATATAGCAAAATTTTCTGTCAGGAAAAGAATTTTGGGAGACGGGCAATTGGCTGGTATGAAAAGTTATTCTGCAGAATGTCAGTTGAAAGTAAGAATTTTCGCACAAAACAGTAATAGCGAAATCAATAGAAGCGACCTTTTTGCGGAGCATAAGGACAATAATACAGCAATTAATATTGGACGGATTTCTCATGACGAAGAGCTGTATGATAGTCTTTCAATTGTGCCTTTTGGTTCATCTCCATTCGAGAGAACAGTAGCTGGATTTATGATGCGCGACCTTTCAGCAAAAGTTAATGCTATGCTCTTGTCGTTGCCGCAAGCGACCGTTTCCAACTCTGTAAAAACCGTTATTAAAATAGCCAAAATAGTTGACATAAAAGACAGTCTCTTTTACATAAATGCAGGATTCGGAGAAAAAATTACTCCAGGGGAGCTGTTTACGGTATTCGTCTATGCCGACTCACTATTTGATCCAGACACAAAGGAGTTTCTCGGCTGTTCAGAAGATATACTTGGTACAATAAAGGTTGTTGATGTAAAGGCATCCCATTTTTCTTCTGCGGTAGTATATGAAAAAAAGAGCGCCATCAAGCTCTTTAATCTTGTGCGCATAGAGCGCTAAAAGTATGACACGCTCGTCTTATAATGTTATCGAATTTTCCGAACTCGACTCCACAAATAGTTATGCTTCGCGAAACTTGGTTTCTTTAAATGATAAAGATGTTATTATTGCAAGAACGCAAACTGATGGCCGCGGTAGAATTGATAGAAAATGGATATCCGAGAAGACAGATAATATATATATGTCAATAATTCTTAAGCCATGTGGTAAGATAACAGAGCTGCCTCTTGGCACTACTACACATTATTTGTCTGTAATATTATGCAGAACTCTCGAACAATACGGCGTAGCGCCCGAGATCAAATGGCCAAATGACACGCTTGTCGATAAAAAAAAGATTGCCGGGATATTAAGCCTGTCAAATATTACCGGACAAAAGCTTAATGGTTACATTATCGGAATAGGAGTTAATCTTAATCTTACAATAAACGACATTCAAAAGATTTCTCAGCCGGCAACCGCCCTTAATATACTTACAGGAAAATTTGTTAATCCAATCCTCTTTCGCGAAAGATTACTCAACCTTTTTTTTTCTGAATACGAGCAGTTTATAAAAGAGGGTTTTGCTTTCGTAAGAGCGGAGTATATAAACAGAAGCAATTATCTTGGAACAAAAGTATCGTTAAGCAGTGCCGGAAAGCAGCTTTCAGGAATTGCTAAAACAATAGATCATAGCGGAGCACTTGTTCTATCAATTGGTGGACAGCCCGTTCGTATTATGATGGGTGAAATGGATGTCCCACTTGCTAATTGATAGCGAGCGAGTTGCGCTACTTAATGATATTGGGCTTAACAGGCCTGGTGAACATGTCATTTACTGGATGCAGCAATCGCAACGGATAAGATACAACCATGCTCTTATTCATTCTATTAATCTTGCAAACGAATATAACCTTCCGTTAACGGTTCTGTTTGTTGTTGATGCCTCCTTTCCTGAAGCAAATCTACGCCACTATGATTTTATGCTTCGTGGCTTAATAACAGTTGAGAAAGAACTGTGGACAAGAGGAATCTCTTTTTGCCTTAAAATTGGCAGAGTCGAGAAAGAGGTTATTAAATTTACAAAAAACGCAAAAGCTGTTGTTGTAGATAAAGGATATCTGAGAGTGCAAAGAGAATGGCGCAAAAAAGTGGCATCAAAACTCACTTGTCCGCTTATTGAAGTTGAGAGCGATATTGTAGTTCCTGTTAAAACAGCTTCTAATAAGGAAGAGTATTCGGCCGCTCATCTCAGGAGAAAAATAGCACCACTTATTCCTGAAAGGCTTAATGAGGTAAAAATTCCTATTCTTAAAGCAGTACTACGCCAAACACCTCCAAACGCAACCGCACTCAATGATATTCCGGCTTTGCTCAATAGATTGTCTGTCAATCGTACCGTTTCACCTGTTTCGTGGATAAAATCGGGCGAGGATAGCGCGCAAAAAATGTTATACAATTTTATTGATACTAAGCTATCTAATTATGGTTTACTAAGAAATAACCCAACCAAAGATTATGTTTCGCATCTTAGTCCATTTCTCCATTTTGGTCAAATTAGTCCCTTAGAAATAGCGAATGTAATAGTTAAGGCTGGCACAAAAGAGAGTACGGAGCCATTCCTTGAAGAACTTATTGTAAGGAGAGAGCTTGCTATAAATTTTGTCTATTATAATTCGACTTACGATTCATGGTATGCACTTCCAGCGTGGGCTAAGGCTACACTATTTACTCATGCAAAGGATCATCGTCAAACAATATATAGCCGCGAGGAACTTGAAAACGGTACTTCCAAAGATAAAAACTGGAATCAGGCTCAACGCGATTTAGTCGAAAAGGGTAGAATGCATGGCTATATGCGTATGTATTGGGGAAAAAAGATTCTTGAGTGGATGAAGGATCCAGAGGAAGCATTTGAGACGGCGTTATACCTCAACAACAAATATGCACTTGATGGAAGAGATCCTAACAGTTTTACGGGTGTTGCGTGGTGCTTTGGAAAGCATGACAGGCCGTGGATGGAGAGACCAATTTTTGGAATGGTCCGTTACATGAATAGTGCCGGTCTTGCAAGAAAATTTAAAATGAAAGGATAATTTTATATTTTCTTTCCTGTATGTTTAGATTCTATTATCCATACTTACTTTTATTGCTAATACTCCCCATTCTGATGGCGATATGGCACTTCCGCAGACTTAAAGGAAGGCAAGGATCCATACGCTTCTCTTCGTTTATGTTCTTTCAAGGCATATCACCCTCTTACCGTGCCCGTTTTCGCCATCTTGTACCTATTCTTCGTATTCTTGTTGTATCGCTTGCCATATTTGCGCTCGCACGACCGCAAACGGGTTCCAATAGAGAGGAACTTTCAAGCCAAGGAGTTGATATATTGCTGTTGCTTGATATATCCACCTCGATGATGGCAGAGGATTTCAAGCCGGATAATCGGTTAGCTGTTATTAAGGGCGTAATAGAAAAGTTTATTACCGGCAGAAAGAGTGACCGTCTCGGTGTAATTGCTTTTGCGGGTACTGCCTTTACGATGTGTCCCCTTACTCTTGATTACGATCTCGCGGTAGCATCGGTTCGTTCACTTGATTTTGCCCCGCCTGAAGAAGATGGAACAGCTATTGGTAACGCTATTGCTATGGCTGTAAATCGGCTTCGTGATTCAAAGGCCAAGTCGCGCGTAATTATACTCGCAACAGATGGAGACAACAATCGGGGAGAAATAGATCCTGTAACGGCAGCTAAGGCTGCTGCAGCTCTTGGGATTAAGATATACACAATAGGTGTAGGGAAAAATGGGCCAGTGCCATATCCATATGTACACCCGTTTTTTGGCAAACAGACCCAGATGGTCGAAATACCTATGAAGGAGGAACCCTTAAAAGAGATAGCAGCTGGAACAGGCGCCTTATTTTTTCGAGCCAAGGATCCCAAAGCTTTGAAAGAGATTTACGAAAAAATTGATGAAATGGAAAAAACAGAGGTAAAATCGCAGATTTTTACATCATATACGGAATGGTATCAGTTTCTTCTCTTCCCTGCGTTGTTTCTGCTCATGCTTGAAATTATTCTCTCCACTACAATATTTCGGAGATTGCCGTGATATATAGAAATCCCGAATATCTCCTTCTTCTATTAGCAATACCGCTTCTTCTGTTTTTTTATTGGCTTTCGTTTCGCTGGAAAAAAAAAGCGATGCTTGCTTTTGGTTCTGCATTATTAGTGGCTAAATTAGCCTCTTCTGCAAGCATCTTCAGAGAAAAATTGAAGGCGCTGTTTTTATTGAGTGCTATAATACTAATAATAGTAGCTATTGCGCGTCCTCTTTGGGGTTCGCGGATGGAAGAGGTTAAGCGTAAAGGAATCGATATCGTTGTCGCTCTTGATGTTTCTAACAGTATGCTCGCAGAGGATATTCCGCCTAACAGAATAGAACGGGCAAAGCATGAAATTGCAAAACTTGTCGATAAGCTTAAAGGAGATCGCGTAGGTCTTGTTGCCTTTGCCGCTTCCGCCTTTACACAATGTCCAGTAACAAGTGACTATGGCGCTGTAAAGATGTATTTAAATGTTCTTGATCCGTCGGCGATAGTGGCACAGGGTACGGCTATTAGTGGCGCTATTAGACAAGCCCGTCGCGCCTTTTCCACACAGGAAGCAAGATCAAAGGTACTTATCCTTATTACTGACGGCGAAGACAATGTTGAAGATCCAATGAGCGAGGCTAAAAAGGCAGCCGAAGAGGGAATAATTATTTACGCTCTTGGCATAGGTACGCATGGCGGCGTGCCCATACCAATTTCCCGCATGGGTGACCATGTTGTTTACAAGAAAGATCGTGATGGGAATACTGTTCTCACATCAATAAATGATGAAATTCTTGAAAAAGCAGCTGGGATAACGGGTGGAAAATATTTTCGTTCATCCAACCGCGGACTTGAACTGGATAGAATTTACGAAGAAATTGATAAATTGGAAAAAGAAGAAATGAAAGGCCGACTCTTTAGCCGTTATCATGAACAGTATCACTGGTTTCTTGCTCTTTCTCTTGTTTTATTGATAATTGAGTTTCTTATGCCTGCGCGAAAGATTAAAAAAATGGTGTGGGAGGGAAGGTTTAAAGAATGATAAAATTCATTCCATTGTTGTGTTTTTTACTATCACTTTCAATTCATGCATCATCATGGGTTAAAAATAGATCGGGTTTAAGCGAGTATAAAAAGGGCAATTTTACTGAAGCTGAAAAAAGATTCCATGAAGCACTAATTGAATCACCTGAAAAGCGTGAGCTTGCATTTAATAGAGGATGCGCACTTTATAAAAAGGGCGATTATGAAGGAGCGAGTAGGGAGTTCGAAAAGGGGAAAATCATAACCAATCCTGAATTAAAAATGAAGTCGATATACAATACCGCAAATGCACTACTAAAAAAAGGAATGACCGCGAACGACAATTCCGGTAAGTCGGCAATCGAAGAAGCAGCAAAGCTATATAAGGATATTCTCCGAAAAATCCCTTCAGATATTCAGGCAAAAAAGAACCTTGAATGGGCGCTTAGAATAATGGAGGAGATGGATAAACAACAAAAGCAAGATCAGGATAAAAACAAGAAAAACGATCAAAAAAACGACAAGAATAAGAATCAAAACGAAGAACAAAACAAAGATCAGAACAAAGATGAGGATAAGAACAATGACCAGGACCAAAACAAGAATGACAATAGTCAGCAGGACAAAAAAGAGGGTAATGAAGAAAAGAGTCCACAGCCGAAGCCTGGTGAAATGACAAAAGAAGAAGCACAAAAGCTTCTCGATGCTTTAAAAGAAGACGAAAAAGATAAGCAGATTAAACTCATGCAAATTAGGGCTCGCGGGAAAAAGATGGAGAAAGATTGGTAAGGTACCTCTTTCTTTGGTTCATTCTGCCAATTTTTGCCTGCGTTGCTACAATTAAAAGTAACTCTCCTTTACGAACAGGTGCCACATTCGCGAAGTACCACTATTTAACAAGTATCAAAGACACCATTTTTCTTTATCCTAATATTCAATATGGTCCGCAAACGGCTTTAAACTATCGCCTTGAAGGGAACAAAGGCGGATCGGTAGAAGACAATGGCCAATTTTTTATTTTTTTTGCATTTGATACGGGTAACTATAAGTTGATACTCGAAAGCAGGAGCAGTGGTTCGCTTCAAAAAGAGACACTCACTGTTGCTGTTTCAAATAATCCGCCTACAATTGAAAAAAGCAATGTCGAAATTGGCCAATTAATAACGACAATCAATACGCCCTTTGCGACCAACAGAAAAATTACAGATGATGGAACCCATTTAAAAATTGATGTGGACTGGTTTGCCGATGGGACAATTGATTCTTCCTTTATGCTGAAGGGAAGTGAATTGATTCTACAATATAGCAGGCCAACAGCAGATGGTGTAATCGAGGAATATATTGATTGTATCGTTACGGTAACTGATAATGATAAAAATAGTGTAAAAGATACTTTTAGTGTACTCCTCTATTATTATCCACCTTTCGCAAAGTTACAGGATAACACAATAGAATGTGCACTTACCCCCGTACCTATTTCAGCCGTAAAATCACATGATGTCAATGCTGGTGGCAGAATAGTTTCTTACGAATGGGATATCGGAAACAATGGAGTAATCGATACCATATCGACCAAACCAGTTCTTGAATGGCTTTTTAATAGTTCAGGTGACTATGAAATTGGGCTAAGAGTTGTGGACAATGATGGTAACCGCTCAAAGAAAACCTCAACATTTATATCAGTAATTAGAGATAAACCCGAAATAACAGTTAAAGGCAACCATGAGGCAATCGTGGGAAGGCCGTTTCTACTAATGGGTGCCGCTAAGAGTGGGTGTGCCCCTATCGATATTTACTTGTGGGATATGGATGGCGATGGTAAGTATGATTATAGGTCATCAACCGTAAGTAGAATTACCTATACATACACAAAACAGGGTTACTGTATGGCCAAGTTTACAGTGGTAGATCTGAAAGGTGACTCCTCATCTGTTTTATGGCCTGTAACTGTTCGGAAATAATCTTTTTGCAAATAATTCCTTTGAAAATGTTATCTTTCTACGCGATATGATACAGGCAGTACGAAAAATAGGCAATTATTCGATTGTTGATGTGTCCGAACCATCCCGTTCTTACGAAGACATTACAACAATCCGCGATACTATTGAAACTCTATTTGAACAGGAAAACTTTTTTATTGCGATCAATTTGCATAAAGTTGATTTTGTGCATAGTTATTTTATAAAAATTCTTACGGCTGCCTATAAAAAATTAAAGGCTAAAAATGGTGACCTATGTGTAATTGGGGCTAACGAATTTATAAGAAACCTTATGCGCCTGCTGAATATCGACGAATTTATTGCTACCTTCGCTTCTGAGGAAGCATTTAGGGAGTTTGTTCAGGTAAAATAGGCAAAATCAACCTGTTTCAACCCTTCATCAAATGAACGGGGTGTGTATCCGAGATCCTCATGGGCTTCTGCGTGGTCAAGGACAGCGTTCTGGGTAACTCCCGAGATGGTTTGCCATGTAAGCAATGGTGTCTTTCCTGAAACAAGCGATATTCCATAAGAAACAAAAGAGAGTAACTTACACAAAGCAACTGGGATGGCAATAATCCGTTTCTTTTTTCCCATTGCCGCAATAATCATTTCTGCCATCCTTCGGAGCGAAACTGTAGAACCTCCACTGAAATTATAAATTTTACCATAGCTCTTTTTATTTCCTAAAATTGCTTCCAGACCATCAATTATGTCATCTACAAAAACTGGCATTTTGAGATGCTCTCCACTACCAATAAAAGGAACTATCGGAAACCTGTTGAGATATTTTACAAAATGGCTAAATTCCTCCGCGCCTCCTGTTTCGTAAGCCAGTGTTGGCCGGACAATGGTTTTGTTTACAATGGCAGAGGCCAAAACCGCTCTTTCTGCCATTATTTTTGAACGGGAATATGGATTCGATAGTCCATAAGTAACCGAGGCAGATGATATGTATATAAAGTGTGAAACGGACGCCTTTTCGCACTCAGCAATAACATTTATGGTACCCTGGTGGTTTATCTGCTCAAATCTTTCCGCTTTTCGTGGCGAAAGTATGATAGCTGCAAGGTGATAAACGGTATCAACACCATCGGCAATACCTTTAAGTGAATCATGGCTTGTTATATCGCAGTAACAGACATCTACAAGCGGTCCCTTCAATTTTTCCGCCATGGAATCACCCTTAAACACGGCTATTCGTACTTTTTTTCCTTTGCTTGTAAACCTTTCAACAAGCCTCCGTCCCATCACACCCGCACCACCGGTAATAAGAATCATTTGTGGTTTATTTCCCGCAATTCTTTTTCCAGAAAAACGATTGAAAGTGGCACTGCCCACTTTGCAAAAGAAGAAGATCCATCGCATATACCTGCATGCGACTGTTGTCGCTTAATTTGAAGCTCTGCCCGTTTGCCATTGGCGCTTATTCGTCGCGTAAATTCTTCGGCCTCTTCAACATTGAAAAATTCATCCTTGTCTGCGGCAATAATCAAATAATTACAGGAGACGCAATCTGTAAGATTTAACGGCGAGGCCTCCTTGTAGTGTTCATTTGTTCGTATAAACCCGTCCCCTTTAAAACGCGCTTTTTCCCAGTCGTAAAATCCGAGTGAGCTTATAACAGCAGTAATTTTTGGCCTGCTAAACTTGAACTCACCATGACCTCGCCTTATATCTTTTGGTAAACAAGCCGCGAGCGATACCATTACACCAAGATACGCTCCAGCACTGGAACCCCAAATGGCAATACGGGAAGTGTCTATTCGATGCTTATGGCCATTGTGCATTAGCCAATAAACAGCTTCCAGACAATCTTTAACAGCTTCAGGATATGCTCCGCCTTCCTGCACAAGCCTGTATTGAACACTCATTGAGGCAATATCTTTCTCAAGGAGCTCCTGAGCTATATCGGTAAAACACTCTTTACTTCCACGGCGAAAGCCGCCTTCGTGAAGCAAAATAACAATGGGAGATTGTTTTGTGGAGTTTTCTGGTGTTACAAGAGTTGCAGATAGCTCTAAAGTACCAATCTTTCCGTAAACTATATCTTCAATCTTTGCTGGTGTTGTGGAGGTTGCAAATAGAATTAGCAACAAAATAAGATGAGCTCCATAGTACTCAATAAATCCTCGCATAGTCTTTTTTATGGTATCCTTCAGATTTGTTTGAGGTTTCCAGTCAAGTAGCTTGGTTGCCATGTCGATATTTGGGATACGCCTGTCGCTGTCGTCATAACCTTCGCCATAAAATTCAGTTGCGCTAACATCTTTAATTTTACAATTGTCCCCAGCAATTTTATTAGAAACTTCTGGGTAAATTTCAATCATCAGTTTTGCGAGTTCAGCAATGGAGCACTCGTTGATAGGGTTGCCAATATTCAGTATTTTTCCGCTTGTTTTATCGCCCTGCTCAATTATTCTAACAACCGCATCAACGGCATCGTCGATATATGTAAAGACCCTTTTATTGTTGCCACCATTAACGACCATTAGTGGCCTATTGAACATAAGCGATTCCATAAAACAGGCCATTACGCGTGGGATGCCCTCACCGTCAACGCCATGAATATAATCCATTCGTTGCCCAATAAAATTAAAGGGGCGAATAATTGTATAGTTAAGGTTCTCTTCGCGCCCATATGCGTAGATTGTCCTTTCGAGGAGTTGCTTGGCACACGCATAGCTCCACCGTTCCATTGAGATTGGCCCTAAAATAAGATGAGTCGATTCCTCATCAAGAATCTGCTCAGAATCATTTATCTTAAA
Source organism: uncultured Fibrobacterota bacterium (assembly GCA_964590225.1). GTDB lineage: Bacteria > Fibrobacterota > OXYB2-FULL-49-7 > OXYB2-FULL-49-7 > JAEUSG01 > JAEUSG01. The sequence continues at coordinate 26,824 of CAZPWS010000018.1, forward strand.
TCCAAGAGCGGCTGGTGTTTTACCGTAAACTTCAGAAGTCGAGAAATGAATTAGCCGCTTTCCTTGTTTTGCGCACTCCCTAACAACTTTTACAGGATTTTCGTAGTTTGACTCTATTACACTTATTGCCTTCCGATTATAAAAAAAAGGATTACAGATTGCTGCAAGCGATACAACGGTATCGGCTCCCGAAATAATTCGTTTTAAATCAATTCCGTTGTAAATATTACCTTTTATAAACTGAAAACGGTCAGACTTGTTTAGATGTGCAAGCTTAGTATCGTTTATGTCAACACCTACACAATGCCAGTCTCGGTTACTTAATATATACTCAACAAGGTGCGAACCTATAAAGCCACCACAGCCGAGAATAGCAATGCTTTTCAAATTAACCTCTTAGGCAATTTTTTATAACTATTAAACATAAATTTTATCATTACAAAAACAACTCTGAAGCCGTATCCAAAGGGGTTCAGGTGGGAGATTTCTCCGGCATATCGGGTTGGTATCGCAATTTCGGCAACTCTGAATCCGTTCTGTTTCGCACATATAATAAGCTCAAGATCAATTTCAAACCCTCCGCTCAACCTTCTGACATCAACTGAATCGGCAAACGCTTTACTATAACATAAAAAGCCACTGTGAAAATCTGTTTGAGATAGAGAAAAAAGGCGGTTTTCCAACGCCACAAGAGCCTTGCCGGCAACAAACTTATATAAAGGCATACCTCCTTCAAGCGCTCCCTGCTCGCGAAGTCTTGAGCCTTGAACTAAGCCAATGTTTTTATCAGCAGCACACGCACCAACCATCTGAGGAATGTATTCCGGCGGATACTGACCGTCGGAGTGCAGACATACAATAAATGAGGCATTACTCTCTTTGCAGGCAATAAAACCAGCCTTTACTGCTGCCCCATAGCCTGCATTAGACTTAAAATGGACTGCATTAACCCGCGTATCTTGTGCGGCGATTTTATTGATAACTTCAGCAGTGTTATCTGTACTGCCGTCATTTATTATCCACATACAAACGAGGGCGTTCCATACTTCTTCCGGAATTCTGTTAATAACACTTTCGAGTGTTAAGGCGGCATTATAAGCCGGAATGTAAATAGCAATGGGCTCCATCAAAAGAAGACGCGGAGTCCGAAGCCAGCGTCGATATCAGTATCAATTCTGCCCAGAAAATCAACTATAATACCTATGTCTAAAAAAATATCAATGGGGGCTGTTTCTGGCATATATACAAGCCCTGCGCTGCCCCTGACACCAAGGTTAAAATTGCTGATTGCCCTAAGTCTTCCACCTGCACCGACATATAGAGGGAGCAGACCATTTGTTGAAGGAATGAAATCCGGAAAGAGCCAAAGGTGAGACGCCCTGAAATAAAGTCTGGTATTCTCATTGTTTTCTTTAGAGCGGTCAGGGATTACGCCTATCGCAAGCGCTCCATCTATAGCCTTTTTCTGGCCCATTTTAAGCTTAAAAGCAAGACCTGTTGGCTCGCCTATTATTCCGCCAATTCCAAAATTTCCACCAGCTGCAAACAGCGTTGAAGATAAAACAACTGACAACAATATGACTAGCCGTTGTATCATTTACTAACCTGCCTTTGCTTTTTTATCAAAAAATATCCTCTCTATACCATTATCAATAAATTCATCCGTATATGATTCAATACGGGGAGCAAGCTTTTCTGTTAGCTCCATATAATCCATGGTTTCGACTGCGGCTGCCCCAATTTCATTTTCGAGGTCCCGTCTTGCCATGCGCTCAGCCAGTTGTCTCCAAAAGACAAAATCATCATAATTATCAACAAATTCCGCCATTGCATCCTCAAATTCCATTGTGGGAAAAAAATTTCCCATCTTCGCGGAATATTCAATCAATTGGTCCATATCAAAATTTTTATAAAAAGAATAAATATAGTTCTCGATTCTATCAAGCGATTCGTCCGGTTCTTCGTAGATGCTGTTCGCCATCCAGTGTCCGAGATATACAAGTTTAAGAAGAGCGTGATACTGTTCGTTTGTGAATTCAATCTTGGCTGCCATTTTAATCCTTACAAAAAAGTTTACAGATGTGCTTTTAAATCCTCTGTCATCAACTCATTTATTCTTTTTATAAACAAAACCGGATCGCGCGGTTTTTTCCCTTCAAGAATAAGCGCCTGATCGTATAGTGCACTTGCGAAATCTGCAATTTTAGAATTATCGCTGTCCTTGGAATGAATTAACTGAAGGTTTCGAATAAGCGGATGATCTGGATTGATCTCAAGCACACTTTTTTGGGCAGGAACATCTTGTCCCATTGCCTTAAAAATCTTTTCCATATGCGCGCCAGGAGCACTTTCGTCACCCACAAGGCAGCAGGCTGAATCTGTAAGACGGGAGGATATTTTCACTTCCTTGACATCAGGAAGCTTGTCCTGCATCGCCTTGGCAAGATTTTTAAAAAGCTTTTCTTTATCAGCTTTTGCCTTTTTTTCGGTATCGTCGTCTATTTCTACATCGCCCCTGTTAGCAGCCTTAAGCTTTTTTCCCTTATATTCAAAGATGTCAGGCAATATCCATTCATCAACAGGATCGGTCATAAAGATTACTTCAAAGCCCTTGCTTCTGAACCGCTCAAGGTATGGCGATTTTCGTAGCTCATCTGCAGATTCGCCGGTAAGGTAGTATATCTCTTTTTGTGATTCGCTCATTCTGTCAATGTAATCGGAAAGGGTGGTTCGAGTATCTTTATCGGCATGAGTTGATTCAAAAATCAATAAGTCGAGTAGTTTTTCCTTGTTTTCGTAATCAAAATGTACGCCTTCCTTTAAAACCTTGCCAAACTCCCCAAAAAACTGCCTGTATTTATCGTATTCCTTTTCCTTCATTTCGGCGAGAGTGGAAAGAACTTTATTAACAAGACTCTTACGAATTTTATCAAGCTCCTTGTTGTCTTGCAGTATCTCCCTCGAAACATTTAGCGGTAAATCAGACGAGTCAACCACGCCCTTAATAAAACGGAGATATTCTGGCAATAGCTTCTTGCAGTCGTCCATGATAAAAATTCTCTTTACATACAAGTGTATCCCAATTTTATGGTCCTGATCAAACATCGAAAACGGAGCTTTTGACGGAATATATACAAGCGCTTTAAATTCGCTTGCCCCTTCAGCGGAATAATGAATCGCCTTTAATGGATTCGTAAAATCGTGTGCGATGTGCTTATAAAATTCGTTGTGCTCCTCTTCGTTTACATCGGACTTAGATTTTAACCATATTGCCTTGCGGGCATTAAGGGTTTCTTCCTCAATTTTTCCCTTCTCCTTTTCGGTATCCATAACAACGGGATGCTCAACAAAATCGGAAAACTTTTTTACAAGATTACGAAGCGACCATTCGTTTAAATACTCCTTTGATTCCTCTTTCAGGTGGAGAATGACATCCGTACCCCGTTTTTCTCTCGTTGCTTCGTCAAGCGTATAACTGCCGTCACCGGTTGACTCCCATCGAATGGCTCCGGACGCAGCTTTCCTGCTTATCACAGTTACCTTATCGGCAACCATAAATGACGAATAGAAACCAACACCAAATTGACCTATTAGTTCAGGACTCCCCTTAGAACCGGCTGCCTTTAACTGTTCAATAAAAGCTTTCGTTCCCGACCTCGCGATGGTACCAAGATTCTCAATTGCGGCCTCCCTGTCCATGCCGATTCCATTATCTGAAATGGTTATTGTATTGCTCTTTTCGTCCCTTGATATTTTAATTTTCCAGTCTGAATCGCCTTCCAGAATTTCACTATTTGTTAAAGATTCAAAACGGACCCTATCAATAGCGTCCGACGCATTGCTCACAAGTTCTCTTAAAAAAATCTCCTTATTCGAATATAGGGAGTGAATAACGAGATCAAGTAACTGTTTTACTTCTGTTTTAAACTGAACGGTCTCTTTTGCCATTATTTTTACTCTCCTGTTTCTGTTTATTTAAAAATTTCATTGCAGCCCTAAAATATAACATTTTATTGCACGGAGAAATCATATCGATAATGGCACATTTCACAATAACTACCGACCTCGCAAAAATTGACATGATTGTTGTTTACGACTTTCTGTCCCGCCGTTCATCATGGGCACAGGGACGGAGTTTTGAAACGGTGCAACGGTCTATGGAAAATTCAATCTGCTTTGGAGCCATAGACAGCTGCGAAAAACTTTTAGGATTTGGGCGGGTAATTAGCGACAAAGCTGTTTTTGCGTGGATTCTTGATGTTTTTGTTTTAGAAGAGGAGCGCAACAGAGGGATTGGCACGGCAATAGTTACTGCTATTCTCGAACACCCAGAACTTCAAAATCTACAACGCTGGGGTCTGATAACGGGAGATAAGCAGAAGTTTTACGAAAAATTTGGCTTTTTACCGTTAAAAAACGCCGATTTTTTTATGGAGATGGGCTATAAGAGACATAAGAAAAAGTTTTACAAAATTTCCTTATAGGATAATAAAAAAAGCAAGCCCAAATAGAACTAATCCTATCAATACTTTCAGCAATATAAGGTTATTTTTGGCAGCTTTTGCCATTTTATCCCACTTGGTTCCGTAGTAGGCGAGAGCCATAACGATAACAAGTGGTAAGACAAAAAGAACATTGTAAAAAACAAGATAGGCCCATCCGATAAAACGAAAACCTTCCTGTTTAGTCATAAGTATTATTGTCGGAAGATATATCTGCCCCGTACACACCGCTTCAAGCAGCGTTACAAGAAAACCGGTTACAATTGCTCCAACTGCAAGTTTACGGCCAGATAAATTGCCAGAGATAACCTTATGAATTCGCAGTTTAACACTCTTAGGAAGCTGAAGTTTTATATCCTCGCTTTTGCCGCTTAGTTTGTATTTAATAGCATCAATAATACTTAGCATACCAACAATTGCAGCGAATGAGAAAGCTACCCATCTGATTGCAACAGAAAACCAGCGATATTTATCAAGCGCAGTTATAAGGCGAAAAGCTCCTATGCCCAGCAAGAGATAAGTTGTAAAGACCGCCGCGGTAAAACAGATGCCCACAATAAGTATTTCCCGCCTTGATTTATTTCTGGCAGCAAGGAAAGAAACAAGAAAGATTATTGTGGCTATTGCACACGGATTTACGCCATCAAGGAGACCTGCGAACAAGATACTTAGGAAAGAGAAGCTTTTAAATTTTTCAGAAATTTTATTTGTATTGTCGGTTTGTATGTCTGCTTTGGATAGCGCATCTTTCCATTTTTCCGGACGGGAAAGATAGCTTTCAATTAAAGAGCCGCCATATGTCTGAATATCACTATATCCGCTCAGAAAAGTATCGGAAAAAAAGAGAGTTATAGAGGAGGATTTTTTTACTCCATACAGCTCTTCCATTAGCAGTAAACGGGTGAAACCGGAATCGGTATCTATATTGTGGATACGCAACTCCATTTTTTCACTATTAGCCTTCTGTAGAGGGAAAAGAATGTAGTATTTAAGCTCTGAGCATTCACCGCAGGTAGGCGAGCCAAAGAAATCAACAACCAACCTGTCCGTGTCCGCTGTCGCAAAACTTACATGGAGAACTGCAATGGCGAAAAAAAGGAGTTTCCTCATTCGTTGTAAACAGTTGTTCCGTTAAGGAGTGTTTTACAAACCTTACCCTTTAATTTCATATTGTTAAATGGGGTGTTGCGGGACTTTGATCTAAACTTTGACGCATCTACAACCCACTCTTTTTCTGGATTGATTATTGCAATATCTGCCGGTTCTCCCGCTGCCAGTGAGCCTCCCTTAACACCAAGAATTTTGGCCGGTGCTGTGGACATCCGTTCGGCGAGGATTAGTGGCGTTATTTTGCCGGTATGAACCATTCGTGTCAACATTACAGAAATGGCCGTTTCAAGACCTATCATGCCGTTGGGGGCCTGATCAAATTCCTGATCCTTTTCGTCAACGGTATGCGGTGCATGGTCGGTAGCTATGGCGTCAATTGAGCCATCGGCTATTCCTTCCATGAGCGCTTCTATATCGGAATCTTCGCGTAACGGCGGATTTACCTTGTAGTTTGGATTAAAGCTTTCGACGGCTTTATCGGTAAGGGTAATGTAGTGCGGAGCTGTTTCGGCGGTTACTCTAACCCCTTCATTTTTAGCCCTTCTTATGAGGGCAAGAGCGCCCTTTGTACTCACATGGGCAATATGTATTCGCGCACCGGTTTCCTTGGCAAGCATGATATCTCGTGCTACAATAATTTCTTCGGCAGATCGTGGTATTCCTTTTAGTCCCAGCATATTGGCAACTTGTCCGGCATGCACTACGCCGTTTGAGGACAAACCATGATCTTCGCAGTGGCATATTACAAGTGTGTTGTCCATTGCAGAGTAGCGGAGGGCACTTTTCATAAGCCCCGAATTCATCACCGTTTTTCCATCTTCGGAAATTGCTACTATACCAGCCTTACGCATTAGTCCTATTTCGGCAAGCGATAATCCTTCCTGTCCCTTTGTAATTGCACCAACCGGATATACCCTAACCGCAGCCTCTTTTGCTCTATCAAGAATAAACTTAACTACAGTCTCATTGTCAACAACAGGAGTTGTGTTGGGCATGGTTGCGACTCCGGTAAATCCACCGGCAACAGCTGCAGCTGATCCGCTTTTAATGGTCTCTTTATCTTCCCGTCCAGGTTCGCGAAAATGGACATGCATGTCGATAAGTCCTGGCATAACCCACATACCCGTGGCATCAATGACAGTATCTGGCACGAAAGATGAATTATTTTTATCGCGACCAACCGAAAAAATTAGACCATCAGCTATATGGATATCGCAAACGGCATCAAGTTTTGAAGATGGGTCAATTACCCTTCCATTTTTTATAAGTAACTTGTTAGCCATGCTTCTCCGGGCCTCCTCCAAGTAGATAAAGTACGGCCATGCGCACGGCAACTCCGTTTGTCACCTGTTCAAGTATAACGGAATGGGAGCCATCCGCGGCATCGGCTGTAATTTCAACTCCGCGGTTTATTGGTCCTGGATGCATTACAAGAAAATCTTTTTTCCCGATCCATTCAAGCCGTTCGGCGGTAATGCCATAAAGTTCCCTATACTCATTGAGTGAGGGAAAATTAATTCCGGCATTTCGCTCAAACTGTATCCGCAAGGCCATTACAACATCCGCGCCATCAATAGCTTTTTTCAGATTAGTGGTCCGTGAGCAACCAAACACATCACAATTGCTCGGAAGAAGGGTTTCTGGCCCGCATACTGTCACATTGGCACCCATCGTCCGAAGCCCCCACATATTGGATCTTGCAACGCGGGAGTGTGCGATGTCGCCTATAATGGCAACTTTTAAGCCATCAAGTTTTCCGAAATGTTCCCTAATTGAGTACATGTCGAGCAGCGCTTGCGTGGGATGCTCGTTTGCTCCGTCGCCTGCGTTTATTATCACCGCATCTGTACATTCTGTAAGATATTTAGGCACGCCGGCTGATGAGTGGCGGACAACAACCGCATTAATTTTCATTGCAGCGATATTTCGGATTGTATCTTTTAGGGTTTCGCCCTTTTTTACGCTAGAGTTTGAGGCAGAAAAGTTGACAACATCGCCCGACAACCGCTTTTCTGCAAGTTCAAAGGAGATGAGTGTTCGTGTACTGTTCTCATAAAAGAGGTTTACGATGGTTTGTCCCCTCAAAGAGGGCACCTTTTTAACATCGCGAGCGAGTACCTCTTTAAAATGGACGGCTGTGTCAAGAATAAGAGAGATATCTTCGCTTGATGCGCCTCGGAGTCCTAACAGGTGTTTCATTTTTAAAGGCACAGTTAGTTCCTCTTCAAATCCCCTTTGTCTTGCTCATAATATACAAGAACGGGCTATTAAAGACAATGTTCCGCATTTTGATTTCTTATTATACTTAATTATTACTAAATTTTATTGCATGAAATATGTAATAACAACTTTTGGCCTTATTTTACTAATGCTGTGTTCTTTTTCCAGTGCAGCAGTCACGGTTCTGGAAGACAATAGTAGTCGTTTCGTTTGCCAAGCAGTCTGGAAAGGTTTTACGACAGAAACGGTTAATGATGCGAATGGTAATTGGTTCAATGTTGCAGTTGATGGCCTAAATTATTCTAAAAATATCGCCGGCGCTCCGAATCTTCCCGCGTATAAGTTTGCCATAGGTGTTCCGCCGGAAGGAATCGCGTCTATAAAGTGGGCTTTCTCCGGCATGGCATCAATGTTGACATCATATCCGGTTAAACCATTTCCAAAAATTGTAAATGGTTTGCCTATAAGCTTCATGGATACGGCATCTTATTTATCGTGGAGACATGGCGCTTTAGTTGATACTGCTACAACAATTATCGGCAATCAGAGGGTGTTGGAGATTGTGGTATCTCCATTCGCTTATGATTACAAATCATCTTCTCTCGGCTTTTATGAAAATGTGAGCGTATCAATAAACTTTACGAGTGGGGGCGCACGGGCGCAAAGCCGTGGACACGAAGGCATTTTAGCGGCAACCCTACTCAATTATAATACTGCTACTTCTTTCAGAATTTTGCCGCAGGTGCCAAGGAGTCTTGCCAAGAGTTCGGCATTGGCCATTCAATATGAAGCGGAGAGGACATATAAGATTGTTCTACGCAATACTACCCCATTTGGCAATGAGGCTGAAGGTATGTACTCTATAACAGGAGCTGATTTAAAAGGGGTTGCTCAGTTTAGTGCCGCTTTAATCAATGACATACGGCTTTATGCGCCCGTAAATCTTTTTTTGCGGCAACTGTACAAAACCGGCGCTGAGGATAGTTTGGCGCTAAGGCAGGTTCCAATAGAAATAATAGACAAAAACGGTAATGGCTTTCTTGATGATGCGGATGAGATTCGTTTCTTTGGCAGGGGAGACACCCGATTTGTTATTGATGGAACTGGCAGGATTGTGTTTGAGCGGAATCCGTTTGATGACCGTGCTGTTTATTGGCTGGCAGTTAACAGTCACGAGTCTGGTACATCTCTTCGTATCATGAATATAGATTCGTCAACTATTCCTATTCGTAAAGATGTAACAAAGGGTCTCTTTGTTGTTCACAGGGAACGAGATTTATACAATCCTTCTATTAATGCAGATAAAGATGCTGAACATTTTGCGCTGGGCATGGTTTGGCAGGATATTGGCGGCATTAATTGTTTTGATAAAATAGACGGTCTTTTAGATATTCCCGATAGTTCCATATCAATATATTGTCCCGTTAATCCACTTGGTGCGTTATCTGTTGTTTGGAACGGTGATACAGCAAGATCGACGGGAAACGGATATTATCGACTCGCACCATTTCGGGATACCGCAGTCCATAATGCAACAATTCAATATGTGGCAGGTAGAAGAATATATCTTGACTATTATCAGGTGCATTATAACAAGCGGCTATCTGTAAGCAGCTCTCAATCTTTTTATTTTGGGCTTAGTGGAGCCGATACCCTTTTTAACTATAAAGTGGCACTCAAAACTTCCGACTCGGTAGCGGTGTTTGATATCTCGAACGGACTTGTGCCGGCAAGAGTTTATACTAAAAAAATAGGGGATTCGTTGTTGTTTTCTGCAAGGGGAAGGTCGGCTGGAATTCAGCATGGACATAGATTTGCTTTTGTTCCTCTTAATGGAGGCGCATGGCTAAAACCGAGCGAAATAGAGCTTGCGGACAATTCTTCCGGACAGTCGCTGCTTGTCAGATCGCTAAGATCATCTAACTCGAAGGATTATGTTATTGTAGTGCACCCACAGTTTATAGAAGAAGCGATCAGGCTAGCTACACACAGAAAGGAATTTGCCGCCGATTCGGTTAATAATCCGGCAGTTGTCCGTATCGATGATGTTTATGACCAGTTTTCGGGTGGAGTGGTAGATCCGGCGGCTCTAAGAAACTTTCTTGTTTACGCTCAAAAAAATTGGGGCAATAGTATGGCGTTACTGTTTGGTGCAGGATACCGGACATACCGTACCTCGGCCTATTCAACGCTTGTACCAACTTATATTCCATTCAATTCTACAGAATCTTCTCGCTATCCTTTCCTTTCCGGAGGATACGGAACATGTACGGACGATTTTTTTATGAACGCCAATGGGTGGAAGGTGAAGGTTGGCCGTTTTCCGGTTGCTACTTTTCTTGATGCGAAATCGGTTGTTGATAAAACAATAGCATTCGACCTTGCAAACGAGGAACAGAAAGGGTGGAGGAATAGGGCGGTTTTATCGGCTGACGACGACATGCAGCTTTCCGTTCGGGATCCAATAATAACCGGAGCGAGCTATCACCATATGTCCGGCACAGAAGCTTGTGATACAGCTATGCCCGAAAGCATGGAACGAGCAAAGGTTTATATGCAGCGCTACGAGGCAGATCCCGTTACAAGAGAAAAGCCTGCCGCAAAGTTTGCTCTTCTTGAAGCTGTTAACAGAGGGGCGCTTTTGTGGTACTATATTGGCCATGGAGCAGCTGCAACGCTTGCAAGCGAGAACCTGTTTACGGTTGATGAATCCATTAAAAAATTGACGAACAGTGGCAGAAACGGACTTTTCTGGGCAGCTTCGTGCAATGTGGGAAAATTTGACGACCCTACGGTTGATGGCTTGTGTGTAAAGCTTCTTACAGTTCCACTTGTTGGCTCTGTTGCATCTGTGGGGGCATCAAGAGAGTCTAACGCGGGTTTTAGCGCTAACGATGGTCTGATGCTGCAATTCACGCGGGCGCTTTTCAGAATAGGAGGTATCCTGAATCTTGGAGATGCGTTACAAACGGCAAAGATTAATCAGGGCGGTACCAATAGTCAGCACTACAATTTGCTTGGCGATCCGGCTCTTAGGCTTTACCCGATAGCTGGTTCCGTAACAATTGATCATGGTGCCTTGCCAGACACGCTTAGCGTGTTGAGTAGATATACTGTTACAGGCAATGTAGCTGGTATGTCAAAAGGAGAGATTGTTTTTCGTGTTGCTGAACCACAGACAATTGAACGAGTGCCTTATGGAACCTTCTCTGGCGGACAAACAAGTATGAATATTCGTGTTCCGGGCAGAACAATATCTTCCGGCGCATCGGATGTTAATAGCGGCAAGTATTCACTTTCTCTTCTTGTTCCTAAAGATGCCCCCGTTGGCGTACAAGGAATAAGGCTGTTAGGTTTTTCTTCTTCCGCCGGGAGAGTTGCGGCAACCGTCGTCGATAGTCTTGACATATCAGCATACGAGGGAAGCGGTCTTATTCGGGGCGATGGAATGGCTCCACGGATTTCGTTTTATCTGTCAAGTGGAACGCCTCTTTCTGGAAGCGCAATAAAGGATGCTGTTCCTTTTAGTGGTACGGCGAAGGTAAACCGGTCATCTATTGTAACAGTGGTGCTTCAGGATCCGGATGGAATTAGACTTAATGGTGTCGGCCCTAATGAGGCCCTTTACTATGAAATTGTCGGGAAAAGCGACCGTAAATATGTAGAAGCCCTTAAAGATGTTGATGGATTGCCAAATGCTTTCTATTTCTCGGTCTATATAACAGATCTTATGTCGCGGATTAGTGGCTCCTCAAGGCTCAAGGTTTCAGCAATGGATAACTTCGACAATGCGGGATCGTCAGAGATTGCACTTGAGACCGTGTCCGACTCATCGCTTGGTTTTAACCGTGAGCAGGTGTTTCCCTACCCAAATCCGTTTTCGGGCAAGTGCAGAATTATTTGGCAAACAGTATTACCGGCGGATGTCATTATAAAAATTTATACACAGAGCGGAAAGCTCGTTAAAACCTTGAAAAGCAGAGGTGTGAAAGGGGCTTTTGACGCTGGGGCTGAAAGCGAATGGAATGGTCTTGACGAAAAAGGTAACAAGATGGCTAGAGGAATATATTTTTATACAATCAAGGTTTCTGGAAGCGTATCGGCTAATACTTCATCTATGAACGACGAAGCCTCGGTTCATGGTGTGCTGCTAAAAGATTAACGGATGGCATAAATATATGGGTCCTTCGCCTGCTAAAATAACGGCGCTTAACCAGAAAATAGAACAGCTTGGTCTGAAAAAAACCGACTTTATCGAGTCTTTTGCGCGCTCTTCCGGTAAGGGTGGCCAACATGTCAATAAAACTTCTTCTGCAGTACGAGTCAGACACATTCCTACCGGTCTTGATGCGAGAGGTCAGGATACGCGGTCACTCCATTTAAACCGATTTCTTGCGATGCGGCGACTTGTCGATAAAATTGAAGCGACAATCAATGGGGTGGAGAGTAAGCTACTCTCTGAGAGAGAAAAGATCCGGCGACAAAAACGAAAGCGCTCTAAAAGAGCAAAGGAAAAGGTCTTACACGATAAAAAGATAAATTCCGAAAAAAAGTTCAAACGCTCCAATGGGGGAGTATGGGAATAGCGACAGTGCTTGCGATTGCAGTTGGACTTTCGATGGACGCACTTGCGGTTTCTCTTACCGCATGTGTGGTTTGGGAGGGTGACAGATTAAAAAATGCCCTTAAGATGGCTTTTTCGTTTGGCTTATTTCAGGCTGTTATGCCTTTAATTGGATACTTCGGCGGAACATTTATGGGCAGGTTTGTAAATGAATTTGACAAATGGATAGCTTTTGGTCTGTTAACTGTTGTCGGCCTAAAAATGGTGATTGAGGCAATTAAAAAGGGGGATGGAGGAGAGTGTATAAAAGAGCCGCTGACACTCTATGCTCTCCTTGTGCTTTCGATTGCAACCAGTATTGATGCTTTCGCGGTTGGAATTAGTCTTGCCCTTCTTTCGCTGCCGATTTTATTGTCGGTTCTACTTATTGGATCAACAACTTTTATTTTATCTTTTACCGGTGCCTTTGTTGGCGATAGATTTGCTATGCTACTTGGCAGAAGGACAGAAGTAGGGGGCGGAATCCTGCTTGTATTAATGGGGATCAAGGCTCTTCTATGATTAGAACTTAATATGGAGTTTTGAACAGTAATTATGGCGAAGAATAACGCAAAAGCATGGTTTTGTTGTGTTAACGAAGAGTGTGGAAAACGATATGAGCTTGACGAAATAGTTTATTCGTGCGGTAAATGCGGCAACCTTCTTGAAGTCGTTCACGATACAGCGCGGCTTAGAGCGGAAAGAAGCCCTGTAGCATGGATAAAATTATTTGAGGCACGATGGAAAAGTACGGAATATCCGTATGGGTCGGGTATTTGGGGCAAAAAAGAGTGGATACTTCCTGATATCGATAACAACCACATAGTCAGCCTCTACGAAGGCGACTCCAACCTCTGTTACATTAAAAGATATGGTGAGGCGTTAGGTGTTCCTCAGCTCTACATTAAGATGTGTGGGAATAGCCATACGGGTTCGTTTAAGGATCTCGGAATGACTGTACTTGTCTCTCAAGTTAATGGCATGATAAAAAATGGAGCAGGTATCAGGGCAGTAGCTTGTGCCTCAACAGGCGACACTTCAGCCGCCCTTTCAGCCTATTGCGCCGTTGCCGGCATTCCTTCAGTTGTTTTGTTGCCAAAAGGGAAAATTTCTCTTGCGCAGCTTGTCCAGCCGATTGCAAACGGTTCCACTGTGCTTTCGCTCGAAACCGATTTTGACGGCTGTATGAAAGTTGTACAGGAAATAAGCAGAAGGCAGGAGTTCTATCTTGCAAATTCCATGAATTCTCTCCGTATTGAGGGACAAAAGAGTATAAGCATAGAAATTGTTCAGCAGCTCAATTGGGAAGTTCCTGATTTTGTAGTTATACCGGGAGGAAATCTTGGGAATGTTTCCGCCCTTGGCAAGGGTTTTGACATGATGGCTGATATGGGTCTTATTAATAAAAAGCCGCGCATTGTGCTTGCTCAGGCAGAAAAAGCCAATCCTCTATATAATTCCTATCTTAAAGGATTTGCCGAATTTTCACCCATGAGTGCGGGAAAAACGCTCGCATCGGCTATTCAAATAGGAAATCCTGTGTCGGTAAATAAGGCCATTAAGGTACTAAAAAAATACGATGGCATTGTAGAACAGGCATCGGAAAGCGAACTTGCTCATGCATGCGCCGAAGCTGATAAGTTTGGTCTTTTCACCTGTCCACACACCGGAGTGGCACTTGCAGCCCTAAAAAAACTTACAGCCAAAAAGGTTATAAATAACGGCCATACTGTTGTGGTAATATCTACTGCTCATGGCCTTAAATTCAGCGATTTTAAGGTCCGTTATCACGAAAAGCGGCTTGAAGATGTTGAGTCGCGGCTTGCCAATCCTCCAATCACTCTGGCGCCGGATGTAAATGAAATACTTCGAGTTCTTGACTCGTTGCATGATGGTTCCGGTCGCGCGTAAATGGTAGCGGCGTACAATCTAACAAAACAATTTGGCGAACAGCTCCTTTTCGAAAATGCCACTTTTACTATTGGCGAAGGAGAGCGGGTTGGGCTTGTGGGACGGAATGGTCACGGGAAATCCACCCTTTTTCGGCTTATATCAGGCGAAGAGGAACCCGACAGCGGCTTGATACAAATTCCAAAAGGATACTCAATAGGTTTCTTGAAACAGGAGTACTATTTTACAAGAGGAACTGTAGTTGAAGAGGCCTGTCTTGGACTCCACGAGGACAGAAGGCATGAGGAGTGGGAGGCCAAAAAGATTTTAGCGGGCCTCGGTTTTTCGGACGAAGATTTCCAAAAACCGCCTTCAATGTTTTCTGGTGGTTTCCAGATTAGGATTAATCTCGCAAAGGTTCTTTTATCGGAACCGCAGTTATTGCTGCTCGATGAGCCAACTAATTTTCTCGATGTCGTTTCTATTCGCTGGTTGGAACGATATCTTAACGGTTGGAAGGGGGAGTTCATTATAATCAGCCACGATAGGGCATTCATGGACAAGGTTACTACCCATATAATGGGAATACATAGAAAGCGGATAAGAAAATTTAATGGCAAAACAGGTTCCTACTACGAACAGCTTGCAATGGAGGAGGAAGTACACGAGAAGCAGAGGGTTAATCAGGAAAAAAAGACAAAGCAACTGGAAGAGTTTATTAGCCGCTTCAGAGCAAAAGCACGACAGGCAAATATGGTGCAGTCCCGTATAAAAGTGCTTGAAAAGCAGGCATTGTTGGCGAAGCTTGACTATATTCCAACTCTCTCGTTCGATTTTCGCTATCAACCTGCCGAAATGAAATACGCTCTTGATGCAAAAAACTTGTCATTTGCCTACGCAGAGGAACAGCCGCTTCTAATAGATAATTTAAGCTTTACGATTGAACCGGACGACCGTATAGGAATAATTGGAAAGAATGGCAAGGGCAAAACAACCCTTTTAAAACTTCTTGCAGGTAAAATTGCTTCATGCAAGGGTTCCATTGTGAAACATCCACAATCGCGGATCTCTTTTTTTGAACAGGCCAATACGGCAGAGCTTCGTGAAGAGTTGACCGTAGAAGAGGAGATTATGTCGGCTATGGTTGAGCCGGACAGAAGAAAAGCCCGTGATATATGCGGTGCAATGATGTTTACCGGCGACACCGCACTTAAGCGTATTGCTGTTTTGTCCGGTGGGGAGAAGTGTCGTGTATTAATTGGAAAGATTCTTGTTAATCCTTCAAACCTGCTTCTTCTTGATGAGCCTACACACCATCTTGACATTGAATCAACCGAATCACTTATGGATGCGCTGCTTGGATTTGATGGGGCTTGCGCAATTGTTACACACAACGAAAGAATTCTTGAGCGGGTTGTTAACAAGCTGATAATATTTCAGGGGGGAAAGGTTTTCCCATTTAATGGTCCGTACGAACAGTTCCTTGAAGAGATTGGATGGGAAGAAGCAGACGAGGGCGCACCATCATCACGGAGAGCGAAAGGTAATCGAAAGGAACTGAGAAAACTCCGCGCCGATTTCAACGCCCGTAAATCAGCCATTCTTACGCCTTTAAAGAGAGAGATGGAAAAGTTAGAAAGGGAGATTGCGATAATTGAGAAAAGGGGAGAAGAAGAAATGGAGCGGCTTCTCGAGTTTTCTAAGATTGGAGATGGGGCAAAAATAGCGGAAATATCAATATCTATTGACAAAGATAAGGCATTGATGGATAAATATTTTGAGAAACTGTGCGAGCTTGATGCTGTTTATTCTACTGAAAAGGCAAAGCTTGATACTGAAGAATAGTGTATATTTTATTCATGAAAACTATAGAGATAAAATGTCCTTGTTGTAAGGCTAAAATTGTTATAAATAGCGACAGTAGCACTATACTCCATTTTGAAGAATTCAAAAAAGGTCCTGCCGATTTTAATGACTTTGTTGCAGCACAAAAGAGCCGCAAAGAGGCGCTATCACAAAAGTTTGAAGAATCGAAACAGAAGAGTCAGAGCAGACTGAAGTCCATCGAAGAAAAAATAGCGTGGTCACAGCAGCGCACGCATGAGGACACCTGAGTAGATGACTTCTAATCTTGTGTCCTGCGATCCCCTTTTTGCCAGATTAAAGGCACAAAAAATTGGCGTTCTTATGGGGGGCAGATCTGTTGAGCGGGAAGTATCGCTCCGGTCAGGCAGAGGTGTACTCTCCGCTTTAAAGAGAATGGGTTTTGCTGCCGTACCGATAGATCCTGCTACAAACCTACTGTCAAAATTAACAAAAGAGAAAATCGATATTGCTTTCTTGGCTGTACATGGCAGGTGGGGTGAGGATGGAACGCTTCAAGGGTTTCTCGAGTATGTAGGATTGCCATATACAGGCTCAGGTGTGCATGCAAGCGCGCTTGCAATGAATAAGGTTACAAGTAAAAAAATATTTCAGAAAGAGGGGATTCCCACTGCCCCGTTCTTTGTGGTTGATACCTCGCTTAACTATCGATTGTCTCTTAATCAAAAAATAAAATACCCGCTTATTGTTAAGCCTATAAATGAAGGATCGAGTATTGGCTGCCATAAGGTTAATAGCGAACAACAGCTTGTTTCTGCAATAAAAAAAGAAAAGAAAAACTACAGAAGGTTATTAATTGAAAAGTTTATCCGTGGTAAGGAATTAACAGTTGGTGTGCTTGAGAAAGCAAAGGGTCTTGAATCCCTGCCGGTTTTGGAACTTGCCCCAAGAAGTGAGTTTTATGATTATAAGGCAAAATACACAGAAGGGGCAACTGATTTTATATTGCCGGCTGAAATAAGTAAAGGAAACGAGTTGCTTGTTAAAACGCTCGCGCTCAAAGCTCATGATGCGCTAAATTGTCACGGTTATTCTCGCACAGACTTTATTCTTGAAGAAAAGAGTAATCGCCTTTTTTGTCTTGAAACAAACACACTGCCGGGTCTTACTGCTCTTTCCGATATTCCTGCTCAGGCGCGTGAAGCGGGAATCACATACGACGAGCTCGTTTACTGGTTACTTAGGAGCGCACTAACAGCAAAACGAAATTATAAAAGAGCTGTTTACGATGATTGATAAATATGGAACAAAATGGATAGAAATAGACCTCGAAAATCTCGCGGGGAATATCCGTTTAATCAAACAACGGATTAATAATGCTTCCATAATTGGAGTTGTCAAGGCTGATGCCTATGGCCACGGTGCTCCTGAAGTAGCCTCTGTATTAGCTGCAAACGGAGTGAATCTTTTTGCCGTTTCATGTATTGAGGAAGCTATCGAATTAAGGCGCGCCTTTTTAAATCGCGAAATTTTACTTATGGGTGCTTCCCCAATAAGTCAGATAGCCGACATAATTAATTATCAGATTACACCAACCATTTGCACTGTGGAGTTTGCCACAGCACTTAATAAAGAGGCTGTTAAAAGAAAGAAAACAATCGGGGTTCATATTGAAGTTGATACAGGTATGGGAAGGGTTGGCCCTCGGCATGATATCGCGGTAAAATTTATAAAAAAGATTTCAAAATTAAAAAACTTGAGGCTTGCAGGATTGTACTCCCATTTTGCCACAGCAGATGAAAATGATCTTTCTTTCGCTTTTATTCAGCAGGAAAGGTTTTCGCTTCTTGTAGCAAAACTTGGAAAAGAAAAGCTGCTTGATTCTGTATTGGTTCACATGTCTAATAGTGGGGGTGTATTAAATTTACCTTCTGCCGCCTTTAATGCGGTACGGCCAGGTCTTATACTATATGGAATTTATCCCTGCGCCCCCCAGAAAAATTATCCCACGTTAAGAAGCGTATTCTCCTTAAAGTGCCGCGTAGTTTTTGTAAAAACTGTTGAGGCAGGATTTACGGTTGGATATGGGCAGAAATATGTCGCAAAACGGACAACTGACATTATCACTCTCCCTTTGGGTTATGCTGATGGTTTCAGGCGGCAATTTACAAATAGAGGTACGGTATTAATAAAAGGGAAAAGGTTTCCAGTTGTGGGCTCTGTGTGTATGGATATGATAATGGTTGATTGTGGAAAGAATTCAGGTATAAAATGTGGTGACGAAGCAGTAATAATAGGCTCTCAGGGCAGGGAAATTATTTCGGTTTACGATATTGCTCGCGACCTTGGAACAATCCCATATGAAGTTATCTGTACAATGGGCCGGCGATTAACGAGAGTTTATAAAAAGGGAACAAAAACTGTATTCATAAAAAAAATGATTAGTGAATATTGAGGAAAAATATGGAATTAGATAAAGTTTACAATCCTGCACCTGTGGAAACAAAGTGGTACTCTTTATGGGAAAAGGGCGGCTATTTTCACGCAAACGAAAAAGGTAGTAAAACTCCCTACTGCGTAATGATTCCGCCACCGAATATCACTGGACATCTCCATCTCGGCCATGTGCTTAACAATACCCTTCAGGATATTCTGGTGAGAAAAAAACGGATGGAGGGCTACGAAGTTCTATGGATGCCAGGAACCGACCATGCCGGTATAGCGACGCAGAATGTTGTTGAAAAAGCCCTCCTTAAAGATGAAAAGAAAAGTCGCCACGATCTCGGAAGAGAAGAATTTGTAAAGAGAGTATGGGAGTGGAAATCCAAATATGGTTCAAGGATTGTTGAACAGCTTAAACGCCTTGGAAGTTCCTGCGACTGGAGTCGTGAACGATTTACCCTTGATGAAGGGTTGTCTAACGCTGTTAAAGAATGCTTTGTTAACCTTTATAATAAAGGGATTATTTATAGAGGCCAGTACATTGTAAACTGGTGTCCCCGTTGCCGCACTGCATTATCAGACGAAGAAAATATACACAAGGATAAAAAAGGAAAACTCTGGCATTTTCGCTATTCAATTGCAGACACGGATCTCTCGCTTATTGTCGCGACGACTCGCCCCGAAACGATGCTTGGTGATACTGCTGTTGCTGTCAATCCTTCCGACGAACGATACGCTTCTTTAATAGGCAAAACCGTTACTCTACCGCTAACAAACCGTGTTATACCAATAATTGCCGACCACCTTGTGGATAAGGAGTTCGGTACTGGATGCGTTAAAGTAACTCCGGCTCACGATCCTAACGATTTTGCAATGGGCAGACGCCACAATCTTGCTACACTTGTCATAATGGATGAAGGTGGAGTAATGTGCGGAGATATTCCCGAAAAATATAAGGGACTCGATCGTTTTACCTGTCGTAAAATGGTAGTTGCTGATATGGAAAACGAGGATCGTCTTGTTAAAACTGAGGAACATGCGCATGCTGTTGGCCATTGCGAACGGTGTGAGACTGTAACAGAACCATATCTGTCGCGGCAGTGGTTTGTTAAATATGATTCATGGGTTCCGGTTGCTGTTGATGCACTAAAAAAAGGCGAACTAAAATTTTATCCGGAAAAATGGGAAAAAACCTTTCTTCATTGGATGGACAATATTAAGGATTGGTGCATAAGTCGGCAGCTCTGGTGGGGACACCGTATCCCCGTTTGGTACTGCGGCTGTGGTGAAATTATGGTTGCGACAGAATCTCCAGAAAAATGTACAAAATGCGGCGGAACCAACCTTAAGCAGGACGAGGATGTGCTTGATACATGGTTTTCATCATGGTTGTGGCCTTTTTCAACACTTGGATGGCCGGAACGGACAGAGTTAATGGATAAATTTTATCCAACAAACGCGCTTGTTACAGCAGCCGATATCATCTTCTTTTGGGTTGCAAGAATGGTCTTTGCCGGCATTGAATTTACCGGAAAACTTCCATTCAGGGATGTCTATTTCAATTCCGTGGTTCGGGATGCAACAGGACGAAAGATGAGCAAGTCGCTTGGTAATTCCCCCGACCCAATTGCGGTAATTGACAAATATGGCGCCGATGCATTGCGATACACTGTTGTGCATCTCGCACCAACCGGACAGGATGTTCTTTTTAGCGAAGAAAAATGTGAACTCGGTAGAAATTTTGCTAATAAACTGTGGAATACTGCCCGTTTTATTCTTATGAATGCAGATTCCGTAGAACTAACAGGAAGGGAATCCCCGCTACCAGAAGATCGCTGGATTCTTTCTAGTTGCAGGGAGTCGTTCAGCAGGGTTAGTACACTAATCGACTCGTATAATTTTAATGCGGCTTTGGACGAGGCATATCACTTTACATGGAATTCTCTCTGTGACTGGTATATAGAATTTATAAAGGGTCGCTTATCCGGCTCGTCAACAGAATCCAAAGAGTTTGCTTTACAGACACTTTTTACCGTTTTTGAACTCACTTTAAAGCTGCTCCATCCATTTATGCCTTTTATAACAGAAGAGTTATATGAAGCTTTAAGCAAAAAAAAGGTAGTTAACGGAAATAATGACAACCTTCTTATCAACTCTTTATTGCCAGCTTTCGATGCCCATAAAATTGATAATGAGGCCAAGAAAGAAATAGCTTTTGTCCAGGAAGTAATAGTCGCCATCCGTACCATGAGAGCGGAAAAAGGAGTTGCTCCATCTAAAAAGGGTATTGTACGAATTGTCTGCAACGACTCAGTAAAAAAGAGATGGATTACCGAAATGAATGAAGCTATAAAAATGGTTTCTAAGACTGAAGCCATTGATATGCTGGATTCGGCTGAAGAATTACAAGGTGGTATATCAACGGTTACAGAGGGGGTTACCGTCTTTCTTTCACTAAGCGGACTGATCGATAAAGAGGCAGAGCAGGCAAAGATAATTAAGGAAATAGAACGGGTCGCATCGTTCGCCGAATCTTTACGCAAAAAGTTGGCCAATGAGAGTTTTGTAAAAAGCGCCCCTATGGCGGTAATAGAAAAAGAAAAAGGTAAGCTTGCCGATTCAGAGGTCAAAATTGTTAAGCTTAAAGAGTCGCTAAAATCTTTAGCATGAAAAAAATTATCAACCTTAAGGAAGAATCAAGTCGGAAAGAGAAAGTGTATCTTATAGGCCTCGGCCATGGTGGAACAACCGAAAAAGAAATCCGTGAACAACTTGACGAACTTTCACTTCTCGCCGATACTGCGGGCGCTGAAATAGCCGGTTCAGCTATTCAACTAAAGGAAGCGCCGGATCCGAAATATTATATAGGATCGGGTAAGGCCAATGAAACACGCATTCAGCTTGATATGCTTGAAGTCGATACTGTAATATTCAACGACGACCTTTCCCCCGGGCAAATACGAAACCTTGAAGCAATTTTTGAAAGAAAAACAATTGACCGTTCAACGCTAATACTTGATATTTTCGCATTGCACGCAAAAACATGGGAAGCAAAAGTGGCTGTTGAGCTTGCGCAGCTTGGTTATCTTGCACCACGGCTTACCGGTATGTGGACCCATTTTGGCCAGCAAACTATGGGCGTTGGGGCAGGTGGAACAAGAATTGGAACAAGAGGCCCTGGTGAAACACAGCTTGAAATTGATAAGCGAATTGTTAAGAAGAGAATGGCAGAACTCCGCCGGAAGCTTGACGATATTGAGACACAAAGAGCGCAAACACGAAAACAGCGGAACAGACTTTTTAAAGTCGCCTTAGTAGGATATACCAATGTTGGTAAATCAACTCTTCTTAATGCCCTAACCAAGGGCGGCGTATATGCTGCAGACAGGCTTTTTGCAACTCTTGACACTACAACAAGAAGACTCTATATTGATGGCATAGGTGAAGTACTCTTATCAGACACTGTGGGATTTATTAGAAAATTGCCCCACCATCTTGTTGCTTCGTTTCGTACTACTCTTGATGTTGTTACGGAAGCAAATCTTATTTGCACTGTGATGGATGCATCTTCTTCCTATCTTAATGAACAAATGGAGGTTGTGAACCAGGTTCTAAACGAACTCGATACATCTAACATTACGCGTTTGATTGTATTTAATAAAACCGACTTGGTAGAAGGGACGCCCCTTCTATACCGTTTAAAGGAAGAGTATCCCGATTCGGTTTTTCTTTCGGCACAAAATAAGAATGGGCTTAATGACTTCAAAACAACAGTTTCTAAATTTATAAACAAGATGCACAATAGATGAAAATCCTCCATACTATCAGTGTGCCAAAATTTAACGCGCTCGCCTGGTATGGATTAAACATGGCTTATGCTCAAAGCTTGGCAGGGCATACGGTTCATATTATTGCTCACCCATCTTCTCCCGTACTTGAAAATGCAAAAGCCCTTGGCTTAACCAATTGCTTTCCACTTCCAATAAACACACCAAATATTTTCAGGCAAATCATTTCTCTGTTTAAGCTTAAAAAATATATCGATTGTAATAATATTGAGGTTGTAAATGGACACAATCATAAAGGCCTTTGGCTCTTAACAAAAGCTGCTCAGTGGGCAAAAAATAAGCCAGTAATTATCGGAACGAGAGGTGATGTGTGCAAACCAGAACATTCTCTTTTTGACAGCTTATTGTCTGCAAAATGGTTTGATGGATTGGTTGTCGCATCAAAATGCATAGAAACTACTATAATTGATAAAAAGCAAATTCAATATATACCTCCGTGTATTGATACCGAATATTTTAAGCGGGCAGAACATCTTGCGGAAACAAAACATTCCTCAGCAGTAAATGAAATCTTCCCTATCTTTGGTCTTATTGGAAGAATTGACAGAAAGAAAGGTCATTTTATAGTTTTGCGCGCATTAAAAGTATTGATTAACAAGGGCTACAATGTTCGTTGTGTTGTAGCAGGCCCCGAAGCAGATACTTCCTACGAAGAGTTGAAAAATTTTGCCCGCGAAGAAAGGTTAACCCAAAGAATTTTTTTCCTTGGAAAGGTTTCGGACATTCGCGATGTTTACCGCATATGCGATTGCGGCATTATTGCATCTACTGCGTCAGAAACAATATGCCGTGTTGCGCTTGAATTTATGGCAATGAATATTCCTGTAATTGCAAGCAGGCTTAATGGAATTTCTGATGTCGTACCAGAGCAACACGGATGCTTGCTCTTTGACACTGGCAGTCATACTGACCTTGCCGACAAAATGGAAAAGTTTTTGAATAAGCACGGAGAGTGGCATAAATGGAAGCGAGAGATCAGAAATTATGCTGTGAATAAATTTTGCCTTTCCCGGCTTGCCGATGAGAGCGTCGCTTTTTACAAGCGAATCCGGTCATCTTTTGAAGCTCCATGAAATTTCTTCTATTGACCATCTCATTAATGCATATCTATATTTATACGCATAGAGGGATGAAAAAAGGAGATCGGTTCTATAGAGAACAGGTCTCCTTTCTTTTTTTATAGTTTTACGGAATAGTAACTTTAGTAACCGCTTTTAATATTTTTGCCGCTGTTTCATTTGGCTTTATTGCTTTTGTGGCTGCGGTAACAGCATCTGTCCTTTTTTCGCCATTGTAGATTTCACCAGTTACCTTAAACCCACATTCCTCACCTTTTTTTATGGTTCTTTCAGTAGTTATTTGAACTG
>CAZPWS010000019.1:0-50540 GCA_964590225.1 uncultured Fibrobacterota bacterium
TAGCCAAAAAACAGCGTTTATCTTTTAGTCAAGGACGAAACCGGCGAAGTCGGGATCGTGCGGCCGTTTTTCATTAATTGGCCACGCAGTAAAATGGCCGCAACGATAGCTCTGTCATAATCTCGTAAGTAGTTATATTATTCCTGATGCCTTATGTTTTATTATTCTTATTTGCGCTGTCAATGACGGCGTTTTCGTCGTTGTTTATTTCAGGGGACACTGCGGTTACAATACGGTTGGAAGGTAAAGATGCTGTTTATCCTGTTGAGATAATGCAAAAAAATGGCTTGCATCCAATAGGCAAGCGGGGTGCAATAGCAGGAGATATGGGCATATCGATAAGTGTTGCCTCTTTGAGCGGTAATGTGGGCAGATGCTTTGTACCGTGGATAAGAAATCAGTGGAACCGATTCTATTTTCGACTTGATACCGTAGCTGCACTTAAACATGAGTACCTGAAGCTCCATTTTCTTTCGCATGGGTTGCCCGCCGCAAATAGCCTTGAGCGCTTTCCTTATTCGATACGCTTCGGACTAATTAAACCAGCAAACAGCGACGCCGTTTCGCTCTTTGTACAAGAGTGGATTTCTAAAGATCTTACAGATTCATTTCCATCTCTACTTTATCCGATTGAAGTTGGTTCTTCGTATTGCTTGGAGTCAAAAATCGACCTTATTGGCGGAGACAGTATCGCATTATCGTTTTTTGTAAACAATGTCCTGTTTGGTAGTAGCCACCGTTTTTTTCTTAATGATAGCCAGAAACAGTCTGAATGGCTCGCCTTTTATAAGGTTGATACTACGCTGTTGTATTTGCCAGGAACTCTTTTTTCGCCGCCTGTTTGCAGAATTTCTATTGATGATATTGTTGTGTCGGACAAAAAAATAGCTCCTATTCCGCCAATGCCTTCCGGCTTCAGAGAAGAAATTGATATCATTTCTCCTTCGTGGGATGACAGGAACTTTATTCCAGCATATAACAAAAGTGTCCTGAGTTGGGATTCCGCGCAAATTTCTTACATTTCGGAGACAATTCGACAGGCAGAACTCCAACTATTTTCAGGTGAATCGCTGAATTTCCCTATTTATCATGTGATTTTATCAGATCCTTCCGAGTTTTATAGGCAGGTTATACCATTTCCGCTTGACTCGGGTTTGTATAAATGTCGAATGCGCTACCAGAATAACTATATGGAGTGGGGTAACTGGTGCGCCATAAATGTTTTTTCGGTTAATCGTAAACGAAATAGTAGTGTAATAATTAAAGACTTGACAGTCCACCCGACAAAAATCAGAGCGGGCAACTGGTTTGATGTTGCTGTACGGCTCCGATCTGATTCGATTAAACTTCATAATGGCTATCTGTTGATATTCATGAACGACTCCACAAATACTTGGGGCCATCCAGATAATAAGGGTGGCAGACTTTCTCCAACAAATGGCTATGTGTTTAACATCTCCTTTACAAACGGTAAGCCTAAAGCCATGATAATGAATGGAGGATTAGAAGATAAACACCATCCTTTTTTTGATACAGGTAGTATTTCTATAGTTGTAGAATCGCTTGGTGTAAAACTCGATATCCGTTGAGGCTTTCAGAAAAGGCAAATTCCGGCCAGTGGAATGTTACGGCTTTTTATAAGTGTAGTCTGCCAGGCTTTAGAGAAGATTTTTCGAATTTTACAAGAAAAGTTGTCAAAGTAGTCGATGGCAGAAAAAAAATACTTGATCGGCACCATCTCTTGTTGTTTGGAATGCTTGTTTTTCCCCTGTTTGCTTTAGGATTATACTTTTACTTTCGGAAAAACAAAAGAGAGTCTGTATCTATCGATCCCGTAATCGAAAAAAAGTTTTTGTTAGTGGAATCGTATGTTAGGGATCACTTTTCAGAAAAACTATCTATTGATATTGTATGCAAGCAGCTAAAGCTTACTAATAGTGAGTTTTTCGCGATTTTTCGGTACAAGGGCATAAAATTTACTGTTTTGCTAAATCAGATTCGTTGTAATAGAGCAAAAGAGCTTCTGTCGGGATCTTCCTTGAATGTTTCCGAGATCGCTTTCGCTGTTGGTTATACCGACGCCCAATATTTCGCCCGTGTATTTAAACAGATAACGGGCAATACGCCGAGTGACTATAGAAAGTGATTTTTTAGAAGCGGCAACAAGAAAAATCCACGCAATTTAAAGAAAAATACATGGTTAAATTCAGTTTAATCCTTGTGTTTTTAGTTGGTTTTGTGTAAAATATCGATGTATTCAACAAAGGGGGCGATTGTGGTGGCAAATTTTGCAGGTTTTACAGTAATCTTCTTTTTTGTGCTTGCTGGTACCGGATTCCCTCAAAGTTGGCAGGATCCGCCTGCCGACCAGCATTATGACTTGCAGA
Organism: uncultured Fibrobacterota bacterium; assembly: GCA_964590225.1. Taxonomy (GTDB): domain Bacteria; phylum Fibrobacterota; class OXYB2-FULL-49-7; order OXYB2-FULL-49-7; family JAEUSG01; genus JAEUSG01. The sequence continues at coordinate 2,388 of CAZPWS010000019.1, forward strand.
TGCTCACAAAAGGTGGCTGGGGTGGATATAATGCAAATCAGGTATTTGTAGCATCTAATATGACAAATGGTCCGGCAGGCGAAGCTGAGGATGACGACCTTATTAAAGGTCACACAATGGATGCAAATGGTTCCGTTTATTGGTCAAGTTCTCCCTATCCTGTATTGCGACAATACGATAAAACAAGAAACTGGATTTCGACAATTGGAGGTTCGGTTGCCGGCCACCTTGATGGACCACTTGAGAGAGCAAGGTTTAACGGCTGGAGCTACAACAACACGAACCTCATCTCTGCTTCGGATGATGGAAAACATCTATTTATTATGGACCGATTATCTTCCAAATGGCGCTATATAGATCTCGATAGCGGTATGGTAAGTACCATTGGCGCATACACTACAGCGGGTACATATCTCATTATCGCCAAAGATTGTCGTTCAGGCAATATCTACGCATTCAAGTCAAATGGTACAGACGCACCAGACTGCAAGGGTTATACAAAATTGTCTACGGCCGCGTGGAAAGTGAATGCATGGTTTGCTTTTGACGGTATTTCTCTTGATGTAACTGCAATGAAATTTTATTTCCACTGTCGTGGCAGAGCAATAGCAGTCGATTTGTTAGCCGGAGATACCTCCTTTGTTTCTCCCGCGGGCTGGTGCCCTACGGGGATGTCGCTAAGCCCAAGTGGACGCTATCTCTATGTTGGTGGCGGGGATGATATGTGGTGCTGGCGATATGATCTTCAGACAAGTACCGCACACAAGCTTGGAAACAGTACGGGCGGGGTTGATGGGCAGGATATTCTTTTTAGAGCAGATGGAACCGATTATAGGCGTCCTTTAAATACGAGTTCGGCATGGCCGTCAACCGTGGTCTTTTCTACTAATGGCACTACAGGTGTATGGGCCACCTGCTGGGGCTTATTTACAATGGTGCCAAGGAATTAAATATTATTTACTTTTAGGAGTATTGCCATGTTAATAGTAAAACGAATACTAATTATTTCTCTCTTTGTTCTCCTTTTACCGCTTCATATACTTGCTCTTCAGATAAACAATGAATTACTGTTACCAGGGTACGGTGAAACAGATGCCCATTATCCCGCTTTTGCTATGGGTGACTCGGTTGGGCTTGTTGTTTGGCAGTCAGGAATAAACCAGCGGAGCGGTATTGTAGGAATTCGTATCGACAAACAGGGACAACCGCTTGATATGGCTCCATTTGTCATCTCAGATGCAATTGAAGCGCAGGAAGAACCCCGTGTTGCTTATGGTAATGGTCTATTTGTTGTTGCATGGAATGATTTGCGGAGCGGTATCGATTACGATGTATATGCGGCTCGTGTTACAGCTGCCGGCGTTGTTCTTGATCAAGATGGTATTGCCATAGCAGAAGGTGAGCGCAACCAATGTGATCCTGCCGTTTGTCGTCATGGTAGTGGATTTTATCTCGTTTGGCGCAAGTTTATTAAGGATAATTCTTTGCATAATGGCAAATATGCTCTCTTTTCAAGAATGCTTTCTACTGAAGGCATGCTAACTTCCATAGATTCAATACCTTTTGTGCGCGTGGGATCGGCTCAGGAGGTAAGTGCAGCAGAGCCGGTATTGTCGGCAATTGATGCCAATACGGCAGCTCTTATTTTTCCTTCGGTTTCTCTTGCGTCTTTGCCAACCAGAACCAATAGTATCAGAAAGATTCAAAATGGTGTAGTTACAGAATCAAATGTTTTTGCAAACGGTCTTCGTCAGGGGCCAGATATCGCAATCGCCGATAACGGATCCAACATTGTTGCAGTCTGGAGCAATTACTACAATGCTGGTGGTAGAGGTAGTGTCGCTTCGGCGGGAATGGCAAAAATGGCAATTTCCAGCTTTGCTTCGGCTGCAGTGAGCAACCCATATCCGTCAACTGAATGGGGGCAAAAGACAAAAATTGCCTGGGATGGTTATAATTTTATTACGGTATGGCAAAGGAAAAGTGGAGCGAGCAATACCACACAACACGCCAATCTTAAGATTCGCCTTTTTACAAACGAAGCAATTGCAGCGGATACTGCCATCAGTTTCGCAGGTAATTTCGAGAGTCCCGCAGCCCACCCTGTAATAGGTAGCGACGGACAAGGAAACTCCTTTATTATATATGAACGACACCCAGTTACCTCAGATGTACCAATAAAAATCGCAGTAACTGTTATTGTTAATCAGCCGGTTGCCGTTGAAGCAGCACTACCGTTAGCCTTGAAGGAGGGGATATTCTGTTCGCCAAACCCATTTTTTGGAAAATTGGACATCGTTTTGGTCAGTGGTCAGAAAAATATCAATAAAACAGCGGCCTCTATCAATGCAGATGTTTTTTCACTGCAAGGCGTCAAGGTGGCTACTCTCAAACCTCAGCATTTTTCTGTTGAGGCGAATGCTGCCAAGGTCCATTATGGCTGGAATAGCGAAGCACTGCCAAATGGCATATATAGTGTCCGCATAAAAGAAGGTGGCCGTCTTTGGCATGGAAAGGTTGTCCTTGCGAAGTAGGTAAACTGCTGTTGATAATTTGGTGAATTAGCGCGAATCGACCCTGTCTCTATACATTTTAGCTAAGCCGCCTTTAGCAGTTTCTTTGTAAAGGCTGGGAAGAGCGCTGCCTGTTTCCATGCATACATTGAGAATCTCGTCATACGATATTTTATGAAGACCATCTGACAGGAGTGCCATGTGGCAACAGCCCATTGCTCTGATTGCTGCGTGGGCATTTCGTTCTATACAAGGAATCTGTACAAGCCCTTCAACAGGATCGCATGTTAGTCCGAGATGGTGCTCGAGTCCCATCTCTGCCGCATATTCGCTTTGGCTATTCGAACCACCCAAAATATAAACAGCAGCGGCTGCGGCCATAGCGCACGCAACACCTACTTCTCCTTGACAGCCAATTTGTGCGCCGGAAATCGAACCGTTTGTTTTAGCGATATTTCCAAAAAGGGCGGCGGTGGCCAAAGCTCTCAATATCTTTTGAGTATCCTTTTCAATATTGTTGTAAAGGTAATAGAGTACTGCGGGAACAACTCCGCTTGCTCCGCATGTGGGTGCGGTAACCACAATAGCACCTGAGGCGTTTTCTTCAGAAACAGCATGAGCAAACGAGGCCAAAAGACCATTTTCGCGGAAGCTGTTGTTCAAAAATTCCGCTTTTTTATATAGAGATCTTGCTTTTCTCTGGAGCTTAAGATTTCCTGACAGTACTCCTTCGCTGCTTAATCCTCGTTCAATGGCATTTTGCATAGCCTTCCAAACATCATTAAGAAAGTCCCAGATGGCGTTTCCTTCATTTTCTTCAATAAACTCCCATAAAGAGATTCCCTGTTTATTGCAATAGTTAATTATTTCGGTAGCATGCGTAAGTTTATACACATCATGATTTTTCCCATCATTTTCATCGTCGCTTAACGCACCGCCGCCAACACTATATGTCTCCCATCTTTCGATAGTGTTGCCCCCTTTATCAATAGCATCAAAAGCCATCCCATTTGGGTGAAGCGGCAGAAGATCGTCTGGTTTCCAAATGATTTCGGATAGTTTATTGCCGAGAGTGGACGATATGGCAGTATGTGTCAGATGTCCCTTTCCAGTAGCGGCCAAGCTCCCATAGAGAGTAACTTTTATTTTACTGGCGTGCCTATACTTAGCAAGAGCTAATTCTGCTGCCCGCTTAGGTCCCATTGTATGGCTGCTTGATGGGCCGTTTCCTGTTCGAAATAATTCACGGATCGATTTCATTTGTATATTGTAGTTGTTTTCGAAATAGAGCCTAATACGATTTTGCCAATATAACTTTCTGTGCTTCTTTACCTGTAATTATGCATTGGCCTCGCTCGTTTTCGCGTCCCACAGGTATGCAGCGGACAGTAACAGAGAGATCATTTTTGAGTGAATCGCTTTCTTCTTGTCCGCATGCAAAGAAGGCTTCAGCAAATCCTCCATGAATTTCCGGCTTTTCGCTGTTCTTTGGAGTAAAGAATGAATAGAGATCTTCCTTAGAAGTAATCTGTTTTGTGTTGTCGTTTCTCATTGTAAGCGCATTATTGTAAATCGACTGCTGTATTTCATCGAGTAGTGTTGTAAATTTAGCGGTAAATTCGTCTCGTTGCATACTCTTCTTTTTATCGTCGGCTCTGTCGCGCCTCCCAAAAAAGACTGAACCCGCTGCAATATCTCTTGGCCCAATTTCAATAATTAAAGGAGCACCCTTTTTCACCCAGCCCCAGTATTTTTCGCCTCCTCTGCCCTCAGATTTGTCAACTATAACTCTTGCTGCTTCCCCATTATAGTGCTTTGATCTGAGTTCCTTCGCAAATTGCTCACAATATTCAAGCACGGCTCCTTTAGAATCGTCAGAATGGATTACCGGCAAGATTATTGCATGAGCAGGAGAGAGTCGTGGTGGCATTTTAATACCGTTGTCATCTCCATGTGTCATTATGAGCGCTCCAATAAGCCTTGTAGAAACGCCCCACGAAGTTGTCCATGCATACTCAAGCGAGCCGGTTGATGAGAGAAATTTAATTTCCGATGCTTTTGAAAAATTCTGCCCAAGAAAATGAGATGTCCCGGCCTGAAGAGCTTTTCTGTCCTGCATCATGGCCTCTATACAGTATGTTGACACAGCACCAGGAAATCGTTCCTCTTCGGTTTTCTCGCCCTTTATTACCGGTATTGCCATAAAATCGTGCGCAAACCTTTCATACACATCAAGCATTTTAAGTGTCTCTTCCATCGCCTCTTCTCTTGTGGAGTGAACTGTATGCCCTTCCTGCCACAAAAACTCGGCTGTCCTTAAAAATAGGCGGGTACGCATTTCCCAACGGACCACATTTGCCCACTGATTAATAAGAATGGGAAGATCCCTGTACGACTTGCACCACTTGGAAAACATTGCCCCAATTATTGTTTCGGAAGTTGGTCTGACAATAAGAGGTTCATCAAGTTCTCCGGCTGGAACAAGCGTTCCATCAGGCCCTGCTTCAAGTCTATGGTGTGTTACAACGGCGCATTCTTTTGCAAAACCGTCAACATGCTTGGCTTCTTTCTCAAGAAAGCTTTTGGGAATAAAAAGAGGAAAATAGGCATTAACATGGCCGGTCTCTTTAAATTTATTATCAAGCGCCTTCTGGATATTTTCCCATAATGCGTACCCCCACGGCTTAATGACCATGCAGCCTCTAACCGGTGAATTTTCTGCAAGGTCTGCTGCCTTTACAATTTGTTGATACCACTCAGAATAATCTTCCATCCTTGTAGGAGAGATTGCTGTTTTTGCTTTTTTAATATCGTTTGCCATAGATAGCTTATATGTCTAAATTTTTCACATTAGCAGCATTATCCTCAATAAACTTTCTTCTTGGTTCAACCTCTTCCCCCATTAATAGAGTAAATATGCTATCAGCCTCAACCAAGTCTTCGAGCTGAATTTGTAGCAACGACCTTTTTTCTGGATTAAGAGTTGTTTCTGCAAGCTGATCGGGATTCATTTCACCAAGTCCTTTATAGCGCTGGAGTACAAGTTCACTATCCCTTTCAATTGACATCTCCTTGATAATCCTGTCTTTTTCAGATTCGTTAAAGGCGTATTTATGGAAACGGTTTTTGCCTTTTTTCTTTTCGATTTTGAAAAGAGGCGGTTGTGCGATATAGATGTGACCATTTTCGATTAGCTTAGGCATATGTCTGAAAAAGAAAGTTAGCAACAATGTTCTGATGTGCGATCCGTCAACATCAGCATCAGTCATGATAATAATCTTATGGTAACGAAGGTCGTTTATGCGAAAATCGTCCTCGGATATTCCGGTACCAAGTGCCTGAACTATTGTCCTGATCTCTTCGTTTGCAAGCACCTTATCAATTCTTGCCTTTTCGATATTCAGAATTTTTCCTTTTAGCGGAAGAATAGCCTGAAACCCTCTGTCTCTACCGCTTTTTGCAGAGCCACCGGCAGAATCACCCTCAACAAGAAAGAGTTCGCAAAGGCTCGGGTCTCTTCCGCTGCAATCAGCAAGCTTGCCGGGAAGCCCCCCACCTTCAAGAACACCCTTGCGGCGAGCAAGTTGCTTTGCCATCCTTGCAGCGTCGCGGGCAACGGCTGCAGCAATGCATTTTTCTACTATTTTTTTTGCGACAGATGGGTTTTCTTCAAAAAAAGTACTGAGAGTGTCGCTTACTGCGGTTTCTACCGCACTTCTTGCTTCGCTATTGCCGAGCTTACCTTTTGTTTGTCCTTCAAACTGTGGATTTCTGATCATCACACTTAAAACGCAGGTGAGTCCTTCGCGAACATCGTCACCTGTTAAATCAATATCTTTTGTTTTGCCTTTACCTTTAAGCATATTGTTTTTGGTTGCATAAGAGTTGATGGTTCGTGTAAAAGCTGTACGAAAGCCTGCCAAATGTGTTCCGCCATCGATTGTATTGATGTTATTTACAAAGGTAAATATGTTTTCCTGATATGTGTCGTTGTGCTGCAAGGCTATTTCAACAGGGATATCATTCACTGTTTTCTTGATGTAGATAGGCGGCTTATAGAGCGCGGTTTTATTTTCGTTAAGGAATTCGACAAAAGAGACTATTCCACCAGGATAGCAAAATTCGTGGTATCTCTCATCCCTCTCGTCCTTAAGGGTTATTGTTACCCCTTTGTTTAGAAAGGCAAGCTCACGAAGTCTCTGGGATAATATGTCATAGTGATAAACTTGTGTTTCGGCGAATATTTCAGGGTCCGGTAAAAAGCTGACAATTGTGCCTGTGTCTTTTGCCTCACCAATGCACTTAACCGACTCATCTGGAATGCCGCGCTGGTAGGACTGAAACCACAACTTGTTTTGTCTGCGCACATAAACCTTAAGCCAGATTGAAAGCGCATTAACGCAGGAAACACCAACACCATGGAGTCCACCAGAAACAGAGTAAGACCCCTCTTCGAATTTTCCTCCTGCGTGTAGCACGGTCATTACTACCTCAAGTGCCGATTTTCCCTCGCTTTCATGGATGCCTACGGGTATTCCTCGGCCATTATCCGTTACGGTAATTGAGTTGTCTGTTCCAATAACAACATCAACTCTGTTACAGTGACCTGCCATTGCTTCGTCAATAGAATTGTCAACAACCTCAAATACGAGGTGATGCAACCCCTTGATTCCCGTACTTCCAATGTACATGGCGGGTCTTTTCCGTACTGCGGATAAGCCTTTTAAGACTTTTATGTTTTCGGCGCCGTAGGTTGATTGATCCTTCTGTTTTGGTGCTTCGTCTGCCATTTTTTTTATCCTTTTTGACTATCTGAAAATAACATTGGTTATTCTGGTTGTACCTGCCTCTTCGTTAACTCGCTTGATAATGTGCGCTTTCATATAGTGAAGTTCGTTTCTCCAGACCGCATTTTCAACTTTAAGAACGAGCGCTCCGTTTCTAATATCTACCGGGGTAGAAACTTCTGCCACCGCTTCGCCGGCGATTTTTGGCCATGCAGAAAATAATTTCGTTTCAGACTCCATTCGCCTGATACCGGGCGCGGACATTACATCTCTAACCACCCTTCCAACTCGTTCAGGTACCCGGCAATACCTCTTATCTCTTGTGTACTCCATTAAATATGGAAGAAAAATACATTAATTTAGTGCTATCAGGCTTCCGTTTTTTTTGTTACAAAAAACTTCTTTCCGTCTGTTGAAATAGTCCCTTTTTTACGGAGCAATGCAAGCGCTCGTGAAAGGGTTTCGGGGTTGGTTCCAATAATGGAGGCGATCTCTTTTTTTGATATTAAAGGGTCAAATTCACCACTTTTATTTGAATGTTCCATGATAAAGCTAAGTAGTCTTTCGTCAACCGATAGCGTTGTTAAATTAACAATTTGCTGTGTCAGGAAGCGGAGCTTCTTCATTAGATTAGAGATAAAGTCCCCTCTAAATGTCTGATCCTCAAGCAGGCAAAGGAATTGGTGCTTTGGAAGAAGATATAGGGTTGTTCGGGTAAGGGCAATTGCGGTGACTGGATAGTTGTTTCGCTCAAATAAAATAACCTCGGCAAACATTTCTCCCGCACCGATTAGCTTGATTACGGTATCTTTTCCATCTTCGTTATGTTTAACAAGTTGGATATTTCCGCTGCCGCATAAGTACACTGAATGGCCGGAATCCCCTTCGTTGAAGATTATGCTGCCTTTTTTAAGTGTTTTGGGGATTAAGATATCGCTTAAAAGCTTACGACTTCGTTCGCTCACCTCGTTAAAAAAATCTGTCTGCCTGATTAGGTCTGTTGGTAGCATTGCAACAATATTCCATTTGGCTTGATCTAAATCAAGGCAAAAAATTTGGATTTGCTGTATTTTTTTATGTAGGAGGATAACATGAAAAGAAAAATTATTAAGATTGATCAGGATAAATGTACCGGTTGTGGGCTCTGTATCCCAAACTGTCCTGAAGGGGCCATACAGATGATCGATAACAAGGCTCGTCTGGTTTCGGATCTCTTCTGCGACGGACTTGGCGCCTGTCTTGGACACTGTCCTGAAGGGGCAATAACAACGGAGGAGCGGGAAGCAGAACCGTACGACGAAAGAAAGGTAATGGAAAACATAGTTGTTCAGGGGGCAAACACGATAAAGGCTCACTTAAAACATTTGAAGGATCACGGCGAAGAAGGATATTTAAATATCGCGCTTTTAGTTCTCAAAGAAAAAGGTATTGATAATCCACTTAAAACCGAACAAAAAACAAATTCAGCAGCTGCGCATCAGCATCACCACAACCATGCCGGTGGAGGAGGCTGTCCCGGCGCAAGAATAGTTGATTTTAGTGAAAGAAAAACTGATAGTGAAAGTGGGTCTGGCGTAAAGGCGGTGTCTGAACTTCGGCAGTGGCCGGTTCAGTTGCATCTTGTCTCCCCTATGGCGCCCTATTTTAGGGGGGCCGACCTGCTCTTGGCTGCTGACTGCACCGCTTTTGCCGTGGGTGGGTTTCATGGAGATTTTCTGAAAGGTAAGGCGTTAGCCATAGCCTGTCCCAAGCTTGACGAAGGGCAGGAGGTCTATTCGGATAAAATTACTGCGATGATTGACGAATCAAAGTTAAATACTATCACAGTACTTATTATGGAGGTGCCGTGCTGTGGCGGACTTGTAAGGCTGGCCAAAAAAGCCGTTGAGGGTGCCCAAAGGAAAATTCCTGTAAAAGCGGTTGTAGTTAGCTTGAAGGGAGAGATAATTAGCGAAGAGTGGATATAAGTTGTATCACTTTTCCCTGTATAGCAAGAGCCAGGGATTTAAGCCTTCGTAAAGTGGAAGTGGATTAAATACTCCAATTGTGTCATATTCATTTTTGTTGACCGATTGAAAGTTGGGGATGTCTGATAAATAATAGGGGTTATATCGTTCTTTTATTCGAATATACCTCGGAGTTTCCAGTTCATCCAACTTCTTGACCTCGTATATCCTGATGTTGGGCAGAAAATATTCAATTGCTCTTTTTGAAGAACCGCAAACAAGGGTAATTTCCTCGCTTTTGCTTAGTTGAACAAGATGGTTGTTGAGTTGTTTAATTGCGGTCTCGCCTATTTTTACTGTGTAAACCCTGTCGGCCATTGTTGCCACAGAAATTGCAACAACAAAAAATGAATAAACCCAGAATTGTTTATTCGTTACAGCAAGGGCAGAGGCAGTTAGTATTATTGTATATGGGAAAAGCGGAGCGAATGAGTTGGGATTGGCTGGATTATTGGCATTTAGTGCAGCAAAAACTGCTGTGAGAGCAAATAGAAAAAAGTGATAGCGACTTTTCGCAGAGAGAATTCGAATAAAACCTTTAACCGCCAATAAAATGGCCGGTATTGGGAGCAGAATAGAAAGTAGCTTGGGTGCCGAAAGCGAACTGCCATATATCGCGACATTCCACGCAAGAAGTTTTATGCTGCTTGTGAGTTGCGTTTGGGGAAAATATGCGTCCTGCGGCTGATCAAAGGCGGAAAAAAGATAGCTAATGAGATTTGTTTTTAGAAGAAGTGGTATGAGCCATGCCGCGAAACCAATTAGATATCCGTTTATTGTTTCTATTAACGCAGCTTTTTTCTTATGTCTGATGGAGCTAATTATTGCGAGAATTAGGGGAGGAAACAGAAATTGAACCGCGCTCGTTGAGATGCCAACAGAAAAGGCAAAAAGGGCGCTGCCGGCGTAATGGGAGATGAACTTTGAGGACTCGGCCTCCTCTTTTGAGATGGTTGCCATCCTGAGAGTGAGTCGTACACCAAGGAGTGTTGGGAAAAGAAGAATGGCATCGGAGAGCGGATAGATCGAATACGAAAAAAGCCCTGGGTGAAAAGCGTACAGCAAAGCGGCGGCCCATGCTTCACGAATACCTGCAATTCTTTTTACAATATGAAATAGCGGTAAGAGCGCAAAGGAGCACGAAAGAATACCTGGTATGACAAAAGAGGCCATTTCGCCAAACCCAAAAAAGAGAAAGAATCTCACAAAAAAGAGATGGATCGGTCTGCCAGGAAATGGCAAAAGGCTCTCTTCGCTCATGGGTGATAATATTTTCTCTGCGAATGATGCCGATAGTCCATCTGGGAAATGCTCAGGTACATTTAACAGACGCACAGCAATCATTAAAGTTGCCAGGCAGAAAAGGATGAGTTTTTCTTTAAAGGGTGTTTTTATATCAAGAGTTGTTGAAAGAGAAAATGCGCTGTTAATCATGCAGATAGATAATTAATTCCTGTTGGATATTCAGTCAATGGGTTGCCTGATTTTGGAAAGTGAGAATAGCATACCAGCAAATATATTTATATTAAGGCATATTTATGAAGGGAATTTCTTTCAGAAAACTATTATTCATCGCATCAGATATTGCTGTTCTTAATTTGGCAATTTTTGTAGTTGCATCAATCAAAATTTTTTGGCTCCAATACGATAGTGGTACTATTGGTGATGTAATGGATGTTGTTTTGCTATCCAATATCTTTCTGACTATTCCTGTTTTATCTGTTTTATGGCCATTTGGTTTTTACGACCGGAAGCCATCTGTCTCGCTGGTGCAAGTGTTTCTTGCGATAACTACGGCGATCACAATCATAAAGTTACTTGATATAGCAGCAACCATCCTTTCGGGTGATTTTGACGATATTGTGCCGTCGTCAATGGGGCTAAAGCTCATATTTTTGTATTGGTTAATTGTTTGCATTGGTCTTTTTGTGACCCGCTCCTTTATAGCTTTTCTTTTTAGGACGGTGAAACATAGTAAAGAGGGAGTTATTGATGGCGCTGGCGCGCTCGACAAATCCTATGGCATTAGCATGAGTTTTTCTATGGTGCGCCATTCGTGGGGTTATCTTGCTCTAAAAAGGGTTATGGATATGGTGGGTAGTTCAATCGCACTATTGCTTTTTATGCCAAGCATAATTGTTATTGCAACTGCCATCAAATTCACAGATAGGAAAGGCCCTGTTTTTTTTCGGCAGTACAGACTTGGGCGAGGTGGACGCGTTTTTAGAATATTTAAGTTCAGGACAATGATAACAGATGCCGAGAAGGTGCTAAAAAGCGATAATTTACTTTATGAAGAGTATATAAGGAATAATTTTAAATTACCGCCTGAACGGGATCCGAGAATTACCAGAATTGGTGCTTTCCTGCGAAAGACAAGTCTTGATGAGCTTCCCCAGTTATTTAATGCTTTTTTAGGGGATATGTCGCTTGTGGGGCCAAGACCGATTGTTGTGGATGAAGTTGTCAAATATGATAAATATACGAAGAAATTTCTTTCGGTAAAGCCTGGAATAACTGGTTGGTGGCAGGTTGCCGGGCGCAGCAACATCGATTATCCCGATAGGATTTTTCTTGAGATGTATTATATAGAAAGAGCCTCCTTTTTCTTTGATTTAAAAATTCTGTTTGAGACCATTCCAACAGTATTGTTTGGTAAAGGAGCTGGATAACATGGTTGCCATAGCGCCTTCTATATTATCGGCGGATTTCTATAAGCTTGGTGAAGAGATTGCCCTTGCGGAAAAAGGGGGGGCAGAATACATACATGTTGATGTCATGGATGGCCACTTTGTTCCAAATATCACTATTGGTCCGCTGGTAGTAAAGTCGCTCAAGAAGAAGGTTTCGCTTCCGTTGGATACTCATTTGATGATCTCCGATCCTGAATTTTATATACCACGGTTTGCTGAAGCTGGTTCTGACATTATTACGGTTCATATCGAAACATGTCCCGATATCGTCCGAGTGGTTAATTACATCAAGAGTTTAGGGGTAAAGGCTGGTGTAACGCTTAATCCGGCAACGCCTTTTGATGCTATAATGCCTGCGTTGCCATTTGTTGACTTGCTGCTTATAATGACTGTGCAGCCAGGTTTTGGTGCGCAGCAATTTATGTACGATCAATTAGTTAAGATTGAGAACGCCAAAAAAGAAAAGATGGCTAACGGATACGAATATTCAATAGAAGTTGACGGTGGTATCAATAGAGATACGATATCAAAGGCGTCTGCCGCTGGTGGAGAGATTATGGTAGCTGGTAATGCGGTTTTTGGCGGCGGTGACATTATCTCCAACATACGGCTTTTAAAAGGGCTGATTTAGTTTGTTGGTCGGTTGCGGATTATTATCTTTTCAAAATCAGATTTGCCGTGATAACAGTTAATATTTTATAGAGAGAACAGAGATGGAAGAAGAAAAAAATAATATAATAAAGGTTGAAGTCTCCTTCCGTGGTGGTAAGCGGATGATTTATAGCGTTAATAAAGGGGCTGCATTTGCGTTGCATGAACTTGTTATTGCCGAGGTGGAAAAGGGGACGGATATCGGCCAGATATCAATAGTAGGTAAGCTTGCAGAGTTAAAAAAATGTGAACCCCATCAATTATCGATTGTCAGACACGCAGGGGAAGACGACCTTGCCCGTTTTGAAACCATCAGAAATGACGAACGGGATGCTTTTTTTGTCGGGCGCGACAAAATACGAGAGCGGCAGCTCGATATGGTTCTAACAGAAGTCGAAAAGCAGTTTGACGAATCGAAAATAACATTTTATTTCCTTGCTGAGCATAGAGTTGACTTTAGGGATCTTGTAAAGGATCTTGCCGGTCACTTCAAAACCAGAATTGAGCTTAGGCAAATAGGGGTAAGGGATGAAGCTAAGCGGTACGATGGGGTTGGTGTTTGTGGCAGACGGCTTTGCTGTGCCGGGTGGCTTAATACATTCGACCAGATATCAACACAGATGGCGCGCGTGCAGCATCTGTCACTGAATCAATCAAAGCTATCCGGTAATTGTGGGCGGCTCAAGTGTTGTCTCAAATTCGAAGTTCCGCTTTACGAAGAGATTAACGCCTGCGTACCTCAGTATGGATCTGTTATAAAAACGGCCAAAGGTGATGGCAAGGTTGTGGGTTTATCTATGTTGAAGGGTCAGGCTAAGGTGTCGTTTTCAGATACTGGCGATCTGGAAATGGTAGATCTTGATAATTGCCAAAAACTCCTTTTCCCTGAGCGTAATGAAATTGAAGTTGTTAACGATACCCCTGTTGCCGATATTGAAAGTGATTTATCTGTACTTGACGAACGGATAGGACAATCAGAAGAAGAAATTTTTGACAGTGAAGAAGGGAGAGAGTGAATCTCTATGGCGGATAAAGTTCTCCCACAAAAAATATTGGTAACAGCTGCGCTTCCTTATGCAAATGGTCCTGTACATATTGGACATCTTGCTGGAGCATACCTACCTGCCGATGTGTTTGTTCGTTATTGCCGGTTAAAGGGCAAAGATGTTCTTTTTATATGCGGAACGGATGAGCATGGTGTGCCCATTACTCTTGCGGCCGAAAAACTTAAAAGAAAACCGCTGGAATATGTCAGTGAAATACATAATGTCATAAAAGAGGCATTTGATGCCGTGAATATTTCGTTTGACAACTTTTCGGGGACTGCCCGCCCTCTCCATTATAAAATCTCTTCAGATTTTTTCCTTGAGCTTAACAAGAGAGGCTTTCTCGAGAAAAAAAGCGTAAAACAGCTTTATTGCAGCCATTGTAGCCGCTTTTTACCAGATCGTTATGTTGAAGGAGAATGTCCTATATGTCATAAAAGCGGGGCGCGGGGTGATCAGTGTGAATCTTGCGGTAGCGATCTTGACCAGATTGATCTAGTTTCACCTTCGTGTAAGTTATGTGGAAATAGACCGGATATGAAAGATTCGTTTCACTGGTTTCTTAAGTTGTCTATGTTTGAAAAGGCGCTTAGAGAGTGGCTAAATTCGAAAGAGGGCTCTTGGAAAGAGAATGTGACAAATTTTTGCAGGGGGTTGCTCAATGGCGGTCTGCCTGATAGGGCTATAACCAGGGATATGGATTGGGGCGTGCCGGTACCTCTTCCAGAGGGGGCAGGAAAGGTAATCTATGTCTGGTTTGATGCTCCTATAGGCTATATCTCTTCTACAATTGAATGGGCAGAAAAAAACGGAACTCCTGATGCATGGCGTGACTACTGGCTTAATCCAGAAACGGCGCTTATTCACTTTATAGGTAAGGACAACATTGTGTTTCACTCCATAATGTGGCCAGCAGTTTTAATGGGGGTTGGAGGGTATAACCTTCCAACGGATATTCCCGCTAATGAATTTCTGAATATTGAAGGAAATAAAGTATCTACAAGTAGAAATTATGCGATATGGATCCATGACGCTGTGCGTGATTTTGGAGCAGATGCTCTTCGCTGGTATATTTCGTCCATAGCTCCTGAAACAAAGGATGCCGATTTTTCGTTCCGCGAATTTCAGGCTTCAAATAACGGAGAACTGGCAGATATTCTTGGAAATTTTGTGAATAGGACAGTAACATTCATTGATAGATATTTCGGCGGGTGCACCCCGGATTATAGTTTGCAGTCCGATGAATCGGCGGCAATGCTACTTAAAATAAATGAAGTACGGACCCAATTGGATGGGTGCTTTGCTAATTATCAATTGAGAAAAGCCTGCATGGTTATTATGGAATTTTGTCGGGATGCTAACAGGTATTTTAATGATCAGGCGCCATGGAAGTCAAGAAAAGAGTCGATAGAAAAATGTGCATCATCTCTCCATGTATGCCTCATGATCATAAGGGCTTTGTCTGTTTTTCTCTCTCCAATTATTCCCGATTCGGCAAAAAAGATGGCCGAAATCTTTCCGGTAGATGTGCGTGCCGATTGGTCAACAGTTACTTCTTCAATGGGGCACGGTTTTAAACTTTCTGTTCCGCCGATCCTGTTTCATAAAATTGAAGATGCGGTAATCGAGGAGAGTAAAGGTCGGCTTGGAGCTTTATAAATACTTTTATGGCGAATAGAGCGGCTTTATCGGTTGAAATAAGGCGAAAGGTAATCCATTTTCCGGCTCTCATTATTCCTTTCGGTCTTTATTTTTTTCCTGAGTGGTTTTCTATACCAACTTTATTTGTGTGCACGGGTCTGGCAGTTGTTATTGAATTGTTGCGTTTCAGATTTCCTCGAGTGCAAGAGTTGTTTTATAGGTTATTTGGTCATCTGTTAAGACAGCATGAGGAAAAACGGCTTACGGGTTCTACGGCTCTGATGCTTGGAGCATCTATTTGCGTTGTTCTATTGGCAAATTTCTCTCCCAATATGTACATGGCACCTAAAGTTAAGAGTGCACTTTATCTTGGTTTTTCTTATCTCATTCTTGGTGACGCTGCCGCTGCACTTATCGGGAAAATTGTTGCCGGACCAAAATTATTTGGCAATAAAACTATCGCTGGCAGTTTAGCCTGTTTTATCGTGTGTATCACAATATATCTTGTCTCGGGTGGGTTTTTTGATATTGTCGTTGTGTGGCGTATTGCGCTTGCAGGCGCTTTTTCTACCACTGTTCTTGAAGCCGTGCCTATGTCAATAGATGATAATCTGAGAGTGGCACCGCCTGTTACGATTATGATGGCCTATATGGGATAAGTAAATTGGTTAAAATACTATACATAATGCTTCTGTCGTTTTCGGTCTCGCATTGTAAGGTAAATGCGGTTGGTATCATGGATTTTACATACACAGGAACAGATGCCAGCAAAGAGTGGCTTGGAAAGGCAATTGCCGAAGCTCTTTCAATGAGACTGAATGTCCAAAATAATGTAACTGTTATGGCGGCTAAACAGATGCGATTGCATAGGATTAACCACAAAAAAGGTAATAAACCAGCGGATGTATTTTCGTTTGGAGATTTACTCGATCAGGATTTTCTGCTCTCTTCAGAATACTCTTTTTATCACGATACGCTTAAGTTGATTACTAATGTGTGGAATGTTCGAAAACAGTCAACAAATATCCTGTCTTTTGATATTTATTATACCGATAACATTTTCAGTGTTACCGATTCGGTTGCATTAGCTGTTCTTAGAAGTATTTCGGGAGATTCCGTAAGGCTTGCTTCCGGTTTTATGTGGCCGAATGTTACTCAAAGTGCTTTTGCGGTATATGCAGTTGCAAAAGATCATGAAGCTCATGGCCGTTTTTCTGAAGCGTTATACGCTTGTAAAAGGGCTGTTGAACTGTCTTCCATGTTTGTTGAGGCACAATTGTTGTTAGTATCGCTGAAGTTACAGTCTGGCCAGCACAAATCTGCCATGAAGATTATAAAGCCATTATTGAAGAGTAATCCGGATAACTGCAGGATAGTTGCGGCCTATGGTTCTGCTTTATTGGCAAGTGGAAAAGCAGATCAGGCGATTGCTTTTCTTAAGTTTAAAAGAGCGTTCTGTTCCGAAGACCCTGATTTTTCTGAGGTGTTTGCGAGGGCATATCTGCAGGAAGGATTTTTTGTAATAGCTATCTCGCTCTTTATAAAGACAATAACAATGCGGCCTGGCTTTTCGGATCTTTATTATTCGATGGGAAGAGCTTACTACGAATCGGAGGAATATCAAAAAGCTGTAAAGGCAATTGAAAGGGCTGTAGCACTTGAACCGGATAATTCCAACTACCGTTGCTGGTATGGCATGGCGTGTCGGGAGGCGGACGACAAAATAAGGGCGATAAGAATACTGGAAAAATTGTCAATAGATAAACCGGATTATCTACCTGCTTCTTTTCAGCTTGCGGCAACCTACAATGATCTGAATTGGACAAAAAACGCATACCAGTCGTTACAGAGGCCGCTTCAAGAGCATCCGAATAATAGTGAACTATTTGCAATGATGGCTGTAACCTTATTTAAAATGGGAAAAATGGCAGAAGCAGATAGTTTTTTTTCGAAAGCGCTTAAACAAGCATCATCTTCATCGATGGTGCTAAATAATTTTGGCGTGTATAATTTGGCTGCAAAAAATTATTCAAAGGCAGTAAAATACCTCTCAAAAGCTATCAAAATTGACAAACGAAATCCAGGTATCGCATATAATCTCGCAAGCGCATATTTTAAGCTTGACAAGAGAAAGCCTGCCGAAAAATATCTCAAGATCACCCTTGAGTCTTCACCAAAGCATTTAGCTGCGCGTCGCCTTATGGCAGATATAAAAAAATTGGATGATGACTACGAAGGCCAGTTGTTAATCTTGTCTGAAATAATTGCGCTTGATCCAAATGATTTCGATACTAAGCTTGAATATGCGAGGCTTTTATCGATTGTCGGAAGAAAAGAAGATGGCATAGCCATCATGGAGGAAATCGTAAAAAATAACCCAGGCAATATTGATTATATGATTGTCCTTATAAATGCGTATAAGGAAATCAGATGGTTAGATGTTGCGATTATTAAACTGGACAACATATTTGCTAAAAATCCGCAAAATACTGTAGTCGCGGGGTTGCTTGGAGAGTTAATCACCATGAAGTTAACTGACGGTGGTCGATTCGTCGGAAAGGATAATCCAAATGCGTTAAAGGCGCTATACCTTTTAAAACTTGCACATTCGGCGGATCCAAATCGTCCGGAAACCCTCTTTTGGTATGGCAAGGCTCTTTATGAATTTAAGAAAGATATAGAAGGTGCAAGACAGTTGTTTAAACAATGCAGCCGAAGAGGGCTTCCTGCTTCCATTCAGAAAGAAATTGATGCATACTTAAAAAGAAAGTAACGCTTTCGATGCTTAAATATGTGGTAGAACATCAGGATAAAAAGACAAAAGCAAGAGCGGGTAGATTATACACAGATCACGGTGAGGTTGAGACGCCAATTTTTATGCCCGTTGGAACCATCGGGGCAATAAAAGGGATGGGATCTGAAGATCTTGAGTTTCTTAATGCGCAAATTATTCTCGGAAACACATACCACCTTTTTCTTAGGCCAGGCCTTGATATTATTCATAAAGCGGGTGGACTTCATAAGTTTATAAACTGGAATAGACCACTTTTAACGGATAGTGGTGGCTATCAGGTGTTTTCCTTGAAAGAGTTTAGAAAAATTACTGAAGAGGGGGCGCAGTTCAGATCGCATATTGATGGTTCGAGCCATCTCTTTACGCCGGAATC
Source organism: uncultured Fibrobacterota bacterium (assembly GCA_964590225.1). Taxonomy (GTDB): domain Bacteria; phylum Fibrobacterota; class OXYB2-FULL-49-7; order OXYB2-FULL-49-7; family JAEUSG01; genus JAEUSG01. The sequence goes on from CAZPWS010000019.1 coordinate 20,892, forward strand.
TGTGGTTGAAGCGCAAAGGATAATTGGAGCGGACATAACAATGCCTTTTGATGAATGTGTTGCCTATCCTTGCGAAAAGAGAGCAGCATTTGATGCAATGAACAGAACACATAGATGGCTTTCAAGAGCTGTCAATGCTTTTCAGAAAGATAAGAAAGGTGAAGTTTCTCAGTCTCTATTTGGTATAATTCAAGGTAGCACCTACGAAGACCTTCGATTGGAAAGTGCTGCTTTTGTTTCCGAGAGCTGCGTTGATGGAATTGCAATAGGTGGCTTGTCCGTTGGCGAACCGGCTCATGAGATGTATAAACATGTCGAAGTTGTTGCTAATTCTGTGAGGAGAGACAAGCCCCTTTATTTGATGGGCGTAGGTACTCCAGCTAACCTTATAGAATGTGTTAGCCGTGGAATTGATATGTTTGACTGTGTAATGCCAACGCGAAATGCAAGGAATGGGATGGTTTTCACCTCTTCAGGAAGGGTACACTACAAGGATGGTAAATACAAATGTGATGTGGATCGCCCACTTGATAGTGAATGTGGATGCCCTGTATGCCGTCGCTACTCCATAGCCTATTTGCGACATCTTTTTAAGTGCGGCCATCTGTCAGTGCTTAGATTTGCCACTATTCATAATGTTTTCTTTTATTTAAATCTGATGAAAGAGATGCGTCAAGCAATACTCAGTGACAATTTTACAGATTGGATGGCTGCAAAACTGGCCAGAATAGGTTCATGAGAGTTGTTTCGCTTTCCGCATAAAATCCTCAACGCTGACACGAAACCGTAACAAGTCATTTTCGGAAACGGATTTGTTTTGTATTATTGATATTTCTATAGTTCTTGATGAATCGGCAAGATTATGCGCACATAAATTTAGTGCGGCTCCTTTAATGCTGTGAGCGAGCCTTTCTGCTGTTTTAAAGTCGGCAGCAGCAAGAGAAGATTGCAGCATTGCGGAATCAGCCGGTAGAATAGAAAGAAAGCCTTTGACAATCTGGATAGCGGCCTTACTGTTTCCCTTCATTCTGTTTAGATATTCCGGAATATCAAAGGTTGTATCGTGTTGTGTTTTTAAAGGGCCGTGAATATTATTAAGCTTTTTTGACAGTCTTGAACGAATGGCTGGCACTGCTTTATCCCAGTCAATTGGTTTTGTGATTACATCGTCCATTCCTGCCGAAAAGCATTTTGTTCTCTCTTCGTCAAAAGCAAAAGCAGTCATGCCGACAATTGGAATTGATGATATGTGAGAATTGTTTCTAATTTGTTTTGTAGCTTCAAGGCCATCCATTTCTGGCATTTGTACATCCATAAGCACTATATCGAATGTGGAACTTTTTAGCAGGTCAATGGCTGCAATGCCATTATCACAGATTATAACATTTGCTCCTGCTCTTTCTAACATAAGGCGGGCAATCTCCTGGTTTGGAAGATAATCCTCGGCAACAAGTATTTTTACACTTTGAAGCTGTCGATCCTCGTTGTTATCAGGAGCGTTCACAACATCTATTTTTGAACTTACTGAAATGGTATTTTCGTTTGAACTTAGAAATGGAAGCTCAAACCAGAAAGTTGATCCTTTACCATAATTACTAAGTACGCCGATCCGTCCGCCAAGAAGCTTGACAAGATGGCTCGATATTGTCGTTCCAAGTCCGCTACCGCCATGCTTTTTAAGTAAAATACTATCGGTTTGCTCAAAGGGTAAAAATATCTTGTCAATATTCTCCGGTAAAATGCCAGGACCCGTATCTTCAATCTCGAATCTGATCGCTAAAAAGGCATTTTCATCACGCAGCCTTTTTAGTTTAATGAGAACACTTCCTCTATCAGTAAACTTGATCGCGTTACCAACCAAGTTAACAAGTATTTGCCGCAGCTTTATTTCATCCCCTTCAATACTATCCGGAATTGTTTTGTCTATTTCTATGGAAAAATGCAGCCCTTTGTTTCTGGTTATCAATCCGAAATTGTGCTCTATCTCTTTAAGCATAGAAAAGAGCGAAAAGAGCTTCATTTCGGTTTTCATTTTTCCAGCTTCAATTTTGGAAATATCAAGAAATTGGTTTATAAGTTCCAGAAGACGCTTTGATTCTGAAAGTATTCTTTCACCAAAAGAGAGGTTTTTATTAACATCCACTGATTGAGATATGGCCTGCGCGAAACCAATGATTGCGTTGAGTGGGGTTCGTATTTCATGACTCATGTTGGCTAGAAATCTACTCTTAGCCTCATTTGCATTTACAGCAGTTTTTCGGGCTTCTTCAAGGCTATAATTAGTTTCCTGAAGCTCTTTTGTCCGTCTCTGAACCATGTTTTCAAGTTCGCCATATGCAGATTGAATTATCATATTAGCTTTTTTTCTGGCCGCAACAGAAGAGAGCATTATTTGAAATTCATAATTAAGTAGAAGTGCAATTCTGTTGTCAGGACATTGGCTATGATGCACATTACAGTATTCCGCAGTGAAATAGCCAATAGTTCTCCCTTCTTCTCTATATGGCATGATAATTATTGATTCTGAATTGGTTGATGCTTGATATTTAACAAATTCTTCGGAATGAGAGTGATCACTACTGGCTATCACAACAGGTTCATTACTTATTAATGGCAAAATTAGGTTTGCAGGAATTGCGTTACCGAAAAGGGGGGGGCATGGTATCATCACGATCTTCAGCAAGGCAGATAAACCTGTCTCCAGCGTCATCTGTATGTAGCTGCATATAAGCGCATCGGCAGGCGTTAAGAGGGCCGCGGAGCAATTTAACAATAGATATTGCAAGATCGCTTGGTTCATCAAGGTCATTGATTGAAACTTTCCATATTTCTGCCCGAAGTTGATTAAGCCTATTCTCAAGCGCGATGGCCTTTTCTGCTGTATCTTTTTCGGTTATTAGAGTATCAAAATCCTGCTTTACAAGGGCAATTGCATCGTAAACAGGTTTTAGAGGATTATCGTTGCTAATGGGGTGCACAATGTTTCCTATGCCATCGCTTTCCCAGTTGATTGATCCTATAAAGTTTAAGAGATTATTTATATCTCGATCTCGTTGCGAATTTTGTTGAGTATTAGATGATATGGCTGGTTTTTTCTGGGTAGTCTTTTGTGTCGTGAGAAGTTTACGCAGGCTGCTTATTGGTTGTACCCTAATGCCATTAATGATAAGAAATAATTTTAGGATAATTTTTCTGGCCGAGTCTGAACAGATGTGATAAATTGAATAAAAACCGTTTACCTGTTGCTTTCGCGCAATTTCCCGCAAAAATAGCGCTGTTGAGTTGTTTGATATAAATATCCACTCGTCAATATTTATAACAGTGGTTAATTCACTTTGTGTGTTTCGTATATGATTTATAACATTTTTAATTTTGGCGAGAACAATATGTAGTATTTCTGAGCTGGAAAAACCTATGCCGTGAATGTACAATGTGTTGTCGTTTATTATTGTAATACGACAAGTAAAGTGATCTGATGCATAGTTCCACTCCTCGTTCTCTGTTAAATGGCCTTGATTCGAAGAAAAAATCGGCGCATTAGTTAAATTGTCAATATCATTTTGTCTTTTTTGCTCAATTATTGTGTACGCTTCGGGGATTGAACGGGCAAAGCGAATCTTATTTATGACAGTTGGCTTGAATATAAACAGTATGAGTTTATCAAAAAGTGATGTGCCATACAGTATGGTTAGTCTAAGCCCGCGATACGATATCAAAGCATGGAACAGTTTCATCCGCAATAGAAACTTTTTACGGCATTTTAAGGAAATGTCACAAATTTTAAAACATTGGAATCTGGATCTGTTGCGAAGTGTCAGTAGTGCCGCTGAATCAATTTCTTTTACTTTTAGGATATCGTCAGCAGTTATCCTGCCATATATTCTTTGGAGAAGGATATTTTCGCCATAAAATGCCTGCAATATTGACAGGGAATCTGATATATAATTCCACTCTTTGTCCGATTCAACCGGCAGCATATTGAGCGGCAAAGCTGAGTTTCTCATTTCGTTAATAATTCTTAGTGCTTCGTTCTTGTCTTTGGCAATAATAATTCGCGATGAAGAAAAAGGAGCATAAAATTTTATTATTGTTTTAAGAGAAGCGGATGCGCCATATATTATTGTGCATTGCGACGGTAATCTGCTATTGAGTTGTTTGAATGCAAGCGAGTAATCGCGTAGAAATTTTATTCCTGGTTGCTCAAGCTTGCACCAGTTTAAAATACGGAAGTGTGAATTAAACAATGAGTTTATGCTCTGTATAACCGTTTCGAAAATTGAAACGATATGTGGAATATCGCTGCTAACAGGTGTTCCGTTTGCTTCAGCAAACAAGATATCACTGCCAAGAACGCTACAGCTCATATTAAATTCAGCTGTTTTGTACTGCCAACCCTCCTTTTTCCATTGTGGCAGCGGCTTACAAGCATCGCCGTACGGTTCGTCAAGATTTGTGCTGTGTAGAAATGTTTTTGCTTTATTTATAGCATCGGAAAGGGATGTTGCTCTAATAAAAGGAAATCCATTGCCATATAACCGTGTGCCAAGCTTTATCATTAGGCTGACAATTGCGTTGGTATTTATATATACAATACCTTTAAGCATTCCTCTTTCGTGTTCGCTGATTATGGCTTTTGTAAATTGATTGCGGCCGGCCCTGCTTGGTCTGCCAACGATGTAATAGTAGTCCTTTATCTCGACATGTGGTTTGTTCCACATTTCGTGAGTTTTAAGAAAGGACTCCCTTTCTTTCATAAAAGAAGCAATACCCTCTCTGTCGGCTTTACCAATAGGGGTGGAAATAAATATTGATTCGTCCAATACTGCAAAACTGGCAGAATAGCAATTGGAAAGTTGTACATTTTGCCAGTCGCAAGCTTTTATTTCGTAGTCTGCTGGTTTAAAATGGGCCTGATCCTGTTTGTTTAGTTTGCTTAGAAGTAAAATAGCTTCGTTATATTTTCCGCAAATATCGACAGTAAAATGGCGGTTTTGGTTTAGCCTTTTGGCAATTTTTATAAGTATTTCAAAAAAAGGCCGAACATCATGAAAGACAAAATGCCTGAGTCCGTCAAGTTGCCTGATAAAATTGATATACATTGTCTTGGCGGTAATAGAGGCGCCTGTATGTTGCTCGTAATTCTCTATAATGGAAAACCCAAGCCCATCTTGGAAATTATCGCTAATTATTTTTTTCAGATACTCGATGTATGCTTTTGTAGTAGCTGGCGTTGAATATCCTTTTATTACAGCATATATGATGTTGTTATCGATAAGGTGGAAGTCGGCTGTGTAAGAATCTGGTTCTCCATTTTTCTCACTATTCACACTGCCAAGATAGCGAAGAGGCTTGCCGGATACCGGGCAGGCTTTAAGACTTCGAAAATTATACAAGATTGTGGTTTTCGAGAAGTTGCTTTAGTTTATCGGGATCTACGGGCTTTGCAACATATTCATCGCATAAACCCTGAAATGCCTTGAAAACATTTTTAGGATCTGAAACAGCTGAAGTCATAAAAATCTTTGCTTTCTGATGGGCATCTAGTTTGACTGTCTCTTCGTAGTCCCGTATTACAGACAAAACTTCGTGTCCGTCCATCTCGGGCATTTTAATATCGAGGCATATTAAACTGTAAGGTTTGTTTTCTTTGATGGCAAGCCGATGTGCTTCGATAGCTTCCTGTCCGTTTATAGCTATGTCACAACTTCCATAAGGTTCAAGAAAACATTTTAGTTGCATCCTGCTTACAAATTCGTCCTCAACAATCAGTACGCGCATAATTTATCCTTTCTTTTTATCTTGTCGTAGTGCTTTGATTTATGATAGTTTATGCGAATATGCAAGTCAAGTGCTACTTTTTCCATTCTTTAAAAAGGTTGACAAGGCTATTTGTCGAAGAATCATGAGATGAAACTTTATCCTTTGAAAAGAGTTCCGGCAGAATTTTATTGGCCAACTGCTTGCCAAGCTCAACACCCCATTGGTCGAAACTGAATATGTTCCATATCACCCCTTGTACGAATATTTTGTGTTCGTACAGCGCAATAAGGCTGCCAAGTGTTTTAGGTGTTATTGATTTTACTAAAATAGAATTTGATGGTCTGTTTCCCGTAAATACCTTGAAAGGGAGAAGTTTTTTTATCTCTTTATCGTTCTTTCCAGATGATTTAAGCTCTGCATAAACTTCATCTTTACTCTTTCCATTCATAAGAGCTTCTGTTTGCGCAAAAAAGTTAGACATAAGCATTAGATGGTGATTACCTATGGGGTTATGGCTATTGGCAGGTGCAATGAAGTCACACGGGATGAGTTTTGTGCCCTGATGTATTAGCTGGTAAAAAGCGTGTTGGCCGTTTGTACCAGGCTCCCCCCAAATTATTGGCCCTGTCTGATAATTGACCGGCTTACCGCTTCTGTCAATGTATTTACCGTTACTTTCCATATCTCCCTGCTGAAAATAGGCGGCGAAACGGTGGAGGTACTGGTCGTACGGCAATATGGCATGAGTTTCTGCTTCAAAGAAGTTGTTGTACCATATACCAAGAAGAGCCAATATAACTGGCATATTCTTTTCAAATGGAGCGCTTCTGAAATGGTTGTCCATTTCATATGCTCCTTCCAGTAATTCGGTAAAATTTTCATAGCCAATTGTACAGGCAATAGATAAACCTATTGCCGACATAAGTGAGTAGCGCCCGCCTATAAAGTCCCAAAAGCTGAACATGTTTTCAGGGGCTATTCCAAAGGAGGTAACCGCCTCTCTGTTTGTGGATAGCGCGGCGAAATGGAGGCTTATATGCTTCCTGCTTTTGGCCTTTTTAAGAAACCAGTTGCAGGCGGTTGTCGCGTTGGCCATTGTCTCCTGGGTGGTAAAGGTTTTTGATGCTACAAGAAAAAGTGTCGTTTCAGGATTTACCTTCTTAAGGGTTTCCGCAATATGTGTTCCATCCACATTTGAAACAAAGTGGGCGTTGATCTTTGACGATTTGTATGGCTTAAGAGCTTCCGTAACCATTACAGGCCCAAGATCTGAACCGCCTATGCCTATGTTGACAATATCGGTAATGGCTTTGCCGGTGTAGCCTTTCCACTTGCCGTTATATACTTTCGTAGAGAACCGTTTCATTTGATCGAGTACTGTACGGATATCCTGCATTATGTCCTTACCATCGATTATTAAAGGTTTGTTCGAACGGTTACGAAGCGCCACATGTAGAACTGAACGCTTTTCTGTTTCATTTATTTTTTCGCCAGTGAACATTTGTTCTATGGCATTTTTGACTTCGGCCTCTTCCGCCAGAGAAATTAGAGCAGAGAAAGAATTGTCGTCGATAAGATTCTTGGAATAGTCGAGAAAAACATCGTTTAACCTGAGTGAAAATTTTGAAAACCGCTTTTTATCTGTATCGAAGAGTGTTTTAATTCTTTCATGTTTCAGCCTTTTATGGTGTTTTGTAAGTAATTTCCATGATTTTAATCTTGTAGGATTAATAGATTTTAGCATAGAAAACGAAATCCTTTCACTTTTTGTTTTATAGTTAGACAACAATGAAAATAATAACTTTTGCGGAGATTGGTTGGTGGAGTTTATTTTCAAAGTATTATCGGGAGAAAAGAGAATATGACATTTAAAGCTTTATTACAGGAATTCAAATCTTCGGACAAGGCACTAACAATTACTTTCGGTGAAAAACTGTCGCTCACATGCCGAATAGTTGAGCTTCAGGACGATTTTGTAAAAGTTAACCAGATGGCGTTTAACAGAATGGAGAAAACCTTCAGCCAGACTCCATACCATTATTTCATTCCCATTACTTCCATTGTATTTGTAGAAGAGCCCCGTTCCTAATAATCAGCTATTCTGCCAATGCACTTTCTGATATTTCTGATATTTGGCTGCGCCTCTTTTGCTGCCGAATTTCCTTTGTTGTTGAGAACGGCGGAGACAAAACTTCTATCGTGCCGAACATTGAAAACCTCCTTCACAGTTACTATTATTTGGGAAATGAAGGATACCACCGAAACCAAGAGAGGAAGTCTTTCCATTAAAGGGAAAGATAAATACAGAGTAGAGATTGGTGATGCTCTTTTTGTAAGTGATGGAAAAGCCATGTTCCGTTATTCACCCGGCCTTAACCAGCTGGTGATACAGGAATCGTCATCCCTCACAAATGAGTTTCAGCCAAGCAGCTTCTTCTTTAGCTATTCAGGAAGGTTTAATATCAGTGGCGAGAGGCAGGAGGTTATAGGCGGTATCAAGTGTATTACTTATGAGCTTTCTCCAAAGGCTAAAGACCGCTTTCGTAGTATGGAGGTTGCTGTGTCTGTTATCGATTCTCTTCCTAAAAGAATTTTGACAATTGATCATAACGGTAACAAGGCTCAATATGTCATGAACAACATAGTGCTTGATGATAAAGTTTCCGACAGGCTTTTTACGGTAAAGCCGCCAAAGGGTACAGAGGTAATTGACTTAAGGGACAGCGACGGACAATGATTTTCTTTGTGCTCATATTTTCTGTTTTTGTCAGTGCTCTTCCTTTCCCACAGTTTGGCGGCACATCCTCGTCTGCCATAAGCGGAAATACTGTGATCGATTTCTGTTTCGCAAAAGAAGATTCGCTTTTATTTGTATTGACAACGCAGGGACTATCGTACACCAATCCATATAGAATGAGCGGCGAGTGGCGAAATTTTTCAGCTAATAATTTTCCGGGGGTTCATTTATTGTCAGTTGCCGCTTCAGACAGCGCTATCTTTGTTTCTGGTTATTCTACTCGGAATAATGGTATTTATGGTGGAAAGCTATTTGTTAAGAATAGCCATTCCAGTAACTTCCGGGAATTTAATCCTTCTTTTAGGCCGGATGATGACGAATTTTACAGAACCCCAGCCTCAATAGCGGTAGGGGACTCTTTTGTTTTTGTTTCTCTTAATCAGGGTGCGCTTATGCGTAACAAGAAAAATCCCACAAGTGACAATAACTGGCGTGTTTTACTTATTGCTTCTCCTGCCTCAATCCAGACGGAAATTCAAAATAACCTTTCTGTGACCGATAATTTAACAAGGTATGCAGATTCTTTTAGTCTGGTCACTAATGACACTGTGTCGGTTAATCGAATAAAAAATGGTTTATTGAGTGACACCGCTTTTTCTTCGGTGCATTTTCACTTGTGTTCACTATCTAACACGAAAGATACAGTTACAGTTTTGTGGCGCAATTTCTTTTTTTTAGGCGATACATTTAAGACCGATACAGCAACTATTATTTCTTCTATATTGAGTTTTGATAGCGCTGCTCAATTTCTTGCCGACTCAATCATTGTACCGTCGGTGAACGCTCTTTTGAGATATAACGACACCCTTAGAAATCGATACGACTCCTTGACTGCCGAATTATTGCTATCAGACTATCCCCCTGCCGGTTATAATTCACGGTCACAGATTTATGATATTCGCTGGCATAGTGGCCTTCTCTTTTCCGGCTGGGTGGGTGGGCTTACTGTGTCAAGCGATAACGGCAAAACACAAAAAGGGGGATTATTCGGCTCTGCGAATTCGGTTCTCCGCCGCAGTAACGGCGAAGTCCAGATCCCATCACGAATCCTTGTTCAGCCAGCGCTGAACGGTTCGGCCTTCAGATTGTTTGTAAAAACATTGAGCGACACCGTGGCTGTTTCTGCATGGCTCCCCGATGCTTCGATTGATTCTGTATCGTTGCTTCCTGTGCATCTTGATTCGCTTAAGATTTGGTCGTTTGTAACTGAAGGGGCAATCTCTGATATTGCAGTTTTTAACGATTCTCTGTTTGTTGCATATGGAAAAAACAGCGCCAACGGAATAAGGAAATATTATAGTGGCGACACTACGGTTGACAATAAAACAGTTACACGGTGGGTTTTCAGAACAATACCCTTAACCGGCTTTTTGGAGCCTCAGCTTGGTGCAAATACAATACTGGCGGTAGCTCTTGATAGTGCGCAGTACGAATTATGGGCAGGGACAGATGAAGGTCTTTATAATCTTGAATTTGGTGCTGCTGTCTGGCAGCATATCGAATTTAAAAATACACTTTCTAATCAAGATAATATCTATGCGTTTCCCACTGTAATATATCCGGGTTTCAAGAGTGCCCGTTTTGCCTATTCAATTTCCAAAAGTGGTTATGTCGATATAGAAATATTTGATTTCGCAATGCGTAAGGTGAGAACTGTTCTTAAACACGGATTCCGTAATGCTGGAGAACGAAGCGATAAGAGCACGGCGGACAGGTGGGATGGCAGGGACGATAGTGGAAGGATGGCCTCTCCAGGTATTTACTACTTCAGAATAACTTCGCCTGACGGCATAAAGTTTGGTAAAGTAATTTTGTATGGCGCGAAAGATGCAGGTATGGAACCATGATTATACAAAAAGCGCTTTTTGTGTTGCTTGCTCTTTGTGCGTTGATTTGGGGTCAAAGCGATCCTCTCGCTGGCAGACCATTTCCAGAAACCCGTCTTGGAGTTGGCGCGAGAGCAATTGCCATGGGAGGGGCGCACACAGCCTTTATCGACCAAACCACTGTTACGGCGTATTGGAATCCCGCTATGGCTGTAATGCTTACCGATAAACGGAACGCAACGCTCTCATTTCGCCTTTTATCGCTTGGAAGAAAAGAGGGTTCTGCGGGCCTATCACTAAAAATTCCTCCCCGTGGCGCACTTTCGCTCGCAATTGTGTATCATGGAGATGGCGGTATTCCTGTCTATGATTCGGACGGCGAGCTTTTGTACTCCAACGGAGGATTCAGCAGTCTTTCTGCGTATATTGGTTTCGCCTATCTATTAACAAGAAAGTTTTCTCTTGGTCTAGCTACAGTTATCCGTAGTTCATCTATAAGCGCTAATCAGGATGAATCAATTAGCTCATGGGAGATAGGAAGTTTATTTGTTTCTGCATTGTATAAAGTTTCGTCCGCTTTATCATTAGGAGTGCATCTACGGGAAATAGCTTCTTTCTCCCGCTATGAAGCGCCTACTTATGGCTCCGAACTTAACACAATAATATCTGATGGAGTACCTTTGAATTTGCGTTTTGGTGCTGCGTGGAATGGTTCAATAGGCAAAAAAAGGGTGCGTTTGTCCGCCGACGGCGATTTTTTCTTTGTGCCAGGAACCGTAAAAAAGGAAAATTCTCCCGACTGGAGCAGTGTTGAGGTTGTTAAGGAATATTGCTCTGGTGCAGAGCTTTTTCTGTACGAAAATTTTCCGATTCGTTTAGGCTTTTCAAGTGAAAATTGGTTGTCGTTCGGTTTTGGATTGTTTTCGCAAAATGGGGATTATAAAGGTGCCAGAATTGATTATTCGTTTTCGGGGGAGAATAATAGCTCAGGTTTTAACCATGGACTCTCGATAAGTGTTCCATTTTAAACTGCATTTTTAGGATATTTTACGATAGATGAAGAAAATGTTGATCTTTTTCGTAGCGTTTGCCTCAATTGTTTCGGGTAGCGGCGATTTTCTCATGGCAGGCTACAGTGTTGCACCTTCGGCTATTGCTGCTGGCAGAGGTGCGAGCGGTGTGGCTCTTTCCGAAGATGGTGGCTATAGCTTTGTTAATCCAGCCGGCGTTTTGAATGCTTCCGGCGATCGCCTCTTTTTTTCGCATGCTAATTTATTTCAGTCTTCCAGATCCGAACACTTTAATATAACTGCCCGGATTAATGAGTTTCCGTTTGGGGTTTCATTATACTACCGTCATCTTGGTGTCGCCCCAGTTATTCTTGATGGTTCGGACTACAACGAGGATAATACTTACGCTGCTTACGATGCCGCCATTTCGGTTGGCAGTGGTTTTATTAAGCGTGGAGTAAAGTTTGGTTTGTCGCTGCGGCTGATGCAGGAATCTGTTTGGCATTATTCAAATTATGCAGTTGCCCTCGATGGTGGGGTTATTAGCCCGCTACTATTTGATAGGTTGACTCTTGGAGCCTCGTTTATAAACTTGGGCTATGCCGGAAAGATGGATAACGAGAAGTTTCCGCTGTTGTCCCTGTGGCGTGCAGGGGCGGCTTATGTGATAAAAAAGAGCAGCAGTATCAATATTAAGTCAGTGGCAGATATTAAAGTGTTGAGTGATGGAAGCGTCTCTCTGCCCCTCGGACTTGAAGGTGGTAACAGGTGGCTAATTGCGCGGGCAGGATGGAATCTGCTGCACGACACAGAATCATTTTCTGCCGGTTTTTCTCTTGTTTTTTCATCTTTTCAGTTCGATTATGCTTTTGTTCATTATACAAATAACCTAACCGATAATAGCCAGCCGCAGTTTTTCTCGCTCTCACTTTATTTTTATTAGCGAGCATTGCATATTCTGCAAACTGTCCTTCTCTTTTTTCAAAAAAATGGCAAAAAAAGGGGTGCGGATTTGAATGTGTCTCACCCCCGCCGGACGGTTAAATAGCAATTCCTTATCCAGCTACTGAAAAGTTCTTGAAATCGATACACCCCAAAATTGTATCTTTAACACCCTATGGAAACAAAAATAATAGTACTCGTAAAACAGGTCCCTGACACACACAACATTACGGCGCAGGCGATGAAGGAAGATGGCACGGTAAATCGTGCTGCGTTGCCGGCAATCTTTAACCCCGAAGATCTTAACGCCCTTGAAATGGCGCTCAGGATCAAGGATTCTTTTGGTGCCCACATCACAGCCGTGACGATGGGACCGCCGAGAGCGGCAGATATCCTTCGGGAATCACTTTTTCGCGGTGCCGACCGCACTGTCCTTATCACGGACAGAGCTTTTGCCGGTGCCGATACTCTTGCCACCTCATATACTCTCGCGCAGGCGGTAAAAAAGCTTGGGGGGGGGGATATTGTTATGTGTGGCAGGCAGGCAATTGACGGCGATACCGCTCAGGTTGGGCCGCAAATGGCCGAAAAACTTCCCTACAATCAGGTTACTTTTGTGGATGAAGTTGTAAAGATTGATCAGGCAAAAAAAAAGGTGACGCTTCGCCGCACTCTTGGAAGATCAACCGAAACAATCGAAACAGCAATGCCTGTACTAATTACAGTACCAGCTGTTAACGAGCCGCGGAGTTTTGGCGCAAAGTTCCAGATGAAGTATAAAAAGGCAAGAACACGAATAGAGGTTGAGGAGAGTGTCAAGGCTTCAACACCTGGTGGAAATTATGCTGACGACTGGGTTAGGGCTGAAGTCGATAAAGAGGTTGCCCTTCTTCGTGAAAAGGGGCTACTTATAGAAACTTGGACTGCTGCGGATTTAGGAGCTGATGTCAATTCTATTGGCCTTGCCGGTTCGCCTACAAAAGTCAAGAAAATCGAAAGCGTTGTTCTCGCGGCACGGGAGATTAAAACCGTTGCCCCTTCGGACGACAGCATTCGTCAGTTCATGAAAGAACTAATAGAGGAGAAGACCTTTGTCTAATAAAAAACCCATACAAAAGAAAAAACCTGCTCCTTCTGTTGAAAAGAACGGCGTTATGGTTTATATCGAAGCAGAACATGGCGAAATCGCCGGAGTAAGCGTTGAACTTGTATCGAAGGCGCGAGAGCTTGCCGATCAACTTGGAGTTACGGTTTCTGCTGTAGTTATAGGAAAGAGTGTTGCCAAATTTGCGCCGGTGTTATTTGCGTACGGTGCAGATGTTGTTATGGTTGTTGAGGATAAACGGCTTGCATTTTATGAAACACTTCCCTTTGCCAAAGCTGTTGTAAAGGTTGTGAAAGATAGCGCCCCACAGGTGGTTCTCTTTGGTGCTTCACCTCTTGGACGGGACCTTGCCCCAAGAATCGCAAGTGAGTTGAAGGTGGGTTTAACAGCCGACTGTACAGAACTTGCAATAGGGCCACACGAAGATCCCAGAACCAAAAAGCAGTACGAAAATATTCTGTATCAAATTCGCCCCGCTTTTGGTGGAAACATTGTGGCAACAATTGTTTCACCCGACCACAGGCCGCAGATGGCTACTGTTAGGGAAGGGGTAATGAAGCTTGCAACACCCGACAAAAAAAGAAAAGGCAAAGTTGTAAAGGTTGCTGTTCCCTTCAAGAATAGTGATTTTGTCAATAAGGTGATAAATAGGGTTATCGGTCGAAAAAAGGTTAATCTTGCTGGAGCCAATATCATAGTTTCTGGTGGTGCTGGAGTCGGTTCAAGGGATAATTTTAAACTTGTTGCCGAATTGGCAGAGTGTATCGGCGGTGTTGTTGGGGCATCGCGTGCTGCGGTAGATTCCGGTCTTATCGACCACGAACATCAGGTTGGTCAGACAGGTACTACGGTTCGTCCCAAGCTCTATATCGCCTGTGGAATCTCGGGCGCAATTCAGCACAGGACAGGCATGGAAAATTCGTCAAAGATCATAGCTATCAATACCGATCCTGATGCGCCAATTTTCAAAATTGCCCATTATGGAATTGTGGGGGATATCAGAGAGGTATTGCCCAGAATGATTAAAGCCTACAAATCTAAAGGATAAAATTAAATATGTCCACTCCAAATTTTTATACAGATAATCCGGATATTCAGTATAATCTGGAACGGCTTAATCTGAAATCGATTGCCGATCTTCTTGAACAAGACTATTCGGAGTCAAAGCAGTATGACTTTGCGCCCGTTAATGCCGACGATGCCATTGAGAACTACCTTAATGTGTGTAAAATTGGCGGAGAAATTTGCGCCGGTCCCGTAATGGCAAGGGCACGACAGATTGACGACGAAGGGAACACCTGCGACGGTACAGAAGTCTGCGTTAATCCTCTCGTAAATCAGAATATCGAAGACTTCAGAAAAGCACAGTTGTTAGGACTCTCTCTTCCCCGTCAGTATGGCGGACTTAATATGCCACAGGTTGTAAAGGTTGCTATCCTTGAGATGGTTTCGCGGGCAGACGCTTCACTAATGAACATTGTCGGTTTGCAGGACATCGCCGAGACGGTGAATGATTTTGGAACACACGAACAAAAGTTGACATATGTTGTCCCCTTGGCTAAGGGTGAGGCAACAGGGGCAATGGTTCTTACAGAGCCGGATGCCGGTTCCGATTTGCAGGCTGTAAGGTTTCAGGCCATTCCTCCCGCCAATGGTGACACACAAAATGGTGTGTGGCACCTCAAAGGGGTAAAGAGATTTATTACAAACGGTTGCGGCAATGTACTTCTTGTATTGGCACGGTCGGAAGAGGGAACGAAGGATGGTCGTGGTCTTTCGATGTTTGTTTGCTTTCGTGATAAAACAATAAAAATCCGCCGCATTGAACACAAAATGGGAATTCACGGTTCTCCAACTTGTGAAATGGTGTTTGATAATACCCCTGCCTATCTTGTTGGATCAAGGAAGAGGGGACTTATCCGCTATGTAATGGCTTTGATGAATGGTGCACGAATAGGCATTGCTTCACAGGCGCTTGGAATAGGCGAAGCGGCATATAGGGATGCGAGGGATTATGCCCGTTCGCGCGTGCAGTTTGGAAAGTCAATCGACCAGTTCCCTGCCGTTTATGAGTTGCTTACAAATATGCAAATCAAGGTTGAGGCGGGGCGTACCCTGCTATATGAAACAGCCAAGGTGGTTGATCTTTTTAAGGTTAACGAAAAGAGAATTGAGGAGCATCGTGCCCATGGACAGCCTGTAGATCCTGAGTGGACAAAGCTCACAAACTATTATGAAAAACTTGCAAGTGTCCTCACCCCGTTTTCAAAGCTCTTTAATACAGAGATGGCCAACCAGAATTCTTATGATGGCATACAGATAATGGGCGGTAGCGGATTTATGAAAGACTACAATATGGAACGCTACTATCGTGACGCGAGAATTACAAATATTTATGAAGGTACATCGCAATTGCAGGTTGTAGCGGCTATGCCTGGCCTTATGGCTGGTTTCATGAACAAGATATACGACGATTTCTGCAATGAATCTTTTGAAGATAAGCTTGGCCATCTTGCGGAAAAGGTGAGGGGTTGCGTTTCTGCTATCTACAAATGCGTAAATCATATCAAAGAACAAAAGAATGCAACCTATTCTGACTATGTCGCACGGCGAATGGTCGAGATGGGAATGGATACTTATATAGCAATTCTATTCCTCTCATGTGCCAGAAACAATTCGCGAAAGGCAGCTGTGGCAGAAATATGGATTCGTGATACAGAGGCAAAGGTAAAGGCAGGAATGGAATTTATCGTGTCAAATAGGTATCAGCTCATAGATCTCCACAAGGAGATTATTGGTTAATGTTATTCTTGCGTCATAAATGAGCGGGAAAAAGATACTTGTTACTGGTACTGCCGGTTTTATTGGTTTTCATCTTGCCAATAGGCTGCTTAGAGATGGTCACTCTGTTGTTGGCCTCGACTGTATAAATGATTATTACGATGTTAATGTAAAGTATGGCCGCTTGAATGAGGCGGGGATAGATCAGGATGCAATTGAGTATGGCCGTCCAATTACAAGTGCGAAACATCAAAACTACCAGTTTGTAAAAATGAATCTTGAAGATATTTCTGGACTTAATAACCTTTTTAATAGCGAATGCTTTGATTCGGTGTGTAACTTGGCTGCTCAGGCTGGTGTAAGGTATTCGCTTGTTAATCCACATGCGTATCTCAAAAGCAACCTTGAAGGTTTTTTGAATATTCTTGAAGCGTGTCGCCACAATGGGGTGAAGCACCTTTCATATGCAAGTAGTTCGAGCGTATATGGTCTAAACTGTAAGATGCCGTTTTCTACGGGCAGTAATGTTGATCACCCCCTAAGCTTATATGCCGCCTCCAAAAAAAGCAATGAGTTGATGGCTCACACATACAGCCAGCTTTATGGTTTGCCTACAACTGGTCTCCGTTTTTTCACGGTTTATGGCCCATGGGGCAGGCCCGATATGGCTCTGTTTATATTTGTAAAGGCAATTCTCGAAGGAAAACCGATAGAAGTATTTAATAATGGTGAAATGAAGAGAGACTTTACCTTCGTTGATGATATTGTTCAGGGACTTGTTCATGTGATAGATCGTCCGCCAGCAGGAAACTGTGAGTGGTCACCTTTGAATCCTGATCCCTCTTCGTCTATTGCGCCGTATAAGGTTTATAACATTGGAAACAGCAGCCCTGTAAAATTACTCGACTTTGTTGAGGCAATTGAGGTCGCATTAGGGAAAAAGGCCGAAAAAAAGTTTTTGCCTATGCAGCCTGGTGATGTTCCGGCAACATGGGCAGATGTGTCCGATCTTCAAAAGGATTTTGGTTATAAACCATCTACTTCCATTCAGGAAGGTGTAAGCAGATTTGTCGAGTGGTATCGTTCTTTTTATGGTTTGTAACTGATTAGTTAACTGATTTTAACTATATTTAAATAATGAACATTAATTGTAGAATGGCTGGATTTGCCCTTACTCTTTTGCTGCTAATTTGCCCGTTATTGGCACAATCGCAGGAAGAGATCCTTCGTAAAATTAAAAGTGGTGAGATTGCGGTTCCTCAGGAATTAATGAAAGGGATTGAAACGAATGTTGTTTCGGGTCACTCTTTTCAGCCTACGGTTGCTGTGTCGCAAAAGGCTAAAGAAGCTATAATCACACAAAAGGATGATCTATTAAATCCCGCTAAAAAAAATGAAGAAACAGTTTTGGAAAAGGACACCCTAGGAAAAAATAGAAATTTACAAAAAGAATATAAAAATCTTGTAGATGCCGACGCGGTCAAGCTTGGCCTTAAGCCGTTTGGTTTTGATATTTTTGCAAGGACAGTGGGCCATGCTGCCGTTAACACCGCTCCCTCGGATGATTATATATTGAGTGTCGGCGACGAAGTCGTGATTTACACATGGGGCAGAGAAAACGGTCAGAGGAGCGTTTTTGTCGATAAGGATGGTTTTGTCAATTATCCTCCTCTTGCTCCAATCAGGGTGGCTGGTCTTGCTTTTCGTGAAGCCAAAACGGTTGTAAAATCTTCTCTTGAGTCAATTTCCGGATTACAGGCCAGAATTTCTCTCGGACAGCTATCTTCTGTAAGAGTTTTACTAATGGGTGATGTTGTAAATCCTGGTTCTTACATGATAACATCCGGCACAACACTGATAAATGCCCTTTTTGTTTGCGGAGGAATAAGCGATATTGGGGGACTTCGTCAGGTAAGGCTTGAGCGCTATGGTAAACCGTACAAGACCTT
Source organism: uncultured Fibrobacterota bacterium (assembly GCA_964590225.1). GTDB lineage: Bacteria > Fibrobacterota > OXYB2-FULL-49-7 > OXYB2-FULL-49-7 > JAEUSG01 > JAEUSG01. Next base: position 39,062 of record CAZPWS010000019.1, read on the forward strand.
TGATCTGTACAACCTTCTTGTGCATGGCTCCGGACAGAATGATATTCAGCTTGTCTCCGGAGATATTGTCTTTGTGCCAGTGGCTGAGAAGCGGGTTGCTGTCGCCGGGTTTGTAAAGAGGCCTGCCATTTATGAGGCGAGAACGGGAAACAAGGTGTCGGATATGGTTCGCTTTGCCGGTGGTTTATCGGCAGAGGCCAATGGCGATCGAATTGTGGTTGAAAGGTACAAAAAAAATGCAAAGCGGGTAGTATTAACCTTCTCGATGAATGCTGCTACTGGTCAGATTGTTAATGATGTACCAGTTGAGGATGGCGACATGATAAAGGTGTTTCCATTGCTTTCCGAAGAAGGAAATGCCGTTGTTGTTACGGGACATGTAAAGTCACCAGGAAAATATGAGTACATGGATGGGTTGACTGTTAAGAGCATTTTGCCTACGACGCGCTCCTTTCTTCCCGAAGCCTTTTTTGAGTACGCGGTTGTTAAAAGGGTTATTCCACCGGAGTATCACTGCGAATATATTCCTTTTTCGCTTGGGCGAATATACGAAAATAGCGGTAGCGACTTTGCTCTCAAACCCATGGATACTCTTTTTGTATTCAGCAGGAATGAACTGTCCGATATGCCTTACATTGAAGTAATGGGAAACATACGCAAAGCAGGAAAACTTCGCTATGTTCGAAATATGCGGGTGTCTGATGCTGTTATAGCTGCCGGCGGTTATGCCGATGATACCTATTTTGGCGAGGCGCATATTTATAGGGTAAAGGGTGATGGTGGTACAGGAAGCGACATAGTGAGGGTTTCGCTTGCCCGTATTTCTGAAGACTACAATGATTCTAATAATGTCATTCTTAATCCCAATGATCGGCTACTGATTTTTTCACGGTGGCATTTTGAGTTCAGGGATTCTGTGTTTGTATATGGCGAAGTGAAGAAGGCCGGCAAATACCCTTTTTCCGAAGGAATGACAGTGGAGGACCTTGTCAAGCTATCGGGCGGTTATACGGAATCGACATATAGGCTATATGTGGAAATTGTTCGCTCTGTAATAGAGAAAGACTCCGTTGAACGGGAAAGAATTATAAAACTCAATTTTGATAAAGTGCCGGAAAACGGCGTTGCTTATAAACTGGAGCCACGAGACGAGGTCTTTATTCGCAATATCGTTGACTATGGTAAGACAATTGCAGTGAAGCTTAATGGGCTTTTTGTTTTCCCGGGTGTTTACAGGGCGGAAAAAGGGGAAACTATAAGCAGTATTATTGCCCGAGCTGGCGGATTCAGGTCTGAGGCTTATTTACCAGGGCTAATTTTTTCGCGAGTTAGAGTGAGGGAGAGGCAGCAGGAGAATATGGTGAAGGTTGCTAACAGCCTCGAGAGAGAGCTTGAAAGAATGCTAGAAGAGAACGCAGTATCGGTTTCAGCAGAGGATAGGGCTTACCGTGAGTCGTTAATAAACCAGAGGAAGTCCATGCTCGAAAATCTCAGGAGTACAACTCCTGTTGGCAGGGTAATAGTGGATGTCAAAAACTTTGAAAAGTTCAAGGGGTCGGAATTTGATATTGCTGTAGAAAATGGGGATGAACTCACTGTCGCCGAAAATCTTAATACAGTTTCGGTTATGGGAGAGGTTTACGCACCTATCAGTGTTGTTTATTCCAATAGAAGCAATACTGTTGGGGAGTGTCTTGGCCTTGCTGGCGGTGTTAAAGAGAGCGGTGACGCTAATAATATTTATCTTTTGCGGGCAGATGGATCGGTGTTGACCCCCAAGACGGTTGGACTATTTAGCGTGTTTAGCTGGACCGAAGTTGGGCCAGGCGCCACCATAATTGTTCCGCCCAAAACATCTAAGAGGGGCTTTTGGGCAGAGTTTGAACAGGTTACAAGAGTCATTTATCAGCTTGCTGTAACCACTGGGGTTGTTGCCTCGGTACTCAAATAATTTCGTTTTTAAAAATTGAATATTCTTTTTGTCTTTTGCGGTCTTATTCCGCATATGGCTGTTATGTATAACAACGAGAAGGGGCAAAGTGCTACGGAGTATGTAGTTATTACTGCATCATTATTATTCATAGTAGCCGTCTTATTTTCGGATCGTCTTCCTTTCAATTTTCTTAGAAAAATAAACAGTTACGAAAATAGAATACTTGGTACAATCAACAATCCAACACCATAAAAAAGGAGAAGTTTTTATGCGGTTACTTAAGAACAGCAGGGGACAGGGAATGACGGAGTATATTATCATTGTGGCAATTATCGCTATTGCTGCGATTGCGGGATTTCGCGCATTTGGCTCAAAAATTAAAAACAGTATAAATAAAGCGGGAAATTCAATAGAGAGTACTGTTGAAGAGGGAGAAAATTCCTCCAGAGAATAGCAGTTTTAGCTTAAGTTTTTTTATATATTGCCGATAAACCCTTTGGGGAGGTGTTTATCATGCCAGAATCAATTGGTGGAAGCAGAAGTTCAGCCGTAAATATTGCTGTGAGGGATATAAAAACAACTCTTCAGCGAGCAGAAAAGCAGTCTCAAGCGACGGCTAAGCAGCAGGAATACCTCGAACGCAACCGTGAAGAGGCTGATAAGAGAGAAAATATCAGAACCACTGAAATTCAGCGAAAATCGGCAATTAAAAGCGAGCTAATAGAACGAAAAACCGAAGAAGCCCAACAAGCGCGGCGAATTGAAGATAAACGGGATCCGAAATCCGGCGATATAGTTAATGTTGTAGTTTGATACGATTTAAAACCAATTTGTGCAATTTTGATACAGTTATTACCGTTGCAACAACCTTGAAGTCTCCTCTTAATATCCAGTCTTTATTTTAGTTACGAAGTTTAATCGTTTATTATTTACGATTGGCTTAGATATTGCATGTATTAAATAAGAGAGGAGAATATGTTTTGTATGAAAAAAATTAAAAATATAAAAAGGCTTATTGTCACTGTTCAGAATGAGATAATCGACTTGTTATTGGTTCCTTTCTGGAATAGATAAATAAACATACATCGCTGGAATTACAAATAGAGTAAGAATAAGCGAGAAAAGAAGACCTCCAATGATGGTGATACCCATTGGTACTCTGCTTGTTGAAGCAGCTCCAATTGAAAATGCAATTGGAGCTGCGCCAAAGATAGTTGCGAGACTTGTCATTAGGATGGGTCTTAATCTCTGACCTGCCGCTTCGGTAACGGCGGTTATGGTGTCAAGTCCTCGCGCTTTTTTCTGATTTGCAAATTCTACAATCAAAATGCCGTTTTTTGTTACAATTCCAATTAGGACGATGATGCCTATCTGGCTGAAGATGTTCATGGTTTGGCCAAAGATATACAAAGACAGAAGCGCACCTGCCAGAGAAAGTGGTACGGTGAACATTATAATAAGTGGATCGCGGTAACTTTCAAACTGTGCAGCAAGAACAAGATAGACAAGAACAAGGGCGAATATAAAAGCGAAAATAAGGCTACTTGAGCTATCTTCGAATTGCTGTGACGAGCCTGTTAAGGAGGTTGAGAAGGATTCGTCAAGTTTTTCTGCGGCAATTTCACGCATGGCCGCAATGCCTTCTCCAAGAGTTACTCCCGGAACAGTTGAAGCGCTGAATGTTGCGGATACATAGCGGTTGTATCGGTAGCGTTGAGGGGGAGTACTCTCCTCTGATATGTTCACAAGGCTTCCAAGCTCTATAAAATTCCCCCTATTGTTTCTAACCATTATTCCTGTGAGGTCAGAGGGATCATCGCGGAATATTCTTTCTGCCTCGCCGATAATCTGATACTGCTTACCGTCTTTTATGAAGTAGCCATACCTCTGGCCGGAGAAATAAAGCTGGAGTATTTCCGCAATATCCAAAACAGAAACGCCGGATGCCTGAGCCTTGTTTCTATCGATATCAATTTTTATTTCCGGCTTGTTAAATTTCAGATTTAGATCGACAATCTGGAAGCGTGGGTCGGACTGTGTCCTTTCAAGAAAGGCAGGCACAGCTTCTTTCAGCTTCTGAAAATTTTGCGCCTGAACAACAAACTGAACAGGTAATCCACCGCTTCTGTCGGTTGCGATGGTCTGCTCCTGTGTTACAAATGCCCTTGCAAAAGTTTTTCCGCGCAAATGCGATGTTATGTAATTTGCTATATCCTGCTGCGTCCGTTTTCGTGTTGACGGGTCGGTGAGAACAAGACGCACAAAACCGCTATTTACGGAGCCGGCAGCACCTCCAACACCAAAGGAAGTTACTGCTACAATAGCGCTCCGCTCGGGCAAGGTGTCAACAAGGTCAACAATATCGGCAATATAGCGATCCATCATTTCAAAAGATGTTCCTTCGGGAGAAACCGCCTGTACAAAGAGTCTGCTTCTGTCTTCAAGTGGGGCAAGTTCTGACGGTATTGAGCGCCCAATTAAAAATATGGCAGCAATAGACAATGCGATAATCACAAGCGCAATCCACCGTCTTTTTAGGAAATAGCTTAAGTTTAACGCATAGAAGTTTGACAGGGAATAAAAAAAACCGCCAACCATAAGTGAAAAACGGCTCTCCGCACGCTTTTTACCGAGTATTCTTGTGCTCATCATCGGAGTAAGAGTGAGTGAAACAAAAGAGGAGATAATTACCGCACCAACAAGAACTATTCCAAATTCCCGAAAAAGCCTGCCTGTAATTCCCTGGAGAAAAACTATCGGTAGAATTACAGCAACAAGCGTTACTGTTGTTGCTATAACAGCAAAGAATATTTCCTTAACGCCCTCATTCCCTGCTCTTAACGGCTCCATACCATTTTCGATTTTCGAGTATATGTTTTCAAGAACGACTATGGCATCGTCAACAACCAGGCCGGTTGCAAGCACAATTCCAAGAAGCGACAGAATGTTTATGGAATAGCCCATAAAGTACATTACGAAGAACGACCCTATTAGCGAAATTGGGATTGCAATAATTGGAATTATTGTGGTTCTCCAGCTTCTTAAAAAAACAAAGATGACAAAAACAACAAGCAAAAAAGCGATTAAAATGGTTTCCTGAACTTCAAATATTCCACGCCTTATAGAGCGCGTTGTATCAAGAGCATACCCTATCCGCAAATCTGGAGGGAGCTCTTTTTTTAGCACTTCAATTCGCTTGTACACTTCGTCGGCAATAGCAATAAAGTTAGCGCCTGGCTGGGGAAAAATAGCAATACCAATCATGGGTATGCCGCCGGCTCCGCGCATAAGTGTTCGTTCATTTTCGGGCGATAAAACTGCTCTGCCAACATCAATAAGTCTAATCTGGTTTGACCCTTGCTGTTTAATAATAAGGTTGTTAAAGTCGTTTTCCGATTCAAGGCGGCTCATTGTCCGTATAGACATTTCGGTATAGTAGCCTTCTATTCGACCTGTTGGGAGTTCGATATTTTCTCTATTGAGTGCATTTCTAACATCGGCAGGGGTGAGGCGGTGTGCTGCAAGTTTTTCCGGATTTAATAATAGCCGCATTGCATATTTTTTTTCGCCGAATATCCTAACTTCACTTACGCCCGAAATGGTTTGGAGAGCTTCCTTTAGGAGATTATTTCCGGCATCAGAAAGTTCAAGAAGATTGCGTATGTCACTTTGAAGAGTTAGAACAATCATTGCAGAAGAGTTTGCATCGGCTTTTGAAACAATCGGAGGATTTACATCCGGTGGAAGGTTGCGCATTGCACGGGAAACACGATCGCGCACATCGTTTGCTGCGTCTTCCATGTTAACACCGAGCTCAAATTCTATCGTTATTGCGCTGCGACCGTCAGCACTTACTGATGTCATTGATTTTATGCCTGCAATGCCGTTTATTGAGGACTCAAGGGGTTCGGTAATCTGAGCTTCAATAACACTTGAATTTGCACCAGTGTATATGGTTGAAACCGTTATTACCGGCGGATCAACACTTGGATACTCTCTTACACCAAGAAGATTGAATGCGACAATGCCAAACAGTACAATTGTAATTGACATTACCGAGGCAAGAACAGGACGCCGTATGCTTAAGGATGAAAGACTGATGGTTTTGTTTCTCCGTGCTTTCTTTTATTCAACAATGGAAACCGAAAGGGGCATTCCCTTGCGAACCTGCAATAATCCTGTTATGAGAACAGTATCGCCATGATTTAAGCCCGAAATAACTTCAACCTCAGTTGCCGTTCTTGCCCCGGTTCTAACCGATTGGAAAATTGCTTTGCCACCCCTTGAAACTACTACCGATTGCCCTCCAAGTACAGGAATGAGCGACTGTGGTGGAAGTACAGTTGTTTTATCAGAGCCGCTTAGATTAAGATGTACGCTGGCAAAAGAACCAGGAAGCAAAACTTTATTCCGATTGGACACGACAGCTCTTACCTTTAGTGAGCGCGTTGTTTCGTCAATTATAGGATCGTGCGCAAATATTGAAGCTGAATACTTCGAATTTGAAGTGCCCGATGTAAACACCACCTTCTGTCCTTTCTTGATGTGCTGCGCATAGCGCTCAGGAACAGAAAATTCAAGTTTTAGATTGTCGTCTTGAACGAGGCTTGCAAAAACCGTTGATGGAGTAACAACTTCACCAAGACTGACATGTCTCAATCCAAGCGTTCCGTCGAAAGGAGCACGAATTTCAGATTTTTCTATCTGAGCAGTAATTTTACGAATATCGGCTTTTAGCGCTGCCACCTTGCTCACAGCGAGATCGTGGTCCTGCTGACTTATTACCCCCTTTTCCTTTAGTTGTGTTTTTCTGTCAAGTTCTTCCGTCGCAAGTTTCAGTTCCACCTCCAATTTTGACAAAGAAGCACGAGCTTCGTTGTCATTTATTCTCGCAAGCAAGTTATTCTTTTTAACTCTTTTACCCTCGTCGATGTTAAGCTCAATAATTTTTCCGCCATTTTCAGTTTTAAGATCAACCATCTCAGCCGGAAGCAGTATGCCCGGAAGCGTTATTTCGTGATTAAGTGGCGTCTGTTTAACTACAACAGCATCAACCTTAAGCGCTCCCTGCATTGAGCCTTTTGCTGTAGGGCCTTCTTTAGAAGGCTTTTTATTATTCCCACAAAACGGAAAAAAAACTAATGCAAAAATCAAAAGGGGTTTATATTTCATTGCACAAAATGTAGTATTATTCTAATGCGGTTGGCAAAGATGGTTCCATCTCGATTATTACCGAGGTTTCGTTTATTATATTGGTTAATATGAGTACGGCCGTTATTTCTCCTTCTGATCCCGCTGTTTCGGGTAGGGCACTCGACACAACTAGGCTACCTATTGGAACCAAGGTGGGGCAGTACACGGTTTTAAGCGAAATTGACCGTGGTGGAATGGCAATTGTTTATAAGGCCAGACAGGAATCTCTCGGTAGGGAAGTGGCATTAAAAGTTCTTCCTCCATCAGTTTCTCTCCAAGAAAAATTTATCGACCGTTTTCAGAAAGAGGCCAGATCGGTTGCTCAGCTTGATCATGCTAATATAGTCAAGATAATTGAAGTTGGAGGGGATGCCGGTATTTATTTCATCGCTATGGAATTTGTTGAAGGATTAAACCTTTACAAATATATGATGAAGCTTGAGCCAACGGTTTATTCGATTGTACATATAATCAGTCAGATGGCAGACGCCCTTGAGTACGCACATGGCAGAAACATAATTCACAGAGATCTTAAGCTTAATAATGTCATCATGAAGGATAATATCCATCCTATTCTTATAGATTTTGGGTTGGCTAAAGCACGGGAGGCTGATTCTTCGTTAACAATATCGGGAGAAATAGTTGGTTCTCCTTCGTATATGTCTCCCGAGCAGGCTTCCGGCGGTCGTATAGACGAAAGAACCGATATTTTCTCTCTTGGGGTTATGTTCTACGAATTACTTGTGGGCAGGAATCCGTTCTTTGATAAAAGGGGATATCAGCAGACCATCTGGAATGTTTTGCACTCAGAAATCAGATCACCACGAAGGATCGCCGATTGGATTCCTAAAGATGTTGAAGTAATAGTGATGAAATGTCTTGAAAGGGATGTCGATAAACGGTATCTCACCATGCGCGCGCTTAGGCTTGACCTTGAGAGATACCAAGCGGGTGAGCCCATACAAGCCCGTTCACCGGGACGGATGGAAATGATCGCCCGCCGGATTAAAAAGAAAAAAACAGCCTTCACGATAGGTGCAATTTTCATCGCCTTTCTGCTGCTGTTCGCCGTCTATTATAACTATCAGATGAGTCTTGAAACGGCGGATTGGCGAGGACTTGTGCTTAAACAGTCGCTGTATTCAAAACTTGATGTGGAATGGAATGGTTATTACGGAAGCAAAGGAGATACTATCCTCTTTTTGAATATGGATTCACCGTGGATTGGGGGAGAGGAGCGGCTTAGCGTCTCGGCAGATGACTACACCTACATAACACTGCGAAATAATGTTAACGGAGATATCCGTTTTGAGCTTGTTTTGGAATCAACAAGAGACTTCAATAGGGAATTTGGCCTTTTTCTAAGGGGGGCATCACCGGATAAGTCATACACTGTACGATTCATTGATGGTAGCGCTTTTTTGTCAAAGATGGGAATGACGAATATTGTTACCGCAGCTGAAGCAGTTGTTTTTACTAAAGGCAAGGGCGTTAGAATCCGTTTTGAGAAGGAAGATCATGCTATAAGGTTGTACATCGATGGAAACCTTAAACTCGTATATGACGATTTTTCGCCAATAAGCGGAGACATTGATAATAAGGTTGGAATCTATGCCGACAACGCTGGTTTTTCAGTTCGCGATATAGCCCTTTTCCAGTTGGGGGTTCCTTTAAAGACAAAACCAATTCAGACTGCTGACCGGTTTTTTGAAAAAGGATACTATACAGACGCCATTGATGAGTATAGGAGGATAGTATCTCTATATCCTGAGAATACCATGAGTAATCTTGCACAGTTCAAGATAGGGCTTTCTTTTATGCGGATGGGGGAGTACGAAAAAGCCATTTCGGAGTATGACAAGATACTAAAATCCGGTTCGGATGCAATTGTGCCGCTTGCCCTAAATGAAATATCGGAGTGTTACGCTCTTATTGGAGATCGCTACAAGAGCGAAAAACATCTTTTGCTGATCAGGGATAGATATTCTTCGTCACCGGTTCTTATAAGCCGGCTTGTCTCCTACCAGAATAAATTGATCGCCGCGGCACAGACTAACGATACAAACAGTCTAAATGAAGCCCGAACCATAATAAAGCTGCTAAAAACAGAATTTAAGAGGTTCAGCCGTTTTTATTCATCGGGATGGCTTGCCGTTGCCGCTGCGCTTATAAAAAGGCGGAACTATACAGAAGCCGAAAATGAACTTATGCAGATACGCAAAACCGTAAATGAAAATAGTGAGGAATATGCTCTTGCTGAGGTTCGTCTTGCTGATATCGAGGCTGCCCGTGGCGGATTCGAAAGGGCGGTAACAATGTACAACAGAATTATAATTCAGCGAAGAGGAGCATCAAGGGCGATAGCAGAATCGTGGATAGGATTAGGACTTGTATATAGAGCGCAAGGTAAAGTAGAAGACGCGATAAGGTGTTATAATATCGTGATAGATAACTTTGCCACTTATAGAGAACTTGCCGCGCAGGCACATATCGGTAGCGCTTTTGCCTACCAGGAAAAGTCTCGCAGGGACCCAATCGCTAAGTCAATTTATCAGAAAATCACCACCCGTTTCAGAGATCAGGATGAGCCCTTATGGATAGCACGAGCTATGATTGGTGATTGTGAATGGGTTGACGGGCATAAACGGAATTTTTCTTTTTGGTATTTGTATGGGCAAGCTCTTTATTACAGAGTCCAGGGAGATTATCTTTCGGCATCAAGGATTTTAGATAAATTTAAGAAAGAAGTTGCTGGATATCAGCCCGGGCTTAGGCTTGCGGAAATACAATCATCTTATGTAAATTAAGCTTGTGATTAGTGTTTTGGAAGATTTAAAACAAAAGGAGGTTTTAAAATGAAGAGGGTGTGTGCGTATGTACTGGTGGGTATTATGGCGCTTTCTGCCGTTGGTGCAGAAATAGGGGGGAAATTTGCCTTTGGTTTTGAGCAAGGTGTTTCTTTAAATGATGGATCTTCAAGTAATTTGGGCAGGGGGTGTTCGTTTAAGTTATGTCTTTCCAATAATGTTGCTGTAAAGGCTGCTGTTGGCTTCAACTATTCGGATAAAATTAATCCTGTAATTGATCCTGTAAATAGTGATGAAATATATAAGGAAGATAAACCAAGGGTTGATTGGACTGCTGCTGCCTACGGTATTATTGTTTTTAGACGGTTTGAGAAGGTCCACCTCAATGGAATGACAGGTGTTGTAGTTTCTGCAAGTGACAACCATTTCAATAAGGAATCTGAAGAAGGGGCCGGTGGGCATTACGAAAAAGCGCAATTGCTTTTTAACGAACCGTCAAAGAAAATGGATATTCATTTGCGCGTACTGATGGCTCCCGAGCTTTTTATATTCCCCAACTTCTCGCTTGAGTACAAGTATGGTTTTGATGTTGCTATCAAAAAGGAATATGTTGAATTCAGCGATATTAGAAATGAAAGCAGAAAAATTCAAGATTCTCAGAACAGGTTAAATATTAATGTTATTGGTGACTTGAATCTATTGCAGTCGGCATCAGTCCATTTTTATTTCTAATTGTTGCGTAGCTGTTAAAGCAAGACAAAGTGGCCGGCGCATTTTACTATCTTTACAAATTTGCAATGCTGCCGGTCGCTTATTCCTTTATACTTTTGTCTCCGTTTATCCTGTTTGGCCTTATTATAAGAATTATCAAGGGCAAACTTGATTATTTGCTGCTCGAACGGTTTGGCAGAATTCCGTATATGCTGTTTGCTGCAATTGGTACTCCAGTTCACGAATTAAGTCACCTGTTAACATCTCTTTTTTTCCGTCACAAGATAAAGCGGTTTAGCCTCTTTTCAATCAATGCAGAGGGGCGACTTGGTTATGTTGAGCATGCGTATGACACTAACAGTGTGTGGCAAAGAGGCGGCTGTTTTTTTATTGGCATTGCGCCTATTATAAGCGGTGCCATGATGATTGTTCTGCTTGTTTATTTATTTATGCCGAAATTTATTTACCCCGATTTAAATTGCGTTCCGGCCCTGTTACGCATTACAGAAGAGGGGGGATTGTACTCGTTTTGGAAAATAGCTTTTCAGGATCTTGTTGCATTGATAAAAGCCTTTTATGCACAGTTTACCGTAATGAGAGTGGGGCATATAGCCATTTTTGCCTTATTGGTGATAGCAGTTGGCGGCCATATGTTTCCAAGCAGTGATGATTTTAGGGGAATGGTGCCGGGTCTATTGCTGGTGTATTTGCTTATTATTGCCGCTCATGCGGCAATGGTCGCAACAAATACCACATTTGCTTCGGTTGTGGCTTATTATCTGCCATTTGCTGCATATGGAGCTGGTATAATGTTGTCAATTGTGATGGTTTTACT
>CAZPWS010000020.1:0-50317 GCA_964590225.1 uncultured Fibrobacterota bacterium
ACACTATTTCCGTTATATATCAATGACTTACAAGAAAAGACCGACGAAGTCAGGAGGAATTAAGCAGCTTTATTTCCTGCATTGCTGCAAAAAAACCATTTCCGATTGATATTAATGCTGGTATGACCGCGCTAAAAATAGCTACTGATTGCATTGAAGCGGCTATTTAAGCCCTGCGCCAAGAACATCCATGACAAACTGATATATCTCTGGCTCCTTTGAGAGCCGTGGACCTGCTATGTTAAGTATATCAATTTTCTTTTTTTGAACAAACGAGCGCAGTTCAGCATCGCAATTATCCATATTTTTCCGCAGCAAAAGAAGTGGTTTACCTTTTTTCTTGGCATATTTTGCCGTATCTTTTGAACCACCAGATAAAACGCCGGATACTGAAAAAATAACAGTACCGTCGGACTCCTGAATATTTAGCTCTGTTCTCTCAGAGTAATTAACGCTTTTTGTCTCGGTAAGATTGTATTTCATATCTATCACGCCATCTTCAGCAATTCGTCCCTTAGGACAGTAGCCTGAATGAGGGATATTATTGGCTATTGCCCAGTCGAGTGCAGCGCGATCGGCACCTGTTTGCCCTCCAGAAATAATTTTCTTGATAATCATTGTGCCTCCCTAAGTGCGACTCGAATTACTGAAGATATTTTAATTCTACCGGAATATCCTAGTTTCTTCCCTACACCGGAATACTTAATATCTATTGCGGACAATGCTCTGTTTATATCGTCAAGCTCAAGGAGCAACCGCTTGTCCTGATCGGGAAAGCCTTCTTTAAAACTCTTACCGCACCCGATTATCTTTCCATTATATAGCAATGGATCCCCGTGTGTGCGACAGATAACCGGTCTATATTTATAAACGACACATCTATTATTTACCAGTAGCTTGCATCGACCACCAGAATTTTTCCTGAGATTGGCAGCGAGTACCTTTTTTAGTTTGTCCGACAGACGATTTACCGCCTCAGTTAGGCAAGATGCTTCAACCGCACATACCGTTGATAGAATACAACAAGAAGAACAGCCCTCCTTACAGGAGAGCTGTTTCTTGTATCTTTCCTTGATGAACGAAGCATAAACACTCAGCTTTTTGACGAGAGCTTCATATTCCGGCACCATTTATTATGTGAGCATCTCCGAAACTTCTCTAAATACAGAATCGACACTGCCCATTCCATCAACAGTTCGTAGCAGAGCACGAGCAGAATAATAGGCTTTGAGTGGTTCGGTTTTTGATTCATACTCCGTAAGACGCCTCAAATGGGTTTCTTCGGTATCGTCAGCTCTTGTTTTTAAGTGAGCACCGTCGCAACTATCGCATTCACCCGCAATTTTAGGTGGATTGAAATGAATATTATAATCCTTACCACACTTTTCACAAAATCGCCGGCCGGCAAGCCGCCTAATAATTACTTCTCGGTCAGCTTCAAGACTTACCACATGATCGATAGTAATGCCTTTTTCTCTTAACGCCGCATCAAGCATCTCTGCCTGCGCAATATTGCGAGGATATCCATCGAGCATGAAACCTTTTGTATCACCCATTAACGAAATAGCGTTCACAACAATACCCGTAACGATATCATCAGGAACAAGTCCCCCCTCCTCCATAATGGCCTTGGTACGCATACCAAGTTCAGTTCCCTGAGCGATTTCTCGTCGTAACGCCTCACCGGTCGAAACATGAAGCAGATTGAAAGTATCCCTTAAAAGTATAGCCTGTGTTCCTTTACCCACCCCAGGCGGACCGAGTAAGATAATATTCATTTATGGTTCCTTTATATCTTAATCGCAGCTTGCGCGGCAGCAAGGCGGGCAATAGGTACTCTATAAGGTGAACAGGAGACATAATTCATTCCGGCTTTTACACAGAATTTTACACTCTTTGCTTCACCACCATGTTCACCGCATATCCCTACCTTGAGATCTTTCTTTGTGGACCGTCCCTTCTTTATGCCAATTTCTACAAGCTGGCCAACACCAGTCTGATCGAGACTCTGGAACGGATCGTCTTTAAAGATGCCCTTTCCACCGTCTTTTTCATTGGCCACATAGATCGGCAGGAAACGACCGGCATCATCTCTTGATAACCCAAGTGTCATCTGCGTGAGATCGTTTGTTCCAAAACTGAAAAACTCTGCTGATTCAGCAATTTTATCGGCAATAAGGGCAGCTCGCGGAATTTCGATCATTGTTCCAACCATATATGGCAGCTTTACACCGCTCTTTTTAATGAGGTCGCTAGCAAGAACCTTTACCTGACTAACCAGAATAGATAATTCAATGTTATCCATGGTCAGAGGTATCATTATCTCTGGCAATACTTTAATACCTTCCTTTACGCAAGCTATTCCCGCCTCTATGATTGCGGTCACCTGCATATCGAGGATTTCGGGATAGGTTATGCACAAACGACACCCTCTGTGTCCGAGCATAGGATTAGCTTCATGGAGTTGCTCACACCTGTGACGAATTTTTTCAGGACTTAAACCAGTAACTTCCGAAAGCTTACTTACACCAGCGTCATCCTTAGGCGTAAACTCGTGCAAAGGTGGATCAATAAGCCTAATTGTAACAGGCTTATTATTCATTGCCTTGAAAATACCGATAAAGTCATCTTTTTGGAAAGGAAGTAACTTATCGAGCGCTGCCTTTCGTGCATCAAGAGATTCCGCAACAATCATTTCCTGAATAGCAAGCCGCCGTGCTTCGGTATCAAAAAACATATGCTCTGTGCGGCAAAGCCCGATGCCCTCTGCACCCATTTCAATCGCTTTCTGTGAGTCGTATGGAGTATCTGCGTTTGTTCGAACCTTGATTGTTCTCAACTTATCTGCCCACCCCATAAGCGTATAGTAAGCCTCTGGTAAAACAGGTTTGACCAGAGCCATTGCACCATTATAAACGACTCCCAACGAACCGTCGAGAGTAATTGAATCGCCCTGATTAATATGAACCTCGCCCACTTTCATGGATTTTGAGTCGTAATCAATATTCAAAGCTTCACAGCCTACAACACAACATTTTCCCCATCCCCTTGCCACAACAGCAGCGTGAGATGTTTTACCGCCGGTTGCGGTAAGAATACCCTGCGCTGCATGCATTCCACCAACATCTTCAGGAGAAGTTTCCTTGCGTACGAGTATTACTTTTTCTCCACGCGACGCCCACTCTTCTGCGTCCTTCGCCGTAAACACAACCTTTCCCGATGCTGCTCCCGGAACGGCATTAATACCGGTAGCGATTTGACGGCTTGATAAAATGCTCTTGCTGACAGAGGGATCAACAACAGGATAAAACAATCGTTCAATATCTTCGGGCTGAATGCGCGAAACAGCAACCTCTTTTGATATCAATTTTTCCTTTACAAGATCAACTGCAATGCGGAAGGTAGCTACAGGAGATCTCTTTCCTGTACGACATTGCAGCATATAAAGTTTTCCTTCCTGCACTGTAAATTCTAGATCCTGCATCTCCTTGTAATGTTTCTCAAGAATTTTCCTCACATTGCAAAGCTGCTTATACACCAAAGGCATTTGCTGTTCAAGGGTTGCGAGCTTGAGTGGTGTCCGGATTCCGGCAACGACATCCTCACCCTGTGCGTTAATAAGATAATCCCCATAAAAAGTATTTTCGCCAGAATTGGGATCGCGGGTAAAGCAAACGCCAGTACCGGAGTTATCCCCCATATTACCAAAAACCATTTGCTGAACATTAACAGCTGTACCATTTAAATCTGTAATTTTTTCGACACGCCTATAAGTAACCGCCTTTTCTGCCATCCATGAGCCAAATACTGCTTTCACGGCACCCCACAGCTGCGCTGTCGCCTCTTGAGGAAACTCGTTTCCGTTCATGCTATCACGGTAAAACTGTTTAAATTGGCCGCAAAGACTCTTTAGTTCTTCCGCGGGGATTTCCGGGTCGGTTTTTACACCAAGCCTATGCTTAACAGCATGTAGCATTTCTTCCATCGGTTCTTTTGAAAGCCCCATAGCAGTAGTCGAGTACATCTGTATAAAACGACGGTAGGCATCATATGCAAATCGGGGATTACCTGTTTTAGCAGCTAAACCCTCAACAGAAATATCATTAAGACCGAGATTAAGAATTGTTTCCATCATGCCTGGCATAGAACGGGCAGCACCAGAGCGAACAGAAACAAGAAGAGGGTCGTTGGGATCGCCAAACTTTTTGCCCGTTTCCTTTTCAAGCTTCTTAATATTTTCTAAAATTTCAGATTCAAATCCAGCAGGAAATTTCTTTCCGTTTTCGTAATACTTGGCACATGTATCAATGGTTATAGTGAATCCTGCCGGTACCGGCAAACCAATCTTAACCATTTCTGCGAGTCCCTGCCCCTTGCCTCCCAAAATTTCCTTGGGTAAACCGGCCCCCTCAGCTGTTTTACCGCCAAAGAAATAGACAAGCTTTACCTTTTTTTTAGTATTACCTTTTTTAACAGCAGACAATTTCGCCTGTTTTTTGACAGCCTTCCGTAAAATCTTCTTAGCCATGTAACCTCCTGAAATATTTTGTTTGCTAATCATAATGATATTACAATAAATATAATTGGTTTACATCAATGGTATCAACTGCTTAGGTTTATATTCGCTAAAACAAAGCGCGGAATATAATATTATCAGCGATGAATAATTATCGCGCTAACCTGAAAAAACTGGCGGAGTTTACAATAGACTCTATATTTATTGCACGGCCAATTATTTTGATTCCGGTATGGGGATACTTCATACTCGGTTACTATGCGAAGATTGAGTTGCCTACTCATGGTTTTCTGCTCAGCATCAACACAACAGCATGGATTTCGCTGGCTGCTATTACACTATCGGTAGCATCCACATATATACTCAACCAAATTGCCGACATTGCAACCGATTCTCATAATGGGGGCATGCCCTTAATTGCTAAGGGGGGATTTCCCATTAAAGCAGCCAAGATAATTTGTGTGATTACGGCAATTTTACCACTGCTAACGATTGCATTAAACAAACATGTCTTCCTGTTTATTTTATTAGCTTCTCTGCTTAATATACTTTACAACATAAAACCTTTTTATTTTACGGGCAGGCCGTTTCTCGACTTCCTTACAAACGCTACAGGATTCGGCATTGTAGCTTTTGGGCTTGGCTGGGTTTCGGCCTGTAATGGTCAAGTTTTTGTTGTTATAGAAATGCTCATTCGAAGTTTTCCGTACTTTCTACTTATGATTGCAGGCTCTATCAACTCCACTATGCCCGATGCAAACGGCGATTCAATAACTGGCAAAATAACAACTGTAGTGTATCTTGGAGAAAGTCGGTCGAACCTGATCAGTCTGACTGCTCTTTTCGCCTCATTAATTGTGGCGTTAATTAACATGGATTTTATTGCAATTCTCGCCTCGGTTATTGCTCTACCACTATTTATAAGCTACCAAATCTCCCCAAGCGCGGATAAAGCAACGGCAACCTACACTTACGGCGGTGGTTTCCTTTTGCTCATTATTGCGCTACTTACCCCAGGCTACTTGCTCGCTGGAATTATCGTATTAATCGCGACAAAAATTTATTTCGGACTTCGCCACAATGTGAAATATCCATAGCAGAAAATCATCTACTTACAGTCATCCGCTCAATTATAACCGGCGTAACTGGCTGATCACGAAGAGCAGGATCGGTCCGATTTGTTTCTGACATGGCTATTTTATTCACGACATCCATCCCAGAGATAACTTCCCCAAAAGCGGTATATTGTCCATCAAGATGGGGCGAATCGGCATGCATAATAAAAAACTGTGAACCTGCGCCAACCGATGGGTCCGAAACCCTTGCCATAGAAAGGATACCAGGTTTGTGTCGAATATCGTTAAATTCATGAGGAATGGAAACAAGTGGTCCTCCCTGACCATAAGAATATGGATTTCCCTCTTTAGTATTAGGATCACCTCCCTGAATCATAAAACCTGGAATCAGCCTATGAAACTTTGTGCCGTTATAGTAGCCAGACTCCGCCCTCACTACAAAGTTCCAGACATGGATAGGCGCTTTTTGGGGAAAAAAGCCCACTGAAATTTCACCCAAATTCGTTTTTATATTCACTTTTATACCACTAAGGTTTTTTGCGATAAAATCCAATCTTGCCCCTTTAATCGCTTCCTGTTTGAGCGCAGCCACCTCTTTCGCCAATCGTGTTTTTTCTGCCATAAGCTCCTCGATTTGTTTGTTGTCACATCCTCCAAAGACCGTTATTGATACAATCAACATTAACAACATGCCATTTTTCATTTGTCCCCCTCTTTTTCTTGAAAATATAAATACATTCTCCCCAACCACTCAATTTACGCGCGGAAGAGTAACGGTAAACTTACTGCCAAAACCTTCCTTACTATCAACACTAATCTTACCTCCATGTTTGTCTATAATAACCTTTGAGAGAGTAAGACCTATTCCAATCCCCCCAAACCTTCTTGTTGATGAGAAATCTACCTGAAAAAAATGATCAAATATCTTATTCAATACATTTTGTGGCATTCCCTGCCCCGTATCTGTAATGACAACAATGACAGATGCATCGGTAATAGCCATACTAACTGAAACAGCGCCACCGGAAGCTGTAAATTTAATCGCATTATCAATTAGATTATTAAACACACGACAAAGCTGTGGGGAGCTACCAAAAACAGAAACTTCTTCATTATATAAATCCAGCGCTCCCGTTAAATTCTTTTGAGCCAATTTTTCGGCAAAACTATTCCACACCTGACGAATAATGTTAACAATATCAATTTTTTGCCCGGCAATTTCACTCGTCTCTGCAGAGACGGCAGAAAACTCAAGTAGATTGTCGATAAGCATCATTAACTTATCGATGTTACGAAGTGAAATCGAAAGGTGTTTCGTCTGTTCTTCGGAAAGCGGCCCAGAATGGCCAGACAACATCAATTCGGTATATCCCCTAATTGAAACAAGAGGAGTACGAAGCTCATGCGATACATTGGCAAGCAAACTTGTTTTCATACTATCAATTGAACGAAGTTCCTCGTTTGCCTTGATGAGTCTCTCATTCATTTGACTAATTGTCGCAAGCGCCTTTTTTTTATCACTCCTGCTCTCAGCCTGCTCAATTGCTCTTTTAACCGCCGGAACCAGCCGTCCCAAATTGGTTTTCATGATGCAGTCGTTTGCACCACTTTTCATAGCTTCAACCGCCAGCTCCTCGCCAATGGTACCCGAAACAAGAATAAATGGAATATCAACATCAAATTTTTGAAGTACCGAAAGAGCTCTTAGTCCGCTAAAAGATGGCATCGAGAAATCAGCAATTATTATATCCCATGAAACAGAAACAAGAGCATCCGTCATCGACGCTTCGGTATCAACCCTTTTGCAAAAAAGCTTATATCCGCCTTCCGCAAGAGCCCTTTCCAGCAAAAAAGCGTCAGCTTCTGAATCTTCAACAATTAATACTCTAATTTCGTCCTTCACAGATTGTCCTTCATTGAACCTATGGTAAAAAAGAATGCAGCGCCTTTGTCCGGCTCTGAGAAAAACCACATTCGTCCCCCATGCCGTGTAACTATCTTATTTGCTATTGCGAGACCAACACCAAGACCTTCAAAGTCTGACGCACTATGCAACCTTTGAAAAGGGGTAAAGAGCCTTGCCGCATAACGCATATCGAAACCCACTCCATTATCGCTAACGCAATACACACTTTCTCCATTTCTAGTAGATAATGTGAAAGAAATCGTCGCATCGTTTCGTTTACTTGTATATTTCCACGCGTTTCCGAAAAGGTTTGTGAGCACGATGCTAAAAAGTGACGGATCGACAAGTTCGATCATGTTTTCGTCTATTGTCACGATGCATTTCCGTTCGGTTGAATCCTGCCTAATGGATGTTATTATTCCATTAGCCATCCTTGACAAGTCTGTTCTATAACGCACCATATCATTTCTCGTAACTTTAGATAAATCAAGGAATGCCACAATCAAGCGATTCATGTAGTCTGCGGATTCTGTAAGCCGTTGAAGATAGTTTCGACACTCCTTTTGCATGGATGCGCCAAAATCCTTTTCCATCGCCTGTGCAAATCCCACTACCGCTCTAAGCGGAGCGCGCAAATCATGAGAAACGGAATATGCAAACGATTCCATCTCCCTGTTTGCCCTTTCAAGCTCTTCTGTCCTCTGTTGAAGGGAAACTTCAAGCTTTTCTCTTTCGATTCTAATTCTTTCTTCAAAATCAATCGATGCCGATATGTCAACAAAAGATAAAAAATTGGCAGAACCATTATGCCAATCAATTGTACGGGCAAAGTAACGAAGATTTTTCTTTTCTCCACTCTTTGCAATTATGCTCACGGTGGATTGCTCTACACCTCCATACATACCAGATTCCATCATCGCGTTGTGCTCCATTATTCTTGGAAGATCATTAGAAGAAATTACGCGGGCGAATCCCCCTTGCTCCCACGAAAGAATCTCATTTACGCTATACCCGCATATGGAGGCAAGAGCATCATTTGCGAAGCGCACAAAACCTTTTTGAATTACTGCTATCCCCTGAGATGATTCTTCCGCGAGGGCTCGAAATTGCGCCTCGCTCCGCTTTAATGCCATCTCTCCGGACTCAACCTGCTTAAGGCGTACAGTTAATTCAAGGTGCGCCCTTTCGATTTCTTTATTTTTTTGCAAAATCAAGGCGCTGCTTTTTTTTATTGTGCGGTAAACAAGCATAATCGAAATGAACAAAAGAAAGATTGAAGATATGACACAAGATGAAACAATAATGTCAAATGAACGGACAACGAAATGCTGCAAGTATATTACAAAAACAACTACTAAAATAAGCAGCAACGGAATTATTTGCTTTAATTTTTCCACAACTTTTAAAATATATTAATGCAACAGTTTAAGCATGGCCGACCATCCCTTATCGGCATAAAATCTGTGCCCCTCGTTCCCAACCACAAGCTTTAGCGATTTTTCAGCTCCGAAGTCGGCATATATCTCTTTGAGCTTGCCATATGCAGAGCGCACAGCTTTTATTGGAAAAAGATGGTCTGCTTTACCAGCAACTATAACAAGCGGTCTGGGAGCAATTAGACCAGCGATATCCCAGATTTCGCCATACTTAAGGAGCCCTGGTATATAATTATCGCCACAGTGGTATAGGGACATTAAGCCATCTTTGAATGTACAAAAATAACAAGAGGGCATGGCGTAGGAAATTTCTGGCAAAAGTGCTGCGGCAAACAGCGAGATTGTACCACCTCCCGAATTTCCCATTATACCAACTTTTCCCATATCGGCATCACCTCTTACGCGCAAATAATCAATGGTTCGACTTACATCAAATACCCGTTCACCAAGCAGAGTTCTTCCGAGCATTAATGAATGCATTGCCGCATCATGACATCCGTTGTATTCACAACGATCTTTTTGCAATAGCTCTCTCCGCAAACCGAAGGAACGCTGTTCAACACAGATCGCCGCGATTCCCCTTTTCATACAGTGATATGCGAAATCACGATCGCCCTTCACTTCTATTGCTGTTTTCTCATCCTCACGATCCACACGAATGGAATTATGCATACCGGTGGAGTGACCTTGTAAGCAAATGCAATAGCGATACGGTGGTTTAACACCATCAGGTATGCACACATAGGCAGGGACATCTGCAAAAGGTTCGCTGCGGAACACAACTTTTTCGATAGTACCAAGGTCAATATCCCGTTTCCAAATTGTTTTGTTTTGCAATGCCACCCTTTCGGACGGAATACCACCTGCAAGATCCAATAGTTTTTTACGAAACTTTTTTTGCCATGCCTCCCGACCTCCAGTTTTATAGGTCATCGATAGAGGCGTATTTTTAACAAGATAACTGTGATACTCGCTAGGAGAGTAAAAATGCTTCATTTTTATGGCTCCTTATTTGTTGTTGAATCAATCTGCCGCAATTCATTTTCAAGCCCCGCAAGCATAGTATCAATCACATCCTCCATAGATGGCCGTGATAATGAAAGGATAGATTGCAGCTTTTGCAAATAGCGCTCATCAGAATAAACTGCGATTGCCCGATTTGAAGAGTCGTGCCAGAATAACTGTACAAGAAAACTGCCATCCCTACGGTAAAGCATATTACCGCTTTTCACCAGCACACCAAATTCTCTGGTCAGTTTTTTAACAGCTTCATTAAAGTATTGCCGGCCTGGATACCAGTATTCCATTGATGCAGAAAATTTATTATTGACAAAATAAAGTCTGGAAGAATCTACAGCACCTTTAGGGAATATTATTGTGTAATTCACAACACCTTTATTTTGCTCAAACTGCCTAAATACACGATGCGACTGATTCTCAGACTTAGGAAAAACTTTCTTTACCGCAGCAGTATCACTGCCAAACTGAAGCCCACGATACATCGCCCAACCACGGCCATAGAAAAAAATCACAAATATGATAAATACTTTAGTCAGATTTTTCATTTTTTAATTTTCTCTTTCTTTTATTTTTTATCGTGTCGGGACAGCGTTCATTAAACCGTTCCCTCACCATGCTTGCTCTTGAGAAATCCCTCTCCCCCGCTTCCATCGAAGCGCCTCTTTCTTTTTGTAAATGTGCAGGCTGTATAGAAACCATTAATTTATTAAGCAATCTCATTGTAATATCCGGAATTAAGCCAAGCGATATTCCAAGTCTTACTGCTGAACTCAGGCTCATGAATTCTTTGCTTGTGAGAAGGCGTGAATTACTCAAAATACCATATGCCCGCCAGATTTTATCTTCGATATGAGTACGGGCTTCTTTCATTAAGATATCGCACGCCCGTCTCTCAAAACCTATTATCTGCCTTATAACCTGTGTTATTGTCTCTATTATTTCCTCTTCCGTTTTACCAAGAGTTATGTGGTTACTTATTTGAAAAAGGTTACCAAGCACTTCGGTTCCCTCTCCATAGAACCCTCTGACAGATAAACCTATCTGCGTTACGCCTTTAAGTGTTTCATCGATATCTTTTGTAAGCACAAGCCCTGGCAGATGAATCAGCACGGAAACCCTCATTCCTGTACCAACATTGGTTGGACAGGTTGTGAGAAAGCCATATTTCTCGGAAAAGGCATATTTCAGACGATAAGACAGTTCACTATCAATCCTGTCGAGTGTTTGCCAAACGCTCACCATATCCAGCCCCGATGCAATTGCCTGAAGCCGTAAATGATCCTCCTCATTTACCATTATTGATACTCTTTCGTCTTCACGGATGAGAGCAGCCCGCGGCCAAGCCCCTCCTCCAAAGTCCGGGCTGATAAGATGCCGTTCCACAAGAATTTTTCTATCCAGCTCGCTCATTTCTGCCATATCCGCAAATTTTGAGCCGGAAAGTCCTGGGCAGTAAGGAGCAGCCGACAACACATTTTCTACAATTTCCGCAAGGTCATCCGAAGTTGACATATTTACAAATGGGTACTGTGCCAGATTCCGCGCAAGACGAATTCTGCTGCTTAATATGATATCACTCTCAGGTCCACTTGCTTCAAGCCATGATGACGGCGTCCCTAACATTGATTCAACCGAAAAAGCCTTCATATTTCACTATTTTCCATTTTACGAATCCGATCCCGTATTGCAGCTGCTTTCTCGAAGTCCTCTAACTGGACGGCGTCGCGCAGGGCCTTCCTCTGTAATTCTATCTTCCTGTTGGTCGCAACCACCGGTTCCATATTCTTAGGAACTTTGCCGGAGTGCGTCTCTGCGCCATGAATCTTTTTTATCAGATCTCTAAGCTGAGGTTCAAATGCCTGATAACAATGATCACACCCAAGACGCCCAGCTTTCTGAAAACTGGCATATTTGAGACGACATCGTGGACAAGATGCCTCGGCTTCATCTGTAGCAGATTCGGCGGCTATTTTTAGAACAAGATTACCCATGCCGAACTTGCCTCCCTGCACAGCGTTCGTAAACCCCCTCTTTTCTGCACAAGAATGGCACAGTTTAAGCTCTGTTTTTTTGTTATTAACAATTTGGCTAAAATGAATGGAGGCCTGATTTTTTTTACAGTCATCACACACCATCAATTAATCTCCTTCTATTCTGCCATGAGCGAGACGGAGGATGCGATCGCATCTATGGGCTATTTGAGAGCTATGCGTAGCAATCAGAAACGATCGTTCCGTTTTTTTTACCATATCAAGTGCAATATCCATAAAATGGTTTGCGTTCGCTTCGTCAAGATTTCCCGTGGGTTCGTCTGCCAATACAAGCAAGGGATCGTTCATTAGGGCTCTTGCCATAGCTACTCGCTGTTGTTCGCCACCCGAAAGCTCAGCCGGCAAGTGATTAAGCCTGTCAGAAAGACCAACAAGGGAGAGAAGATTTGCCGCTTTTGGTGCAAGCGATCCCCAAGAACTGCGCCCTATTAAACCAGGCATCATAACATTCTCAAGCGCGGAAAAGTCGGAAAGCAGGTGATGAGACTGAAACAGAAAGCCTATTTTTCCATTGCGAAATGTTGCCCGTTCGTCAGCAGTAAGGTGTAAAATATTTGAGCCATCAAATTCTATGAAACCGTTATCGGGAACATCCAACAAGCCAAGAAGATTTAACAAAGTGGTCTTGCCTGCGCCGGACTCTCCCATTAGCGCAACGACCTCCCCCCGTTTAATGGATAAAGTAATTTCCGAAAGAACGCCAAGGACTTTCCTTGCATCTACATACGACTTAGAAACCGCATTGACAGAAATTAATTCCATATTCCCTTAAATATATTTCAAGGCATCTATTGGCTTAAGTTTAGCTGCTTTATAGGCAGGATACAGGGAAAAAAGCAGACACAAAAAATTAGCAACTAAAACTACCGCGATTACATCCTTCCATATAAGAAGCATTGGCAAAGTATCGAGAAAATAGACATCCGGTGGAAGCTTTATAAGATTATATCGCATTTGCACAAAACATACCGATAATCCTGCACCTAAACCGGACACTGTTCCAAATACGCCAATAAGAAGGCCGTTATAAAGAAAAATCTTCGCTATGTTAGCAGGCGAAGCTCCCATTGACAATAGTATTCCAATTTCTCCAGTTTTTTCCATAACTATCATAAGAAGAGAACTTATAATATTAAAAACAGCAACCATTATTATCATACTTATAACTATAAACGCGATAAGCTTTTCGGTATTCATCCACTTGATAAGCGTGCTATACTGCCGTTTCCAATCCACAGCATCCCACGGGTATCCCAAAGAGTCACGGACCATTTCGGCCACAATTTCAGCCTTATCCGGTTCCGCTACCCTTAACTGAATAGCGAGCGCATCTCCTTCGACTCCAAATAAATCTGCAGCGGCGGAAATATCTACATACGAAAGGTTAGCGTCAAATTCGTACATGCCCGACTCATAGATTGCCGAAACTGTGAATCTTTTCATTTTTGGCTGCATTCCGGCAATAGCATCCTCTTCTGCCCGCAAACTCATAACTACAACTTCATCGCCAGGAATTACGCGGAGCTTGTCGGCAACATAGCTTCCGAGTACTATACCCATATTAGCCCGTCCCCTAGCGGAAACAACCTCTCCCAAATCAAGCTGACCAGCTTTTATATTGCTCGAAAGATCAGTTACAGTCTGTTCTAAAGAAAGTTCCACCCCTTTTACGGAGATACCATCACGAACATCCCGTGAACTTATTGCCGCTTTGTCCTCAATTAGGGGCGCGGCCGCCAATACCCCGTTAATACCTCGCAAAAGTGTAATCAGCGAGTCGGTATTTGTAATTGGCTCGCGCCTATACGAACGGACATTAACATGAGCAAATGATCCCATTATCCGTTTTTTTACCTCTGTTTCAAATCCATTCATAACTGACAGCGTAATTATAAGAACAGCAGTGCCAATAAAAACGCCTATTATCGAAATGAGCATTATTGTCGATATAAAACTCACCTTTTTTCTCGCGAGAAGATAACGGCGGGCTATAAAAAGCTCAAAGGGTAACTTCACTCAGGTCTCATTAAAGGGAAAAGTATGGCATCCCTAATGTTAGAAGTATCGGTAAGCAACATTACCATTCTATCAACACCTATACCCACGCCGCCGGTTGGAGGCATGCCATACTCCATAGCCCGCAAAAAATCCTCGTCCATCGGATGCGTTTCGTCCTCACCGCCACGCCCCCGCTCAACCTGTTCCTGAAGGAGCTTTCGTTGAAGCACTGGATCGTTAAGTTCGCTGTATGCGTTACCCACCTCCCAACCGTTTATATACGGCTCAAACCGTTCAACAAGGTTGGGATTTGTTCGGTGCGCCTTACATAATGGTGTTGACTCTTTGGGATGATCGGTAATAAACACGGGTTGTATAAGATGCCTTTCGCATGTTACTTCAAATAATTCTGAGAGTGCAAGTCCGCGAATAAATGTGCCTGTTGTTTCAACACCATGTTTCAGCAATAACTCTTTTATTTCACTGTCTGTAATAGACTCTGCATCAATTGCCGCATATTTTTTTAATGCCCCATACATTGTCAACCGTTCCCACGGCGGCGTAAGATCAATTACTGTACCATCGAAGGATATTTTCATTGAACCTGTCGCTGATAGAGCCGCGCGAGAATAAATTTGCTCAAAATGCTCCATCATACGGTTATAGTCTGCATAGGCTTCGTAAAACTCAACCTGAGTAAATTCCGGATTATGTGTCCGGTCCATCCCTTCATTCCGGAAATCTTTTACGAACTCAAAAACCTTCTCGAAACCGCCAACAACCAGTCTCTTAAGATACAGTTCATTGCTGATGCGCAGATAAAGCGGCATATCAAGCGCATTATGCCGCGTAATAAAGGGGCGAGCGGATGCTCCGCCATATACCGACTGCAATGTTGGCGTTTCTACTTCAAAAAAACCGTTGTCAATTAGATATGTGCGGATGCTTTGCACAATTGCTGTCCGTTTACGGAATCGATCAACTGTTGAATCGTTTAGCGCAAGATCAAGATAACGCTGCCGCGAACGCAATTCAAGATCCTTAAATTCATCGAAAACAATTTTCTCTCCATTTGCCCCAACTTTTTCCTTTGGTACTGGAAGCGGTCGGATTGACTTAGATAAAATTAAAAAAGAGGAAACATTTATCGAGCGTTCTCCTGTGTGAGTTAAAAAAAGTTCCCCTTCAATTCCAATAAAATCACCAAAGTCAAGACACTTGAACAGTTCATACTCCGACTCACCAAGGAGATCCTGCCGGCAATATATCTGGATACGACCTGTCGGATCCTTAAGATTCGCGAAAGCAGTTTTACCCTGCCGCCTGAAAGCTACAAGCCTTCCACAAAGCTTCACCTTTTCTTTATTGCTTAAAACCGAATCGAAAGAGTCGAGAACATTACCAATGTAGTGACTCCTTGAAAAAGAATACGGGTACGGATTCACTCCCATAGATTTTATTCGCTCAAGTTTATCGAGCCGTGCTTTTACCTGATCGTTAATTTCACTCAAAATATTCGCTCCTGAATTTAATAGATGGCGTAAAATATAACCTATTGTTCATCGCCGTTCCCACTGTATATCTTCCCTGTGTCTCAGAAAAATAAGCCTAACTAACCGCTCCTGAACGGAATACTCCATTTCGGTAAATTTGATCTGATGAATAAAAGAATTGTCCTTTTCTTTAACCTTCAATATGTCACCTCGGATTCCATAAAAGGATTCCCCCATAAGTGAAAAACTCATTACTATTCTATCGCCAATATCGTACCTATTGGCACAAACAAGTGCCATACCCCCGCCACTAATATCAGCCGTAGTGCCAGAAAAGCGCGTACCACCAATCAGTCTATCCTTGTCGCTAACTGTTTTAGCAAAACGAAACTTTACCAAGATATCAATAGATACCCGTAAAAATTCTCTTAGCTGTTTTCGTCTGAAATCAATTGTATGTGCAATTTTTATACTTCTGTCTGAACCGTTTCCTATGACTTTTGATAAGAATGTGTACTCTGCGTCTCCTGGTTGCTGCACAAGCAACTCAACTTCCGTTCCTGCTGAAATTGATTCGACCGTTTCTTTTGCATCAGGGTTAACTGTCATGAAGGATTCATTTGTATCACAAATTGTACACATTATTCGCTCATCACTTGCCCTGCTCTGAAATATGAGCTTCCCCTTTAGGGGCATACCAATATTTCTTGACGAAAAGAGCGGCTGACCTAAAGCTATACAATCAAATCCGCACTTTCGTCTAATTGAAGAAATTGCAAGCCGATTTTCCTCAACTTCTCCTGCTCGCGAATCGATAAACTTATGTACTGCAAGTTCAAAAACATATGGGGCACTTACAATATCAATTGGCTGCCTTCTTGTCCTTTTTCCTATGCGCATAATCAGCTTTTTCTCAAGTTCCGAAAGACGAAGTTCTTCTGCCGCTTCGGCAAAAGCTTTGTCCGATAAAAGCATGCTCTTTTTATCGGAACGGGATTTGCGGAATATGGTAATGGCAAGAAGAATAGCTAATAAGGCAACAATAACAAGAAAAAAAAGAAACAACTCCTCTCCTGTAAGGAGATGGCGGTGGTTTGACAATGGAAAGGGAAGGTCTCGCATTTTTGACCACTCACACTCTTTGAAAAACTATCTCTCCATTAACAACACGAAAAACTCCGGATGCCGATCTTTTATCCTTAACAAAATGCTGACTAACAGGAGACGCAATTTTAACGCCGGGATAAACAGTTCCGCGCACCACAACCGAAGGTACATTGTTCTTAAGCCGCTGCTCTGTAATAACCGCATCCTCCTGTTCCAGCGCATCAAGTTTTTGATAATCTTCAAGCAAGAGTTCTCTTTCGCTTTTGGCTTTATCAAGGATTGCCTTATCGTCTGTTTGAGTTCCTTTTTTAAAACTATTGTAAATTTCCAGCTTCATAAGCCTATCTTTTGTTACCATAGCCTCAATTAAACTGCGAATTTCGGCCTGTCGTCCTCCAAGAACGGTGTCGAAACCGAAATAGATATCGGTATAAACGCCGCTTTCTGCCCCATACACGCGGGCATTCATCTCACGAAAGACAAAAACCTCTCCTCCAGCAACTACTCCTCTCCCTCCAACAATTACATCTTCACCGCTCTGCAGTGTAGCAGAAACAGATTCCTCGTGAATGATAATAGTACCGGGCGTTCTTAGTTTATGTCCGTTGACATATCTGGCTTCTATTCCACAGGCAGCGTATATTGATGCCCCACCTCTGCCTATTATGCCTCCATTTACAGCGAGACTTCCACCACACTCAATAACGGCATCTTCAACATCACCTTCAATACGGAGATTCCCTGAAACCTTTACAGTAAAGCCCGATCGTACGCTTCCCTTAATAAGGGCGGATCCAGTCAATTCAAGATTACCGGTTGAGTAATCAATATCGCCTTTAACCTCATATTCGCGGTAAACATTATAGAAGTTTCCAAATCGTACGATACTTCCATCACATGACGCTACAAGAATATTGGGATTCTCTTTCGAAATTGCGGTGTTTAACCCAACAGGTACTGCCATCGGTCTGTACGCCTTAGGTATAATCGCTTCTCCTTTTACAGTAACGCCCTGCTTCCCTTTTCGGCCTGGAATTCTACGAATGAGTGGATCACCACAATTTACATTCGTGATGCGGTTAAGATCTCGCAAATCAACACTTCCATCCGGAAGTTCTTTGGGGCGAAAGGCGGTAGGCATTGAAACAAGATACTCCAGCGAATCCTCAACCGGCGGTTCTGAATTCTGCCCAACGGCAACGATTTCACGGAGCGATTCCCCCTCGTTTATTTGCTTATTTGCAAGAGAAAGGAGTGCATCTGTTTTAATGCCGAAGGTAATGCCGGAAGAGGCAAGAAAAGCCTTTAACTGATCAATAGTGGGGCGTACAGCGTTCTTGGGAAGCGATAGAGATAGTTCCGCCATTAATCCACCGGGCTGAATTGTAAGCTTTAAATTGCGTGCCCATTCGGGCTTACCAGAGCTATTTAATTTATCCATAATAAAAACTGTCTAATCTAATTCTCCTACTTTTGTTACTTGCCTGTATCGTACATTATCAAATTCATTAAAGTGCGCATAACCGCATTTTATTTTTCGTTTTTCGCTGATTTTTAATTCCTGGCCAGCAGCTTTTGTTTCGGCCACAAAATAAACGGTTTTTTCATTCTTTTTTATTAATGCCCAGTCGGGATTATAATTTCCTATGGGTGTTTTTATCTTAAACCAGAAGGGCAGCTTGAAATAAAATTGAATGTCGTCGCGGTTCTCGCATTCTTTAGCGAAATCGTATTCTACATTGGAATCGAGAGGTACAAGATTGCTGTAAATCGTTTTATCTTGCTTTTGAATCTTAAAGGTCAGTTCATCCACATGAATTTCATAATCTTCAAATAAACGCATTTCATATTCTTTCGAGCCTAATTTCTCATATTTAATGCCGTCTATCATTAAATCCGTCAGAACATCTTCAATTGCCGTAATGGCGTTATCAAGAAAAAGCTGGGGGTTAATAAGTATTTCGGCAAGCCGTTCAGATTTCAATAATATTTCGAGAATGGTTGACCGGGTGAGTTCCGTTCTTTCCTGAATATAAAGAAGTATGTCAGGAATACTGAAAACTCCGTCCAGAGCCGTTGTATAAGAGGCTTTGGTCTCCATGACAATACCGGCATCATCAAATTCCAAGGCTGTTTTTGTTGTCTTTATTACAGCCTTTTTTATTGAAGGCATTTGAGAAACTGCTTTAGCTGCTTTTTTTACCAATTCATCTGTGTCATATTCAACGCTATATACGGTGTGAAATTTGATTTTATCCCATATATCTTTAAATTTCTCGTCAAGTTCAAAGCCTTTTCTGTATTTTACTGTCGCCCTCTTTTGCTTGTTTTTAATCCTGCCTTTAAATGAGACGCCGCAATCTTCTTCAATTTCGGTTTGAAGTTGTCTTGCGAAATCCTCATATGATTCATTTGCGATAACCGTAAGACGGTTAATATTGGTATCCTGAATTCTTAAACCGTCTTGATTTACAGACAGGCGCAAACCTCTGCCTATTTCCTGTCGTTTTTTTAATTCCGATTGGGTTTCATTCAATGTACATATCTGGAAAACATTAGGATTATCCCATCCTTCACGAAGTGCAGAATGGCTAAAAATAAAACGCAACGGCTCATTCACATCAAGAAGCCGTTCTTTGTCTTTCATAATCAGTTTGAAAGTGTCGTCATCTGCCTGACTATTGCCTTGCGTGTCCTTCCAGCTTCCTTTTTTGTCCGCAGAAAAGTAACCGTTATGAACATCTTCGGCATCGTAGGGTATTAAACCTTTGTATGCGCTTTTCGTGGAGATATCTTTGAATATTTCCTCAAACCATTCGGCGAATTTCCCTTTTTGCGGTCGTCCCTCCGCATCATAATCGCGATAATTGGCCACACGGTCGATAAAAAAGAGTGAAAGGACTTTTATACCTTTATTTTTATAATTCCGTTCCTTTAAGAAATGTTCCTCAACGGTTTTTCTTATTTGTACTTTCATTACTTCATCTGAAAGTCCGCCCAAAGTATCTCCCGTAAAAATAGTTTCGCCGTTTGATAACTCAATGAGATTGGCTGAAACATCGATACCGTTGAGAATATATCCGGCCTTGTAAATTTCGCGCTTGTTTGACAAATCAAATAAATCGTCCCCGACCTTGGCTGTAATGGTTTTCCGTTTTACTCCCTCCGTGGTGTTGCAGTCGATTTCTATTTTTGCGGCAGTACGGGTTTTGGTGGCCGTTACTTTTTTAAGGCAAAGATAGGCTTCGTTAAAGTCATTTTCCGTAACAATGGAATCCACCTCTATTTGCTTTACAAGGCCAAGGTCATAAGCTTTTACCGGGTCAAGGCTGTAAACCATATTATACCGGTTTGTATGGGTGGCCGAATAACGGAGAGTGCAAAGTGGATTAAGGTTCTCTATGGCTTTTTTGCGTATCTCCGTTTCCATATTTTGCGGTTCATCTACAATCACGATGGGCCGTGTGGCCTGTATGAATTCAATCGGTTTCTTGCCGGTTAATTTATCGTTGAATTTATTGATGATATTTTCGTCTTTGGCAAAAGAATCTATGTTGATAACAAGGATTTGAATGTTATTGTTTATGGCAAAACCGCGTAATCCGGATACGCGCCTGGAATCGTAAACATCGAAATTTACCGGGATTTTGTCATAAAGATTCTGGAAGTGCTCAAAAGTGATTTCAAGATTTTTTAAGACACCCTCCCGAATGGCAATGGAGGGTACAACTATGACGAATTTCTTAAAGCCGTATTTTTTATTGAGTTCGTAAATTGTGCGGAGATAAACATAGGTTTTTCCGGTTCCGGTTTCCATTTCAACGGAAAAGTGCATACCGTCCAGGCTTTCGGAAACAGACAATTCGTTTTTTTTCTGGATTTCCCGTACATTTTTAAAAACCTGTTCCTCGGTTATGAATAATCGGTTTCCGATACCGCCTTCCTGAAAAAGGTAGTTTTCGGAATTGAACGAAAAATCGAAATCGCCCCGATTTAAAGGCTGACCCTCGAAAATATTTACGATAGATTGGATGGCGTCAATCTGAAATTGTTGATTTGGGTCAAAATGGAGTTTCAATCTTTTCCCCGGGGGCGATAAATAGTGGCTTTAAAGGAAATAATATCAGCGTTATTTTCCAGTTCGATATCGGGATATAATTTCAAGGCGCGCAGTATTCCGCTGCCTATCCCACGGTAGGGGATCAAATCAAAGGCAAATGAACACAATGTAGGATTGCGTCTGATGGAAACACCCTTTTTGATTTTATCAATCGTTAAATGATTCGGCAGTTTTCCCGGACTGATAATTTCGATTCGATTATCAAATATCATAATTCTGATATTGCCGCTTACAAAAAAATCGCGATGCAGAAGAGCGTTAACCAGGAGTTCGTCAATAACCGGTATTGGTATTTCCGGGTCGCCGACAGAATTGAAATTTTTACCATTCTGTAATCGCTTAATGTTTCTGGCAATAAATGCCCTGCTTTCTTCAAACAATTTTTTCAAGTTACCGTCAATATTCATATTGTCGCGATATGCACTGCCCGCCAAATCGTTGCCGAAAAAAGAGACACAGATAACCTGATTCCCGATAAAAAGCCGGGGAATATCGTTTTTGCCGAAAAGATAGGCTCCGGCAAGATTGAAAATTCCATCAGAGGCAAGGTTGAGATTTTCAAATGCCCTTGGTAAATCGTTTTTGGTTAAAGACTCCTCATATTTTTTTTTATAAAATTCGAAAAAATATTCGCTATTAATATCATCCCAATATCCGCCCTTAACCGGTGTTTCTTCCGCGAATAATTTTCCGGATTCCTGAAAAGGCCGCCTCATCTCATCATTGGAAATCATTTTTTTGTCAGATCCGGAACGGGTAACGAATCTGCCGTCTTTAGTCGCATACGGTTTGTTCGCGCCGCAGGAAACTTTAACTATCATTACTTTCTTGTTTTCAAACTCAAAAATTTCCGAGTGTGGATAGACAGGAGGCACACAATTTTCTGACGCGGCATTGGAGAGAAGTTGATTTATTCTGTTAATATCGTCCCCTGACAGGCCGCTGACATTAGCTGCGTCATCAACACCGATAATAATTTGCCCGCCGAGCGCGTTGGAAAAAGCAATCAGTTCCAGAGCAAGTGCATTGGCATTGGTAACATCTCTCTTGAACTGAACCTGAGTATTCTCTCCGCCAGAAATTAATAATTCAAATTCCTGCTTGTTCATTATAACCTCCCGACTTATAATTATTGCCGCTTAAAGGCCAATCCTTTTCGCATCTTCTGTTTGCGTAACATTCATTAATCACAAGCACATTGTATTAAGTAAAGCAGCAAATACCTTACGCAAAATAACTTCCTTGCCATTACACCGCCTTGAATTCAATACCCGCATCCTTCATCTGCAATGCGGTATTTGTTTTTAACTGGTCGTTTTTATTGAAAAGCCGGTCAAGCGTGATGACCTTTCGAGGTGACAATTCAATGACCTTTTTTATGATATTTTTATCGACTTTATCAAGGACAAGGGCGATTTCATTATCATTGACGATAAAACAACTGTCTTTCTCTTCGATTTTTGCAGTAAGGGAAATGCCGGATTTTAACAAAAGCTCGTATAAAACATCTTCAGTTGCGATATTTTCGTCAAGAGATTCGGTATGTTGTTGCAACTGTTCAACAAGCTGTGCTTCATTCTCTATTTTTGACCGCCATATCTTAAAATTGGATTCCCGCAATTTGAAAACCTTAAATCCCAAATCCAATTTACCATTATTCCCGTCCAAATCAAGCTTTCCTTCGTTTTCGGTCTTAATTTTATTAATAACCCTGCGAATTCGTTCTTTGCCGATTTCGGCAATGCTCTTAAATCCAGCTTTGTAGGCTTCGGAGTTTTCGTCGCACTTTTCTGGAAGCTGGACGCAGATGAATTTGCGGTTTCCGCCATCTTCTTTGTTGAGTGCAAGGACAGCGTGGGCAGTGGTGCAGGAGCCGGAAAAAAAGTCGAGGATGATGTCGTTAGAATTTGTATTTGCTACATGAAATGTTTTTTGTATTAATCTAATAGGTTTTGGACCATCAAAATAACCTTTGTCATCGAAAAGCTTTTTTAACTCTTGCCTGCCTTCTTGGTTATGGCCAACTTCTTTATGAAACCATAAGGTTGTTGGAACCATTCCTTCTTGTACTTCAGATAAAAACCTTTTCAAACGCGGAACATTATCTCCTTCTGTTCCAAACCAAATTCTGTTATCATCAGTAAGTTCTTCAAACTTTTCTTTCGAAACACGCCAACAAGCTCCATGTGGAGGTTTTACCACTCTTCCAGAAGGTGTTTTTATTGGATAATCATAATCAGAAGAATATGTTTTTACAGACAAGTCACCTGATGTCCAATCACCTCTTGGGTCATCATCTGGATTTTTGTATCTATTATTTGCCTCATCAGTTCTATTTAAACGACCAACATTAAATTCTTGGATGTTTTTACAAAACACAAGCAAGTAATCATGGTTTTCAGACAAATATTTTGAATCATTTTTTGGTGAAAAAGCTCGCTCCCAAACAATACAAGATACAAAATTCTCCTCCCCAAACACCTCATTCATCAACAACCTTAAATTATGCACCTCATTATCATCAATAGAAACAAAAATCACTCCGTCATCACGCAATAAATTTCTCGCCAGAAAAAGCCGCGGATACATCATGGAAAGCCAGTTTGAGTGATAATGGCCGCTGTCCTTGCTGTTTTTCCGGAACAAGCCTTCACGGGTCATATACCCGGATTCGTCCTTGTCGCCGATGCGGTTTAAGTATTCCTCTTTTGTTTCGGAAAATTTATCCGGATAGATAAAATTATCATTGCCTGTATTGTACGGCGGGTCGATGTAAATCATCTTGATTTTACCGAAGTATGACTTCTGGAGGACTTTTAATACTTCAAGATTTTCACCTTCGATAAAAATGTTTTTTGTTGAATCGAAATTGATGGATTCTTCCCTACATGGTTCGAGTGTAGCGGTTGTAGGTGATTGAAGAATGCGGAAAGCATCTGATTTTCCTGCCCAATTTAAAACATATCGTTCGTTCTTAAACTCAATACTTGTACCAAGGGTGGCTTTTAGTTTTTCCCAATCGATTTTATTTTCAGAAAAGACTTCAGGAATAATTTCCTTTAGTCTATTAATTTTTTCTTCGGCAATATTCAACGATTTTCCATTCATTACTTTTTCCTCTGTTCATACCTTTATCCATACTATTGTAAAATAATACTTATTGTTCAAGTGTGTAGATGCAAATGTCGATATTATATAGGATTATGCGCCTAATAGCCATTATACTATTCTGCTTCTGTGTGTCGATAAGCGCTAAATTGCGCTATCCCCTATTGCTTGTTACTCCTTCGGCTGATATACTCCCATCAAAACAGATTGGCCTTACGGTTAACACGAACATTTTCCAGTACTACGATCCAACATCCGAAAGTTACTCGGCATGGTACAAACCTTCGGTTGAGATTAACAGCGGCCTTTTTAACAGAATACAGCTATCGGCAGGTTACGCGACAGCTCCCACTATTCAGTTAAAGGTTCAGATTTTTAACGATGGCGCCATACTAAAACAGATGCCCGCATTGGCAGTTGGTGGGAAAGACATCTTAGGATCGAAGGAAGGACACCTTTTTGGGGTGACCGATTCAGATACTGCTGCCTCATTAGCTAATTCTTTCTTTCTTGCTGCAAGTAAAAATATCCCAATAATTTCTTCCCGGATTCACATGGGAGCCATGGGTAACATGTCAATAGAGAGCGAGTTAGTCAACCCATTCTGGGCATTAGAGACCTATATTGGCGGCACGGCTACAATATCGTATGAGGGCTTCCGCCGTTTTGGTTCTTTCCATCATCTCGTTACTTTTGGCTTTAGATTTGGCGATAATATCAAGTTCGGCTTTGGTTTGACAGAAGTATCTAAAATGTTCCGTCAAAATTCACAGACAGGGTTTTTCCTTACCGGCGACAGTACAACAAGCGGCTACGGAACACCTGGAATACATGTTTCAATTTCCTACCATCGTTTTCTCACCGCATCAAGCTACGAGATTCCTGGTCTTGAGGATGAAGTTGCGAGACTACGACATTCCGTATCGGAATTGGGGCAAAAAAAACAAACCATAGAGAGCAAGATTGCCACAGGAGAAAAGCAACTTAAAGAACTGAATGCAACAATAGACGAAAGAAATAAAATAATTGGACAAAGCGGCAAGCTTGACCATAAAATACTCCTTGATGAAGAGTTTATGGCTTTATCCAGAATAACCGCTAATGAATCGCTTCCTGACCCGGAAATAGTGGCAGCACGCATGAAAAAAATTGTGTCTATGAAAGAACTTGCCTTACCAAAAATAACCGATATTGTACGAAATCCTAAAAGTACTCCTGCGCTTATTACTATTTGTGTTCAAATGATGGGACAAATTGGCGATAAGCAATCGAAACACCAGCTTATTAGGTTACTCGACTACAAAGAGTCGTATATAAAAATCGAATCAATAATTGCACTTGGCAAACTTAGAGATAAGTCTGTAATAAGCGAAATCGAAAAAACCTTTGCAGATACCGATCCGGCAGTTGTAATGGCCGCAAATGAAGTAGTCGCAAGATTACGGGGCGAAGCGACAGATTCCGTAACAACGCCGTAATTGATCCAAATCAATGTTTTAAACCTTCAAAATACCTATTATTGTGGTATGAAGTTATAAACTTATGGAGGTAAAATATGGTCGAAAAAACACGCAAAGGCACCGACCCGAATCTCGTTGCTAAACCTTTCTCTTACTCTGATCTTGTCTCTTATCAGGATGGCTCTATTGTAAGCCGTACAATAATTGACAAAAACGAAGGAACAATAACAGTATTCGCTTTTGCCGAAGGACAGCGATTAAGTACTCATTCCGCCCCCTTTGACGCACTTGTAGAAGTCATTGAAGGTACAGGAATAATAACAATAGATGGAGAAGATCACTCTGTTAAAGCTGGCCAGCAGATAATAATGCCGGCGAACAAGCCTCATGGCGTAGCAGCTAACGGGCCTTTCAAAATGGTCCTAATTATGGTAAGAGCAGCACAGCCATAAACGAATCGGAAAATTTATAAAATCTATTGATTCCGTTGATTATAACACATTGAATAAAAAAGAGTTGCAATGACTTTTGGCAAACATTATATTAAACACGATGGAGAAACTTAATCGCTTAATCTGTCAGTATGATAAACCTGTTTTGCATATCCTCCTTGAAGGGAAAATATGCTCTGGTGACCTAATTAACTTTTCCTACTCATTAACGAGACGGGTTCAGAAAATTGATAGCCCTTTTTTCCTTTTTCTCGATGCCTCATGCGCTGAAATGAATCTAATGGAAGGTCTCGCTATGAGAATATTTGGTCCCTTCATTGATGATGTAATCCAAAAGGAACTTATTAGAGCTTCAATTATGCTGCCTAATCATATTTTTGATTCTCACAACACTTCTGCATCCGCAGACAAACGGATACGCTTTTTTAACAGCGATTTCGAAACTGCTCTGAGCTGGCTTAGTGGCTCATCGGAAAGAGAAAAAAATTATTTACCAGAAGAGCTAAGTAGAGCGACAAGATCTTCCCTTCGGTAGGGTTTTTTCAAACTATTATTAAATCCATAATCCCGTGGAACAGACATGATAGTATCTTCGGAATACCCACTACTTGCATAAAGAACTGCGTTTCTGTCAATCTGCCTTATCTTTGCGGCTGCCTCTTTTCCGCCCATACCGCCCGGAATAGTCAAATCGAGAATAGCGAAAGCGAACGGTTTGCCTGCCTTCAAGGCCTTTTCGTAGGCTAAACATGCAGATTCCCCATCCGAAAAGCATTCTGGATTATATCCAATTTCCCGTAACAGTTCCGATGCAATATCTCTTATAAAATCTTCATCGTCCATAACAAGTACCCGTTCTCCATGTCCAAGCACCCCCGCCTCATTTGAAGCCGTTGGCAAAGAGGTGGTTTCTGCAATCGGTAGATACACCGAGAAAGTCGCTCCATGCCCAGGTTCGGAGTCCACTGTAATTACTCCGTCGTGCTTCTGTACTATGGAGTACGCAGTGGCAAGTCCCAAGCCACTACCAATCTGCTTTGTTGTAAAAAATGGGTCGAAAATTTTTGCCAAATACTGAATTGGAATTCCAACGCCCTGATCTTTTATCCGTATGCAAACAACCCCCCGTCCATACGATAAACCAACTGGCAAAGGAGAGAGAGGATCAAGCAACTTCAGTTCAATATTAACTACTCCCCCCATTGGCATGGCCTGCACTGCGTTTAGCAAGATATTGTCAAACACCTGTTCGATTTGAGTAGCGTCAATGTCGCATAACGGATCTTCATTTAAAATATTTAGCTCTGCCTTAATGCTTGAGCCACTTAAGGCAAAATGAACAGCATCTCTCAGCACATTAGCTATAAGAACAACTCGCTTTACTGGCTTGCCACCTTTAGAGAATGTGAGTAGCTGCTGCGTGAGTCCCCGCGCCCTCTCATATACAGATAGCGAACGGTCAATGTATTCAACCGCTTTTGACTCGTTTTTTTTAGCAATTTGGCTCTTTGCAAGATTTATAAATCCAAAAATACCCGACAATAGGTTATTAAAATCGTGAGCAATACCACCAGCCAAAATGCCAAGTGACTCTATCCGTTGAGAATTGCCAAGAGATTCCTCAATGCGCGTTTGTTCGGTAATATCTCTAAAAACAAGAACTACCCCAAGAATATCGCCATTAGCTGTCTTGATGGGCGAGCCACTATCCGCAATTATCCGTTGAGTGCCATCTTTTGCGATCAATGCCGTATGGTTGGCAAGACCCACAATTTGCCCCGTCTTGAGCACCTTGTCAACAGGGTTTTCGCACGCTTTCCCTGTCCGCTCGTTAATAATGTGAAATACATCGAGCAGGGGGTGGCCAACAGCTTCACTCTGCGACCATCCGGTGAGATGCGCAGAGATGGCGTTCATCATGGTAACCCGTCCCAAAGCATCAGTAACGATAACTCCATCACCAATACTTTGCAGGGTAACATGGAGCCGCTCTTTTTCGTTTTCGAGTGCAATGGCCGCTTTTTTCTTTTCGGTTATATCCCGAAAAAAGACCACCATGTGATTTTGCCTCACCTGAACCGCTGATATTTCAAAGCAGCCCGAAATTACGCCATCTTTATAATCAACCGTTTCCTGCTCGTAGTGGCCCCCATCCCTTGCTATCCTGCGATAAATTTCAGGAATTTCGCCATTTCTGTGGGCGGGAAAGGCATCTTCGATTTTTAAGCCAATCAATTTTTTGTGTTCAATGCCTAAAATTTTTTCAGCCTGAATATTTGCCCCTTCAAAGGTCAGGCTATTATCGGGATTTAACGCCCAAAAATGCGCCCCCAACGGGACAGCATCGATAACTTCCCTTAGGATTGTTTCGGTGGAACTCAATTCTCTGGCCCCTTTTTTTTCTGAAGATCAGCTACCACATCAGAAAAGGCCTCCTCATTTTGAGTATTGAGGCTGGAAAGAGCGGTATGCGCTTTTAAAATCTCCGCCCGTAAATTTTCTTCATCTGATTGGGCAATTTTAATTTCTTCAAGATCGGCAGTTAATTCGGCAAGTTCCAATGGAGGAGGGGGCGGAAGCGTATCGAGAATCCGATCACAATTCATCAATTCGAAAACACCCCACACTCTCTCTTGTTCAATCCAAACAACTGCCTTTTTGTTTCCTTTAATCCGTGAATATTTTACTGCCTGATGACAGATAAGCCCTATAATTGTACTATCGATGGAGATACATTCGGTAAGATCAATAAAGAAAGCATCTGCTTCAAGAACCGACGGGAAAAAGCGTTCCTCAAAAGCTTTTATGGCCGAAGATATTTGCCATGTCGCCTTACCTCCAATACGAAGCACGACACTCTTTCCCCTTATGCCGGCAAAAACAACTGTGTTATTGTTCATACAATTTAAGATAATTCCGCTTAAGGACAAACGCAACAAACAATTTTTTTGTGAGAGCAATACAACTTACTAAGGAATAATGATATATTTACGCAATATAATAAGGATATAACAAGAGTGAATGAATAAAAGAGTCAGATTTCAAACCTTTAGTGTTCAGTGGGGGTTAGGCCGTTTTTTTATAGTCCTCCTGCCGGCAATCTTGCTTTATAGCATGATTGATGCAAACCCACTGTTTTACACGAAGCTGCTAAATACAAACAAAACAGTGATCGCCGCTATCTCTTTCGCCTCTCTTTTGCTTCTTGTAGCCTACTCTTCATACAAGAGGATATATAAGTTCAAAGTTTTCCTGATAAGCCACCTTTTTGCGGCAACAACTCTAATGTATCTGTACATTACCCATTTCGCTTTCGTGTATGAAGAATCGCCTTTAAGTCTTGCAAATATTGGAAAAGAACACGAAAATATTGCACTGCAATTATTAATACTCATAATGTCGATAAACATTTTGTCTGCGGCACTCGCCCCACATACGCTGCGACATAAAAAAACCAGACTATTTTCGTGGATGGTTGTATTTGGTGAAGCAGTAATACTATTCATCACACTTAAAAACATTGACATATCAACACTAACCTCCTCTACCCTATTTTCACAGGACGGTTTTCTTGCTGGATCACTTGTTATAAACAGCGGAGCGCTTCTTGTCTCTATCTTTTTCCAGAAGGAGGAAAATGGATTTGGAGGCATTATAGGCGCGCTCGCACTTATAAACGCTATTATCAGCTTCACGACCTTCTCTGGCACCCCTGTTTTGGGACATGCGCTAATTTTAGCTCAACCCTTGCTAATATGCACCGGAATAATTTTATACTGGTTTTCCTGTCTCCACCATCGAGTGGCCTACGATCCTCTCATGAAAATTTACAACCGCGACTATGCTCATCATATCATATCGGGTTTGTCGGCAAGTTCAATGGGGCAAAAGTATGTAATTGCCATGATAGATATAGACCATTTTAAAAGCGTAAATGATACCTATGGTCATCCGGCAGGCGATGCAGTTCTTTTTACTGTGGCACAAAAAATTCGCACCATGGTAATGCCGCAGGGAATTGCCTGCCGTTATGGTGGAGAAGAAATAATAATCTTCTTTCGAAACACCTGCGAAGCGGACGCATACTCAGCATGCGAAGCAATACGAAGAGAAATCAGACGGATTAGACACAAAGCCGGCGACCGCGAGTTTTCGGTTACCGTGAGTGTGGGAATGGCTGAATGTGATGAGTCGCAAATACCTATTGACCGCGTATTAAAAGCTGCCGATGAAGCACTATATCAAGCTAAAGAAACAGGAAGAAACAAAGTGCTAATAGGCCGTCTCAAGAAACGGACATATAATCCTGATCGTCCAACATACATCTCCATGCAGAAAAGTGACACAAACAGACGACAAAGAGAGCCAGCGACTCCCCATTGAAATTATTTATTCTTTTTATTACATTATATTCACAAATCAAACAGGAGGGTTGTAATGGTTAGAAAGTACTTAGTTTTGGTTAGCTTGGTCTTTGCAGTTATCTTTAGCGCATGTGCCTCCAAAAAAGCGAAAAATACAGTTGATAATCTTGCACCGCAAGATTCCAAAAGCAAGGACGCTGAAGAGCTCACACCCGTTGATAAAGACAGCCTTACAGCCGAGGAGATGGAACAACTTAAAAAGCTTCTTGCAAGTCTTGAAGATATCCCTTTTGACTTTGACTCTTACGCAATACCAGAAAGCGGTCGTGCAATTGTAAAACAAAATGCTGATATATTAAACCGAATGCTTGCAAAAAGAGGCAAGTATATTAAAATCACTCTTGAAGGCCATACCGACGAACGGGGCTCGGCAGATTACAATTTAGCACTTGGAGATAGAAGAGCAAAAACTGTTAAGGATTATCTGCTAATAGTAGGATTCACAGACAAACAGCTCAGAATTATAAGCTACGGTAAAGAGCGTCCTAAGGTAGATGAAAGTACAATGGAAGCATGGGCAGCTAACAGAAGAGTGCATATTGCAGTAGAATAGCATATCGTACTTGCTTTACATTAGTATTTAAGCTATAATTAAGTCGTCTATGGATAATATCCTAATAGTTGACGACGAGTCTTCAATTAAAGAGCTGTTAAGCGATTTTTTGAGTGGGTTAGGTTATCAGGTGGCCACTGCCAGTGATGGTGTTGAGGCGTTAGAGTTCCTCGATCAAAACTGGCAGTCGGTTGGTATTGTAGTTTCAGATATTAACATGCCGCGAATGAAGGGTTTTGAGCTACTTAAAATTGTTGAGTCCCGCTATCCTTCAATTAAACGGGCACTTCTTACTGCCTACAGTGTCGAAGACTATATTGACCTCGCACTGGAGCATGGCATATCCAACATTATTACCAAAACAACACCATTTAACTTCGATGAGTTTTTATCTATTATTAATAAATTGGCAAATGGTCGAATACTCGGAATCGAGGAATACCTTGCGCCAAATACAATTATAAACCGCTTTAGTGTAACCGACCCCAAAAAGATTCATGAATACGCTGCGCTTCCCATAAAATCGCTTAATACTCCCCGTTTAAACCGGAACTTTGAAATGGTGATGGTAGAGCTACTCAACAATGCGGTTTACTACGGAATTAAAGACATGGATCCGGAATATAAAGAGAACTGGAAGGATGATTTTATCCTTTCCAAAGGCGAAGTAGAGGTTGCCTTTGGCTGCGATAGCGAAAAGTCAGCAATTGCTGTCAGAGACAATGGAGGCAAATTAACAAAGAGCAAAGTTCTATACTGGCTCAGCCGACAGATGCTTCGTGATAATTCAGGGCTTCCCGTTGGCCTTTATGATATTCATGGTCGCGGCCTTTTTATCTCAAGGGAATATGTCGATCGACTTATAGTTAACCTTGTGCGCGGCAAAGCGACTGAAATTATATCCATGATATATCACAACGATATTTATAAGGGACACAAACCACTTCTAATAAATGAAATATGACTCCTATACGAGTAATAACGGCTACCGCTCTTTTTGATGGTCATGATGTATCAATAAACATTTTCAGACGCCTTCTCCAGCGAAAAGGCTGTGAAGTTATCCATCTTGGCCACAGCCGCTCTGTAAATGAGGTGGTTAGCGCTGCAGTTCAGGAAGATGTCGATGCGGTACTTGTAAGCTCTTATCAAGGTGGGCATAACGAGTATTACCCATTTCTTGTTGAGGAGTTACGACGGTTTTCATCCACCCCTATTCTTGTATTCGGCGGCGGAGGCGGAGTTATTCTTCCTTCGGAAATTGAAGCTCTTCAAAAACAGGGGGTCGAACGCATCTATCACGCTGAAGAAGGTAGAAAGCTTGGCATTGAAGGTATTGTTGATGATATTATTAAACGAATACTTCAGAAAAGGGCTAATAACACCGTCATAAACAACAATAACATTAACGATTTGTCTTCAAAAACACCCCACCTTTTATCAAAGCTAATCTCTTATATTGAAAATTCCACTACTCCAG
The DNA here is from genome assembly GCA_964590225.1 of uncultured Fibrobacterota bacterium. GTDB lineage: Bacteria > Fibrobacterota > OXYB2-FULL-49-7 > OXYB2-FULL-49-7 > JAEUSG01 > JAEUSG01. Next base: position 32,201 of record CAZPWS010000020.1, read on the forward strand.
ACGCAAAGCTTTTTAATGTCATTGAAGAACTTGCTAAAAAAAATCACGGCGTTGTCCTTGGCGTAACAGGCACAGGAGGTAGCGGCAAAAGCTCGTTAACAGACGAATTAATCGGAAGAATACTAAAAGTGTCGAGAGATGCCACAATTGCAGTGCTTGCCGTTGATCCAAGTAAAAGCCTTACGGGCGGGGCACTGCTTGGTGACCGTATCAGAATGAACTCCATTTATAACAGCCGCGTGTATATGCGGAGTTTTGCTACGAGAGGAAGCGGGGACGAGCTTTCGGGCGCGGTAAAGGATGCCGCAATCGCATGCAAAGCAGCAGGTTTCTCCTTAATTGTAATTGAAACTTCCGGAATAGGCCAGAGCGATAGTGCAATTCTTGGTGTATCTGATCTATCCATGTATGTTATGACTGCCGAATACGGCGCTCCAACACAGCTTGAAAAAATTGATATGCTTGAACTCGCAAACTTTACCGTACTTAACAAGTGTTGCCGCCCCGAATCCGAGGACGCTTTTCGTCAAGTAATGCTCAACCATATCCGGCTTAAGGGAATACGGGTTGCACACAAGCGAGAAGGATCAATAATAAACCAGAAGTTGCCTGTTTACGCCACTGAAGCAAATGAGTTTAACCATCATGGCGTTAACGCTCTTTTCAAGGATGTTATTCAGGCACTCTTTCAAAAGGGAGCCCGCTTTTGCGTTGACGAAAGCGCCCTTAACTTGCTGTCAACAGATGGGCATAAGGATTTTCGTAAACAGAACGGACCATCCGGTTACTATCTTGCAGAAATAGCCGACACAATAAGAAAGTACCATGAGCGGACGAAAAGTGAATCTGAAAAGGCAACAAACTGCTTTTCCATCCGCAGAACGATATCTATTGTCGGCCCTGACGAAAAAGAACAGACAAAATCTCTCAAGTTACTGCTTGATAAGGAAGAACAAAAATTCTCGCATGAAACAAGAGAAGCGATCGCCCACTGGAACAAAACCGCAACTCAATACGAATCTGAATCTATTGCCTATAAAGTAAGAGAAAAAACATACTCACTACCAACCAGAACGGTATCTGTCTCTGGTATATCAATCCCCAAAGTGGCCTTACCGAAATTTTTATGCGATGGCGATATTGTGAGATTTATCCGTGAAGAAAACCTTCCTGGATATTTCCCTTACACGGCGGGAGTTTTCCCCTTCAGAAGCACTTTAGAAGAACCTCAAAGGCAATTTGCAGGTGAAGGATGTCCTGAAAAAACTAACAAACGGCTGCACTATCTATCGAGGGGGAAAAGCGCAAAAAGGCTTTCCATAGCTTTCGACCCAATAACACTTTATGGAGAGTCGCCTGATGTCCGGCCTGATATTTATGGTAAAATCGGCGAGAGCGGTGTTAGTATCTCCACAATAGACGATATGCGCCGACTCTTCAAGGGATTTGATCTCTCTTCTTCTTCAACATCGGTGTCTATGACAATCAACGGTCCTGCACCGGTAATGCTCGCGATGTACTTTATGTCAGCCATTCTTGAAAAAGAAGACTTAGAAAAAAGAAAGCTAACAAAAGAAGAACAGATTTCCTTGTTTCGCACGCTCCGAGGCACGGTTCAGGCCGATATCCTTAAAGAGGACCAGAGTCAGAACACCTGTATTTTTTCTATAGATTTTGCGCTACGCTTAATGGGAGATGTGCAAAAATTCTTCGCAAAAAACGGTTTAAAAAATTATTACACAATAAGCGTTAGTGGTTACCATATCGCAGAAGCCGGCGCAAATCCCATTACACAGCTTGCTTTCACACTTGCGAACGGATTTCACTATGTCGAATACTTCCTTTCTTTGGGCTTGCAAATAGATGATTTCGCACACAATCTTTCATTTTTTTTCAGCAATGGCCTTGACGCAGAATATGCTGTCCTTGGCAGAGTTGCACGAAAAATATGGGCAATAACTCTCCGTGAAAAATATGGTGCAAACGAAAGATCTCAAAAGCTTAAATACCACATACAAACTTCAGGCCGTTCTCTTCACGCAGAGGAGATCGAGCTAAACGATATCCGCACAACTCTTCAGGCACTACTGGCCTATCACGACAACTGCAACTCGCTTCATACAAATGCCTACGACGAAGCTGTAACAACTCCAACAGAGGACTCCGTTAGGCGGGCAATGGCCATACAGCTCATCATTGCACGCGAATTTGGTCTTTCTTTAAACGAAAATCCCAATCAAGGTTCTTTTATTATCAGCGAACTCACTGATCTTGTTGAAGCAGCTGTTTTAGAGGAATTTTGCAATATTGCAAGGCGAGGTGGTGTCCTTGGTGCGCTCGAAAAACAGTACCAAAGGGGAAAAATTCAGGAGGAATCGCTTTATTACGAAGAACAGAAAGAGAGCGGCGCAATCTCCGTAGTTGGAGTTAACTTTTTTGTAAATGATTCGCCAAATTTGGATTACGACAGAATGGAAGTGAGGCGGGCAGACTCAGAAGAAAAAAATAGACAACTCGAACGGCTCCATGAATTCGAAACTCGCCATGCAGATAAAACAGAATCTGCTCTTAAGAAACTTAAAGAAACGGCGCTCTCCGGTGGAAACATATTTGAAGCACTTCTTGAAGCAGTTCAGGTTGCTTCTCTTGGAAAAATAACGAAAGTCTTGTTTGAACTTGGCGGCCAATACAGAAGAAATCTGTAAAATTCCTCTTTAAATCCTATATCCTGTCCAATACAGCAGCCATATCCTTGGTCCATGAATTGAATATTACAGACGGAGTAATAAGTGGCGGCATCAAGTAGAGCGTGTCCCCAAGTGGACGCATAAAATACCCCCTGTCAATCATGGCGAATGCCACAGCTCTACTCATTCTACTTGTGCTATTAAATTTTTTGTTACTCTTTTTATCAATGATGTCAAATGCCCCAACGAAACCAGTCTGACGGATGTTTCTAACTGAAGGATGACTTTGAAGCTTTTTAAGCGCCATTTCCATCGCTCTAATTTTTGGCTTAAGCTTTTTAAGAACCGCCTCCTCTCTGAACTTTCGCAACACCTCTCGCGCCAATGAACAAGCAAGAGGATTACCGGTATAACTATGGCTGTGTAAAAAGGCCTTATCATCCTGATAATCTGCATAAAAAGCGTCATAGATACTGTCGTTAGTAACTACTGCAGCAAAGGGCATATAGCCACCCGTTATTCCTTTTGAAAGACAGAGAAAATCAGGAGTTATAGCAGCTTGCTCACAGGCAAAAAGGGTGCCGGTTCGCCCAAAGCCAACAGCGATTTCATCGGCAATTAAATGGATATTCTTTGCTATGCATAAACGAGAGAGCTTCTGTAAATATACAGGAGGGTACATATTCATCGAATTGGCACACTGGATCAAAGGTTCTATTGCGATAGCAGCAACGGTCTTGTCGTCACATGCATTCACACACTCTTCCATGAATAAAAAACATTCAGCATTACACTTTTCCCGTGACAGCGCAAAAGGACAAGAGTCACAAGATGGCGCCCTTGCATAACTGACATCAATCAACAAGCCTGCATAATGTTTTCTATAAAGCTCCATCCCACCAAGCGAAAGAGCGCCAACTGTCTCGCCATGGTAGCCACCGGTAAGCGAGATAAATCTATTCTTAGAGCTACCGCACTGTTTCCAGTACTGAAAACTCATTTTAAGAGCAATTTCAATCGCAGATGAACCGTTATCGGCAAAAAAAATCTTTGAAAGCCCTTTAGGAGTTACAGACAACAATTCTTGTGCAAACATTAGAGCCGGCTCATGTGTACAACCTGCAAATATTACATGCTCTAATATTGACGCCTGTCTTTTTAGTGTAAGATTCAACGATCTGTTTGAATGGCCGAAAATATTAACCCACCATGACGAAATTGCGTCTAAATATGCTTTACCATTTTCATCGTACAGATATACCCCTCTCCCACGAACAATTTTTAGAGGTGGGCGTTCCTCGTAGTCCTTCATCTGCGAACAAGGATACCATATCTGGCTTAACATTTTTATGTAATTACTAAATTCTTGTCAGAGGAGGCTTCCCGATAGGATACACATTAAAACCCATATCGAATAGCATCCCATGATTGAGAATATTTCTACCGTCAAAAATATAGGTAGGTCTGACCATTAAGCCGATAATTTTTTTGTAATCGAGCGCTTTATAAATTTCCCATTCTGTTAACACAACCACTGCATGAGCAGAACTCACAGCGCGGTATGGGTCAGTTTCGAAAGAAATTTTACCGTCAACTCCAATCAAATCTTTCTTTGCATTATCGAGAGCTTTAGGGTCGGAGACAACAACATCAGCTCCTTCGGCCAACAGCCCTTTTACAACTGTTATAGCAGGAGACTCTCTTGTATCGCCCGTGTCTGCTTTAAATGCAAATCCCAACACCGCAATTTTTTTATCGACCACACTGTTAAACATTGACTGCACAACCGTTTCAACAAGCCTGTTCTGCTGCCACTCGTTAATATCAACAACTTGGCGCCAGTAGGAGGCAACCTCGGGTAACCCATAATGTTCACAAAGATATGAAAGATGAAGTATATCCTTTTTGAAGCATGATCCACCAAAACCTATGGAAGCTTTAAGAAACTTTGAACCAATACGGGAATCCATGCCTATGGCATGAGCCACTTCCGTAACATCGGCACCAGTTTTTTCGCATAAGGCAGAAATAGCGTTAATTGAAGAAACTCTTTGCGCCAAAAATGCGTTGGCCGCAAGCTTGGAAAGTTCAGAACTCCAGACATTCGTTTGAAGTATCCTGTCCCGAGGAACCCATCTCGCATAAATTGACGAAATAATTTTTCGTGCTGCAATCCCCCGTTCGGTTTCATCGGATCCTACAAGAATTCTATCGGGATTTAGAAGATCGTTTACAGCACTTCCCTCTGCAAGAAACTCTGGATTTGAAAGCACCTCAAAATGGAAACCATTTTCATTCTGAGATAAAATCTTTTTCATGGCATCAGCGGCACGAACAGGCAAAGTGCTTTTTTCCACAATAATTTTATTGCCATTGGCAACCATTGAAATTCGTCTGGCCGTTTTTTCCCAGTATTGCAAATCAGCCGCCATTCCTGCACCGCGACCAAAAGATTTGGTGGGAGTATTAACGCTTACAAAAATTATTTCGGCATCTCTAATTCCTGAATCTATTTCTGTAGTAAAGAATAGGTTTTTGCCCCGGCAGCGTTTAACAATATCAGCGAGACCAGGTTCGTATATAGGCAGAGAGTCGCCATTCCATGCCGCAATTCTATCCTTATTAATATCCGCTACGGTGACGGTTATGTCGGGGCAGTTATCGGCAATTACAGCCATAGTCGGGCCGCCTACATAGCCTGCCCCTATGCACAAGACTCTCAGCAAGCGAGATCGAACCTATTTTCGAGCCAATATTTTCTGAAGTCGGGTTCGTGTTTAATAAGCCACTCTTCGTGAGCCTTGTCGCCAAGATCTAAACCAGCTTTCTCCGAAGCAATCCACTTATGTTTTCCAATCTCAAGCGACTTTTTGCGTCGATACTCTCTTATTTCATCCAGCATATTTATTATTCATCCCTCTCTTAGCGGCATCCCTTTACCGCAGACATAAGATACAATTTTTCAAACTTTGCCATACAGTTCTTTGTAGATATCACTGCAAGTTGCAACAGCAGTACCAACCTCACGGACAACAATTCCCGCAGCACAGTTTGAAAGATAGGCTGCCTCATGAAATGTTGCCCCTGCCGAAACAAAAGCGGTAAAAGTGCCAATAACAGTATCGCCAGCACCCGTAACATCATACACTTCACTTGCCATGGTTGGTATTTTTGTAAAACCTCCCCCCCTTTCAAAAAGGGCCATTCCCTCCTCACTCAGCGTAATTAGCGCCGCATCAAGACCAAGTTCGCGTTGAAGTTTCCACCCTGCTTCAGATAGGGATTTCTCACCTGTTATTTTTATACCTGTCAGTGCTTCAGCTTCCTTACGGTTTGGCGTAATAAGAGAGGCGCCGGCATACGAACTCTGATGTTTAATTTTTGGATCAACAGCCACAAAAAGGCCGCGTCGTTTTGCCTCCATTATAACCTCTTGCGCCATTTCAGCCGTAACCGCACCTTTACAGTAATCAGAAATAACTATTGCTGATGCTTCCTGCATTGCGGCAATTATATTGCCTACTATTTTTGTTTTGGTGGCTGTGCAAACATCAGCCGCAATCTCATTATCGAACCGCACAACCTGTTGATTATGAGCAACAACTCTTGTCTTTACGGTTGTTGGCCTTTCCTTATCAATAACCAGCTTCTCTTTATCAATACCTTTTTTGGCAAGGATTGTAAAAAGTCTCTTTGCATTGGCATCTCTTCCGCATACTCCTATAAGAACCGGTTTGGCACCAAGAGAAATAAGATTGTTAGCAACATTGGCAGCGCCGCCAAGGGTTTCTGATTCTCTCTTGATATCTACCACAGGAACCGGAGCTTCTGGCGAAATACGGTTTACACTTCCCCACAAATACCTATCAATAATAACATCACCCCAAACAATAATCTTTTGATTTTTAAGCTTTTTAGCAAGGATAGTAAACTTTTTACGGGAAACATCCATTTTATTCATCCTCTCTAATAATCAACCACCAAACAGCCTGCCTATACCGTAGATATCAAGAAGAATTGTTCTATACGGATTCCATAACGGATTGAGAATAAAGCTAAAGGCTGGAATTTTTATAATCCACTCAAGCGAAATTAAGCCTATAAATATAAAGGGAACTATTCTCATGGCATGCATATAGCGGAATTCGCTTTCTCTCGACATAAAACCACGAATAATATTTGATCCATCAAGAGGAGGAAGGGGAAGAAGATTAAAAAATGAGAGTCCAATATTAATCATGATTAAATACACAAAAAAATGGTTGGCATATCCGGAAACAACCCCGCCAAAAACATTAAGATACAACAGAGAAACAAGCCAGCCAAAAACAATATTGGAAAGCGGACCAGCAAGCGCTACCCACACCATGTCCCTCTTGGGATTACGCAAACGCAATGGATTTACCGGCACAGGCTTTGCCCATCCAAAAGGCCCAAAAAGCAACATTATGGTTCCAAGCAAATCAAGGTGGGATAAAGGATTAAATGACAGTCGTCCCATTCTTTCTGCCGTGTCGTCCCCAAGTTTATTGGCCGTCCAGCCATGCGCATATTCATGTATAGTTAGGGAAATAAGAATTGCCGGAAAGCGGAAGAAAAAGGTAAAAAAAAGATTTTCCATTACATTAATCCCGCATCATTTCTGAAACTTTCATAAGTGAATAATCGAGCCCCCTTAGAGTATCAATAAGCTCCCCAAGAAAATCTACCATTTTATTTTCTTTTCTCAAAGTGCCTATGTGCATTAATACAATTCCGCCATTGAGCCCATTGCTATCTTTCTCGCCAAATCTTACTATTTTCTCAATTACTGCCCGTGGATGGAAAAAACCGGCATCAGTGGAATTCACCACCCAATCGTTGGTATCAAGGTTTGTTCGCCACGAAACGCCCTCTGTCCAACCAACATGGTTGTAATTTATACTTTCGCCCCATGCACAAAGCTCATCGTTAATTTCGCCATATGGTGCTCTCCAGAACCTACTGATTTCACAACCCTCAGCCAATGCGCGCAAAATAGAATCTGTTTTTAATAATTCTTCCGCAAGAACGGATTGAGATAGTGTCGGAAGCGTTAACTGCATACCATTCTGCTCAAGCGTCGTAAGATGCGGATGGGAGAAGGTATGATTCGCTATTTCGTGACCATCGCGACAAACACGAATAACTATGAATGGATATTTTTTTGCGTAAAATCCCGTAATAAAAAAAGTACTCTTAACGCCTCGGCTCAATAAAGTGTCGAGTAGTCTTTCTGACTCTTCAAGATGTGCCCCTGCATCAAATGTCAGGGCTATCGCCCTCTTGGAAACATCTCCCCGAGTAAAGCTTTTCGATAGTGCCGCTCTTTTGGTGCCCTTTTTTGTTTTAACAACAGAACTGGATATTTCGTTGTAGAAAACCTCAGCCTGAGAGGAATCAGGCACATTGACAGTCTGCTGCGATGAGGGGAGCCCATTCTCATTACTTCGAATCCTATCAATAATTGATATGCCAAGAATAATTGTTAAACAGGCAAAAACCGCTCCAAACACAACAAAGTAAGCTGGATGAATGGTTCTTCGTACCTTTACCGCAAAGAGTCTTTCCGAAATCGAACGAAGCTCTTTTTCGGTATTGGCCGCCGACAGGAGCTCCTCAACAGTTACCCGTTCACCGCTCTTTAATTCACCACGACGAATATCCTCTGATTTTTCTTCTCTTGCTTGATTTTCAATATCCCCGATAGAGCGGCCGCTTTTCTCAACAAAACCACGCTGCCCCTCAACCCTGTGATGAACAATTTCCTGTTTAACGCGCCACTCTGAAAGACATTTATCCGAGCAAAAGGCTTCGTTGTTCTCCCTTTTATAGGTACCAGCCTTAAGTATTCTTCGACACCATACGCAATAAGCTACTTTTGCGCGGTTTTTTTTGGCTTTTCGTTTACCCAAATATCACTTAGCTTTTTTTATTTTTCCTCAAGGATTCCGGATTCCACGCTCCAAGGATAGCACTCGCAACACCAATCGAGGAATAGGTACCTATTATTATTCCAAATCCCATCACAAAAGCAAAATCCCTAATTACACTTGTTTTGATCATAAAAAGACATATTACAGCTATCATTGTTGTTAACGAAGTTATAAGGGTTCTGTTTAAAGTGCTATTGATAGACAAATCTATAATTTCAAATACAGAGTTTTTAAAATTAGAATGAATATTTTCTCTGATTCTATCGAACACGATAATGGTATCGTTAATAGAATAGCCAATTAGAGTAAGAAATGCAGCAACAACAGGCAGCGAAAATTCAAGCCCAAGAGCCGTAAAAAAACCAAGCGCTATAACTACATCGTGAAACAGCGGCACCACCGCTGCAACACCGAACTTGAACTCAAAACGAAACGCGACATACAGGATAATGGCTATAAGAGAGAGAATTGTGGCAAGAACCGCCTGTTTCTTTAACTCGTCACCAATCTTTGGGCCAACAGCTTCCTCGCGCATAACCTCAAATTTACCAGGATAATCTGCTTCAAGAATCGCCGTAACAGTGGCCAAACCTCTCCCCAGCTCATCCTGTTTTTTTACGCCGATCATAATTTCATTTGCTGATGGAGCACCCACATTTTTTATTTCCAGATCGCCAAGTTCAGTGGTCTTACCCGCAAACGAAGCACGAACAGCAGAAAGCTCAACCTTCTCACTAAACCGTATATGTATGAAGGAGCCGCCCTTGAAATCTATGCTGTAATTTATCCCCTTTACCAGAATCAGTGTGAGCGATGAAATAAAAAGCAGTGTCGAAAAGAAGAAAAATATTTTCCGCTTGGCCATCCATTTAATGTTTACATTTGAAATAAGTTTCATTGTTTACCCACTATTAAATTGAAAGTTTTGTAAGGTCGGACTTTGATAAAAGAACCCTATTGAAAATTTGCCTTGTAACCCAAACACCAGTAAACATCGATGACATAATTCCAATAATCAAGGTTATGGCAAAACCTTTAAGGGGGCCTGTTCCATAGTACTGAAGGATAATTGCAGTTATAAGCGAAGTTATATTGGCATCAAAGATGGCCTTAAATGCCCTTGCATAACCGGCCGCAACCGCCGCCTTAACAGTTTTTCCAGTTTCTAGCTCTTCTTTAATTCTTTCATTGACAATTACATTCGCATCAACAGCAATTCCGATTGTAAGTATGATACCGGCAATACCTGGCAGAGTAAGCGTGAGCCCCATACCAGCAAGCACCGCAAGCAGAAATACAACATTTAGAGCAAGTGCAACAACTGCCAATGTCCCTGTCTTTTTGTAAAAGACAAACATAAATAGACACACAAGTATAAAACCAAGAGCAGTTGCTTTTGTACCTTGGTCGATAGAGTCTTTTCCAAGTGAAGGGCCAACGATTCTTTCTTCGATAATATCCATTGGAGCCGGCAATGCACCAGCACGAAGAATTACAGCAAGATCCCGTGCCTCTTCATAGCTCGACATACCAGATATCTCTGCTCTGCCACCAGAAATTTTGCCTTTTATTACAGGAGCGGAAAAAATCTGTCCATCGAGTACAATAGCGAGCCGCTTATCCACATTTGCAGCTGTTACCCGCGAAAACCTTTTGCCACCGTCATCGTTAAGAGTCATGTTAACAACGGCCCCAGCGCCCTTAAAACCACTATTATCTATTGATGGTTTAGCATCTTTCAGAAATGCTCCCGTTAGCTCCGCTTTTGACTTAAGAAGATATAGCCGCCTAAATTCATTACCCTTGCTCTTATCGCCTTCCAGACTACTCCCCCACGCAAACTCCACAGACGAAGAAAACACACCCGCATCCATCGCTTCGGCAATCATTCTTCTGACTCGCTCAATGTTGTTTTTTGGAACAGCAATATCGTATCCTGCCTTAACAAGCAGAGATGAAAAAGGTCTGTCTGCCTCAATACTTTTTTCTATTTCGAGCGCGCTCTTTTCTTCGTCTGACATTAGCGATGTATCCTTTGAGCTATCCTTTGGGGCAGCAACAGAACCAAACAAATCCGCCACGGAAGAAGATGTGTCAGGTGTTGAGTCACGAACTGCAACAGCCTGTACAGAAGAATCGGCAAGTTTGCCCTTTTTCACAAACCTATCAATAGCCTCAATTGTAGGACCAAGCTCCTCTGCCTCTCTAACCAGTTTGAACTCAAGCTGAGCTGTGGAACCAACAAGGTTTTTGGCCCGTTCGATATCGCTGAATCCGGGCATTTCTACTACAATTCTTTCGTCTCCCTGTTTCTGAATAACGGGCTCAGATACGCCAAACTGATCGACACGATTGCGAATAACGCCAAGCGCCCTGTTAAGCGCATCGGACGCTTCATCTCCAGAAAGTTTCGATTTGTCTATTTCCATTACAAGACGGATACCACCCTGCAAATCAAGGCCAAGCTTAATGGCGCCATTAAACTCATTGGGATTTTCGAATTCAAGTTTCGCTCTGTCGGCTGGAGAAGTTGAATGGAAACGGATAGTGGGATACAACTTGTAAACAGCAATCGCAAACAGTAGAACAACAAAAAACAACTTTAAATTGGCATTTTTGACCATCTTTGATTCCTTCAATCAAAATGTTACAGCTATTTATGAAGAGTGTGAAAAGATAATCGATTACAGCACTTCAACGCAAAAGAACAATCCTCTTTTGTGCCGCTAAGCGGCGTTTTGCACAATCAGCAAAAAGTCGGATAACAAATATACCGCTCGAAAGAGGGCGGTTACCCGAATCAACCCCGTTCCAATAAATTTCTCCCATCCTAGTACCATTGTCGGAAGTACTCCATTCCCTAAGTACCCTACCAGTTACATCCGAAATTGTTAAGGCACTGCCTCCATTATTAGATAAAATTGACCACTTAATAAGCACCGCAGGATTGGCCGGATTAGGCGAACAAACTAAAGCTGTACTGCCGGAACTGTTCCGGCCCTCAACAGCATTATCTTCCAGAAAAAACGAATCAGCAATACACGGAACAAAACCATCATCTGCCACTCTTCCAATGTCAATCGCCGATGGCAATGACTGTGCAACAAGATAATCAGGTTTGTCAAAAAATTTAAAAAGAATCCCTTCAAAACCAGTTACAAAAATTGAATCGGAAAAAACCATCCTACCATTGCACTCACGAAGCCGCAATGTATCAGAACCAGCCATTATTATAGTGTTGGTATTTTCATCCGGTTGCATGGCAATTCTTATATGAAGAGGGCCTTTTGGAGCATCCATAAAGTAACGGTTACCGCCAAGCCATCCAACGCCACTAGAAAAAGAATAATCCCCTCCAGTGTCATTTACCCAATTAATCCTGTGTGGAATAGATGACCCACGAAATCTGATCCTTTGTAAGAATTGTGGCCGCTCAAAAACGGAAATTCGAGTAGAAGAATTTATAGAATCGAGCGAAGCTGTAACAATAAGCATAGAATCGCTCCATCTTTCACCAACTATGTATCCTTTCCCAAAACTTATGTATCCCAACTCCGACACACTCCATGTCACCAAAGAATCTACAACAGCCAAAAATTTCCGACCCTTATTGTTGTAGTGCGCGACTGTTTGGACAACTGTGGAATCTTTTTCAAATAAGCTGTACGACTGCGGATAGATTTTAAGAGAATCGAGAATAGCGCCTGTTTTTACAACTTGTATGCTAACAGTATCAAAAAGCCCACGGTAACAAACAGCTACCCGCGCCGTACCCCTATTCTTGCCATACAGAACATTAAATGAATCAGCTACCAGTAGAAAGGAATCAAGAGAGGCAAGAAAATATCCGCTATAAACAGTATCAACTTCACCAATATAATTCACTGTACGAATTTTTATTACGCTATCAACAATAGCGTACTGCTCAACAACAGAGTCGGTAAAGCCCATCATGGAATCAATAGGGACAGTGTCCGGCGGAGGCTGAACTGCCTCTTTGTAAAATGTAAGTGCCGGCTGCCCCCTCTCTCCTATGATGTAGGGACCTTTAAAAAGATCGAAAGTGCCTGGGTAGTATATATTGGGGGTGTATGTAAGAGAATCTACTTCAATAGCAGTCTTATTCAGAACTAATCTAATTTCTTTTTCGTTAACAATAAGAGTTTCCACTCTGGTAGCTGTATCTGTAAAATAAAAATAATCCCTAAGCCTTTTCGCGCCGTTGTCGGGTTGTAAAAACACCGGCTGGTCAAATTCAAGGAAAAGCGATTTTTTATGCTTAGAAGCAAATTTTACAGAAAGAAGCCTCGGAGCAGCAAGTGAAGGGTTTTTAGGAAAACCATAGAGCGAACCTGATAGCAAATCAGCAACTCGCTCTCCAATGGCAAAATAGCCATCCATAATAAAATGACAGCCGTCATGCCCATTTATGTCTCCCACTGTGATCAGCTTAACATCGTGGTGCCTATCCGCAAGTTTTCGCTGAGCGTTTCGAACTACATCCTGGTGCGCATTCCCGCAGCCATGACGGATTTGCGTAACCACAATAAGTTTAATCGACGGATAGTCTTGTTGCCACATAACGCGAAGAGAGTCCCAAAATTCGCCCCACCTTCCATAAACAGAATCGGTATGGTGCTCTCCCTGATACCAAAGCATACCCTTAACCTTATCTGCAACGCCTGCTTTATTGCAGCGATATAACAATCTTCCGTAAATCGTTGTTAGGTCTTCCCTGTTAAGAGAAGTTGGGAAGTGTTCGTCTATTACCGTACCGCTCACTGCCCCATTTATTACACAGATTGGGATACTATGCCTCTCAACAAGAAGCAACCCCATTCGCAATGCCCATTCGCCAACCGAACCGAGAGTTAAAGGCTCTCTATTTTGCGCACGACACCAGACGGTATCTCCTCCCCACGATTCAGCTTCGTAGAGCATCGATCCAAACGACCGAAACCAAGGGCTTGTTTCAGTTGGTTCTGAACCAGAATTGGCAAGCGCGTTTGACTGACCATTTACCAAAAAAATATCGCCACAAACAAGGCTGTCAGCCAAGAAAATTTCGGTAGTATCACAAATAAGCTTAACAGAGTATGTTGCAAGTTCTGCTCTTATGCGTGGGTAAAAGGCAAAAGGAATTGCACCTGTATCGGAAACCAAAAAAGAGTCACTCCATACACATTCACCATTTCGCATTAAATCCAATATTAGGATGTTTGGCAACGAATCGTCATTCACCACAACACCAGAAAATTCTATTGAAGCAGAATCTGTTGAATCTCTCGCAAAAAGCTGATAAAATGAAGGATACCGATCAAGATTAACTTGCGGAACAGCATAAATCATTCCCACCAACATTATTACCAGTATATTGAGCATAGCCACTCTTTTTGTTTATCTTACCATAATTAATTACTGTATGAAAATATAAACCAACTACTACCTTCAAGGAACGAAATAAAATGAAAAACAATTCACCGGGATTCACCCTTACAGCAAAGATTCAATTCAAAAATGGTTCAGACAAGTTATCTAAAACAATCAAAGCAGTAAATGAACTTATGGCCGATATCGACAGTATCATTGTTATAGATTCAGTTCGGGGGACAACAACATACAGTATAGCTGTTAACTGCCGCGATTTACAGCACGAAAAGGAAATAGCTTCTGCGTTGCGCTCAATCAATAGCAGTTTGGTTTTATCGATTGGCGATGCTGTTTACGATATGCATGTTGGCGGAAAATTAGTAATTACCGCTACAAACGGATTAAACGATCAGCGCGATTTATCACGCGCCTATACGCCAGGTGTTGCACGAACCTGTCTCGCTATCAACAAAGAGCCTTCACTTGTACATAAGCTTACAATCAAAAAAAACAGCGTTGCAGTTGTGTCAGATGGTACGGCGGTTCTTGGACTTGGCGATATTGGACCGGAAGCAGGGCTTCCTGTGATGGAAGGAAAAGCTGTGCTGTTCAAAAGATTTGCCAATATTGACGCATATCCAATATGCCTAAAAACAAAGGACACCGAAGAAATAATTAAAACCGTAAAAAACCTATCTGTCTCTTTTGGTGGTATAAATCTTGAAGACATTTCCGCACCTCGCTGTTTTGAAATTGAAGAGCGGTTAATAAATGAGCTTGACATTCCTGTCTTTCACGACGACCAGCACGGTACAGCTGTTGTATCTCTTGCCGCTTTGTATAACGCTGTTAAACTTACCAACAGAAAAATGGAATCTTTAAAAGTTGTCGTAAATGGCGCCGGTGCCGCCGGTGTTGCTTGTACAAAACTTATGATGGAAGCAGGCGTAAAAAACATTATTCTTTGTGATACAGCCGGCTCAATATTCCGCGGCAGAACTAAAAACATGAATCCTTCAAAAATAGCAATGGCCAATGTTACAAATCCCGATAACGAGGACGGTCCGCTTGGAAAAGTAATTAAAAATGCCGACCTTTTCGTTGGTGTCTCCGGCCCCCACTGTCTTAAAGCCGACGAGGCACGCACAATGGCAAAGAACCCAATAATTTTTGCCATGTCAAATCCTGTTCCGGAAATTCAGCCCGAAGAAATTAAAGATATTCCAGGCGTAATAATTGCCACCGGTAGATCCGATTATCCAAACCAGATAAACAATGTTCTCTGCTTCCCAGGATTATTTAGAGGAGCAATTGACGCGGGTGCCGTTAAGATAAACACCGCAATGAAACTCGCAGCGGCAAAAGCACTTGCAAACCTTGTAGGCGATACCGAAATCGCAAGCGATTATATTATTCCAAGCGCGTTTAATCCACTTGTCGCCAAAGCTGTTGCGGAAGCAGTGTTTACAGAAGCTAAAAAATGCAATGTTACGAGAACAATGTCCGATGACAGCTATCTGACTATTGAAAATATAAAATTTTAAATTCGGAGTATAAAAAATGGAACCAAGACCTGAAATAGTTGAGAAAATTCTTGAAAAATCAAGAAGCTTAAGTCACACCATAGTCTTACCGGAAGGGAATGATCTCCGAATGCTTCTTGGTGCGCGCAAGGCAACAGACGATATGCTAGCCAAAATAATAATTATCGACCACGACGGAACCACAGATGACCTTGCCAAACAAAACAATCTTTCTCTTGACGGGATTGAGTGTATCCGTCCTGATGAGTATCCAGAAATTGATACACTTGCAAACACACTTTATAACAGACGGAAAACCAAGGGAATGACAGAAGAAGAAGCAGACAAGCTTGCGCGCCAACACCTCTATTTTGGAGACCTTCTTGTTGAAACTGGTAAAGCGGATGGCTCTCTTGCGGGCGCGGTTAATTCCACTGGCGATGTTGTAAAGGCAGCTCTCTACTGCATTGGAGCAAAAGAGGGAACCGTTTCAAGTTTTTTTCTCATGATTGTCCCAAATTTCAAAAAAGGCGAAGACTACACCCCTTTTATTTTTTCAGATTGCGGTGTTGTTCCATTTCCAACCATTGAACAGCATGCTGCAATTGCATCAGCATCCGCCGAAAGTTACCGAAAACTTATTGGCGGCGAACCAAAAGTTGCATTCCTAAGCTATTCAACCATGGGAAGCGCTAAACACGAAAATATCAATAAGGTACTTACAGCCGTAGAGCTGGTAAAGTCGCGCTATCCTGAGTTGCAGGTAGATGGCGAATTCCAGCTTGATGCAGCCATCATTCCCGACATTGGCCGCAAAAAAGCTCCAGGGTCTACCATGGCCGGAAATGCGAATGTACTTATATTTCCCGACCTTAATGCCGGCAATATATGCTACAAAGCTACAGAAAGATTTGCCAAAGCTATCGCTCTTGGGCCAATATTACAGGGTTTAAATAAGCCCGTAAACGACCTATCGCGCGGCTGCTCAGCAGATGACATCTACAAAATGATAGCGATTACTTCGGTAAGCGCCTAATTGTATCAATAAAAATGGATTCGCATAAGCGGCTCGAAAATCTTATACTGGTCAGCTCAATACTCCACAAATCATTGGATTTGTCAGTATTACTACAGCGAATTATAGCTATGATTCCAGAAATTATGGGTTCTGAGCGAGGAACCCTGTATCTGATGGACAACGAGACAGGAGAATTTGTACTTAGCATTGCCGAAGATAAAGCAGAGCCTACCGGTAAAGAAAAGCTCCGAATAGCAAGACAACCTGGCGCAGTAGCAATCGTTGGGCAAGGTGTCCCCGTACTAATTGAGGATGCATCGAAAGATCCGCGCTGGAAAGAAGGTAGCGAAGGGATAAAAAGTGTTTTATGCGTTCCACTCCGATTTGGCGATAAGATCATAGGCCTTATCGAAGCGTTAAATAAACTTGACAACCTGTCCTACGATGAAGAGGATCTCCGATTTTTTCAAACTGTTGCCGACATTTGCGCTGCCGCAATTTTAAACAGCAGCAAATATACAGCTCTTGCGGTCGAAAACAGACGGCTCAAAAGCACGCCCGTTAATGAGCCATTACTCATAGGCAATTCGCGTGCAATAACAAAAGTTATGACAATAATTAAAAAAGCGTCATCTACCGATGCAACAGTGCTGATTACCGGCGAAAGTGGAACAGGAAAAGAACTTGTGGCTAAGGAGATACATAGAAACAGCAACAGAAGTAAAAACCCTTTTTTGCCTATTAACTGCGGAGCCCTATCCGAAACGCTCCTTGAATCGGAGCTATTTGGCCACGAAAAAGGGGCATTTACAGGCGCAGACCGCGTACGGGCAGGTATATTTGAAGAGGCGCATGGCGGAACGGTTTTTCTTGACGAAATAGGCGACACTCCAATATCAACACAGGTAAAGTTGCTCCGCGTACTTCAGGAAGGAAAAATTAAACGGCTTGGCTCCAATCGTGAAATTCAATTTGATGCGCGCGTAGTTGCCGCTACAAATCGAGAACTTGAGTTGATGGTAAAGGAAGGCATGCTTCGTGAAGATCTATATTACAGACTTAATGTAATACGAATATCAATTCCACCATTGCGTGATCGAAGAGAAGATATTCCAACAATTGCAAATTATCTACTACGCAAAATTTGTGTTAGAACAGGAAAAACCATTCAAGGCTTCTCTCCCGCTGTTATCCGCCAACTTACCGAATCCGACTGGAAAGGGAACATCCGTGAACTTGAAAATTTAATTGAAACAGCCATTGCAATGTCAGAAAACGACATAATAGAACTCTCTGATTTGCCAAATACTTTTTTACCTAACGACAACAACCAATTCGACGCTTTTAAACTTGCCAGACTAACATACGACAAGGCGCTTGATTCGTTTGAACAACACTACTTTGGTGCGCTACTTTCTATTACAAATGGCGATACAAGCGAAGCGGCAAAACGGGCCGCGATAAGTGAAAAGTCGGTCTCCCGCCGAAAGAAGCGTTTTAATCTTTGATTTTATCCCACATTCCTCACCTTTTTTTATGGTTCTTTCAGTAGTTATTTGAACTGC
>CAZPWS010000021.1:0-49365 GCA_964590225.1 uncultured Fibrobacterota bacterium
GTTCTACTAATCTTTGCTGCATCATCACTATTGGATACAGTAATGTAAATAAGCTTCATAAATATTCCTTGATTCTTCACTGCATAATCTTTGCACAGCATTTCCCATACTTTTTGTCAATCATTTGAATATGGTCAACAAGCCAATCTTTGAGGAAAATCATCAGATCGCGCGAAACCATGCCTCTTCCACTTTCAAAATCAGATTTGAAGTCTGTCACCTTCTTTACAAAAGCGATATGTAAGGGTTTGTGGCTTTCAAAATCAGGGTATTTTGCTCGCTGCATTAATTCTTCTTCTGCTCTAAAGTGTGTAACCGTATAGTCTGCGAGTTCGTTAAGTATGGTTCCTATCATCTCTCTACTCCTACCTTCGCTAAGTGCAGCATTAAGGTCATTTATCAGTTTAATAAGTCTCTGGTGCTGTTTATCCATGCTCACTACGGAAGTTGAAAGTTGATCGCTCCATTCTATAAGTGCAGTTTGAATGTGAAATGACTCAATCACCTTTTCGAGATCGCTGTTTAAAGAAATAAGTTTCCCTCCATCATCGCGCAAGCTTGAAATGTTATCGGCAAGGCTGCTGGTTTCACTATTAACCTTCTGAATACTTGAGGACACCTCGGTTAGACCGGCTGCCGTTTGCGATACATTTTTAGCTACTTCCGTTGCCGCAGTACTTGCTTCACCAATGTTTCTCGCTATTTCATTGGAAGTCGCCGACTGTTCTTCAACGGCTGCTGCAATGGTTTGCGCGATAGCATTAACCTCTTCGATCACAGTTACCACTTCACCCATAGCTTTTTGAGCTGCCTCAACCTGATTACGCATATCATCAATTTGAGATCGGATAGCATCGGTTTCACCCGTTGTCTGTCGAGCAAGCTCTTTTACCTCATTGGCAACAACTGCAAAACCGCGGCCGGCTTCGCCTGCTGAAACTGCCTCAATGGTGGCATTGAGAGAAAGCAATCGTGTTTTACCGGCAATATCGTTTATGACGGTCACAATCCTTCCTATCTCGCCTGCTGCTGCGCTTAACTTGTCCATTGCTGACTTCATGCCCTCCAGCCTAAAAATCGCATCGGCAGCTATGCGAGATTCGGTCTGGCAGTTTTTTGCTACCTCATGGATCGAAGTACTCATTTCCTCCATGGCTGATGCAACTGTCATTATTGTGGTACTCATTTCTTCCGCTGCAGCCGATATAGTTGTAACACTGCTTGTTGACTCCTCAGTTGCGGCCGCTACTGTGCCTGAGTTACCCTTGACCGATTGTGACGAGTTATCGATTGAACGGAAGGCTTCAAAAAAACGGGAAGAAACACTGTTCAGCGTGCGTATAACCGAATGAATCTCACTTATAATGGCTGTGATGTTCTCTCCTAGATGGTTTACGCCTGCGAGAGTGTCGTCAAGTTCGTCCCCATTTTTTGAAATGCCCACCCTTTCGGTAAGATCGCCTCTTGCATACTTTTCCATAAGAAGATTAACAGCTGATAGCCTGCTAAGCAAAACAGATACTGTGCGCATAACCCATATAATGCACAAAACTCCAAGAATAAGACCTACAATCTGAATTACAAAGATTACATTTACTTTTTTTTCTGATGCTTGTTGCATCGCACTTGTAGCACGATCTGCTATTGCTAAAACCTTGCTATTCAACTCTGTGATAACAGATATGGCATTGTTGTCTGTAAAACGGGATGAGTAAACAAGTTTTGCGGCTGAGTGCATTGAATTCCAAATAGTGCTAAGGGTGTCGAGTATAAGAAGAATTTCCGGATCAGGTTCAGAACACTTGTGCAAATTGTTATTCATAGGATCGAGCGAAACGGGGGCGGCTCCGCCCTCTTTAAGTGCAGTCAGACTCAAGTCAAACACTTCTATCGACCTATTGAATGTTTTTAGCAGTGCTCCACAGTCCTTCCCATCCTTAACAAGATCTCTTCCAAGCAGAGCCTCCTTGGCAATTTTTTGGGAAAGCATTCGTTGGCGGCCAGCTACATTTACAACAGCGCTGTCAAATTTTTGCTGTTTAATAACCCATTGTGTTGCTATAAAAACAAATAAAATTATAAGTCCAGGAACTATTGCAGCAAGCGGAAGCTTGATTTTGAGTTTCATAATAGCGTCTCCATCATTATATTGTTGTTGATTACGGAATTACGCCAATAGAGCCAAGTACAAAACGGGTCGAGATATATTTCTGGTTCATTGAAGTATCGCCGACTGAGTTACCATGGATTACCTTAAGTTCAAACTTATGCGATTCAGGTGTTAATTCATCAGTTATGAAATATGGCGTGTACCATCCTTCCGCGCCACACCAATCCGGTCGATCTCGCTTGCTTGTTTTCCACTCGCCATTATCAATTCTATAGCAAAATTCGGATGAGGCGCTTCCGTGGTCAAAACCAAGAATTAGTCCTCGCCCCACAAACTTAAATGAGAGTTTAGCGCCGATGGAGGTAGTCCAAAGTGCCTGCTCAATAAAGGCAAGTTTGTTCCACCGTTTTATAATCCAGTTGCCAGAGAGTACAACTTTCGAAAATGGGAGAATTTGGAGATTTTCCCAGTTAAATTTATTGATAGGCTCAGGCATTTTTTTACCAGAAAGGGACTTGCCGCTAACCTTTTTGCTGTACAGATTTGCTTTAAAAAAAGCTATTACTGCTTCCGCATACGAGAGGCTCCCTCTGTATTGAGGATGCAGGTTGTCGGGCAGCCATTCATCAAATTGCATAATACCGCTCTTGATCTGTTCAAAAGAATTTAGGGCCATCCATACCGAGTTTAGCTTGTAATAGTCTGCAATTTTTTCGAATTCGGCGATACTCGGCGGAATCTGGCCCGCAATCATAAACGGATACATATACTGACCGTAGGTATAAACAAGCACTATGTCACATTTACCGTAAGCGAGGAGTTTTCTAATTAACCCCTCTCGCGTTTTCTCACGATAATCAGGCGAAAACCACCAGTCATTAACTGCATATTCCACAAAAACAAGGTCGCAGTTGCGGTTAATAATCTCCCTATCTACACGCATTGTAGCAAGATCACTCCCCGTTCCGCCAATAGCGGCATTTTCTACTGTAAGGCGTACACCAGTTGTATTTACGAGCCATGAACAGAAGGGGTCTGGCCAGTTCCAGTTGGTTCTTCCATCTGTGATTGATCCCCCAATAAACCCAATAGTAATTTTATTTTTTTTTAACGCATTTTTTGTGTTTGTAAGTTCGCTTCTGTTTTGGATCACTTTCAACATGATATCAGCCTATCTTAATTAATAGTAGTATTGTCATCAGCGCCAGATTTCAATAATTCAGAAAAAAAGTTTTTATTCCTGTTCAGTACATAGATTATTTCTAAAATTCTATTCGCACGCCAAGCTGGAGCATGAACCTTTAACCATTCATCTTTAACCTTTTTAGCTTCTTCCGGATTGCAGCTACACCCTTTTACTTCAAGCTCCTTATTTATCTCATTAACTTGACTGATCATTTCCGACCTAAAATCAATAGTTTTTTTGTCAAGAATATAAAGCCGTAAGGCAGTAAACAGTTCAACCGGTTTTCCCCAAATTGATTGTTCCTTCTTTAGAAAAAATTGGAAATCATTAAAATTCATACAGATAAAATGTTTCAACTGTAACTTTATAGGCTCTAGCTCTCCCTTATCGTATCGTTCTTTAATTAGGGCAAGATCTGTCATTGTTTTATTGATTTCTCAAGATCATCGGCAAAAGTTGTGACATCGCGATATCTGTTATCTCTATTTTTTGCGAGCGCTTTCGCAAGAACAACATCAACCCCCTTTGGCAAATCACTAATTCGATCAAACAGGGGTTGTGGAGACTTGTGCAGTATTGCATAGGTTAGCGCAGAAAGGTTTTCTCCTGCAAAGGGACGGATGCCGGAAATGCATTCATAAGCGGTAACAGCAAGTGAAAATATATCTGTTGAATTATCAATTTCCTCTCCGTTAAGTTGTTCGGGTGACATATAGTACGGAGTTCCGAGCGCTTTTCCAGTATCTGTGAGAGCCCCACCTGTTTTTGCCACACCGAAGTCCATAAGTTTGACCTCACTATTGTTTCTGACGACCATTATGTTCGCTGGTTTGATATCTCTGTGGATAATTCCCTGCGTATGTGCCATTTTAATTCCGCATGCTATTTTGCCGATTATGCGAACAGTTTCTTCTACGCTTATCCTTCCTTTTTGTGCGATAAGCGCTTCCAGAGTTTCGCCTTCAACAAATTCCATCACCATAAAAGCAATAGACTGGGTGTCTCCAAAATCGTAAACTGTTACAATTGATTCATGTTTTAAGCCGGCAGCTGCTCTCGCTTCGCGGTAGAAGCGCTCTTTCAGCTCTTTTTGAATTCCTATTCCACCTCCGAGCTTAATAGTTTTAATGGCAACAGTTCTATGGAGTTTAGGATCTGTTGCTCTATAAACAGTTCCCATGGAACCGCTACCAATCTCTTTCTCTATACAATAGCGACCAATCTTCTTGATTTCACCTTCCGCAGTATATTCAATATCGTCGATTTTAATACGCTGGCTGCTGCCAAACCGGACTCTTTTATAAATTAGCCATGCTGCAAAAAGAAAAGAATAAAATATTGGCAGGAGCAGAGAAACCCAATAACCGGAAACAAAAACAACAAAATTTACAATAAGAAGCACCGCTCCGAAAAGAAGCGCTATTGGAATCCCCTTACCTTCAGGCAGTTGTAGCGCAATTTCTGTTAATACGGTTACAAGAATGATGGCTAATATGGGTAGAATAAGAGAAAGCAAAAGTATATTGAATCGGATAAATGGCGGAGATTCAAGTGTATTCGCGGTTACTGTCGCCCACAACTCCGTAGAAGACATTTTAGCCGTGAACGGTGTCCGGTGGGGATCAAGATTGCGTTTATCGGATAAACCAACCAGAACAATTTTTCCCGATAGCATGTTTTTATCAAAATTTCTACCTAGAATTTCAGATACGGATATATGCCTAAACTTTTTTTCGGCCCCACAAAAGTTTATCATTGATGTCGCGTAATTATCAATTGGTATAGAAAGAGAAGAACCACCTTTAATAACTTCGTTTGGGATAATCCGCAATTCCTTGGTTGATATTTCGTTATACACAGAAGCGATTGCAAGCGAAACGGCGGGATAGAAATTGTTTCCATATCCAACAGTTTGAAGTGTATAGCGGGAATACCCATAAATGCTCAAATTGTTGTTAAAACCTAATGCTGCCGCAGATTGCGCAAAAGCCTGCTCCGGCTCATGCAGGATTTTTGCTTTGATAATGTCAGTTGGAATAGATGGATCTTCTAAATAAACGGCTGAATTTCGAACAGGTAAGGAGGGTGCTTCGATAATAGCAATATTATTTGTGCTGTTTACCCTCTCAAAAGTAAAGGGAATTACAACATTTCCTGCCCTTATCATAGATGCGCTCAAGGTATTATTTCCTTGGTCTTCGGCTCTCTTTCGAAAGTAAAAGTTCAGATAAATAACTTTGGGAGAACAAGCTGATATGGAATCAAGCAGCTCAGCAATTTTTGTTCTTGTCCATGGCCAATCACCGTATTCCAGTATCGCCGCATCGTTTATATCTGCTATTACTATCCGATCATCCGTCTTTAGTTCGCCTCTTATCGAGTAGAACAGATTTTGCATCAGGGCATCGTACTCCCTAAACAGGTCGGGTAATTTAACCTGAAGGGTTGTAAGTACGACGATAATAGCGGTAATTCTTAAAATTCTCATAAACGGCAATATATATAGTAATGCGTTACCATAGAAAGAGTTGGTTTATCCGTGAAACGAATTTATATTGAAATCCGTGTTGTTACAGTTAAAAACTGATGGGTAAACTTCTAAAGTCACTTCTTGTTATTCTTCTTGTGTTCTGCGTGCTGTACGCCGCATTATCGTTTTATTTTATTAACGCGAAAGGGTTAGTTGCTAAACCCACCGCTTCTGCGCCCGATGCTAAAGTCACAATCGAACAGTTAATGGATAGAATAAATACACGCGAACAACGCATTCACGATTTATTGAAAGAGCCAACTGCTGATAACGAAAAATCGTTAAGGGCAGAAGAAGCTGAAATTGCCGTTTTGACCTCCATCATAGATTCTGTAAAGAAGGGCTTGTTTGCCAAGAATAAATCAGACGATTCAGTCGGCAGTAAAAAGTTGAACAAGGAAACTTTGATTCGCTTCTTTGTGTCTGAGAAAAAGAAACCGGTGATTGTTGTTTTGCTTTGTTTCCTGCTTATATTTCTTATTAGTGCCATAATAAGGGAAGGAGTAGGTAAAAAAAAGAGTGTTACCAGCGTTAAGCCTATAGTAAAACATAAACCGCAGCTGGAGCTGGCAGATGATATGGCCAGTAAAAAAGTGACTCTTGAGGATACAGTGGCGAAGTTTAGGGAGGCGGCTTCGATAACAACAACGGATACCCAAACTGCGGCGGAGACGATTCCTGATAAGAATTCGCTTATAGAAATGGTGTTTGAGCTTTCACGCAAGGGATATTCTGTTGAAGAGATAGCGTCCAAGGCACATATCGATCAGGATCAGGTAAGGCTTATTCTTAAGTTCAAGCAGTAATAACGATAAACCGATATTAGTATAAATGGTGAAACCGGAAATTGTTTCTTATTCTGCTACCGGTCAAACTTCAGCCATAACCTCTTTGTGCAGAGAAGGTGTGGTAGAAGGAATAACCAAGGAAGGTAAATTGGTAGTCAGGGTTGGTGAAAATATTTTTCACCTTCATTCAGAGCAGCATCCCTCTCCGAAAATAGGAACAAAAATACTTCTGTCAATATCAAGGGGAACGGAAGTCCTTTTGCAGTTACTTAGCGATACACAAGAAGATGGTAATAAAAAACCCATCCCCATAAAAGAACAGGTTTCGCTTAAGACAATAGCCACACTTTTAAGTTCCATTGAATCACAAGTAGTCAATGAACCTTCTCTAAAAGGCGTCACTCAGGAGATTAAAGAAGCCATAGAAAATTTTCGGGGCAATCCATCCATGCAGAGTGCGACTAACAAACTCCAGTCAATTTTATTGAGCCTGACCGCTTTCCCATCGCTTTCGTCCTCTCTAAAAGAAAACATCTATTCCATCACAAAAGATATAAGCGCGCTGTCATCAGGCAAAAAAGGATTTGTTCCTCCGATAGTCACCGTTTCACAGGAAATTCCCCTTCCTTTTAGGCCAGAAATAGGAAAAACTATCGAGGCATCGGTTGAATCAGTCAGGGCTGATGGAAAAGCAATGATTTCACTTCGTGGGAGCCCATCTGTTCCCATTTCACTGCCTATTACCGTCAGTGCAGGCTCATTGGTGAAATTTATTCCGTTGTCAGAAAGAGAGTGGGAAATAGTCGATTATGGTAGTATAAAACGGGAAACATCATCTTTTGAAAAAGCTGATGCCAAGATTGAAAGAACAGTAAGGGCAATTGTCGAGAACGCCTACGCTGGAACAGAACGCGAGCCATCAGATGCAACTGTAAGTAAAATCATTAAAAATATTTTTACTGTTATCGACAAAACACCACTAACTATGGACGACATTGAATCGTTAACAAAAATTCTTTGCAAAACTGAGAGTAAACCGACGCTTCAACAGAGAATACCAGCGGAGCTGTCTCTGTATCCCCAGATAAAGCAGATTGGCGAATCGATTGGACGGCTTTTGGCTTTTATCGATATGCTACCAACAGAAAAACCCCAAAGCGGAAGCGCAACACAAGCTTCTTCAGACTCTATTATGAAGCTTAATTCATTTATTTCTGTTGCAAAAACTCTTATAGTTCCATTGATTACCGAGGGAAATGAATTGCAGAAGATTGCTAAGTTGTTGAAAAAGATTGACGATACTTCCGGCCAACAGTATGAGCACAAAATTACCAAGTTGTTAAACTTCCGGCCGGATTCTGCTGTTCGCGAACAACTTTTAACTTCAATCCGTGGCGATTTCAAGGGACAACTTATTTCATTTTATGATACTTTGGACAAAATAGACATATCACCAGATCTAAAGGATCGGTTAAAAAATGAAGCATCTCTGCTTCTTTCGCAGATAGAATCAATTCAAATCCGAAACGGTGTGGAACAAGAAATCAGACATATGTTTGTCCCCGTTGTGCATACGGATGAACCTCAGTCTGCACATGTTTTTTTCAAGCGACGGGGAAAACGGGGTAAAATTGATGCAGAGAATGTTTCCGTAACAGTACGAGTAGCCCCATCGCAACTTGGTGATGTTGAGGCAACCGCCTCGGTTGTTAACGGTCGGTTGTCAATCGCTTTTCTTGTAAAAGATCGAAGCGCGCTTAAACTTTTCGAATCGGAGAAGTTACCCTTAAAAGAAAGATTGTCAGGACTTGGTTACAAGCTTGGCGCAATCACTGTTTCAACCGGTAGAAGCGCAGTTATTCACGGCGTATTTAGGCAGACCCAAGAGAATGTAAACGGAAAAAATCAAGGATTTGATATAACTGTATGAGGCGAGAAATAAAAAAACGACATTCTGCCGTCGCTCTCCGCTTTGATGAGAAGAAGGACGACGCGCCTGTTGTTGCTGCAAAGGGGGCAGGAAGAACTGCCGATGCCATTATCGCGCTTGCTAAGGAGCATTCTATACCAATAAGAGAAGATTCTGATCTTCTTGAGTTACTATACCCACTTGAGCTGGATGAAGAGATACCTCCTAAATTATATGGTGTAGTTGCAGAACTTCTTGCTTATATTTATCGTATAAACGGAAAAATGAAAGAGTAACCATGATGTGTAGTAAACTTCTAATTGTCATTGTGTTAGTGCGTGGTGTTCTGATTGCCGATTCATTAACGGTCAGAAACAATTCTGTAGCCTTCTTAGGACTTCAGAGTATTTCTGATAACAGGTTTCATATAACTCTTGAAGACAGAATTTACGCTGCATTCGCACTCGATACTACAATACGACTTGAGCCTCATGACTTTTACGGAAGACTATTGAGTAGGGGACAGGTAAATCGAAAGCTTCCTTCTATGGATGAAGCTGTTCTGTTAATGAACGCAACAGGTGTCCGCCTATTCATAAGTGGCGAAATTCGAAACTTTAAAATTTCATTAAATAGGGCTGCCGGTTTTCTTCCATGGGGTGTCATTAGGGGTGAAATTGTCTGCTTTATGCAGGTGATAGATGCTCTGGAAAGAAAAACCTGTTTTGCAGGAAACTTGAAATTTGTTGTAGAGAAAAATGCTGGCTTAGTATGGTATAGTCGTTTCGCGGACGAACGCCCACTTTCCCCCGTCGAAGAAAAACACTTCATTTTTGATCTAACTAATGGCTTGTGCGAATCTATTGTCCGTACTTCTCAGGCTTCATATGCGGGAATTATGTCCTCAGATCCATTTATGGTGGGTGGGGGAGGGAAAGCAGCAACCAAAGCTGTTAAGCCGTAACATGTTGTTTGATAATCGGTTGATTATTATATTTGTCACTAAGACCTTTTGGAGTACCAATTAAGTAGGGGGCGTTTGTCTTATGGATAATCTCAGAAATGTTTTTGATAGTAAAGAGGAATTTGAAAAGTTGCGCGGGCTTATTCTTGATGGAATTCAGAAATTTTCTGATTATCGTAAAGGCAATATGACATACGGAGAGGTTATGTATGTGATGGAATGTGTTCTTGACTCACTCCGGTCCTCTTCGGAAAAGCAGGTAAAGAAACCTCGTGGGTTCAATAGGGATATTTCCTTTACTACACTATTCGAGATTACAAACAGGATGGTCGAAAGAATGATAAAAAAGGGGTTGGTCGATTCATCCGATGAAAAGTTTATCCTCCACGGAGAAGAGTAACTGCAACTAATGGAACAGAAAGTCGGCATCCAGACTGTTTCTCTCGATTTTCCAGGCGACATGGAATATGTTGCCGATGTAAGACGCCTATTGTCAAACATTATTTCACTGAGAGGTTATTCGCGGCGATTTACTTTTAGAATGGAAATAATTATTGACGAACTATGCAGCAACGCAGTTAAATTTGGCAGACTAAGAATCGGGGAACAAATATCCGTAAGTGCGAATATTGACGATACTTCTGTCGAGTTCGTTGTCTCACACCCTGGTACAGATCCCGATGGCATTATCCGTCTTCGTCAGGCGATTGAGGCAGCCAAAGGTGGCGGGGGTTCCGTGGTGGATGGTAGAGGTATCCAGATAGTGGGGATTCTTTGTGATGCGCTTTCTGTTGAAACAAAAGGCGAAACTGTTGTTGTCGCGCGAAAACAATGGTCGCCGGAAGACGATACATAAGGGAATCTTTCTGTGAGAAATTTTAAAATCAGTGTTGATAGATGTACTTTACATGATGCGTTGGTTGTAATGCGCTTTAAGGGTAGTCTTGATGCCGATCGCGTTGTTCAGATTAGTGAATCTGTTAATGCAGCAATTTCAGGAGGCAATAGGTTTATTGTAGCAGAGATGAACGAGGTAACCTTTATCTCCAGCCCTGCTTTTGGTGAACTTATGGGATGCAAAAAACGACTAGTCGAAAGTGGAGGTAATCTTTATCTCGCAGGACTCGATACCGAAAATAGAGCAAAACTTCGGCTTCTTGGTGCAGAAAAGATATTTGAGTTTCTCCCAACGGTGAGCTCGGCGGTACGCCGTTATCACTGGGAAAACGAAGATAGCGGTGATAGTTTTAGGCTTTCTCTGCCTGCTGTATTAAGCTTTGTTCCTGAAGTGAGATCTTTTTTTTCCAGTGTAGTTAGGCAGAAAGGCTACAGTAAAAGGGATTCCTTTCGTATGGAAGCCGTAATCGATGAATTGTGCAATAACGCAATAGAACACGCTGATCCTGTAGTTAAAATGCCCATAGAGGTATGCGGCAAAGTTTTTAGATATAAAATAGAGTTGTCAGTTGTTAACAGTAATCCTACACCTGAAATTGCAGTAGCAGCCGTAAACGAAATAAACCTAAGATTAAATGGCGCACAGTCGTTTAATCTGAACGAGAAACGGGGGCGGGGAGTAGAGCTTGTAAAAATGCTTTGCGACAGCGTCTCGGCTGCAGCTGAGGGTGAACGGACAGTAATTAGGATAATAAAAAAGAAAGAGGTTTGAAATGGGCAATCAGATTACCATCTCGTTCAAGGATATTCCTGCAAAGACTGATTCACGGCTTGTAGAATTTATTGGAGACCTTGATGCCACAAATGTTGAAAGTGTACTTGAAAAAGTTGTTGCACTAATGAGCGATGGCGTTGTTCATATAGTCGCGGACTTCGAAAAACTCCGTTATGTCAATAGTACCGGACTCGGAATCCTTCTTCACTTTAGTAAGATGGCCAAAGAAAAGGGTGGGAGCTTTAAGATTGCACATGTTAACGAACATGTTTTTGAAATAATAGAAATTATCGGGGCTACAACACTGCTTGAAATATACGATACCGTTGAAGAAGCTATTGGTGCACTGTAGTTTTTTGCGGTTGCTTTTTGCCGCTATTACTGCGGTTACTCTAGCTGGCTGCAACTCGAAAGATCCTGTAGTTATAAAGGCCAAAGGTATTACCTTAAGAACAAGCTATATTGATACGCTTTTTCGCGAAATAGTAGATAGCTCATCACGAAATGAGCAAATAAAAAACTATTTACAAGCTAAAACCGATAACCAATTAATCTATAATAGCGCAATAGAGCTCGGTTTTCTTAAATCTGATACAAATAAAAAAATACTTGATAATATTGCTATGGTAGAGGTTGCGAACTATTATGCCAACGAAGTTTTAGTCAAAAACTGGGGTTTTTTGCCATCTGATGTTCATAGTCGCTTTATGCGCGACCGAAAAGATTTTATTAAGAAAAAACCTTTTGTTAATGATTCGCTTAATCCAACAGAGACCGAAAAAAGGGCGCTTGCCGAATGGGAAAACGATCCCTGTCTTCCGCTTGAAACTGTCCGTAATACGGTTCTCCGCAGAATGCTGCTCGAAAAAGATGAAATCAGAACAGAATTAAATTCTTTTGTGCGTGATGAAATGAACGAAGCCATGGATTCTGCTAAGCTTATTGCAAAGGAAGATGCCCTAATCAAGTCACATACCTTAAATATTGTTGAAAACACATACAGAAAAATTAAAACTAAAAGAGCCGTTACTCTATTTGACTGGAAGCCAGTAATATCCGAAGCTGATCTGTTCGCTGAATGGGAAAGGACAAAACGGCAATATCTTCGCAGACCAGATTTATATGTTAAGCATATAGAAGTGAACAGTAGCAACAATTTGAAAGTTATACTTCAAGAGCTGGCTATGGACACAGGTATATTTGACGACTTGCAGAAGAAATATTCTATAAACGCTTATACAAGTGGAAAAACCGTTACGATTAAAAACAACCAGCCGCTATCGTGGCTAAAGGGCGAGACCAAGCATATCTACCAGACGATTGTAAATACGCCAATTGGTAAAATAAGCTCTCCTATACATATTGCATATGGCAGGGGCAATATGTCAATTAATTTATTCAAGATTTGCGGATACGAACAAGATGCCATTATGACTTATGAAGAGTGCAAGGAACAGGTACTTCAAAACCTAACTATAAGGCGACATTTTGAAATCCCTGATTCCGCGACTCTTGCTGTTATTGATGGAAAGAAAAAAATCAGAGCAGGTGACCTGTTTACTCTTTTATATAAAAATAATCCGCTTGTTATTGAACGCTTCAGATCTGAAGAAGGAAGAAAAAATCTTCTCGAGAATTATTATCTCCGTTTTATTTTGTTTTATGATCTTGCAAAGGAGGCCGGACTCCTTTCCGATAAGATTCTCCGCTCAAAAATAGAGCAGCAAAAGAGAAATTACATTATTGCTGATTTCCGAGAAATCAACATGAACACATACTTTGGCCTTGAGCCCAACAAAGTGCTTGGCTATTATAACGATCATCCTGATTCTTTTTGCCTACCAGAAATTAACACGAGACTTACATACGAAGAGGCAAAGAACGAGATTATTAATAATATGCTTGTCACTAATGATATGGTGCGATACTACTGGGAATTTAATGCTGAGGAGTTTTTTGACAGCGTAGGGAACATTATGCCATTTGATGATGTTAAGGCCACTGTCCGCAAAGTTGTTTTGTCAAAAGAAAAGTCTAAAAGAGTTTCCGATATTATCATTGCACTTAGAAAACGCTATGGCTTAAAAATTTCTTTACCCGAATATGATTTTTCTCTCGAAAATGATCCTCGGTTTCTGTTTAATAAGTCTGCCAAGCTGGCTGAACAGGGCGAGAAAGACAAAGCGCTTGAAATATTATTCAATATTCGGTATCGATATCCGACCGTTCAATTCCAACCTGATATCTGTTTGTCTATTGCACAATTAATGCTTGAGAGGGGACAGCACTTCTTTGCTCTTAAAGAGTATATGAGATTCCTGCGTCTTTACGGTTCGGCGAGAGAAGATTCGTATAAGGCTCAATTTATGATAGGTTACATATATTCTGACCGAATTAAAGATACTGCAAAAGCTATAATCGCCTATGATGCGTTAGTTAGGAAATATCCGCAAAGTGATTTGGCTGATGATGCTCAGCTAATGATTAAGATGTTGAAAAACGGAGCGGAGTTCAAAATTGGTGAAGGCATTAAATAAGCGTTTAAAAGATCCAGTATCCCTTTCTGACTCAATCACTGTACTTTCTGGCATAGGACCTGCAAGAGCTGCTGTTTTTGCGGACAGAGCAATTTTTAGCGTCGAAGATCTGCTTAATTATGTGCCCAGGGCATATGTCGATAGAAGTGCTATAAATAAGGTTGCCGACCTTGCCCCAAACTCGTTCGGAGTTGTGATAGTATCTGTAATTTCTATCAAAAGCGACGAAAAAAAAAGGCTTGTTGTTACTTGTGCTGATGATAGCGGAGATATCGATTTTGTTTTTTTCGGAGGAATCAGATTTATAGCAGATCGATTTGAGCCTGGCATGCGAGTGCATGCGTGGGGCAGGGTTGCAGAATTCAGAGAAAAATGGCAGATTGTTCATCCGGAATACAGGATTTTAAAGCAAGGTGAGGAGCCAGTAAAAGGAATTTTTCCTATTTACCCCGGGAGCTATGACTTAAAAGCGGTTTTTGCAGACAGTAAATTAATCGCATCAGTAGTAAAAGATGCACTCAACAGGCTTGCTGTCTCTCTTCCAGAAAAACTGCCTAAATCAGTAATAAAAAAAAGGGATTTTTCTCCCATTCGTACTGTTTATGAGCAGCTCCATTTCCCATCGAAACCCGATACTGCTAACATTGAGGATTGTTTAAATAGGTTACGATATGAAGAGGCCTTTCTGTTTCTTAAAAAGGTCCAGAATATAAAAGAGAGAAATCTTACGGGCGGTATTCCTTTTCCTGCTAGCAAATTTTTAAAGGATTCTGTCTTGAGAAACTCCCTCCTTATACCAACAGCCGGTCAGCTTTCTGCAATTCTCTCCATAGAGGAAGACATCTGTTCAAACCGCAAAATGAATAGGCTTTTACAAGGAGATGTCGGTTCTGGAAAAACTTTTGTTTGTGCCATAATTGCAGCTCATGTGCTTGAAGCCCATTATCAGGTTCTTATTATGGTGCCTACAGAGATATTGGCCCGGCAGCATATGGAAGTGTTCAAAAGGTTTTATGCCGGTACAGAGACCCCCATCCAGATTGTTGTTTCGGGCGGAGAAAAGGTTAAAGTCGATAAAGCTGGAATTTTTATAGGAACACATGCGCTCTTATCAGAGACCGCTTCATTCGCCAAAGTTGGTCTTGTTATAATCGATGAACAGCACAAATTTGGAGTAAAACAGAGAATAGAGTTAAGAGAAAAGGGCAATAGAGCTGATTTGTTGCTTGTGAGTGCCACGCCAATTCCGAGAACAGTGGCAATTTCAATGTATGGAGATATGGCACTCTCTCGGATCGACGGACTACCACAGGGAAGAAAAGAGGTTAAAACGCATATTGTAAGTAGCCGAAAGCGCGCAGATATGTACCGATTCATATACGATAAAATCAAATCTGGTGGACGGACTTTTTTTATTCTGCCGGCTATTGGTACAGATACATTGGTTGGCATGAAATCGGTGAGTTCTATACAAGAAGAATTTAATTCTATTGATTTCTTTAAAGACAATTTTGTCGCGCTGCATGGAGCAATGACCTCCTTGGAAAAAATAAATGCAATAAAAAGTTTTGTTGTTGGTGAAAAACCAATTATAGTCGCCACTACGGTTGTTGAGGTTGGAATCGACATCAAAGAGGCTGATATTATGGTTATCGAAAACCCTGAAAGGTTTGGCTTTGCACAACTGCACCAGCTTCGTGGCCGAGTGGGTAGGGGAGAGCGAGACTCTTTCTGTTTTTTGCTTGTTAAAGATGGGGAACGACCAGAGGTTATCGAACGGCTCCATAAATTTGCGCTCACAAATGATGGCTTCGAAATTGCTGAAATCGATTTGCAAAATCGTGGAGCTGGTGAACTATCTGGGTATAATCAGTCAGGATTTGGTGAGTTCAAGTTTATTGATATCGTTAGGGATGAAAAATTGTTAGAAATTGTCAAAGAGGATATATCTTTCCAAGTTTTGTAGCCTTTTGTGCAAATAATTGTTGGAAATTTTATTGATTCTTCACGGACTATATAACATTTTTATAAAAATACAATTAAGGCAGAATTTTTATGCAGGACAAACCAAACATTATAGTCATAATGACAGATCAGCAGAAGGCGACTGCGAGCCATCTTTATGGAAATGTGGCATGTGAGACTCCTTCTTTGGAACGACTCGCAAAAAGTGGTGTTATTTTCACAAATGCTTATACACCACACCCACTATGTGTTCCTGCCCGTTGTTCTCTTTGGACCGCTCAATATCCACATCAGCATGGCTCAAGACGAAATCAAACTTTTCTCGCAAAAGGCAAAGAGCACGCATTTAAGCTTTGGAAAAATATGGGTTACACCACCGGATTAATTGGGAAAAACCACTGCTTTAAAGATGAGGAAGATATTAACTATTTCGATGTCTGGTGTGAACTTGGGCACAGTGGTATTTCGGATGCCTTTCCTTATCGTGGAATGCTTTGGCACAGGTCCGAAGAAGCTATCAATTTCGCGCACCAAACAAGAAAGCTTATGACAAGTAAACCAGTACCTGAAAAGTTACTAAACTACGCAGTAACGGATTATCCTATTGAAGATTACAGCACAAGTCTAATTGCGGATCAATCAATAAACTTTATAAATAAATACAAAGATAATCCCTTCGCTTTATGGGTCTCTTTTCCCGATCCACACTATCCGTGGGAACTGCCCAAAAAATATGCCGACATGTTTCCGCGGGGCAGCCTAAAGTTGCCAGAAACATTTAAAAAAGAATTCGGCGAAAACGAACCAGAGACAAACAGGGTTCTAAAAAAAATTCTTGATGTTAGCCACTGCCCAGAAAATGATGTATATGCAACTCTTGGCGCTTATTATGGCATGATTCGTTTTATTGACGATAAGATAGGTGATATTATTAATGCGCTTGATAGGCTTGATTTAAGAAAAAAGACCATTGTTGTTTTCTGTTCAGATCATGGTGATTTTATGTTTGAATATGGAATGGTCGAGAAAGGTGCTCTTTTTTTTGACTGTTTGACACGCATTCCTCTTATAATCTCCTGGCCTGGTTACATTCCTGAAGGGCGTGTAAGTAATGAGTTAGTTAATCTGATAGACATAGTACCCACTCTGTTAAAATTACAAGGCGGTGCTATCCCCTCATGTATGAGCGGCCAACCACTTCCGGATTGTGGTTATCCGGTTTCAGTAAAACGAGACTTTGTATTTGCAGAATATGGCGCTGGATGGTCTAACTTTGGCATTGATGATCTTGGCAAATTGCCTTCTGAGAATGGCAGGAGTGCTCTAATGAACACTTTAATTCCAAGGGAAGCGGAAGGGCGGAGAAAAATGGTCAGGAGCCGGAGGTGGAAGCTTGTTTACGATCCGTTAAACTCACAGCACGAGCTTTACGATATTCTAAACGATCCTGTCGAATCGAGAAATGTTGCTTCAAATCCTGATAATAATGCAGTTATGGCAGATCTTACAAAAGCAATAGCAGAGTGGAGCATATCAACAGAAGACAGCTGATCTCATTAATTTTGATTCCAAATTTTTTAATTTTTCTGAAAAAAGTTGGCAGCGAAACTCCTGAGGCTGATGCCGCCCGTTTAATTATATAATTGTTATTTTTAAGGTAAGTAATAATATGTTCTCTGGTAAGTATGCGAGAATCCTTAAAAGGAAGGTTATCGCATTGCGTAGGTGTATTATCGGGCTCAGACAAATCTATCCATTTTTCATTAATAATATTTTCAGGACAAAATAGTGCTGCCCTTTTAATTACCGATTGTAGCTCTCTAATGTTGCCGTGCCACTGACAGGAAAGAAGTTTTTGGTATGCCGACGCGGAAAGATCATCATGCGAAGTTGCGTTATTTGGATATTGGCGAAGAAAGTATCTTACAAGATCAGGTATATCTGAAATTCGCTCTCGTAACGGTGGAAGTGTTATTTTAACTGCGTTCAGCCTGTAAAAAAGATCCGCTCTAAATTTAC
This sequence comes from uncultured Fibrobacterota bacterium, assembly GCA_964590225.1. Taxonomy (GTDB): domain Bacteria; phylum Fibrobacterota; class OXYB2-FULL-49-7; order OXYB2-FULL-49-7; family JAEUSG01; genus JAEUSG01. The sequence goes on from CAZPWS010000021.1 coordinate 17,681, forward strand.
CTTCTGATACAAGAAGTGAAAGAGGTCTGTTTGTAGCTGTAATTATTCTCGTGTTTACTGATTTTCTATCTGTGCCACCAAGTCTTTCAACAGTAAAATCCTGTAAAAAATGGAGCAGCTTGGCTTGTACCGCAAGATCAAGATTACCAATTTCGTCAAGAAATATGGTGCCTCCATCGGCAGATTCAAATTTACCTGATTTTGAGGAATTTGCTCCGGTAAATGCCCCCTTTTCATAACCAAACAGCTCGCTTTCGATTAATGTTTGTGGCAGCAGCGAGCAATCAATTTTTACAAGAGGTCCCCTATTAAATGGGCTAAACTTATGAATGTAGTTTGCGAGTACCTCTTTGCCAGTTCCTGTTTCGCCTTCTATTAAGATTGTAAGATTTGAAGCAGCGGCAGCTGTAGCCTGCTCTTTGATTTTTAGTATAGCAGCACTTTTACCGACAAATCCATCGAAATTAATTGAAGCGGCTATGAGCTGAAGCTGTTCCCGTTCGGCCTCTGCTTTTTCTTGCGCTTTTTCCATTGTTTCTATGTCGTGGCTGGAATCGGGGATTTTTAGCAAAAGATAGCAAAAAAGAGGTTCTTTCGTGGACAAGGTATATGTGTCGAGATATTGGCGAAGCATAAACCGCTCTTTTTTTTCTGTAAGCGTTGCAACTGTAGGAACATCACCGTAAGCATTACGCCTCTTTGAGCGCATAATTCTTGATGATTTTATTGCTATGTTCTCATCTCGTTCAGGTAAAATTAGACCGATGAATGCTTTATTTTTCTGTATAAGAAGAGGATCCTTATGGGAAAACCATTCACCATCATTGAAGCGTACACCTATAATTGTATCAATAATGAAACAAGAGATTCTTGATATATTAGCCTTTGGGGTTGTTGCCGGCAACTTTTTAATAAATAGAGGGTATCTCTGTTTCCAAATTGTTACTGCGCTGGCATCTAACGAGACATCTATTCGATAACCGTTGGCATCGGAAAATAAAGTATCACTAAGCTTATCACCACATAGCACAATACTACACACTCTCATCGGTAAATGTTCCGGTGCAAATGCAACTTCGAACATAATATTCTCGGTTACGCTATCAAAAGATTGTGGCAACACATTCTCCGCTTTGTCAGTTGTTTCCCATCGTATCCCATTAATAATTCGTACGATATCATCGCTTTTGGGCGTGAATAAACTTAACGGTGTGGGGCACATGTATTTCGCAATTGGATAATTAAGAACCTTATTTATTTCGCTCCCGCTTATATTGAAAATAGAGGCAAAAGCACCGTTAATACCAAGAACCTTTCCGGCTTCATCAGTAAAGAAGAGGGGGTTGATTCTTAGATTAGGACTTCTTGCTAATAATTCCTGCTTAAAACGGATTAGTGCGACTATCTTTTCGCCATTATCAAAACGGAACATTATTAAATTTGAAGCGGGAAAAAGCGAATAAAGATCAGTTAGTGTTGACAGTTCTTCATAAATGTTTTTTGAAGGAAATGTATTCTTCTGCCAGAATTCATTTATTCTACAAATTAGTGAGAATGGTGTTTCAGTAATACTGACTTCATGAATTGAAATTGTAGATATGTCGTGCACCCAATATAGGTCAGATATCTTTTTCGTTTCTATCTGTTTTAAATCGACAATCTCAGAAAACTCTTTTTTAATTTCAAATTGCTTAATTGCCAAATCAGGCTTAGCAATAATAAATGCATCACAAAGTGCAGTCTTGAGAAGGAACTCACCAATCTGAAGGTTTCCTATGCTACACATTCGAACGATTACTCGCCGATTATCTTGATTAGAACCCTTTTGTTTCTTTTCCCGTCAAATTCTGCATAAAAAATCTGTTCCCATGTCCCAAAATCAAGTTTGCCGTCTGTAATAGCGCAAACAACCTCCCGTCCCATAATTTGTCGCTTAAGATGAGCGTCCGCGTTATCTTCGTATCCGTTATGCTTATATTGCGATACAGGGGCGTGGGGGGCTAATTTTTCGAGCCAGCAATCGTAATCACTGATTAAGCCCTGTTCATCATCATTGATATAAACGGATGCTGTTATGTGCATGGGATTTACAAGAACAAGACCTTCCAGTACACCGCTTTCTGTTATAGCATTCTGTACATCATCGGTAATATTTATATAACCCCTGCGGTCGGGCACATTGAAAGTAAGCTCTTTCCGAAAAGACTTCATGCTGAACCCCCTTCTATAAAACCGGTATCATCGTCGCTGAACGGATTATCGTTTCTCCAGAGGGGATTTGCAGTATTCCGACCTTTTTATCAAAAGGTTCCTGCTGATAATGGTCGTCAAGCCCCTGCCACGGTTCAATACAGAGATAATCCTGTGCTCTATTGGCCCAAAAACCTACAAAAGGAAAATCGTAAAAAACAAAGTCAATCCCACGATCCAGTTTCTTGTTGAATGCTCTTACGCGCCTATTTGCAGGAGCGTCAATTTCGTACATAATAGTATTGTAAAGAGCATCATCGCTGATAGGGATTGGCCCATTAAGCTTCTCCTCATTTCTTTCACCCGTTAAAAAAGAGTCTCCGGTATCAAGAACGGCATATTTGCGATACTCGCCATCGCACAAAGAAAGTGTCCAGTCAGCCCTTTTGCCTCCAAGCCCCATGTCAGTATTTATGCCAGGGTGCCAGCCAAATTGACAGGGCATTGCCTTTTTGTCATGATTATGGATGATGAAAGTTAATTTGAGGGCTTTGTCCTTAAGTTCATAAGAAAGAGTAAGTTCGAAATTATATGGATACGCTTCCAGAGTATCTGCCGATGCTTTTATACTGTAAATGGCTTTGGCAGAATCAGTTGTATCTGTGTTTATAAGTTCGAATTTTGTTTTTCTTGCGAAACCGTGGTTACCATTAAGATTAATTTTCATTCCATCTGTAGTAGTACTCGATCCATTGCGAAGACCTCCTACAATAGGGAAAAGTATTGTAGCGTGGTTTTTCCATGCTCCCTCAAACGGTAGTGCCATATTGCCGTCATTCCACAGTATGGGAAGAAGTTTTCCATTTTTTTTGTCAAAAACTTTATAGCTTACTACCTCACAGCCAAGGCGGCATATAGTTACACTTGTTCCATCAATTGTGTTAGTGAGGCGATCAAATCCCGCCTCAAATTCCCTTTCTACCATGTACGCCATTTTTTATGTTCCTCTTATTATTTTGTGCGGGCGGTTTTTACGAGTACTTTAGGTATAGCGGTAAACTCAGGCAGTTTACCAATCAAGGGGGCAGCGTAATCAAGATATTTTTTATTTACCATAAAACCATTCGCGGCAAAAAGCGAGTTCGGCATTGGTCTTGCGTTTACTGCTACTTCACTTAATGGCGCAGTTGTAAGTTCTGTTTTATAAGGAATGTTGGACAATCGCCTGATAGCAGCCATTACGCCGGTTTTTCCAGCCGCGGCAAGTTTTACCGCATATGAGCCAAGCTCAAAAGCCTCTTTTTTGTCAATTGCCGATATTCTATCGGATGCACACATAGGAAGTGACTCAGTTATTTGAAACTCACCGCGCCATCCCTTAAAATTAGCAGTAATAAGCTTGTGCAGAGCGATGGCAGCTGAAGTACCGCCCATCGCTCCAAATTCAGTGTTTCCAAACCTATCTTTAATTTCCGACGCAGAAACAGGGCTTTTATTATCCCAAACGGCACCTTCTCCACATACGATATATACAAAACCGCACTTGCTATATACTCTTTCTACTTCAGCGAGAAATTTATTCTTTGATAATGGTTTTTCTGGCAGCACAAGAATGTGTGGAGCGTCATACTCATCGCGTTTGGCGAGTGTAGAGGCAGCTGCAAGCCAACCTGCATCTCTTCCAATTGACTGATATATTACGAACTGGTCAACCCGTTTCATGTCGGATGCCAGCCTGCCACCTTGCATCACTGAAAGAGCAGTGTATCTGGCAGCCGAAGGAAAACCAGGGGTGTGATCGGTACCGTATAGATCATTATCAACTGTTTTAGGAATTCCTACTCCGTTCAGCTGATAGCCCTCTTTTTGACAATATCTTTCAACTCTGTTAATAGTGTCCATCGAGTCATTTCCACCTATAATATGGAAAAAACGGATATTGAACTTTTTGAGCATTGCAAGTATTTGTGGAAAGTGTTCATCCTTTAATTTTAATCTAGATGAACCGAGTGCAGATGATGGAGTATTCCGCAATTCTTCAAGATTATGTTTTGTGAGCTTTCCAAGATTTATTAATTCACCTTTAATAAAGCCTTCAATGGCAAAATTCATACCGAATATTTCTCCGATATTCTTATGCTTATGAGCTTCTGTAATTGCTCCTGCCAGGCTTCCGTTTATCACTGTCGTTGGTCCTCCAGACTGACCTATAACTAAATTACCTGTAATAACTTTGCTCATTTTGTTCTCCAATTGTTTTGTTAAAGTCCAAAAACAGATTTTACCTTATTGTTTAAAAATGTCAATATGCTTATGAAATTTGCACCGGGAAATGTCTGGGCAAATGAAGCGTTTTCAAGATCAAATGGTATTTCTCTGATCTCTTTCCATGTTTTCCCCTCTTTTTCGTCCGCGCTTAATGAAACATCTTTTCGGAACGAACTTATAATTCTTCCAGTAGATGGAGAGACAAGGTCGTAGCCTATTTCTGCATCAAACTTCTGTGTATATACCTCCCTGTCATTTACCATCCGCGAAGCTCTGCGGTAATCCAGCGAATAGACCGTGGCTTTAAGAAGCGCGCCAGCCTTTTTCACAACAGAGTCGGGAAGGGGAGAGTCGTGATCTAATGGAACATACTCAACAGGAATATTAATTCGCTTCATCATGGAAGCGCAGTTAATTGCAAGCGATGAAGAAATATCCCAACTTCCCATAAAACCTGAAACATCTTTGAACTTTAGCACAATAATTGGACCGTTCAGCCGTTCTGATAAAATTGCCCGTTCTCTTTCAGTAAGAGAGGTCGCCTTGTCAATCTCAATACCAACAATTCCGGGGGCAACTTTATCGATCCATCCCCACACATTCATAATTTCCTTCGCGTCAGCTTTTCTTCTTGAAGTAGGAAACGCAGTGTTTTCAAGTACATTGATCCATTCCTGCCCTGTGGCAATAAATTGCTTTCGCAAAGCCACTGATCTTAAAGTTGGATTGCCCTTAAGAATCAAAATTTCTGTTTCGCCTCGGTTTCCGGTGCTTCTCAAACCAATGGTTGACGCTGTTGCACATTCAACGACTGAAAGTTTTGTTTGCATTTGATAAACAGTTTTTTCGTCCGTTTCATCCGGTGTTTGTATAAAAACTTCCCCTGTAAATAAAGATACTATCAACAAATTTACGCTTTTACTTGACGATAACTCTATTCTTACTTTTGACCGTTCTCCTAAGTAAAGTTTTGCTCCCGTAGAAAGATTTATTGCTACATAGGATAATTTCTTGGTTTTTAGCATACATGCGTTTGCAAGGATGGTTGAAGAATCTGCAAAAGAGAAGCGTGTTGAGGTACTCTTGGAATATTCAACTATGCCTGTTTTTCGAACAATTTTTGCTATCGATTCATCTTCCATTATGGCGTGGGTATCAGCAATCAAAAAAACAAAATAAAGTGTAATAAGTAAAATTTTTTTAAAGATACTTTTCATCGGCTTCTTTTAACCTCAAAAGAGACTGTCTGTAACAATATATTGTTCTTATGTGTGAGATCGATAGACCAGTGGCCAATATCGCCGCGTGGTATATAGCAGCTACTCCGCAAAAGAGTATCGTCTCTATTCAACCATACTGTATCCGTAAAAACTTTAGTACCTCCCTTATACCAAGCAAGAAATAAACGGAAGTCTTCGCGTTTTATTTTTTGAAAAGAAGCACAACAATGAATGGTTAACGCTTGAAGATCAGGAGTGATAAAAAAAACATTATTATTTTCTTTGTGTTCATTTCCATTTTTATCACTCGACAAACTCGTTGTAAAGTGGGTAAACCCATGCTTTTCAAGGAGGGCGGAGGAAGATCCGGCACCGTCCGAAAGCAGACGAATCTGCTTTCTCGATTTTTTGGTTATTATGTTAGCAGCAGATAAGAATATGATAAATAGCAACAAAAATACTGGCCATGGTCGCAATGATTTAATCGGGAACACATTCACCTTTAATAAGATCTGAAAAATCCTCCCGTTTGCGGATTTCAAAAACCTTACCATTATCAACCAGAACCTCCGCAGGCCTTCGCCTCGAATTATAATTTGAAGACATTGAAAAACCGTAAGCCCCAGAGCTCATCATAGCCAGATAATCACCTTGAGATGGCTCAGGGAGTTCACGATCCTTCGCAAAACAGTCTGATGATTCACATATAGGCCCAACAATATCGGCTGTAATTGGTCTTGCTTGTAAATTTTCCACTACTGGCTTAATAGCGTGATAGCTTCCGTAAAAGGCTGGTCGAATAAGGTCATTCATACCCGCATCAAGGATAACGAAGTTTTTAAAATCTGTTTTTTTAATATAAACGACTTTTGATACAAGTATTGCAGAGTTGCCTGAAATATATCTACCGGGTTCTATTATTAAATTTAGCCCTGTTTTTTTTAGAAACGGCAAGGTATCTCTCGCAAGCTCGGACGGAGTAAACGGTGACTCGTTATTGTAAACAATGGCTATACCACCGCCCATATCAAAATCTTTCAGGGGGATACCATTCGAAATAAGTTCCTTAACAATTGGTAGTAGCCGGTTTATAGCGTTTACATATGGCTCTGTTGTGTAAATCGGCGAACCAAGGTGAATATCGATCCCCGTTAGAACAATATTTGGCAGCTTTGCAGCTTCCATGTAAAAGTCGAGAGCCTTGTCGTGTGGTATGCCAAATTTATTTTCTTTTTTACCGGTTGTAGTTTTCTCATGGGTATTGGCGTCAATGTCCGGGTTAATCCTAAAGCCGGCATTTGCAACCACTTTTTTTCCTGTGGCAATTCTGGAAATTGCCTGCATTTCTGCCATTGATTCGACATTGAAAAGCCGAATGCCACACTCAAGGGCATAGTTAATTTCTTCATCGGTTTTGCCTACACCCGCAAAAACAATTTTCTTTGGGTCGATACCGGCGTTAATGCAGCGAAAAAGTTCACCACCGGAAACTATATCCGCTCCCGCCCCCTCTTTTTTAACCAGAGAAAGGATGCCAAGCGAAGAGCAAGATTTTACCGAATACGCTACCAATGTGTTTAGGTCGGGATAAGCTGAAGATACTTCAGCTATACGAGAGCGAAACGACGAAGCGCTGTAAACAAACAAGGGGCTTCCATATTTCTTGGCAAGCCCATCAACAGAAACTCCATCACAGTGTAGTACACCGTTATTATTGGTAAAACCATCCATTAGATAGAACCGTGAGAGCTGAATTTAAGCTGACTTACGGGAGGCAGCTGCTTTTTTTTGTGCGGCAGATTTTATTCTTGCTGCTTTATTACGATGAATAATTCCTTTTCGTGCTGCACGATCCGCCAGTGATGCGAGTTTATTTGCTGCGGACACTGTGGTTTCGCCGGACGAAGTTAATACGGCTTTTTGTGCTGTACGAAGAGTTGTTTTTTTTGATTTGTTGCGAATACGGCTTCTTTCGCTCGTTTTTATTCTTTTTACTGCTGACTTGTGATGTGCCACTGTCGCTCCTTAATTATAGTGTTGTAAATAAGTAAACTTCTGTTATTAAAAAGATAATTCAACTTCCCTTTCAGTGTCAATGACATGAAATGCATAAAAAAACTTGTATTTCCACGGGGTCACTAGTATATTTCAAATATGGTATTATATAATTCCATATATGGAATAAATTCAGGGTTGGCTAATGCTTCAGAAAAAGCCTTCGTAGTGTTAGAATGGTTTTTTTCGAATCCCAATGCAGATGGAAGTTTAAAAGAAATATCCAGATCGACTGGTATTCCACCTGCTTCATTGTTGCGTATTCTTAAAGCTATGGTTAAGCGGGGCTACCTGCGGAAAAATATCGATAAAACTTATCATTCACTTTTTTCGATCTCTTTTTCAAATAAATTAGCACCAGCATCAATTTCATTAATTGAGCGAATAATGCATAATCTTCTTGGAGAGTGCAAACAATCTGTTGAGTTGCTGGCTGTTAGAAACCAAAACCTCTATTGGCTCCGTAAGTTTGACACCCCCGAACTGCCACTAAAAATAAAAGCATACGAAGGGTTTTCAAGAACTCTATACGAATTGGATGCTCCTTCAAAGCTTTATCTCAATTTTATTGGGATCGATTCTGTAAAAAAACAGTTCGATATTGAGTCCTTTTATACACAAGAAGCTGGCAGACTGCCATGTAAATGGCGCGATGCTAAGAGGTTCATAGCTGATGCTAACTCAAACGATATAATTTTCGATAGGGCTGGTAATGGTAATTCGGTTCGTCGCTATGCAGCGTTATTGCAATTCGGCGAGAGTATGGAAACCTATTTGTTAACCATTGCCGAACCAGCACTTGAGTCAACAAATTCCGACAAGCATTTTGAGAAACAGATTTCATTGCTCATAAATGCCAAAAATGAAATTATAAGGAGGATTGTAATATGAGAATTCTTTATCTCGACCTTGATACGCTAAGACCAGACCATTTGGGCTGTTACGGCTACGGGCGAAATACTTCGCCGAATATCGATTCTATTGCAAAAGATGGTATGATATTTACCAACTACCATTGTTCCGATGCACCATGCCTTCCTTCCAGAACTGCACTTATGAGCGGACAATTTGGTATCAAGACAGGGGTGGTGGGGCATGGTGGCACAGCTGCTGATATGAGACTTGAAGGCAGAGACAGGCACTTTCAGCAGCGGTTAAATCGCGAGAGTTTACCAGGATTTTTAAGACAAAATGGCTTCAAGACAACTTCAATAAGTCCCTTTGCTGAACGACATTCCGCATGGTGGTTTAACGCAGGTTTCAATGAAATGTACAATACCGGCAAGCGAGGAATGGAGTCTGCTGAAGAAATAACCCCCGTAGTGATGGATTGGATAAATAAAAACGGAACTACAGATAACTGGTTTTTGCAAATCAACTATTGGGATGCCCATACACCATATCGAACCCCCATAGATTATGATAATCCATTTAAAAATGATTCTCTTGATACATGGATAGACGAAAAAACACTTACAGAACATCGGGCAATGGTTGGTCCTCATGGGGCACGGGAAATTATGATGTACGACAATAAAGTAAATAAAGCTTACCCAAAACATCTTGGTGAAATTAAAGACATGAAGGATTTAAAGCAGTTTTTCGATGGGTATGATTCTGGTATTCGGTACATGGATAGCCATCTTGGCCTCCTTTTTAATAGGCTTAAGGAGTTGGGTGTGTTTGACGATACGATTATAATCATAAGCTCCGACCACGGAGAAAATATGGGGGAATTTGGAATCTATGGCGAGCATGCCACTGCCGATTACGCAACTACGCGCATCCCTATGATTGTCCGTATTCCAAACATGAAAAGAAAAGGAATAAACAGAGGGCTGCACTATAATCTCGACTTACCACCAACATTAGCAGAATATCTCGGTCTGGCTCCTATTAAAGGATGGGACGGGCAAAGCTATGCGGACACCTTTTCGATTTCCGATGATTTAGGCCGCGCCTCACTCGTAGTTGGTCAGTGCGCGCACGGTTGTCAGCGCGGTGTTCGTTTTGGCAAGTGGATGTATATCCGAACTTACCACGATCACTACCACCTTTTCCCCAAAGAGATGCTTTTTGATATCGAAAAAGATCCTTACGAACAACACAATGTAGCAGAGGAAAATATCGATGTTTGTCGGGAGGCGTCGCACATTCTACTTAACTGGCATGATGAAATGATGATGAAAAGCAGCAGTGATGCTGATCCACTATGGACAGTTATGAAAGAGGGGGGAGGCTACCACTCAAGAGGTTTTTTGAAAAGTTACTGCAATTATCTTGAAGAAACTGATAGGGGTAAGCATATCCCTGAGCTAAAAAAACGCCATCCACAGGAGTTTATTTAGAGGTGTCAATATCGAATCGTTAGCATACTTGAAAGACCAAGTTCTCCATGCGAGTTCATGGGCGTTACCTCAAGGTTGTTTTCGCCATCGACAATTTGCCATAGGAAGGTTGCGGAATTGCTTTCAATCTCTGTGTTATCCGTTTTAACAATAAAATGGCTGAAAAATGGTTGTGATTGTCCAAATTCAACAAGAATTTCCTTATCACCGCTCCTTTTCGCCTTGATCGAAGCCTGATTAAGAGTGTACCAGAAATCCCTGACCCGTCCAGTGTGGCAGGTTATTTTTCCGGTACCGCATGGATATTGGGGATTAGCGAGGTCGGTATATAAAGGTGTTGAGGCGTCTGTCCAATTATGCCACCAGTTTAGGTGAGAAAAACCGCAAAAACCACGCCCAAAGCCATTGTAAACTGGATTTGGTTGCGCATGAAAGTTATTTCTTTCTGTTAATTTCATCTGCCCACATGTTGTGTAGCCATGTTTTGTCCGCCAATTGTAGGTAGGCGTATAAACACCATAATGATATTTACCATCAACGCAGTCGATTGCTTGTGATTGGCGTTTAATGTAATAGTTATGGTTTTCGAGAATCGAAGTTGGGGTTCCAGTTGACACTGCTTTATAATATGTGTCAAGTGATGGGTCTAGATAAATCCATTTTTTATACTCATTCGACCAGTACTCAACTACTTCATGGTTATTGTTATTATCTATACCTTCAACTGCCCAGTGCCGTGCATAAAACCCAAGGCCGGTTAAGGCAGAAACCATTACTATTGAGTATGACATACAGTGGCCTTTTATGGTTCCATCGGCGGTCATAATAAGGTCAAGATTCCACGGGTAGGGAGAAATAGATAATGGCCCTTGTGGTCGTCTTGACACCCAGTCGAGGAGCGCTACAACTTTTCCGAATTCTGTACTGCTGTCATTGCCGCATGTGTCAAGCCTAAAATTTGATATTAATGAACTGATCTTTTCGTTCTCACGGGATTCCCATTCAAATGGATATTGACCCGTTACAATTTTTTCGTTTTGATAGGATGATATTGTGAGTGGTTTTGTGAACTTCCTGTTTCGCGAATAGCTGGCAAAAATGGCCAGCTGCTTAATACTTGGCAACAATGAATCATTTGATGGGCTCATTACAATGCGAAACTTTACATATTTACCGCCGCTGGTTGTTGGGGAAATCGCAAAGTGAGTGCCATTCGATTTTGTCCAGCCACTCCAGCCTGATTCCGAAAAAAATCTATCGCCAATCGACCAGTAAATATCAATTTTTGAGTCCGAAGGAGTAGTCGCATCTAACTTAACGAGGACAGTAGAAATCGAGTCATTGTTGGTTATAAAATTATTAGTGTTATCAATGAGATCTATGGGATCTGTGATAATAACGGCGCTGTCCTCTTTTGTTCTGTTGCGTAAATCAATAGTGACTGATTCGTTATTCGAATTCATAATAACAGGCGCAGCATAAGCTGCGTTGAATAGTGAATTTGCACTATAAATAGCTGCGCCGTCAACAAAAAAGATACTATCAATATCAGACACAGGAATAACTGTTGTGGTGCCTATTGAGGCTACAATATAAAGAGAATCACCGTTTTCAGAAAAGTTGCAACTATCGATATTTGAAGTATGAAACAGTGAGTATGTATTGTTTTTGTTAGCAGAAACCATAATCTCACTATTGCAGAATATGGGAGTAAAAAATAGAACAATGAGAATAATATTTATTATCATGGTTTAATCCCCTTTATTTCAACAAGGTTGCTTTTTTGACGACCGAAAAAGAAGGTGTTTGTACAACAATGTTATATACACCCGCCGGCATAGCTTTTCCAGTTGAGTTTTCACCGTTCCAGAATAGTGTGTGGTCACCTGCGCACAATAATGCGCTATTGACAGTTTTTACCTTTTTCCCCACCATATCATATACGGCAACCGATACTTTTGCAGGGGTTATAAGTGCAAACCTTATCGCTGTTTGTGGATTAAAGGGGTTGGGATTAATCGAAAGCTCAGAGGGGACAGAAGCATTGACAAATGTTTCTGTTGCAACGGGATTGTTTTTAAATCGTAGCGACCTGATTGTGGTCTTTGCAATTGATCTATCAACTCCGTTCATATGCATATCGGCACCATTAAAAGTTATTGAACTCAGAGAGTCAAGAATCAGCCTTTCTGTCGAACCGCTCTTCATATTGATTACGAGGGTATCCTGTGCAAAAATGGATACGCATAAAGAAAAAACTACTATCAACAATTTTCCGTTTGACATAATAGGGCCTCCTCTATGCCTGTTTTTCTGATTCTCCTTTACCACCGCGAATAAGTGACGGGAGAGCCTTAAGAGTACCAATAATTGCAATAACGATAAACGAAACCATAACAATAATAAATAACTGCCTGTTGCCGGATATAGCATTAAAGAAAAAGACCCATGCGGTTATAGCAACGGTACAACCAGGTATAACTATTGCCATCGTTTTTCGTACACTAAATCTCATAAAATAGGCCATAATTGAACCTATTACAGGACCTGTCATCGGCAGTGGTATTGACACGAACAGAAAAACTCCTATTGCGCCATACCTGTGAATTAAATGTTCAAATCGAATAGCTACCTTTTCGATCCGGTTTCGGAATCTGATAAGCCAAGGATACTCAAGATAGTGGTTTACCGATAAAACAAAGAGGGAATACGAAAGAAAAGTATTAAAAAGCTCAAGCAGCATATTGTAACCAAACGCATAAAGTGAAGGCCAGTTATCCCAAAGACAAAGGCCTACGGCAGGGCCACGCCCACCAAAGGCGTTCAAAACAAAAACTTTTGCTATTGTGTGGGATCTTTCGCTGAAAAAAAATAAGGACGCTAACAATATGGTTAATATGAACGACAATACTATAAGGGCAGAAATAAATACCTCGCCCTCTGGGGTGTGTCTGACCAGCTTAAAAAAATCCTTGCTTCTTTTAACAGGATGTTTTGGTAGGTGCATCGTAAGTTAAAATGTAATTTATTTTAGCTGTTTATCCTACTGTTTTTGAAAGATATGTCTTGTCAAAAAGAGATATTTAACAATCGGATGGCTCAAGCAGGTCCCATGGGTAGGGAAGACCGCTTTTTGTTGTAACGCGTTTTTCCTTTAGTGCTGTCTTAATCAAAGATTTACCTTGCTTTACAATTTCATCACGGTTAACCGAGATTGGTTCAAAGAATACTTCCTGCTGATTCCCGATGCGGTAGCAGGCCTTGTCGCCTATAATTCTGTCGCCAACCATAATTACAAAGGTTGTTAGCTTAGAATCAACATTCACATGATCTATCCAAAGAATTGCTTTACCGAAATAGTGTCCATGTCTTGCTCTTGTTGAGTAAATGTCTTCCATATACAGGTAAGATATTATTATAGTCGCTGTATCTTCAATAATTTTGCGGTTCTCTCTCGCTCGGATAATTATCGCTCATTTGCAAAATCTTATTGCTTTGTGAACAGATGTTCAGTATATTAATAGTATGCATACGCGTAGCCTTACACCGAAACAGAGTGAAATTCTCGAATATATTATTGGATATTTGAGTGCTACTGGTATGCCGCCAACATTTCGTGAAATAGGGGAGAACTTAAATATTAAATCTACAAATGGTGTTCGCTGTCTCCTTATTGCTCTTGAAAAAAAGGGGGTGATCAGGCTTATACCAAATGTATCACGAGGCATACAAGTAGTAAGCGTTGCAGCATCAGGGAAAGGTGCTTCCAAATCTATAATTCCCTTTTTGGGTAGAATTGCTGCTGGTAATCCGGTGGTTTCTGAGGAGCAAACTAACGAGTATGTCGAATTCCCATCTTTTTTTGGTCGTACGGTTGGTTCTCTATTCGCACTTAAGGTTCAAGGGCAAAGTATGATCGACCTTGGAATTAATGATGGGGATACAATCATTGTAGAAAGGGAGAGCCGAGCAGAAAACGGAGATATTATAGCTGCACTATTGAACGGAGAGGTAACTGTAAAAACTTTCGAAAAGGTACATAAGGCAACACCCCATGATGTTGTAGCTCGCCTCTTACCGGCAAATAATAAATTTAAACCAATTAATATAACCAAAGAAGACGAATTTCGAATTATTGGTAAAATTCGCGGTCTTCTTCGAAAATATTGATATATCATTGGTTATGCTACTATTTTTAAGCCGTGCATTTTGATACTGTGTATATTATCGCCATAGTTGCTTTTACAATATGGCTACTGCTGTTGCTTATCGTAGTGAGCAGAGTACATTCGCTTGGGCAAAGAATAACGCGACTTGCAGCAATTCTGTCCGAGTTTGAAAACCTTGATAAGAACACAAAGCTACAGGAACAGAAACTTAGAGAAACAATAAAGCAGGCTTCAAGCGCGGCCGATGCTTAAATGTTAACAATTGGGGGGGAGAATAATTAAGGAGGTGATTGGTTCGCAAATCTTACCCAATGTAGAAGAAAACAATAACGCGCGCATTTTTTAAGGACTAAAATTATGGAAAACAACACAATACTACTTGTACTAATCATTGTTTTACAGGTGATTTCATTACTTGTACTACTCAACAAAAAAAGTGTCAAGTCAAACGATTCCACTCCATCGAAAGTGAGTGATAATTCGAAGAATACCACAGAAAAACTGATAAGGGATTCCGAAAAACAGAATGAACAGATCCGTCGCAACTATGATGAATCGGCAAATCGTAACCGTGATAACAGAGGGAAGGAGCGGGACCGCAATTTCCAGCCAAAGGATGGCAGAGATTTTAACAATCGGGACAAAAACAAGGGGAGAGATCGTAACCGCGATCAGCGCGGAAACAACTTCCAGCGCAATAACGATAATTTCCGCAAGGATAACAAAGATTCGCGGCAACAGGAAGGTCATGTGGCCGTACCGAGTATAGGAACAACTCGTGATGCTGCTCCAAATTTTGAAGCATCACCTTCGCAGCAGCCGGTTAACAATGTTTACGAATCGGAAGCAGTGGGGGAGAACAAAACCTCTTCCGTAGAATTTCAACATGGCAGACGGGCAATTGTTAAGCGGAGAAATCTGCCTGCGGAGTCTGTTACAGACAACCCCACAGAAGAAAATGTGTCTGTAGCGACTGCGGAAAAGAGCGAATAATAAAGTTGAGTTCGATTGGCCTGTCACTTAGTTGTGACAGGCTTTTTTTTCCATTCACGCAAATAAGTCGATATGTTCACCAACGCGAGCTTTTTTTGATCTCGCTTCTGATAACTTTGAACTTGCCTCAGCGGCAACCCTTAAATCCTGACCGCTCGGATTTGCAGGCGCGAGTGCAGCTGCTTTAACCCGTTCCATCTTGGCAATTGTTTCTTCGGGAGTTTTGCCTTCGCTTGTATCTATTGAAACCTCTCCGCCAACTGCATAGCTTAGTCCATCTGACCCTTTTTTATACGAAAACTTGGCGCCGCCCCGAACAACACCACCACCAGCGGCCAAATGTGCTGCTTCGTGGGCTCTAACTTCTGTATCAGTGCGTTTTAATTTTTCAACTTCCCGCTTTTCTTCATCTGAAAGGTTTTCACCTGTTTTGTTCGTATTTTGAGCACTTTTTTCTCTTCCAGCATCTGAAATCTCAACAGTATCCTTATAATTTTTAGTATGGCTAATAGCTGCAATACCGCAAGAGCAACTACCTACCGGAGAACCACATCTTGAACAAAAGGAACCGATTGTTGAACTTTTGGCAAGCCACGAAACGGCGGTAGCCAAGCTTTGAATACCACTAATTTGCATAAAATACCTCTAATCGCAATTATCGGCAACTAACAGGAAAGGCTTTAACAAAACAGACATTATTACGCATAATATATATTATGTTAACTTGAGTATATGATTATAACTCTTTAATGATCAATTAATTATATTGCGCAATATGTCAGAATTGAAATCAGATAGTCACGAATATCTCCGTTTCTTTTTACCCCTCGCCTTTCAATCGGCATCCCAATCTTTAACCTATCCACTAGTAGGAATGGTTGCCTCGCACGGCTATGGCGGCACGCTCAATCTCGCCGGAATTGCTCAATCACATTCAGTTTCCTTTTTGTTAGGTACGCTTGGCGCTGGTTTATTAACAACTGGAATGGTTTTTTCAAAAAACCGTGAAAATTATCAGAATTTTGTGTCCGTAAACCTCAAAATTGCGCTATTAATCGCCCTTATTCAAACGGTTCTTGCTGTAAGTCCCTTATCTAACATTATATTTTACAATTTATTAGGATTGCCGGAGAATATTGGAAAACCGGCAAAACTCACCTTTTTATTAACAATTCCTTTGCATTTTCTTTTTTTCCTAAGAAACCCATCATTCGCGCTTCTTTATAATAATCGAGAAACAAAAATTGCAGGCTTCACAACTCTTGCAAGAATTGTTGCTACGCTAATAATTGCTCCAATATTGGTTTTCTTTGATCTTACTGGCATATTCTGGGCAATGGTTTGTCAAACAATACCGGTTATTGGAGAAGCCCTGCTTGCATATAAATTTTCGCGGCCCTATTATAAAAAACTACCTAAGCTTCAATCAGGCCAAACTTATGTAAATCAAAACAGGATATTTTCTTTTAACTTACCCTTATCAGTCGGGGGCTTTTTTCTTACGCTTTCTGGAATGGTTATGGGGGCATTTATTGCAAGAGCAAAACAACCTGAAATTATGCTGCCAGTATATTATCTAGCTATTGGGCTTGTTAATCCTGTTTCATTTGCAGCTACAAGAATTCAAGCGGTGGTGCTCACCTTTCCCCCACTGCACTCAAAAGATAACAGAACGCTAAAATTTGGCCTTACTTGCGGCATTGTATCAGGATTTATCCCACTATTATTTATTTTGCCTGGGCTTTCACATCTTTATTATGTTGATCTGCAAAATCTTCCACCAGAAAATTTAAATTATATAAAAATCACAGCCGTTGCTCTTTTATTACAGCCGTTATCGGTTAGCTTCCGATCCCATTCTGAAGGATTGGCAGCCCATTTTCGTAAACCAACTGCAATCCTTGCTGGCCAGGCAGTGTATCTCGCATCAGTTTTAACCATCGCTTTTTTCACCTTAAATATGGGCGCTCCAGGTAATCTAATCGGTCCGCTATCCATAATTTTGGCCAATGTAGCGGCAGCTATAATAGTTCGAAATTCACTTAACTGGGATAAGCTTAGTTCAGATATTCAAACACAAAAAGTGACGCAGAGCGGCTTACTCCAGTAATTTCCAGTTTGAAATCTGGCATCGATAAACTAAACCACCATTAACTTTTGTTTCGCACGCACCGTTTCCAGTCCATAAATTGATGTAGGCCCATCCGGTTCCGTAAGCATTACTAAAACGGGAATAAACCTGCCCAAATAACAAAAAATTACATCCGCTAAGATTGTCAGGAAGAGAAGAATCTATCCACGATAATGAATCATTTTTAACGGAATAAATGGTAGTATCTAATGCAGCGCCTACCTTCGACACAATAAAAAGGGAATCTTCTTTTACAATACATTCAGTTTGGTCGCGGTTGGGCAGCGCCGTTGTTTGGCTATTGCGAAAAAGAGCGTTTCCTCCCGAATAGCTATGACTACCCCCGCCCTCTGCCCACTCACAAACAATACTATCGCTCGTTGGTCTTCGTAAAAGTGCTATTCTGCTCGTATCGCTGCCTACGGTCACTTTTATTGAATCGGACGAACGGATAAGCGCAATTTTAGCGTCTGTGTAAACAAGACTATCAATAAGTTTCACCGCTCTATATCCAAGAATTTTGCTCTCGTACTTACCCCATCGCATAAACCTTACCGGCAACGAAACAGTAAATGGCGCGGGAACGCCCACCTTTGTTCGGGCAGAATCGGCCCGCCAATAATCCCATTGTTGTCCCTGCAAAGTATAGCCATTTCCACCATTTGCAAGCGGCGCAGACGAGTCGGAAACTTCCACAAAACCAAGAGAATCAGAATGGGTAAACTGCGGATAAATTGTAGAACTAAAACGGTAACAAAGGAAGCGATCGAGTTCATAACGCACGGGCTGAGTATTGCTGTAAGCCCCCACATACCGGAAATAGGCATCGTGAATATTATCTGTCCGTTTTAATAAAGGGGGCGCAGAATTATCTACCCGATTTAGAGAATCTGGAGAAAAGTAAAGTTCGATAAACTCACCCTCTATCTCCATTTTTGCTTTTATCCAGCGAATCTCAAAAATACCCCCGTATGCAGGCCAGTATAAGGTGCATGTTTGCCACGGATAAGGATTTCCAATAGAATCAAGCCAGCAGGATTTTGTTGAATTAAATTCTATTTTAATAAGCGGATCATTAGTAAAAACAGGATAATATCTCACAGTATCAACATTAATGGCTTCGAATGGCATAAAACACCACGCAGAATTAATTAAATGCTTTGCCGCAACATTTGCCATATTAACAACAACAGCATCAACAGGCTGCTCCGGTGAAGGCTCAACACCTTTTATGCATGAAACCAAATAAACAACTGATAAAAAAAGAGTTATAACTCCTAACCTAAACTTAATTATCATTATATCGTCTTAAAATCCCATTTAACAACGATTTTTGAAGAATCTCTCAGAGCTTTCAGGCTGTTTCCACGCCTTTCGAGCGTAATTTCGTCGATAATAATTGACTTTACATCATCGAATGGTACTAGCTCTTTTTTAGGAGAACTCAACGCTTTAATAATATGAACGCCATGTTCGCTTTGCACTATACCAGATATCTCGCCCTTTTTTAGCATAAAAGCAGCACTATCAAAAGCCCGCAACATATCTCCTTTTGCAAAGAAACCAATCTTGCCTCCATTCGAAGCCGCGGCGTCCTCTGAGTATTTTTTTGCTATTAGTTCGAAGGAGCTGCCAGGCGATGCGATCTCTGTTAAAATCTTTTCGGCTTTTTTTATAATTTGAACCGAGTCAGACTCGCCCTTCCCCAGACCAGTTTTGGGCCATTTCAGGAAAATATGCGCGGCCTCCATCTTTTCTTTGGCAAATCTGGAGCCGTTTTCGTTATAAAAAAGGAGCGCTTCGTCCGAAGTCACAGCTATAGAAACAAAATACTTTTGGCTAGTTTTCTCAAGCAGCAGTATTTCTCGGATATTATTCTCAAATTCCTCTTTTTTTAAGCCCATCTCTTTTAAATAGTCGTTAAATGTTGATTCCGGTACAATGCCATTTGACTTCCGAAGTAATGCCACTTTTTCTGTAAACTCACTATCACTAATGGTTATTGAAAGCTCTCGCGCCTTTTTAAGAAGTATTTTTTTATCGATTAAACCATCGAGAAACTGTTTACGCATATTCTCTAAAACAAGCCCTTTGGGTTCTAACTGATAGGACGAGTCAAGCTTTCGATTAACAGCAGCATATCGCTGTATCATTGTTTCAACTTCATCTATCATAATTCGCTCACCATTTACTACGGCCGCTACGCCTTTTTTATTAGCACATAGCGAAAAAACGAAAACCATTACAAGAAGCGATAAAATGAAAAACATTTTTATTGAACGCGAAAAAAACATATTAACTTGCCTCCACATTTTTTAGTTGCGAACCACTTTCCACTTTTTTTCCAAATCCTGCAAACGGTTGGCTTCATTTTCTGCCCGTAACTTTGCAGCTATGGTAAATTCAACCTCTGCAAATTCCTGTAACCGTTCTCTTGTGTCCGAAATTGCCTTGATGATATGAAGCCCAAACTCCGTTTTAACAATATCAGACACTTCCCCCTTTTTTAATGCAAAAGCCGCCTCTTCAAACGATTTGACGGTACGCCCCTTTGGAACGAATCCAAGATACCCCCCCTGCACAGAACTACCATCGTCTGAATGGCGCGAGGCAAGCTCACCAAATTCTGTACCGGCGAGAGCACTGTCTCTGACAGATTTGAGTCTGTCAATTCTACTCTTGATCTCCAGCTCAACCCGCTCATCAAGCGAATCCGCTGCCACTCCCCTTTCAATCATGACCGTCCTAACAGACTTTAGTCCCCTTTCAGGCAGGTCGGTGTCCGGCGCAGAAATAAGAATATGAGCAATTTCTATCTCCGAAACAGTAAACTCATTTTTATGTGAATCATAATACGCCTTAACTGCTGAAGGCTCTGGTTCGATATTGTCCATCATAAGCGCCCGAGCCTTTTCTGAAAGTACAATTTCTTTCAGGTTATGCATATAGGACACTTCCGTCCAGCCATCTTCTACTAACCCCTTTTTGAAAGCCTCCTCGTTGCCGTCAAACAGTCCGGTACATACGATATCATACCTTTCCTTAACTTCACTATCATACACAAGAAGCTTTTTCTTTTCAGCTATGGCAGAAAATATCTTGCGATATACCAGATCGTTTAGGGTGGATTGTCTTAAATCAGCTAATTCGGTTTCACTCAGTGGCTTGCCACCCGAAACCCTCGAAATTTGACGAATATAGCGGTTAAGAGCTGTGTCAAGCTCGCTCTGTGTAACCCAGCCCGCTTTGGAACTTGCCACGGCATCAAGTGGAGGCCGCGAAGCAAAAGCGTAAACAGAGCTTACAGTAAAAACAAGAATTAAGAAAATCAGAAAGACAAGTTTATTAGTCG
This sequence comes from uncultured Fibrobacterota bacterium, assembly GCA_964590225.1. Taxonomy (GTDB): domain Bacteria; phylum Fibrobacterota; class OXYB2-FULL-49-7; order OXYB2-FULL-49-7; family JAEUSG01; genus JAEUSG01. The sequence goes on from CAZPWS010000021.1 coordinate 38,407, forward strand.
GCATCAGAAAAAGCTCCCATCCACTCGCGAAGCAAAAGAGCCCTCTCCATCCTTCGCTCATGGAATTTAAATGTGTATTGTTTATGTACCAAGTGTTGAGTGGTAGTTGCACTCTCTATTAACTCAATAAGCTTTAATGCTGTTAATTCATCAATAGCGTCTAAATCAAGATGGTGTCCCGCCCCTCTCCTGTCAAACTCAATTTCGGCTACCGAACGGGAAAGAGTAATGTAGCCATCCTTCTGCCTGAGCCCCTTTTCTTTGCCTATTGAAAGAAGGTTTTTTGCAAACAACACCCCTTTTTCTGTCATCGACTCTCCAGCCAAAGGCTTTCCATTGGACTTACCGAATTTATATTCGAAGAAAAGCTGAAGTATGTCTGGCTTAAGAATTTCTACGAATTCCTCTCCCCTATCACCTTTACGAATTATTAACAGCTCTTTCAGAATAAGCTCTGTAACTATTTTATCGGTATCAGCACCTGAAAGCCCTATAACAGAAAGCACCTCTTCTTTAATAGTTGAAAAACGCACAAGAAAATTACCTGTTTGTGTTCTAGTAGAACGGGATTGAAGCAGAAGCAGTATCACATGCGCTACCCCACCAATGTGATCACGAACAATGTTATCGGTATTTCTTTTAAGCGTATCATGCAGTCTGCCAACAAGAACCTTAATCACAGTTACAAACCATGACGGAATTTTTGTATAAGTATCCTCAAGAACCGTGCGATTAATAGCGATAGCAGCTGTATCCTCAAGCACCTGAGCAGTGGCAGCGCGTGGCATATCAATTAGTAACGACATTTCACCAATTACACTTCCGGGGCCAAGCGTTGCGAGTTCAATTGTCTTACCACCCTCCTGCTTAAGAACCTTTATTTTGCCGGTTTTGACAATAAACATTTCATCCCCTGGCTCTCCCTCAATAAACATAAGTGAGCCCCGCTTAAAAGCTCTTTCATGTCTTGACGCCGTTATGGCATTGGCGGCACTGGGACGGCCAGCGGGCACCGAAGATGGCGTTGCGGAAGGAGACACTGTTCCAACCTGCTGCCTTATTAGCCCTGGGCGTACCCCAGTCTTGAGCTGGCTCCGCTTAGAGGGATCAAAGGGCATCATTTTTTAAGATCCTCGTCCACAATTTTAAGCTCAAAACTTGGCAGCCATTTTTGAATTCTTCTAATACGATTAATTGTTGATTTGTCAAACACAACGCCATCGTCGGGAGGAGGATTTACAGTAAGCAGCCCCCGTGCTTGCAACTCGTTAATAATTTTACGATTCTCCTTGTCTTCCCCAAAATCCAATGATGAAAATGCTACTATGAGCAATCCATCAGTGGTCTGAGTTGATGCTTTTTGCGCAACATAACCGAGATTAGTAAAAAATTCAAGATGAGAACTGTTTAAATCATGACCAGGTAGCTTCTTTCCTTGCGACATAAGATGGCGGTACTCTACAAAAAGTTCTAACGCCCCCATTTCAACTACAACAATAATCTGAGCGCCTTCGCTATCTTTCTCAACATTGAGTAAGCCTCTTTTTGCAAGAGACTGAAGCGCAACTGAAAAATTTTTAGGTGTAAGTTTTGCCGTAAAGATCATAAAAGAGCGAACATACCCATACGAAAACACTTTCCCCTCACCAGCGACCTTGCCATATTTTGGAGCCATCAATATCAAGAACTCCGCTAAACCGCATTCTGTATCCTTAAGAAGCGACTGACCGACTCTCATATTGGCGTCTCGTAGGCGGGAACTAACTATTTTAACAATTGACCGGAGCCATAAAGGCACCTTCTCCATTACAGAATTGAAAGCAAGTCTATTTACGACCGTTACCTTAGTGGGGAGTGTTGCACGAACAGAAGCAGAGCGGGGCATATCATCCAACAGAGCCATTTCGCCAATGGTAGCCCCTTTTCCCAATTTGGCAAGTTCAATAAAGGCGTCTTCGTTTTTTTTAAGTATGGCAACCTCGCCCTCCTGAACTATGAACATTTCATCGCCTTTCGTACCTTCAACAAAGAGGTCCTCTCCAGGCTTGTAAAATTTCTCCTGCTTTAAAACAGGTCGCTGTCCGCTTTTAAGAGGTGAAGAGTCGATAATTGGCATACTTTACTTTAGCTGATACTGTCCTCGATATCTTCCAAGCATTTTTGTGCATCAATTGCCGCCATACAACCGCTTCCAGCAGCACTTATTGCCTGACGATACCGTGAGTCCTGCACATCACCGCAAGCGAATACCCCTCTCTTAGAGGTAAGAGTCGATTCTGCCTTTGTTTTTATGTAGCCGTTTGTTTCAAGCTCCAGTTGACCATTCAAAAATGCGGTGTTTGGCACATGGCCAATTGCATAAAAAACACCGGCAACTGGCAAGGTGCGTCTGTCTTTTGTCCTGATATCTTCAATCAACAGAGACTCAACTAAGTTTTCCCCTTTAATTTCATTAACAACGCTGTTCCAGATAATTTCAATCTTTGGGTGACTTTTTGCCCTTTTTTGCATTACCGCAGAAGCACGAAGCTGATCTCTCCTGTGTATAATGTAAACCTTACTCGCAAAATTGGTTAAGTAAACAGCCTCCTCAACAGCAGAATCTCCCCCACCAATAACTGCAAGCTCCTTGTTACGAAAAATAGGCAACCCCCCATCACAAACTGCACAGGCAGAAACACCGCGGTTCCACAAGCGCTCCTCTCCAGGAAGCCCCATCCGTTTAGCTGTTGCTCCCGTTGCTATAATAAGCGTCTGGGTTTCAACCGAAGAACCCGACCCCTTAATAACAAATGGGTGGCGCGATAAGTCAACCGATTCGACATCTTCCGAAATTACCTTGGTTCCATACTTTACAGCCTGCTCTTTCATTTTACCGACAAGCTCCATTCCACCTATTCCATCTGGAAATCCAGGAAAATTCTCAATTTCCGTTGTTGTGGTGAGCTGACCCCCGGCAGGTCCTCCGGAAATAAAGCCTTCAAACATGACTGGAGCCAAATTAGCCCGCGCACAATAAATAGCCGCAGTGCATCCCGCAGGTCCCGAACCAATAATTACAACCTTTTCCATGCAGCATTCTTCTCCTTTAAAGGTTTCCACCAGTTTTCGCTTGTTTTATACCACTCAACAGTTTCGGCAAGTCCCTTTTCAAAAGTATATGAAGGCTCCCAGCCAAGCTCTTTTTTAATCTTTGACGCATCGATGGCGTATCGCATGTCGTGCCCCGGCCTGTCGGTTACATATTCGATATAAGAATCATCTTTCCCCATTAGTTTAAGTATCTCGCGTGCTATATCAATATTTTTCCACTCATTCCATCCGCCAATATTATAAACTTCTCCCTCTTTGCCGCGGGTGAGTACCTGCCAAATAGCCTCGCAATGGTCTTTAACATGCAGCCAGTCACGGATATTTGCCCCTTTACCATAGATTGGAATCTTTTTTCCCTCCATTAAATTGGTAATTAGTAGTGGAATTAACTTCTCGGGAAACTGATATTGCCCATAATTATTTGAACAACGCGTTGTAAGCACTGGCATTTTAAATGTATGAAAATAAGACCGCACAAGAAGATCCGCACCTGTTTTACTCGCCGAGTATGGCGAATTGGGAGCAAGAGGTGTATCTTCAGTAAAAAGGCCTTCACTCCCAAGCGAACCGTAAACTTCATCGGTAGAAACCTGAAGATAGCGGTTAATTTTTCTTCTCCGTGCCTCTTCGAGCAGATTTTGAGTACCAAGAACATTTGTGGTTACAAATACAGTTGGCCCAGTAATGCTCCTATCCACATGAGATTCTGCCGCGAAATGCACTACAGCATCAACACCATCCATTGCATTCCTGACATCTTCCATGACAGTAATATCACCTTTAAAAAAGGAGTAGTTCGGATTTGCCTTTACCGAATCTAAATTTGCAATATTGCCTGCATAGGTGAGCGAATCCATGTTCACAATAGTAACGCTGCTATATCTATTTAATAGGTGAATTATAAAATTTGACCCGATAAAACCAGCTCCGCCAGTAACAAGTATTTTCATCTCTCTCTCTCCTCAAAAGAATTTGCATGAATACATTAAAGATAGCAAATAAAGCTGCAAAATTGCCAATCGCTATTTTAATCTGTTAGTAACGCCAAAGAATGAAAGCGCGTTCTTCCAAAGAACTTCATAAAGAACTTCTTTTGCCACTTCAGGACGCAAGGCAGCCACCTTTTCTGCAATTATCTTTACCATTGCTGGCTCATTTCTTTTTCCTCTAAATGGTTTAGGCGCTAAAAAGGGGGAATCCGTTTCGGTAAGTAGCGATTCAATTGCAAGCGCAGAAACCAACTTGGCATTGGAATCGTTGTTAAATGTAACTATTCCAGTAACACCGATATAGTAACCAGCATCAACGATTCGCATAGCAATATCACTACTACCAGTAAAACAGTGGAAATAAGCCTTCCTTACCCCGTATTTAAGTAACAGCTCTAAAGCCTCAGCTTCGGCTGCCCTCGAATGGACAACAACAGGCTTATCAACTTCTAAGGCTAACCTAATAAGCCTCTCAAAACAACCTTTCTGCACCTCTCTGTCTGATACCTTATCCCCGTAGTAGTCTAACCCCATTTCGCCTATTGCCACAACTTTAGGGTGAGCAGCAATCCTGTTAAGTTCATCGAAATCTGTATTAAGGGCATTAACGGCCTCATGCGGATGTATGCCAACAACCGCATAAACCGAATCAAACAGTTCTGCGATTTTTACACTCTTTATAGAACTTTGAAAATCCGTCCCTGTAGAAATAACCAATCCTACGCCACTGTTTAGCGCCGAATCTACTATTTCATTCAGAGAATCTTCAAACTCTGGAAAATCAAGATGAGCGTGGCAATCTGCAAAATGAAACACTTACCGTTTTCCGGTTATATTGTTCCATACCTTCAGCGTAACCCATCCATGCGACACAGTATCTATTCTGATTACAAAACGGTTAGGCTCCGGCTTTACCTGAACAACCTTTCCGTTATACATGAGGATGCCCTCGCCATTACCAAGCATTCGAATGTATATAGCAGAGTCTGCCGCAAACTTTTTTGCGTGACCCTTGCTAAAATAGTTGGTCCAAGTGCTGCTATTTCGATACACAGTTAACGATATATTCCCTTTTGTACAAATAAAATCAGCCTGAACTTGTCCGTCAACTTCGTCCTGATATCGTTTGACAATATCCGGCAATTTGAAATCATCTTTATTTAACGACTCTCTAATTGTCTCTGTTTCAGTCTCAATATTTGAAGCAGACACACTTGCATTGCCGGACACACTGCTGCTCAAAGTCGCTTGAGTTCCCTCCATCTTATCCGTTACCTCTTCGTTCTCATTTCCTAAGGCAGTATCAGCATCAATAAACTCATCCTCAGATGGTTCTTGTGTAGCGTGAGTTTTTAAGCCTTCGCCTTTGTCTGTTGGCATCATAATAAAAATCAGTAATGCCGCCGACAGTAAAAGCACAACCGGCAAAAAGGTTTTAGCTCGTCTTTTACTTACATTTGCATCCTGTTCGGTATCGGCCGTTTCCTCTTTCTCCTGCTGTTCAGGCGCTAATGCTGTGTTGTTAGTTCTGGAAGGACGCTCTTTTATTTCGTATTCCGGATGTTCAAGCCTGTACCGTTCAAATATTTCATCCGGATTCAGTTCAAGATATTTAGCAACACTTTTTAAAAAAAGTTTGTTATAAGTAACTCCAGGAAGCTTATTATACTCATCGCGCTCAATTGCCTGAATAAAATCGGCATGAATATGAGTTCTTTGTGCCATTCTTGATAAGTCAACACCATTGCCAATTCTCGTTTTTCTTAAAAAAGCTCCCAGTGTCTCTTTCTCAAAAATTCTGCTCGGTTCTCTCTGTTCTTCTATTTTGTTTTCATTATCCATAGCTTTACTCACTTTATAATATAGTTATCAAGCAACTCCATCAAGTGTTTTACGGGCAGACCAACAACATTAAAAAAACAGCCATTTACCTTTTCTACAAATGCCCCGCCAGCCCCCTGAATTCCATAAGCACCGGCTTTGTCCATTGGCTCCCCTGATTCAATATAAGATTTAATCTCCCTATTGGATAGCGGCCTGAATGTAACCTTTGTTGTCGCAACCTTTGCAATAACTCGCCCCTCGGGAACAACTACCATTGCAATTCCAGAATAAACGGTATGGGTATTGCCAGACAAATCTTTAAGCATTATAAATGCCTCTTTTAAAGATCGGGGCTTTTCAAGCACTTCACCATCATAATAAACCACAGTATCAAACCCAAGCACAAGCCCACGCTTAACCCTTTTCGCCACCGCAAGCGCCTTGCTTTCTGCCAATAGCCTAACCTTTGCAGCAGGTTTCATCTCTGGCGTCTCCTCCGAAACACCGGATTCCATTTTACTAAATGGAAAACCAAAGCGTGTAAGAAGTTCGTTTCTTCTTGGAGACATCGAAGCTAAATACAGTTTCCGTTTAAGCTTGTGCATTGGAAACTAAAAGCGGATATCGGCGCCAAGTTGTATGAAGTGGATGCTTGCAGGCATCGCTCCAGGATAATCTCCAAGCTCTTGAGTATGATTTAAATAATCAAGATGGAAAATAAAAAAATGTAGCGTAGTCCCAAATGTCAAGTAGCCTTGGTGTATTCCCCCTCTCACATCAAGATTATTCAATCTTGTCTCGGCTCCAATATTAAGTTTAGTTAAAAAGTTCCCATATCTCATTAGGTCAACAAGATCGAGGGTAATTGTAGCATCTTCTATCAATTTACTTTCCATAAGAGGTAAAATTTTGTAAGCAGAGCCAAGGTTAAATCGGGGACGCAATAATTCTCCACCCATATACGAAGGAAAATCCTGAATGGAAGTTGCCAGCCTAAAAGAACCGAAATGGAAAAGCGCTCCCACATCAAGCCCAGGTCCTGTTGTATGCTTAAGCAAGGGATCAAAAGCATCAATCGCTTTATCCTTGTCGGATATAGTGCCGACAAATTCAAGCGTTTGCCCAATGCCAAGGGGGATATTGTCTATAGCGTATCTGTCCGTTATTTTTAAACTTGCACCGAGCGATATTCTACGACCGAATCTCTTTGCAACAGATGCCGTTAAAACCTGATCCATCTGGGCGCCAACAAAAAACTTTGGCACCATAACCCCTGATTCAAGCATAAGCCGCAAAGGAGTATTCCAATAATAACTTGCGCCCAAAGACAAATCAAACATTCGCATCATAAAGGCAACATTAGGAACTACACCAGCACCAAGCCACTTGAGATCAAAAGGTTTTAAGTCATCATAAAAAGTGTTATCAATATTTTTAATATCACTCAACTTCTTTCCTTGATTAATAGCAAAAGTAGCAAGATCAGACAACTCAGGATTACCAAAAAAACCAACATTCACCGACAACTGCATATGCTCATTAAATAGATCCAGACACGCAGGATTTATATATGTGGCAGACGCATCATCGGCATTTGCAAGATTAGCCCCCCCCATACCCATAGTTCGCGCGCCAGTAAATGTTGACCCCGCACGAGCAAAAGTAAGCGAGCTTGTCATCAATACCACGACTATAAAAAGCAGTTTTTGTTTCATGGTTTACTCCCTCGCCCGTATAGATTCAGGGTTATTGGCGATATGTTGCTTGATATAATTTATAAATGCCTGCTTGTACATTGGACTCCAAAGATGAATGGTCCTCATATCGATATCGCCATCTTCGTCAATTAAACCATCACCATCATTGTCGATGCCGTCATAATATTCCTCATCAATACCCCAGTCGCCAGCTATCCATTCACCGTAACCCGCACCGCTATTTATTGCAGCGATTATGGCATCCTTGTTTGCAACGACATGCGCGCGGTTAATAATAACCCCACCAGGACCTGTTATGCGGCCATCAGTAGTAATCGTATCATGCCAGATCATTGGAGCAGTAGGACGAAAATCCATAATAGTTGAATCAAATGCAAATTTTCCTGTTTGATACTGTAATCTATTATCAATCTTGATAAAATCACCATCCTGATCAAGGGAATCCCTTACAACTCGCGAATCTTCGTCCTTAAGACCATCACCATCACTATCGGCATCATCCATACGCTCTTCGTCAATTCCCCAATCACCTGCTACAAACTCACCACCGTGTGCGCCCTTAAACGAATAAAAGGTATCGGTATCTACAATTTTTACCAAGAATAAAGTTGAGTCATATTCACCGGTTGTTGAATTATATCCTTCCCTAACATAGTTGACAGGAATTCGACCGTGGTTGCGTCGTATGTCAGAAATGGTAGTGGTAAGATTAATTTCCCTGGAATTATCAGTTGGATCTATCCAATCGATATGTTTATTACCGTTGGTGTCAAACCAAATCATTCTTTGTGGAAAATCTGGGTGGCTACCTGGAGTTTTAAAAAAATCGTTGTCGTTATCTTTCCAATCGTTATAATAAAAGTAACCAGCCTTCGCAATTATAGTCTGCATTTGCTTTTGCGGGTCGTTCATCATCGCTTTTTTCGCCGAGTCAATATTTGCCCCTTCAAGCTCCATTTTGGTATCTGTTATGGCATTTAATGATATCTCCGCCGCTGCAATTAAATTTTCTATCATACCGTTAATATCAGACGGTCCATCAAATAGCTGTTTCACAGAGTCAACATTAATATTTATATTATTAATATCCTTTAACCCACCTGCCATTATCATGTACAACTTTCGTTCGGCATTCCATGGTCCAAGGGATATATCAAGCATTCCATCCTTAGGTTTTTGGTCAAGACTTATCAATGCAGTTCGCAAGGCAGACAACATTGTAAAGTCCATTCGAACAATATCTTTTGTAAAGGTACCTTTATTGGCAGTTTTATACTCAGAAGTACCGTCGCCATAAATTCTCTCAAGCGATGCGTAAGCACGCATTGTAGGATTGTATAAGTCGGCCAATCTATTGTAAAGCGAATCGTACAATGTAAATGCTATGATAGTATCTTCATTCGGATTTGAACGCTTTGGAATTTGCACATTTCGTAAAGTTACATTCGGTGTATTTGCATCTGGGAAAAATGGTAGTTTGCTGCTGTTTTCGTTGATTAACTCATCTATGAGATCCGGCAGTCTGATTGCTTTAGGTTTTGCGGTCAGTAAAATCATTTCCGCTTGTAAGTACCATCCATCACTTAGCTCAGGGTCCTTTTCCGTTGCTCTTGTATAATACCCAAATGCTTTATCGTAGTCTCCAGCCCGCTTAGCCCTATTTCCAAGCATCACAAGTCCCTCTGCAGAAGTCTCCAGAAGTGAATCCGGCGCCTGAAAAAGATTCGTCCCGCAATCTGTTGTAAATAAAGCTAATAGTGAAAACAATAAAAGTGATTTTATCTGTTTTTTCATACTGTAATACCTCCAGTTATAATGACCTGTGGGATACAGTTATAAATTACTTCATTGCGTATGATGCAGCAACAATATAAATGTCTAACCGCTATTTTTTCGCAATGGAAATGGGGGCGCATCAAGCGGGCTAACTACCTTTAGTGTGTCGCGCTGTGATACATGCGTGTATATCATTGTAGTGCTTAGATGGCTATGTCCCAGTAATTCTTGTACTGTACGGATGTCATATCCTGCGCTCAGTAGGTGTGTAGCAAAACTATGACGAAGAGTGTGCACCGAAGCTGACTCATTAACCCCAGCCTTTCGAACTGCCTCCTTGAATCGCCGCTGTATGCTATTCTCCAAAACATGGTACCGCCTCACTATGCGACTGCGAGGATCAATCGAAAGCGATTTAGCCGGAAACATCCAAAACCAGGACCATTCTAGACCAGCCTTAGGATACTTGCGCTCCAGAGCATCAGGTAAGGCAACACCAGCAACGAACTCAGCCCGATCTTTCTCAAAAATCTTTCGAGCAGAAAAAATCTGGGTTTTTAAATCATCCATTGTCGATTTTGGCAAAACGGTTATTCTGTCTTTATCACCCTTCCCTGCTCTGACAATTAGAGTGTTAGAACTGAAATCAACATCCTTTATACGCAAGTCCATGCATTCTGATATCCTTAGCCCCGATCCATACAGAATTTTTGCAATTAGACGATCAACTCCTGATAGGTGCAAAAGAATTTTTTCGATATCTTCCCGCGCAAGCCATATCGGCAACTTCCGACTTGGCCTTGCTATAATCGACTTTTGTGAAATTGTAAGTTTTTTTCCAAGCACATTTCTGAAATAAAAGAGTATAGCATTGAAAGCAAGATTTTGTGTGGTTTTCGAGACATCTTCTTCTACTGCTAAATGCGTCAAATATTGTTCGACAGAATCATTCGTTGGCATTGCAACACCTATTTTACAACAAAATTCAAGAAAGCGTTTTACCCAACCGACATAAGCCTTTTCTGTGGCATAAGATAAATGTTTTAATCGTAATATTTTAACTAATTCGGACAACGCATCGTCATCGGGTATTATACAATGCTTAACCTGCTCATTATTCTCTTTTGACATATAAAAAATATACAGTTGTATCGCTTCTTTTGCCTGATTTATCTGCCATTCTTCCTTAGTTTTGCCTATAAATGTCAAAAAACTATCAATTTCAGCCTGTTTAACAGATGAATAGCCCGTAACACTATGATTTATAAACCTTTCAAACCAATCTACCCACCTTAAATAATAAGTCACTCTGTTCTCAGGAATTTTATGTACCTCTTTTAAAAATCTTGAAAACTCCACTTACCATTCCTCCATCTAAGCTATCATAAAACAATCTTATATTGCATATTTCCACTATATTTGACCTTTTAAAGAGTAAACTTATTCATTTATTGACAGAAACTAACAAATAAGCTATCTTACTCTTCATCAATAGAAGTTTAATGTTAGACGGCAAAGTCACAGACCGCGGGATCTCTTATGACCAACTACTTTGATAG
>CAZPWS010000022.1:0-48342 GCA_964590225.1 uncultured Fibrobacterota bacterium
TGCAAAATCTATCTGGCCTACCACCTAAGGAAATCTCGCTAATCTTTATCGCTGTTCGGTATGTACAAAGATTGCTACTTCAAAACTCTTTATTGTATTTATAACTCTGGAAGCGGGTCGGGCGGTCGCGTCTTACGAAAACGGGGACATTAGTCGTTGTTTTATGTTGGATGAGGAAAGTCCGGGTACCGCAGGGCAGGATGCTTCCTAACAGGAAGGCGGGGTGACCCGACGGAAAGTGCCACAGAAAATAGACCGCCATTTGTTGTTGTGAAGGTAACTTTGCGCAGTCAAATGGTAAGGGTGAAACGGTGAGGTAAGAGCTTACCGCCTCACTGGTGACAGTGAGGGCAAAGGCAAACCCCATCCGGTACAAGACCAAATAGGAGAGGGAGGGGCTGCCCGTCTCGTTTATGAAAAGTTTTAAAAATAGCTTTTCATCTAATCTCTCGGGTAGGTTGCATGAGGTTCGGCGCAGGCCGTGCCCAATAGAGAGATGACCGTACAAATACAGAACCCGGCTTACAGACCCGCTTCTTTTTTTGTCAGTTTTTGAATCTTCGATTTCAAAATTTACTATCTTTCTCATTTAAAGGTTGCTCTTGGTTCTGAGCATTATAAAAGTTACGAGAGGTTTTATGAGGCGTTTTCCCCTGTTCGTTTTGTTGGCTGCTTTTTCTTTATTGTTCGGTCAACAGAAAATTATTGATAGAATAATTGCCGTAATTGACGACCAGATTATTCTTGAGTCCGAGCTGAACGAAATGGTGTACTTTACATTTCAAAGCATAGGCAAAGCTGTTCCGGTTGGATCAATGGAATTTATTGCTATGCGCGAAAAGGTTCTTGGCAGTATGATAGAGGACAAGCTTTTGCTTAAAGAAGCGGAAGCCGAAAGTATCTTTGTCTCGAAAGAGGAAATCAATCGGCAGAGAGATGGGCAGATTGATGCTTATGTAAGACAAATTGGTTCAATGGCGGCCCTGGAGGAAGAACTCAAAAGATCATACGGTTTGACACTTATTCGATTCAGAAAGCAGTTGGAAGACCAGATACGCGAGCAGGGAATGAAGATGCAGCTCGCACAAAAAATAAGGCAAAAGCTTGTTGTAACAAAAGAGGATGTTGCAGCATTTTTGCGCATGCACGGCGATTCCCTGCCTAAGGAGAAGGGTAGTCTGCTGCTTGCTCATGTGCAAAAGAATATCGTAGCTTCTCAATCCATAATCAAAGTTGCACACGATAAAATAAAAAAGGCGGAAGGCCTGATTCTCGATGGTCGCCCATTCGCGGATGTCGCGAAAGAGTATTCTGATGACCCATCGGCTGCCAAGGGCGGAGATATCGGGTTTTTTGAAAAAGGATTTTTGGATCCGGCGTTTGAAAAGGCGGCCTTCTCGCTTAATGTTGGCGAGGTAAGTTCCATCGTACGAAGTAGTTATGGTTTTCATATTATCAAACTGGAAGAGCGGAAAGACAACTCTGTTCGTGCCAGACACATACTTGCTTTTGTGCTACCGTCGGCTGGCGATACGCTCCTCGCAAGCCAAATCTGTGATTCTGTTGGGAAGTTTGCTGTTACGGATTCGCTGTTTCGCGCAGCTGCTTCGCTTCTTACTGATGATAGGCTTACTAAGGAAAAAGGTGGTGTTCTTGGTTGGCTTGCGATAGATAAACTCGATGGAGAGTACAAGACGGCTATCTCCTCACTTGGAAAGGGAGAAAATAGCCCACCTGTGATTATAGGAAACTCATATCATGTTTTCAGACTAATAGACAAGGTTGATGAAAGAACCCTAACGCTTGAAGACGACTACGAAATTATCCGTTCTTTTGCCATTAACGACCGATTGCGAGAGGAACTTGCAAATCGGGCAGAGAGGATTAGAAAAAAAGTCTTTGTTGAAAATCGTCTCTCAAGTAGATAGATATTATGGCAATAGTTGAGTTTTTACAAGTGACTAAATATCACAACCGTTCATGGGCTTCTCTCGATAATATATCGATAGGTATTGATAAGGGTGAATTTGTGGTTATTACGGGCAAGAGTGGCTCAGGAAAGTCAACAATCTTGCATCATATTTATATGAAAGAACGACCAACTTCGGGGAGGGTGCTGGTTGACGGGTATGATTCTTCTTCAATCAGAGAAAAAGAGCTTTCTGCGTTGCGGAAAAAGGTTGGGATGATTTTTCAGGAGCCGCATCTTCTTGGTGATAGAAATGTTTTTGAGAATATCGCACTTCCTCTCAGGCTTCATGGATACTCAGAGACCGATATACGCAAAAAAGTGTTTAGAACATTAGCTTATGTTGGTTTATCGCACAGAATGGCCGAAAAACCTATTAATTTATCAACTGGTGAAAAGCAACGGGTCTGTATCGCGCGGTCATTAATTTCGAACCCACTGCTTTTATTGGCTGACGAACCAACGGGTAATCTTGACAGCGAATCGGCAGAGGATATTCTTAAGCTACTCAAGGGAATAAATACTCATGGTACGGCGGTAATAATAGCCACACATCTTCCTGCAATCGCAGGGGACTGTTCGTGCAGGCGAATACATATGGAAAACGGCAAAATAGTCAATGATAGAAGGCCATTAGAATGAAAACGGTTGAACAGATATGTGAGAATTTTGTATAATCTTTGTCTCGATTGATTATCAATAGTAGGAGTAATTCTGAAGGGTAAATCTTCCGTATATATAAGGTTTTTGGGTGTTGTTGTTTTTTTCTGCCTGCTTTTGATTGCCGGTGGAGTTTTTTTTAGATCTTCTGTCGATACAGTAATCGTTAAAGGCGATGGTTTTTCCGGCAATAAAGTAATCCCGAATCGTATCCCAAATATCGATCCTCAGAGGCCCGTGGTCTTGCACAAGGATGTGGATTACTCGTTGGGGAGCAAAGCAAAATGGTATCCTAAGGGAGAGTCTCCGATATTGCATGCCCTCGTAAAAGAAGGTAAGTTACCCCCGCTTAATAAAAGAGTTCCAGTTGAACCGGTTGTAATTGGCGGGGTTGATGGAGTTGGTAAGTACGGGGGGAGTTTTGTTTTCAGTGTCGAATCTTCGACTCGCCTAAGCGGCCTTATGAGAATGCATTTTGGTGGCTCAAAGTTGGTAAGATGGTCACCGCAGGGTTACCCAATAGTTCCTAATCTCGCAAAGAAGGTTGATGTTTCGGCTGATAACAGGATATTTCGATTCTATCTTAGGAAAGGTGTTCGTTGGTCTGATGGTCATCCTTTTACTGCGAACGACATTTTATACTGGTGGGAAAATGAAATTCTGGAAACAGAATACATTCTCGGTGAAATGCCAGTTTATATGCGAAGTGGTGGTAAGCCGGCAAAGCTTGTAAAGATAGACGATTACACAGTAGATTTTGTTTTTGAGATGCCTAATGCGTTGCTGCTTCCGCAAATAGCAAGCTGGGGCGAACAAATGTCCGCTTCCCCTGCACACTATTTGCGCAGGTATCATCCACGGCTTGGCGACCAAGAATTAATAAAAACAATTCAGCTTAAGTTGCGTCTTTTACAACCGAGTGCTGTTTATGCGTATATGAAGGGAATACAGGGGAGTCTTGTTAATGTTTCCATGCCAAGTTTGTATCCATACACATATAACACCCACAGGATGTCATCTCCTTATGTATTGGTCAGGAATCCGTACTATTGGAAGGTTGATGAAGAGGGTAACCAGTTGCCCTATATCGACCGCGTATTACTCATTGAGTCAAATAAGCAGAATAGTGGTGTTATGCTTACAAGTGGGCAATTATCATTTTCGGAGACTAACTATAAGAATATACCTCTGTTAGAGACAAATAAAGAAAAGGGCGATTACAGCATTTATTATGCGATGGATTTTGCTTCTTCGCCATTCCTCATAAATCCCAATCTTAATCGCCGGACTAAAACTAGTGAAGAAGTTAAAAAGGGGGAGTTATTAGCTACTCTTGATTTTCGTAAAGCATTGAGTGTTTCGATTGATCGGCAGGCAATAGTAGATGCAGAATTTCTTGGCACAGTAGAACCGGCTCAGTGTTCTCCACAAAGAGGATCGCTTTTTTTTGATTCGCTTTCACAGAAACGATATACGGAATACGATACCGCTGCTGCTAATAGATTGTTGGACGGAATTGGTTTAACAAAAAGAGATAGGGAAGGGTATCGGACCTTTAAAGATGGTTCACGGATGACTTTTTATCTTGAAAGTCCTGCTGATAAGGGTATGGGGCCTTCACAGTTTCTTGTTGATAATTGGCGAGATGTGGGGCTCAGAGTAATACCGCGAGAGAGATTGAATAGACTCTGGATGCTCGATATGAAAGGCTACTTGCACGACCTTAATTTTTATCATAGCGAAGGAGAATTTATTCCTTACCTTCTACCTGCATCTCTGTTTCCGTACAATCACTGGGAGTCAAATTTTGCGCTTGGCTATGCCGTGTGGTATGTTAGGGGTGGATTGTGGGGCGATACTGCCGCTAAGCGACCGGGAAATATTGAACCGCCAGTTGGTTCTCCAAGCAGAGAGGCTATGGAGATTTTTGAAAGGATTAAAACTATTGGAGACCCCCTTGAGCAACGAAGAGAAGTTGGTAAGATTATTAAGCTTGCTTCCGAAAATCTTTTTACCATAGGGCTAACTACCGCGCCTCCTATTCCGCTAATGATAAGCAATAACCTAAAAAATGTTCCTAATAATGCTTTGTATGGTTGGGCAATGAAGTCACCGGACAACATGGGGTTTGATGTTTTTTATTTAAATAAATCCGATGTTACACCAGAGATTGCAGAGCAGATTAAGGATGAGATAATTACCAAAAAAGCAGATAACGAGGATGTTCGGAAAATTCATGAGAACTATGTAAAAATGGGTAAAATAGCGGTTGATTCTGAGCAGGACTCGTTATTGCTTTTGAGCCAGAACGATACGAAACAATCATCAGTTATTTCCGATAATGGTAAAAATAGCAAGGCAAAGGCATTTTTCTCTTTTCTTGTAATAATTTCAATTGTAACGCTGTTTTTAGTACTTGTTTCAAGAAGGTATCCGTATGTTGGGAAAAGACTTCTGCTAATGATACCAACATTGTTAATAATTTCGGCTCTGGCTTTTTTTATCATACAACTTCCTCCTGGCGATTTTATAACTTCGTATATTGCTCAATTGGAGGGGGCTGGCTATGCTAATGCGCAGGAAGTTATCGCACAAAAGCGAGAAACATTTAATCTTGATAAATCGCCGATCGAGCAGTACGTATTGTGGATGGGGTTTAAGTGGTTTAAAACATTTGAAGAGAAGGATAAGGGCGTTCTACAGGGCAATTTAGGCCGTTCGATGCAAACGGAGGAGCAGGTTACAAAAATGTGGGGTGACCGCTTATTGCTAACTTTTGTTCTTTCTTTATGTTCAATTTTGCTTGTTTGGTCGTTAGCAATTCCTGCCGGCGTCTTTTCGGCTGTTAAGCAGTATTCTCTTGGTGACTATGCAATTTCTCTAGTCGGTTTTATAGGAATGTCAATCCCATCATTTCTCCTTGCTATTGTAATGATGTTTTTAAGTTTCAAATATTTCGATACCAGCGTAGTAGGCTTATTTTCGCCTGAGTATGGGGCTCAGTCTTATTGGACTTTTGGAAAGTTTATTGATATGCTTAAGCATATATGGTTGCCCGTTGTGCTTGTAGCTATAAGTGGAACAGCAGGAATGATAAGGGTTATGAGAGCTAATTTGCTGGACGAATTGAATAAGCCATATGTAGTTACTGCAATGGCAAAGGGAGTGCATCCGGTAAAGATGTTGTTTAAGTATCCATTTAGAATGGCGATAAATCCTTTCATTTCTGGCATAGGAGGGGTGATTCCCGCGTTGATTTCTGGAGGTGGACTTGTAGCAATCGTTCTTGGATTACCCACGCTCGATCCTTTGATGCTGAACGCACTGCTTGCGGAAGATATGTATATGGCAGGTTCAATTTTGATGGTACTAACTACACTTGGTCTTGTGGGGGTTCTTATAAGTGATTTGTTGCTTCTATGGGTTGATCCACGAATACGATATGAGAGCGGAACACGATAAATGACAAGTATTATCAAAAGTTTTAAAAAAGAGGACACGGTGTCCGATACCGGCGATCTAAGTTCGCTTGCCCGTGCTTCTCAATGGCAGTTGATAAAAAGGAAGTTTTCAAAGCATAAGCTCGCAGTTTTTGCGCTTAATATGCTTGTAATTCTCTACTTGTTGGCTGCTTTTTCGGAGTTTTTTGCCCCATACGAACCAAATTCTAAAAGAATAGATTATATGTATTCGCCTCCGCATAAAGTAAGGCTTAGCTTTAAGAATGGGCTCCATTCGGTTGATTTGCATCAAGAGGTTGATTATTCGACGCTTAAAAAGGTTTATGTCGAAGATGAGAACAGAATAGTACCATTGCGGTTTTTTATAAAGGGTGATGATTATCGGCTATGGGGATTGTTTAAGTGCAATCGTCATTTTTTTGGAATCGATACCGCCCGTTATTTCGAAATGTATCCTGAATTGCGGGGCGATAGCGGAAAAATACCGGCGTTTTTCCTTCTCGGAAGCGATGCATACGGAAGGGATCTGCTTTCCAGAATGATATACGGGTGTCGTATTTCGCTTTCGGTTGGCTTGTTGGGTATTTTTATAACATTTTGTCTTGGTTTGACACTCGGAGGTGTTTCGGGTTACCTTGGTGGCAAAACGGATCTGGTTATACAGCGGATTATTGAAATTAAAAGTGGTTTTCCTGGTCTTCCTCTGTTTATGGCGCTGGCTGCTGCAATGCCGGATGATTGGTCGCCGTTGCTCACCTATTTCAGTATAGTTTCAATTATGAGTATTCTTGGGTGGACAGGTCTTGCACGCGTAGTTAGGAGTAAGATGTTTGCTTTGCGCGAAGAAGAGTATGCTGTCGCGGCTCGCCTTTTGGGTGCGAGTCATGGCAGGATAATTTTTCGCCACCTTTTGCCTGGATTTTCTAGTCACATAATAGTCTCTTTAACAATGAGCATTCCTGGCATGATTTTGGGTGAAACCGGTCTATCGTTCCTTGGGCTCGGTTTGCGCCCTCCGGTTGTAAGCCTTGGCGTCCTTTTACAAGATTGTATGAACATTCAGGCTGTCGCCCACTACCCTTGGCTATTGTTGCCGGCGGTCTTTGTTACGCTGATAGTTTTGTCCTTTAACTTTTTTGGCGATGGTCTGCGTGATGCCGCAGATCCTTATGCTCACCGGTAGTACTTATGAAAGATAAAATTGCAACAGATTTTGTTCTTGAAGTCAACGATCTAAAAACACACTTTTTTATAGACGAAGGGGTTGTGCCGGCTGTCAATGGAGTCTCTTTTAAGATCAAAAGAGGTGGTTTCTTTGCAATAGTAGGAGAAAGTGGATGCGGAAAAAGTGTAACGGCCTATTCAATATTGAGACTTGTAAAAAAGCCAGGGCGAATAGTAGGTGGTACAATCAAATTACATGCCAAAGATGGCAATAGTTATGATATCACTTCAATGAACGATAAATCTCCCGACTTGTATAAAATCCGTGGTGGTTTAGTCAGTATGATTTTTCAGGAACCATTAACCGCCTTAAGCCCACTTTATACCATAGGTAATCAAATTAGCGAGGGCATCTTACTGCATCAGCCTGTTACAAAAAAAGAGGCAGAGCAGCTTTCAATCGAGATGCTTAAAAAGGTTGGAATTCCTGGTGCAGAAAAAAGGTATAAACAATACCCGCATGAATTATCGGGGGGCATGCGGCAGCGGGCGATGATTGCTATGGCGCTTGTTTGTAAACCAGAACTTCTTATTGCGGATGAGCCTACTACCGCACTTGATGTTACTATACAGGCGCAAATCCTTAAAATGATTAAGGGTTTTCAAAAAGAGATGGATATGTCTGTTGTTTTTATTACGCACGATCTTGGAGTTGTCGCCCAAACGGCAGATGAGGTTGTCGTTATGTATCTTGGCAGAGCAGTGGAACAGGCCGATGTGCGCACTTTACTTAAGAATCCCAAACATCCATATACAAAAAGTCTTCTTGATTCTTTGCCTGGAATGCATAGCAGGCGGGATAGACTTAAATCAATTCGCGGCTCTGTTCCAAATCCTTCTGATGTGCCGCAGGGTTGTCCGTTCCACCCAAGGTGCGATGAAATGGTAAAGGGTGTTTGCGATGTGGGCGGTGTCCCACCCTTAATTGAGATTAAGCATGGTCATCTTTGTGCATGTTCTCTTGTGGTAAAGGAATAACAATGGTGCAAAGCGAGCCGCTATTAAGTGTGAGAAATTTGTGTAAGTATTTCCCGATATCAGGGAAGGGCTTTTTTAATAAAATTGAAGGTGTCGCCAAGGCGGTTGATGATGTCAGTTTCGATCTTTATCCGGGTCAAACACTTGGCATTGTTGGAGAAAGTGGTTCTGGAAAAACTACTACGGCTCGTTCAATATTGCGTGCTGTTAAACCTACTAGTGGAACTGTTAACTTCATGGTTGATGGTAAAATGGTTAATCTCACCAGTGTAACTGAGCGGGAGTTAAAGCCTTTGCGCACTAAGATGCAAATGATATTTCAGGATCCATTTTCTTCGCTTAATCCAAGAATGTCTGTACGGGATATTATTGGTGAACCTCTGCTTATTCATAAGGTTGCCAAGGGTAGTGAAATGGACGACCGAATTGTTGATATTCTTCAGAAAGTAGGTCTAAAAAAAGATCACCTTTTTCGGTATCCTCACGCTTTTAGTGGGGGGCAGCGGCAAAGAATCGGAATTGCCCGTTCGCTTGTTTTAAAACCATCTCTTGTAATTGCCGACGAGGCAGTGTCTGCACTTGATGTTTCTGTTCAAGCGCAGGTGATTAATTTGCTTGAGGACTTGCAGGAAGAATTTAAGTTGACTTATATATTTGTTGCGCATGATTTAAGTGTGATTCGACACATATGCGACCGTGTGGCCGTCATGTACGCAGGGCGTATAATAGAGCTTGCCAATTCAGAGGATCTTTTTGTAAAACCAAAACACCCATATGCGAAAGCGCTGCTTTCTGCCATTCCGCACCCCGATCCAGATATTCCTATGAACTTTGACTTGTCGGGTGAGGTCGCCGACCCGGCAAATCTCCCAAAGGGGTGTGCCTTTTGTCCGCGGTGTGCTGAGAAGATTGGAACTGTTTGCGAGGAGGAAGTTCCAAAACTTATCGAAAGCGAGCATGGCCGGTTTACCGCATGTCACCTGTTTAACGCTGTACACTGATAAATGGTTTCGATCGCAAAGCGAATCTCTGCTGGAAAGAGAATGGATATTATCTCCAGTTGTTATGTTTCGGTGAAGCGTTGTTTTGGCAGGGTTTTTTTACACATTGATCCGGTCGGACTTCGAGAACTGGCTGAAAGGGCATTTTTTGAGCTTTCCTACTATCTTCGTCCGTCATACCTTAAAAAAATTGCTTCAATTCTGGATGACCACGGGTCCTCAAATAACGATCGTTTTGTTGCCGCTTCGCTTCTTCAGAATGCGGTTATAGCAGCCGATGGTGTTTTGCCTCTATGTCAGGATACAGGAACAGCCCAGATAACCGCTTGGAAAGGAGAGAGGGTACAGACTAATTCGAATGACGCAGATTGGCTTAGTAAGGGTATTAAGGGGGCATATACAAAAAATCCTTTTCGTTTTTCCCAAATAATGCCTTTGTCAATGTTTGAAGAATTGAACAGTGGAACGAATCTGCCTGCGCAAATCGATATATCTTCCGTTGAAGGTGATGAGTATGAGTTTCTTTTTGTGGCAAAAGGTGGTGGATCCGCTAATAAGACCGCCTTCTACGCCGAGACACCTGCTATTCTTGCTAAGGAAGCTCTCACTCTTTTTCTTAAGCAAAAGATACCTTCCATTGGTGTCGCTGCCTGCCCTCCTTACATTTTATCCGTTGTTATTGGCGGAACATCGCCGGAGTGCAATCTTAAGATTAATAAAATGACATCCACCGGTTCTTTAGATCACTTACCAGCTAAGGGTAGTGGTAAAAGAGCAATGTATAGGGATATTGAATGGGAAAGAGTGGTAATGGATATTGCAGAAAAGAGTGGACTTGGCGCACAATTTATTGGAAAGCACTTCGCAATTGATGCTCGTGTTATACGGTTGTCAAGACACGCAGCCTCTGTGCCAATAAGTATAGGGGTTAGCTGTAATGCACACAGAAATATTACTGGTCGAATAACTAAGGAGGGTGTTTTTCTTGAAAGGCTTGAAAAGAATCCTGCAAAATATTTCGATAAATGTGCAGTGGCTGTGTCTGCCACAGAGGTGGTTGACCTAAATAGGCCAATCGATGAGCTTGTTGCAATATTTGGCAAATATAGTGTTGGGAAAGTGCTAAGTTTAGATGGGAATATTATAGTAGCCAGGGATGCTGCGCACGCAAGATGGTATCGAAGGTTGCAGTCTGGCAAAAACATGCCTGATTATCTCGTAAATTCTCCTATATACTATGCTGGTCCCGCCAATACGCCTAAAACGGGAAATTTTGTTTCGGGTAGTTTTGGGCCTACAACTGCGGCAAGGATGGATGCGTATCTTGAGTCTTTATTGAGGGTAGGTTTGTCGAGAATAACTATCGCAAAGGGAAATAGAAGCCCCTTTGTATCTGAATTGTGCAGGAAATACAACGGGTTTTATTTTGGCACAGTAGGGGGTGCCGCTGCACTTATAGCTAAAAATCATATTGTGGAGAGTAGGATAATTGACTATCACGAGCTTGGTATGGAAGCAGTGAGACTGATAAGAGTGCACAATCTGCCGGTTATTATGATTTGTGACAATAAAGGGAATAACCTTTATTCCGGCAGGAGTTATTGAGTATCTTTAGACCTAAAAAACATGCGAATACTTGCTTTAAATCCACCATTCCATGACCACTTCTCGCGAGAGATGCGCAGCCCTGCGGTTACAAAGAGTGGGACACTTTATTATCCCATGTGGCTTGCATATGCTGTTGGTGCGCTTGAAAAGAATGGTCATAAAGTTTTGTTTATCGATGCTCCTGCTTTGTGCATTGATACTGCGGCAGTTATTGGCATGGCTAAACCGTTTCGGCCTGAAATGGTAATAATCGATACCAGCACTCCAAGTATATACAACGATATTCATGTAGCAGGAGAACTGAAGGAGGCTTTTAACGGAATCTTTTCGTTGCTGGTTGGTCCCCATGTTTCTGCGGAACCAGATGATTCCTTAAATCATAGCAGTTTTGTTGATGCTGTGGCAATTGGTGAATACGATATCACTGTTGTAGAACTTGCGGCAGCTATAGAAAACAAGGAGGATATTAAGAGCGTTGCGGGACTTGCAGTTAAACAGAATGGTAAGGTTATAAGGACCAATCATAGAAATCACATGGAATCAATTGATGAACTTCCATTTGTCTCCTCTGTTTATAAAAAACATCTCGACTACACTAAATATTTTTACGGTCACTCTTTACATCCACTTGTTGTTATGGTAACGGGACGAGGGTGCCCTTTTCTTTGTACCTACTGTGTTTATCCTCAGACTATGCACGGGCGTAAATACAGGAATAGAAGTGTAGAAAATGTTGTATTGGAGTTTGAGTATATTTACGCTAATTTTCCTGAAATCAGGGAAATAATGATTGAGGATGACACTCTTACTGTCAATAAAGAAAGATGCAGGCAGCTTTCAAGAGAGCTTATTAGTAGGGGATTAAACAGGATTCCTTGGTCGGCTAATTCCAGGGCGGATGTTGATTATGAGACCATGTCCCTGATGAAACAGGCCGGATGCCGCCTTTTTTGCGTTGGATTTGAGAGTGGAGATCAGAGGATTCTGGACAATATAAAAAAAGGTACCAATATTGATAGAATACGGAGGTTTTCTGTTGACGCTCGTAAAGCTGGAATAATGATCCATGGCTGTTTTATGGTTGGAAATAGGGGTGAAACGAGGGAATCGCTCGATCGAACGCTTAAGTTTGCGCTTGAACTTAACCCTGATACTGCGCAGTTTTTTCCAATTATGGTTTATCCGGGCACGGATGATTACGAATGGGTCAAGGAAAAGGGCTACCTTGTTTCGAGCGATTTCTCAAAGTGGGTAACGGAAAAAGGGCTGCATAATTCGGTTGTCTCAAATCCAGAACTATCATACAAAGAGCTCGTAAATTTTTGTGACATGGCTCGAAAGAAGTTTTATCTTCGGCCAAGATACATATTTTTAAAAATAAAACAATCGATTTCGCATCCGGCTGAGGGGCTAAGGAATATTAAAGCATTTAAAGTTTTTGTCAAGCATCTTTTGCGTCGGCCAGTTTATAATTCCTAAAAATTCAGCATTTACTGCATCTGTTCAATTAATATAGTTGCGACGAAGCCTATTGCTATAAATGGACCAAATGGAAGCGATTCTCCCATGAATTTTTTTGTAAATGGGTAGCGGATGGCAATGTAAATCAGCGATGACACTGATGCTGAAAAAATCAATGGAAACACAAGAAATGGTCCAAGAGCAGCGCCAAGTGCGGCCATAAGTTTAATATCTCCACCTCCCATCGTCTCTTTTTTGAGGATTTTTTCTGACACTATTGCTGATAAAAGAAGGAAACCGCCTCCAACAAGTGCACCTGTAATACTGTTGATGAACGATGTTAATCCGTAGTAACCACTTATTGTAAGATTGATGCCAAGCATCGATAGCGTGAGCTTGTCAGGGAGTATTCTTCTTTTAATATCGACGACAACAAGTGGGACCAAAATAATAATTGATATTGTAATCGCAATGGGTGATGTCAAGGTCGTATTGCTACACCGTCTTCGTCTGAAAGACAAAATGCAATTACATTATTCATGAATCTTGAAGCCTGCTCCATACCAACAGGATTGTTAATGTCGCCAAGACCTGCTATAACTCCTGCCCCCTCTGTGTAAAGTAGTACCATACGGCTTCCAAGATAATAACCAAATGCCGCGTTACCGAATGGGCGGTTTTGCCAGTAAGATGATGCCGCCTCAATTGCACAAATAGGCACATTTCGAAAATTGTGAACGACACCCATTAGAGGATGTTTTTCGTCAAGCTTTCGTAGTTTGCCTACATGCGCAACAACAGTTTTTTGAAATAAGCCAGCCTCCATTTGTGCGAAATAGACACCGCTCTCAACAGGTTCGCCGTCGTTATTATCACAATTCCATACAAATGCGTTTTCTTCCGTTATGTATGTTCCTGCGGGCATGAGATTTTCTCTCGTCCAAACGAATTGTTTTACTGGTATGCCGAGTCTATTAAAGAACCGTATGGTAGCTGGTGTGCTTTGCGGAACAATAACAGGCAGTTTTATTTGTGGGTGAACAAACTGTAGTAGAGGTTCATTAAAAGAAAAACCCTGTACCCTTCTGTCGTCTGTAGATAATTTGCTGAATACTGCGCTATCTTTTTCAGATAGTATGCCTTTCTCGTCAAATTTCATGAGGTTGCTAATGAAAGACCTGCACGATTTATGAAGATCCTTTACATTTGCAGTAGCAATGCCAGGATCGTCAACCCATATGAAGCCGCCATTCCTTACATAAGTACGCAAAATCTCCATGTTTTCTTCGCTTATTTGTTCGAGGCCAATGATATTCGCAACAACAATTAGTGGGTTTTCAAGGGCCTGTGCTTCTGCGAAGAAGCGGTATATTTGGCGAGTTTGTCTTAAGAGCAAGGTCTCTTGCATGTCTGCATTTAGCGCCCTTGCCGAGTTTATTGCGTCTATTAGGCCTCGCTTACGCCACTCCCGTAGAACATTTCTCTTCTCGATGCTTTTGATTAGCATATCAGGCGGCAGTATTTCAGGTGTTTCTATTTCGTATTTCTTCCGAATATAGGTATGAATAGCCTTTTGAACATCGTCCACGAAATCATTCTTGCCACTTATTTTGTTTCGCTCTAATTTTTCGATGGCATGACTTATAAAACCAAGCGCGGAAGATTCATGATACACTGATGTGGAGTCAATTGCCACAGCCCCTTTGGTTCTGATATTGGTGACCCAATCGTCATAGGATACATCCATTGGCAGCGATATAGTGTTGTCCGTTACCTGTATTTGTGTGTTTGATCTTAGCCATTGCCGTGCCCTATCGAACGAACTGTACTTCTTGAATATATAGTCCCATGATTCTCGTGAATTGAGTACATCCTGGTCGCTGGTTGCTGTTGTTGCTTTGGTACTTGTAGAGCGTCCTGTGGCACCGAGCGTTGTAACGCCAGGAGTGTTTATAAGGCAGAGGCTAAGCCTCGCTCGCATCCTTTTACCGATGCCAGAGACTCTTGTTCCTCTGCCTCTGTCCATGAAATCTGGAATGCCTATTTGACTAAGAATATCTGAAGTGACATTTTTAACCTGTGATGCGTCAAGGTTAAATGTTCGGGATGAGTAGTTTTGTGCCATATTAGTGAAATTCACAGCGCCGACATCAGAGCCAATTGAAGAAAATTCTTTAAATGATGGGGTAAATCCGGGGTCTATCCTTGTCTGTGTTCTTATTTCAAATTTAGGTATGATATTTGACGGTTTCATGGTTTGGGCTTTGCTCATAGGTGGTTTCGGTGGCGGCGGAGGTGGTTGTGTTTTGCCTGTTGCTGCCTCAATAATGTAATCCATGGTTTTATGGCCGGCATCGGTATTAAAAAATATAATGGCAACGATTACATGAAGCGCAACTGCTATGAGTAGCCCGGTTCTGGATGCCCCCTTGTATGACTCTCTCCTGTTGATTACTGGCATAAGTTATTGTATCCTATTCATTTTAAATGATGCTGTAGAAGAAAATAACAGATTTGTTCGTAATTTCAAATATTTCATTTTATTGACACTGTTGGGGCAAAGTTTTATATTGGAAAGGAATCTGTAGTTTTTGGGGCGGACATCGGGATTTTTTCCTTTGTCCGTGATTTCGTTGTACTTTATCGAAGTGAAAAACATGAAACAAAAGAGAATCGTTTTGCTGATTATTCTGGCAGGTTGTCTTTTCCCTGCCTCGCTTTTTGCAGTAACCCTTCAGGTACCGCAACAGTTTCGTACAATCCATGAAGCGCTTTTAAAAGCTCAGCCAGGCGATACCGTTCTTGTGGCAAAGGGCGAGTATTATGAAAATATCGCTATGGTTGACGATGTCGTTATTAGAGGAGAAGATCAGCGGTCAACCATACTAAACGGTGGGCGTAAGGGAGAGGCCGTCGTGCTTGGTGCCGATCGCGGTGTTATCGAAAATTTCACCATCCGAAATGGCCGTTTTGGCGTGTTATGTAAAGCAACTTCGCCGATAATCCAGAATTGCATAATAATTGACAACAAGGGGACAGGCGTAATGGCGGTTATGGGGCTGCCTCAGATTAATAATTGCGTTATTATGAGGAATCGCTGGTCTGGCGTATTTTTGCAGTCTGTAAAGGCTATTGACACGCAGATCGAAAATAATGTCATAATCGAAAACGGAAAGAGTGGAGTTCACTGTGCGAATGCAACACAGGTTCTTATCCGTAACAACATACTTATGAATAACGATGAGTATGGTATCTATTGCGATCGGGAAGCAAAACGAACAAGAATTGTTTACAATAACTT
Organism: uncultured Fibrobacterota bacterium; assembly: GCA_964590225.1. Lineage (GTDB taxonomy): Bacteria > Fibrobacterota > OXYB2-FULL-49-7 > OXYB2-FULL-49-7 > JAEUSG01 > JAEUSG01. The sequence continues at coordinate 15,664 of CAZPWS010000022.1, forward strand.
TTTCCAGAATATGCTATCTGGAACAAGTTTTTTTGCGATAGAGAACAAAACCAATATGCATAAGATTCCAATGTTTCGCAATCCGGTTATGACCATCCCAGATTTTGACTATTACTGTAAAGGGGTTTCGCCGATGCTCAGTGCTGGCGAAAACAGAATCGATATTGGGCTCTTAACCGTACAGCAGAGAGAGATGGTCTCGCAGGATAGGGATAACGATGGTATTCCTGACGATAGAGATCAATGTCCCGATATTCCTGAAGATGTTGATGGTTTTGAGGATGAAGACGGCTGCCCGGATTATGATAACGATGGTGACGGAATATACGACCATGTTGACCAGTGTCCTAACGATCCGGAGGATAAAGATGGTTTTCAGGATGAGGATGGCTGTCCAGATCCTGATAATGATGGCGATGGAATTCCAGATGTTCAAGATGCTTGCCCAAATGATCCAGAAACATTCAACGGATACAAGGATGAGGATGGCTGTCCCGATGAAAAGCCAACGGAAATAAAGGCCTCTTTTTCGTTGGAAGGTATTAACTTTAAAACTGGCAGCGCTGAGCTTATGGATGAGTCTTACATGATTATTGATAAGGTCTTTAATTCTCTTGAGGCTTTCCCGAATGTTAAAGTAGAAATAAGAGGACATACCGACAATGTCGGGGCGGCTGCCGCTAACTATGTTCTTTCGCAGGATAGAGCTCAGGCAGTTAAGGATTATCTTGTCAATAGGGGGATAGATACAAAACGAATTAAGGTTAAGGGAATGGGAGAAAGCGAGCCAATTGCAAGCAATAGAACTGCCGTTGGGCGTGCAAAGAACAGAAGAATTGAATTTGTCCGAATCAATTAAAGGGAAACAAGAAATATGGAACAAACCTATATAAATGTTAGGGAGAGGAGATTCTTTTCCCCTGTTGTTGCGCTTTTACTTCTCGCTGTTTTTTTAAGTTCTAATTCTGATGCCCGTCTCGGTTCGCCTGGCGGTATTCCAGGGCTTATACTCACTACTGATATTCTTACAAATTTTTCTGATTTTTCTGCCGCTTATTTGAATCCGGCTCTCTTAACGGCAGTCGATCAAAAAGAACTAACTTTTGGAGGAAAGCAGTGGGGACCGGTTACTAATCCGCTTTATCTTTCCGTAGCTATTCCCTACGGTCTTAATCATACATTTGCCGCTTCTCTGTTGCAGATGGGTTTGTCAAATGTTGAATTGACAGATGGGAAAGGTAATCCGAGTGGTAATTTCGGGAGCGCAGCAGAATATGTTTTTCAAGGCTCATACGGATATAGGTTGCTCCCTTCTTTGAGTCTTGGCGTTAACGCAACAGCACTCTATTATTCTGTTTCAGAGGATAATTCGATTGGGACAACCTTCGATTTAGGCATTCGGTTCCATCCTGTCGAGGACTATCTTTTGGGCCATACAAGCTTGGGCTTAAACCTTCAGAATGTTTATTATTACGAACCAGGCAGCGTTGAGTTCAATAAATACCCCTTCAATATCCATTTTCAGTTTCACTGGTGGAATGAGTATTATCGTACCTTTCTTGAGCGGTTCGAGTTGTCTGTTAATTGTGCCATAATGGATTTATTTACTGAGGCGGATAATTTTGGGGATCCGGGGATTAATGTTGTTGATGTCGTAGAATGGAAAGAGCGGTGGGATGAGCAAAAAACAAAGATAAAAGATATTTCCGTGGTATGGGGAGTTCATGCAAAGTGGTTTCCTGTTAAATTTGCCGGTTTACGGACAGGTATAAATACCGATGGCGTTATTCCATTTGGTATTTCTATCAACTGGAAAAATATCAATGTATTTAGAAGAGTGCAGCTTGATTATGACTTCGGTATATCCACTGTAAAAGAGTTAGACGACGGTGACCGTTTTGCGCACATTATCCGTTTTTCTGCCCGTGTTGGCAAAACAAGAGAAGAGGCCGTTTCGGAAAAGTGGTATGTTGATCTTGTGCGGGAACCACAAAATGATTTCGAAGACGCTATGCGGCTCTATCGTGCGAAAAAGTACTGGCTTGCGAGTTTTGCCTTTGGAAAGGTAATTGCAAAGTGGCCAAGTTTTTCCAAGGTTGATATGGCTACTTTCTTTATGGGTAAAAGTTATGAGTATATGCATATGAACGATGCCGCGAGGGAAACATATTCGAGAGGGTTAAAGAAATATACCACTTCCGATTTTAGAGCCCGTTTCCTTTTTCAGTTGCAAAACCTTGATTATAAAGCTGGAGCCTTTGATATGGCCCTGCGCAATTACGGGTTTATCATGAATCTCTACCGTGATAACGATATCGCTCCAGATGCGGATTATGTGGCTGGTCAGATATACTACAATAAGAACGATTTTGAAAACGCAATCAGGACGCTTGAAGCAATAGACAAAGGTAATGAAAATTATCTCTACTCCAGATATACTCTTGCGATGATAAATGTTCGTCGAAAGAATTTTGATGATGCGGTGGATAATCTTACTGCTATACTTAGTGTCGATAGCGTTAAAACAGTTTCCGAGAAAGCACTTCGTGAAATGGCTTTTGTAAAGCTGGGGCATATTTTCTTTGAAAAAGGCGATCTAAAGAGTGCATATGGAGCGTATCGTCAGGTGCCCACAGAAAGCCGTTTTTATGATGAGGCACTACTTGGTATATCATGGACGCTCGTGCGAGGAGGTGTAGCAGAGTCGTATCAGGAGGCAGTAAAGAAAGCAGATGTGCTGACTAGCTCAAGACCAAAATCCATGCTTGTTGCTGAAGCTTATCTTGTTAAGGGATATGCGCATACTTTGCTAAAAAATTATGACAAGGCGGCCGAAGCTTACAAGAAGACCATAGAGCTTTGCGATGGTCAGTATCTTTCGAGGGACGACTACGAAAAGAGAGTTGCAAGAAACCAGACTGCTATGGCCGACTATGGAGATTTTCAGAAAAAGGCGTTTGCTTTAGCTCTTCGAAAGCCTACCCCCACTCAGGAAGAACAGAAAAATCAAATGACTCCGACATTCGATGGTTTTGATGAAGAAATCAGAGCATTCGCTACATTTAAAATTGAGGCGGATGCGCAGTTTGATTTCAAAAAGTCGTCGGTAAAGCTCAGGAAAGACGCAGAGTACGCGCTTGCCACTACGCTGCATCTTATGGACTCTGCCAAGAAGACCAAACTGATCGAGGGTTCACAGGAAAAGCAGAAGAAGCTTGATAAAGAGATGCAGGAGCTCCAGAAACAGTTGAAAGAGCTGGAAGATTAATTAAAAAATTTTGTTGTAGGAGAGTATGCACTATTATGCGAAATAGAGTTTTATCATTCGGTTCTTTAAGCGGTTATTTCGTTTTGCTGGGTTTGATAACGGCGCTTATAAATGCCGCCCCTGATAACAGAGAGAAAAAAAGAATAGAGCTTCTTGAGAGGATTGAAAAGCTACGACAGGAAAAAGAGAATATAAGAAAAGATGAACGGGAGAAGGTAGCAAAGCTTGACGCTCAGGGTTCCCGTAATCGTAAGGAATCAATACTTCTGTTTGAAAGATTGATAGGCTCTACTCCCGTTGGAGATGCCCGTCGTTGTGATGCTTTTTTCCAGTTAGGCACTCTTTATTACGATGAGGAAAGAGACAACTATGCAGTTAAGCAGGAGTCATTCAAGCGGGAATTTGAAATTTGGGAAAGAACTGGTTCAAGAGGTATGCCTCCAACCGAGCCTATACCGGACTATAAAAAAACGATAGATGCCTACCAAATGCTCCTTGTTGAATGTCCAACATCTGTTCAGCGCGATGTTGTGCTGTACAAGCTTGGTAACATATACACTATTGCGGGCGATTTATCCGCCTCCTTTGAAGCTTTTGGCAAACTTCTAAAAGAGTTTCCACAGAGTGAGAATGCTCCTTATGCAAACTTGCGTGTTGGTGAGTATTACTACATGATGCGGGATAACCAGAACGCTCTTAAGCACTACGAAGCTGTTGGTATGAGTTCTGGCGCGGATAACTACTTGCTTTCTTTGTACAGAATTGCGTCCTGTTACTACAATATGTCTCAGTTCGATAAAGCAATAGAAAAGTTTTTTGAATATATCGAAATGGCGGATTCGGGAAAATTTAAAAAAGCCGATTTTCGTGATGAAGCGGTAGAGTTTCTTGCTATAAGTTTTTCAGAATTGCCCGATGGTGCAGAAAGGGCAATGAAATTTTTCGAGTCTAAGGGGGGGAGACCTTGGCGCGATTTTGTTATTTATACAATAGGAATCAAGAACAGGGACCACGACAATGTTCAGGAGGCTGTTAAGTCCTTAACCTTTTTGCTTAAGCATTCTCCAAATTTTCTTGAAGCTCCTATGGCGTTAAAAGCACTGATTGACTGTCAGGTTCTCGAAAAAAAGTATGATGAAGCTAATTCGCTCAGAGAGCGGATGATACGGGATTACGGACCTGGTAGTCGCTGGATGGAAGCAAACAAGGGAGCTCAGGAGCGAGTTGCTGCTACCATGGAGTACATAAAAGAGGCTGCTGCCATTATCCCCGTTTACTACACGAAGATGGGGAGCATTGCAAGAGATTCCGGTAATGGCAAGAAAGCGAAGGAGTATTTTGAAAAGGCATTGTCTGGCTATGGGGACTATATTTCCAAATTTCCTGGTGACAAATGGCTTGTGTTTTCGTTTCGTTACTTTCAGGCTGATCTTTTAAGCGACACTCTTATAGCACGCTGGCAGGATGCAGCAGATGCTTTCGACTGGGTTTCAAGAGAAGATACGACAAAATATCCAAGCCGTGCGGAGGAAAGCAAAAAGGTATCCGAATCAAAGAAAAAGGAAGAACGGGATATTCGCGAACAATTTAAGAGCGACATAAAGGAACAGATTGCCATTGTAAAGCTTAATCCGGAAGAGGCCGCATTCGCCGCGGTTGTATGCCTTGAGAAAGTGGCAATGGCTAAATTAAAGAGCGTCGGACTTGTTGATAGCACCGCCCATCTCGGTCTTAATATCCCTGAAATGAAAAAATATCTTGATTATATCAGAGATTTCAGGAGGCGCTATCCAGACTCAAAACATACGGCAGAAGTCGTTTTTCTTGAAGCAGTACTTAAATTCAATGCAAAGGATTATGTTAGTTCCTCAGAGAGCTTTCAGTTCCTTGTCGAAAGGTTTCCGGCAGAGGAAAAGATTCTAAAGCCTTCACTCGAAAACCTTGCCAAGTCTTACCTTAATTTAAAGAGGTATGAAGATGCCATTGTTATTTATAAAAGACTTTTAAGCAGTTTTAATCCTGGTGTGCAGGAGAAAAAGCAGCTTGTTGAGTCCATAGCAGCTACGCTCTTTCAGATTGCGGAGGCTAAACTTAAGAATGGTGACCATTCTGGGGCAGCTGATTATTACAAACAGATAGTGGTGGATTACCCAGACTTTTCAGAGGTAGAAAGATCGTTATTTAATGCCGCTTATGCCTATGAGCAAGGGAAGCTTTATGCTGCTGCCTCCCGTGAATTTGAAAGGGTTTTTGACCGCTATCCAAAATTTAGCCGAAGACAGGAGGCGTTGCTTCGCGCTGCAGAGGCACTTAGGCTTGATAGGGACTTTGAAGGTGCTGCGAGGATTTTTCTTAAGTACAAAGATGTTTTGCCAACCGACAAAGAAGCCGTCCCCTGTATTTTTAGGGCATCATCAATGTACGACTCTGCGGGAAATGTGTTAATGGCCGCAAAGATGTACGAGATGGTTTACGAATGTGCGGTAGAACAGAAGAAGACCCCCTCCCATTATCCTGGCGCTTTAGAGGAGGCTCCTGGTGCCCTTTATAGTGCTGGACGCATTTACGAAAAGGCTGGCAGATACGAAAGTGCGATTTCAGTTTATCAAAAGCTGGAGAAAGCGTATCCTGCTTCATCGTTTACGCCGGAAGCCGTATTTTCAATAGCGATATGTTATGAGAAATTATCTGACGATAAAAAGCTTGCCGAAGCGTATCTTGCGTATGTTCAGAAATATGGTAATGACAAGGCAAAGGTAGTTCATTCACTCATGAAGGCTGCAAAGGCTCTTGCCAGAACTGGTAAGAGAGCAGACGAAGAAAAAATATACAGAGACATTATTGTCATACATAACGAGTATGGGGCCAAGTTTGCCATAAATCCGGTATATGCCGCTGAAGCGCTTTTTATTCTTGGAAACCGCGCCTTTGAGCGCTACGAAAAGCTTGATTTGCGGACAACTAAAATGGGGGCTGCCGGCTTAAAGGAGGTTGAGGCTGGAATTAAAATTAAAACCGATGCTATTGGAGAACCGTTAAAGCTCTTTACTGATTGCATAAAGCTTGAAACAGATGAATGGACCACCCGTGCCACTTACATGTGTGGAGAGATTTTTTGGAATCTGATGTTGACTGTAAAGGGGCAGCCATTAACAGAAAGAGATCCAAGCAAAGTTGCTTACACAAAGGTAAAAATAAATGAAATGTTGGTTGGGAATCAGTATTTCGAGAGAGCAATGAATTATTATTACATTAATGTTAACAAGTTTAGAAACCAGCTTGGCGTTGATAATGAATGGACCAAAAGGTCTTCAGAGAGATATGCTGAGGCTTGGTATCAGATGTGTTTTTCCCATGTGGAAAATGGAGAAATATTTTCTTCAGCGCCTAACCCATTTCCCAAGGGTACGCAGGAATTTGATGAATATCACGCAAAAATTAAAAACATTGTTGATCAGCTTCAAGTAAAATGTGTTCCCTGTTTTGAGGCCGCAATTAAGACTTGTTCGGAGATATTTGTGGATAATAGCTGGGTTGAAAGAATGCGAAAAGATCTTGAACGGGAGTCACCTTCAAGTGAGGCTTTGTCAATCGTAATCAAGGATGCTCCAATAGCAAGTGTTCAATCGGTTTCCTCCGTGGAGCGGGAATATGGAAGGCTGATGAAACAGATTGAATCTGTTTATTTCGATCCATCACTTTCTATGGATTCAAAAATTTCGATTCTTGAGGGAATTGAGCAGAGCGCCAAACGACGGATAGATGAGCTTAGAGGTATCATAGCTGAATTGAAAGTAAAAAAACGGTAAGTTTAAGTTATGTGCAATTACGGGATTTGTTTGGTGTTCTTTGTGATTGTGTTTCAGGCTGGTGCTGAAATTACCGGAAGGGGACGAGGAAGTGGATTCGTAATTGTTGAGGATTCAGTTTTAGTGTATGCCTTGCCTTCGGTTGATAGTAAGCCGGTAAAAATTATTGACAGGGGTTCTTTGGTCACAATAGTTGCTAACGATACTGTTGCTGGAATGGTTAGAGTTAAGGTCTTGCAGGAAGAGGTTGGCTGGGTGTTGTCGAAGGCAGTTGCGCGCAATAATAATCAGCTTCTCTACCTTGAGGAGTTGAAGGTAATGGGGTATCTTGACAATCCTGATCCAATCTATATATTCGAGGCAGGTATCGATACAGAATGGACACCTATAAGAGTTGATAGAAATTTTGTTATGGATCCAGTGTTAAATAGGAACTTAAATAAAGAAAACTTTGAATGGGAAAATGAAATTTATTATTATAAGGGTTCAGCGTTTAAACCAGAAGCGGTGAAGGGTAGTAATAAGAGGTAAAGTTTTTCATATAAACATTTTGAAGGAGAGAATGAAATGGAAAGTCTCGCGTCATTAATTAAGGCTCTTGTTCAAGGTTTTCAGGGTCCCGGTGGTTGGTCTATGTGGGTAATTACCATTCTCGCGATGCTTGGACTGGCCGTTGTTGTGGAAAGATTTTATTATCTGTTCATTAAGTGCGGATTCAGTAGAGGGCGTTTTATGGAAGACCTCTTCAAGATACTTAAAACGGGCGATACCACAAGGGCATTGAAATACGCTGGTGCTTCTGAGATGCCATTGGCGAAGGTAATGGTTTCTATCCTTAGCAATAAGGACAAGGGGACAGATGCAATGAATAAGGCTGTTGACGAGGTTTTCCTTGCTGAGAACCCAAAAATCCTTCGTTATACACCCCAAATAGTGATGTTCGCTAATGTTGCAACTCTTCTTGGTCTGCTTGGGACCATATACGGTCTAATACTCGCTTTCGATGCTGTCGCTAATGTTCCAGCAGCGCAGAGAGCACAAGCACTTGCCACAGGTATATCGGTTGCTATGGCAACTACATTTTTTGGTTTGGTGGTCGGTATTCCGCTCATGTTTATTCATGGTATCTATTCTGCACAAACCGACCGTATTCTAGAGGAAATGGACGAGAAGTCTGCAAAGATGACTAACATTCTCTCGGAGCAAGCTTAACAGGTTGCCACTGTTTCGAACAAGATAACTTTAGGAAAATATGATGTCAAAGCGAAAAAATGTGCGAAAAAAACGGGGTGCTTCTGCCGAATCTGCCGAGCTTGAGTTGACACCGATGATGAATCTTTTTTCGAACCTTATCCCTTTTTTGTTGTTAACGGCCTCTTTTGCGTCCATAAAAATATTGGATGTAAGGCTGCCCGAAGTTAATATGGTTCAGCAGCAGAAACAGGTAAAGGATAAAGACGACGAAGGGCTACTTCTTACGGTTTTTATTACTGACGAGGGCGTGACTCTTGGTGCGAAGGGTGCTATGTTACCTACAACCTATGTTAGGGAATATCATAAGTACGACTATCATTTTCCGCTTGGAGCGGCTACAAAGAAGCAGTATCTACACAAGGTTACTAAAACAAACAAGAAGGAGCTCCCAGCCTGTCCCGAAGATCCTTCGAGAAGGCTGACGCTTTTTGAAAGAGAAGAGATTATTCTCTTTGCTGTTGATAGACAGAGCGAATCAGATACAGGCAAGATTATGATGTCGGTAAAAAATGGCTTCGATGAGACAATGATGTACTCTAATGGTGCCATATTTGATCGCTTACCCTCTGTTGGCGATACCCTTTATGTTCTGTCGCTTGCTGGTAACAGACGAATGGAAGTTGTAAACAATCCTAATGACTATGTGCTTAAAGAGCTTACTCTTTACGATCAGCTTGCGAGCCGATTGTTAAGGATACGCGGTACATATCCGGATGTTCCAGATGCTGGTGAAATAAAGATTGTTGCGGAGGACGATGTGGTTTTCGACAAAATCATCCATATTATGGATGTGTGTCGTGATTTTGGATTCCCAAAAATTTCCCTTGCCAAGTTGGCTGGATAAGGAGCTATATGGGGCGAATAGAACGAAAGAAACGCCATGCCGGGTTCAATATAACTTCCCTCATGGATATGATGACCATAATTCTTGTTTTTCTACTTAAAAGTTTTTCATCAGAGGGTCAGCTTCTAACCAATGCTGATAACCTTGTGCTTCCAAGTTCCACAAGTAATAAGAGTCCCACGGAAGCGCATCTGATGATTGCAATAACAAACGACTGGGTTCAGGTGGATAATATACCAGTAAGCAAGACTGCTGAAGTAAGGCAGATGGAAGGCAATTCCATTCCAGGTGTCAAGGAAAAACTTGAGGTGGCTATGCTTCAGGAAGAAAACATGGTAAAGGTAGGGGCGCTTCAGCGTGTCAAGGGCGAGGTTGTCTTGCAGCTCGATAAAAACATTGAGTACGATATACTTTACAAGGTAATGGCGACATGCGGCGAAACTGGCTTTAACAACATTATGTTTGCCGTAATGGGCAGGGGGGAATAAGGCAAATATGGCGTCAGATCCAAAATTAGTAGCCATCGCGGCTCGTGCTGATGTGTTTGAAGTCGATTCCGATAAACGACTTCTGTATCTTGCTTCTTTGTTTCTAATTGTTGGTTTGTTGCTCGGTATCTGGTTTTCTACAATGCAGGTAATCGATGTTGCGAGTGATTTTTTTGAAAATCTTCCAACTCCAATATCTGCTACTATAGTCTCCGTAACACCAGATAAACTAAAGGATGAAAAGAAAAAAGAGATAGAGAAGCCAAAAACCGAAAAAAAACAGTTGAAAGCACCTAAAGTGCCGGTTAGTGCCACTGCAAGTGGTCCGGTCAATAGCGGCAAAGGCGATATTAAAGAACGGGTTACTCAAAAAGGGCTTTTGGCAATAATTTCTGGCAAGGCCAAGGCTGGCAGCATGGCTGGTTCATATGTCGTTACAAGTAGTTTATCTGGCGACCTTGATGATGTACTTAAGAATATTGGTGGGCTCAAAACTGCTGGTGCGTCTGGCGTTGGTAGAATGGGACTCTCTAGTGGCAAGTTCAATGATGGTTATGCTGGTAGTGGTGGAGGAGCAGGAGGTCTGGACGATCTTCTTGGCAGCCTCGCAGGCGGCGCAGCTTCGGGGGGAAATGTTGGAAGTCTAACGAAGAGGGCTACTGTTGAGCTTCCAACAACCAAAGATTTCATTTCTCAGGGCGATGGACTTGCGGGCAGAAGTCCGGAGGAGATTTATAGAGTTGTAATGCAGCATATTGGCGGTCTTAGGGCTGAGTATAATAGAAGACTAAGGGACAAACCAAATCTTCGCGGTAAGGTCACCGTTAGGTTTACCATTGAGCCATCGGGAAAGGTTGCTCGCTGTGAAGTGGTTGCCACAACAATAAACGATAAACTCCTTGAGATGTCTATTACTTCTCGCGTGAAGTCATGGAGATTTGATGCCTGTGGGAAGTGTGGAATGGCCACTGTAACCTATCCATTCCAGTTCTCACAGTAATTATTTGTAAAGGGAGAAGTTCGATGAAAAGAGTCCTCTTTTTTGTCGGTGTGGTTGTTTCTGTCGTATGTGCCACAAATGCCCGTGTTGAGTCGATGGGTAAAACCGCGACTTTTTTTATGGATGACATTAGCATCTATGAAAATCCGGCCAATGTTAGCATATATCCAAATTTCCTAATTGGTGAGCCTGGTCGGATTACGCTCTTTAAGGATACTAGTTCTCTTTCTGAGAATCAGGATCCATCTGCTCCTTATGGCGGTGGCATAATCTCTTTTTCTCTCAACAAAGATAGAGAGGCAGATTCGCGCTATCCTCTATTAAGTTTTGGAGTCATGTTAAACAGACAAAATGAAATGGTTAGCGTGTTGCGTGAGGCAGCTGAGGCTAATAATCATGTTGTTCCCACTCCCGTTGTTCCAAATTCCGATTTCTTTGTAGGATACGCCATGCCTGGTGGAGCAATGGTTGGTGGGCATTTGTACGCTGCAAGACAGAGCATAACTGTACCGGTCAGAAAGCTTGCCTCGTCTGCTTCAATGCTTGCAGAGGTAGGAATCTTCATGGCAGATTCGATTATCGACTCTATAACGGCTTCTTACTATGCGCGGGACCTTGTTTGGACATCCAATGCCGTTAAAGGCGATCTCGGTTTAAACATACCTATTGGGCAAAATCGTGATCTGGAATTTTCTTTTGGTCTCGGAATGCTTAATTATCACGGTAATGATTATTTAACTATGGGAAACTTAGCAATTCCCTCTTATACAAAAACGGATCTTTCATATTTTGTATCGTCAAGGCTTTTTTCAACAATGGTGAGTCTTAATGGGGAGATAGTTCCAGTTGTAAAGTATAAGAAGATCTCGGTTAGGAGTTACGAAAAAAGAGAGTTTGAACTTGGCATTGGTGCAAATGTTACTCTTGATCGTGGATTTTTTTGGTTTGGTACGGAGTGGATAAATGGAACTGTGTCAAAGGCTGATGGAAGCGAAATTAACAGGATTGATGTTCCTATCTCATTTGGTATCGAAAGAAATGTAGTTTGGGATTGGCTTGTCTTAAGAGTTGGATTCCGGAAGACAATATGGGGCGTTGTTGAAAATAGCGATGGGGTTTCCATGAATTTCACTAACCCGGAAGCTGATATGACGGTTAACGACCATGTCGGTGGCGGTATAGGTATCAACATTGAGGAGAAACTGAAAATCGATGCGGTTATGGCTGAGGATATCCTTTATAAGTGGGGTAATCTGCTTTCGGGTAATAGTCACCACATTTTTTCAAGGATTACCGCGACTTATTCGTTTTGATCCCTACGCGGCGGTTGGTAGGCTTTGATTAAGCTCCTTTCAGACATCAACAAGCGGGCACTCTTTGATCTTGCCCCAATACTTGTTTCTATATATTGCGCAGCTATTCTTGGCGATTACATAACCGAGGCACTCGTAATCAGTCGCCTTGGAGTTGACACTATTCCATCCCTTTTCCCCGTAAATGCTTTTCTTCTCTTTGTTGTAACAACTGCGTTGTTTGGTTATGTTGATAAAATAGATAGATGGCAACTGATAATATATATATCCGTAGCTTCTTTTGTTATGGCTATTATCGGTGGATTGTTTTTTCTTGGCGGTTTTCGCTTTGCCACTGTTATGTTGTATAGTCTTGCCTATTTAAGCAAGCTATCTTCTTTTGTTGTTTTCTGGATTATCGCTAATGACATTTGTGATACAAGAAAAAGCAAGGCTGTATTTCCCATATTAGCCGGAAGCGGTCTTTTAGGTGGTCTTATAACTACCGTTATGGCTGGAAAGCTTATACAGATTATCACTGTTGAGCATATCTATTGGTTGTGGGTAATTGCACTTCTGCTTCCTCTTGCTTTTATTGGTAAGCTTAAGTCAAGATATGGTTTTCGTCTTAAGGCCATGGAGGAGGGAAGAATATCTTCTCCGTTTGCAGGAGTTTTAAATATAATCACCGACAGGCCTGTTATTGTCATGGGACTTACTTATTTTACTGTCTTTGTGTTAATCTTCAACATCGATTACCTTTTTGCTAAGGTTTTGAGCAAACGGTATGAATTTGACGGCGTATTTAATGCTGAAAATTTTCTTGAAACAAAGTTTAATATATATCTCATTGTTACGGCTCTTGTAGTTGTTTTTCAGTTTTCTGCCACAAGCAATATCAGCCGTCGCTTTGGCGTAACGGGATCTTTGCTGATTCTACCCATAATTTTTTTTGTTGGTTTTGTTTTTCTTTTTTTAATCGGAAGAGGAATTGTTTTTTCCGGCAGCAATGCACTATTTGTTTTTATAGTTTTGTTTTATATAGTGAGGCAGTTTCTCTTTGAAACGCTTTTTTCTTCTAATTACCAGATATTTTTCTCTGCGTTCACCCGCCGTATGAGGGGAAAGGGAAAGCTTGTTATGGAGGGCGCGGTTAAGCCGGCCGGGATAGGGTTTGCAGGATTTTTGCTGATTTCCTTTAAAGATTCTTCCTATTTTGTCTTTATTCTTTGCGGGTTGTCGGTAGTTTTGATAGGGCTAGTAATATTGCTTCGCAAGGAGTGGGGACTTCTGCTAAGAAGAGAAGAAATAGAAATCAGGACTGACGATGTGCGGCAGCTTATAAAGAAGGAAATTGTTGGGCAAGACAAAAACAGGCTTCTTTCGCTGATGGAGCAGGCTATTGATTCAAATGACCACGATTTGAAAAGGGTTGCAATAAAATATCTTGAATATGCTGGTTCTGAGGCCGCCTTTGAATTGTTGCGGAAAAAGTACTATGAAGAAGGCGATAGAATTAAGGAGGTTATTGCGGCCTCTCTTGGTGCGTTCGACACAATAGAGGCCAAGGGATTTATTCGGACACTGCTTGAGGACAAAAATCCGGCCATTAGATCCGGCGCTCTGCGCTCAATTCGCAATAGTCAGGGAACTCGCCCCCCTGGGCTGAATCTTGTTTCTTTCTTGAGCGATTCAAGCCCTTGTGTGTTTGAGGAAGCGGTATATATAACCTATAAAAGCCTTTCAATAGATGAATGCTCGCTTGTCCATTCGAAGATCGATCTTTTTTTAAAATCGGACAGAATAGGAGAGCAAATCGTTGCATTGCGGTTGGTTGGCCATCTAAGAATAAAGCTTTTTGAAGGAAGAATCGCTGAGTTTATGCTGGCAGCTAATCGTGATGTTTGGCGTACGGCAGTGGATTCTGTGGCTGCTTTTGGCAACGAGTCATCTGTACGCAGACTGATAGCATTCATTGATAGAGATGTTGAGCGAGTGAGAGAGTATGCTGCCATTGAGGTGTTGGGGAAAATGGGATCGGCTCACCTAAAATTAATTGAAAGTTTATTTCGTGGTACAAAGAAAAAGCGGACAGCTTTCTCGTTAATCAGCGTCATGAGACTCCTTGCTGCCAAAGAGGTTGTTGTCAATAAAGAAGCTGTGAAGTTGTCGGCAGCTGTCAAAAACCAGCTCATTGAGATGGCAAATAGAGAAATGGCAATGATATACATGGATGCATACCGCTATTATGCTCTTAGATTGTCTCTACCGATGCTAAAGAATGAAATAGATCTTTTGCGAGATGCAATTGTTAATCGCCGTAGGCGATTTGCAAGTTTTATTCTTGAAATGATTTCACTTGTTGAACCGACAGGAGCACTTCTTCAGATAGACAGTAATTTTCGAGGTCTCGAGGAAAGGGAACGAGCTAATATAGTAGAATTAATAGAAGCTTTCGGAGAAAAAGGGGTTGCAAAGTATCTTGTGCCAATACTTGAAGGGGTATCGGAACGGGAGCTTCTTAAAATAGGTGCAACAAGATGGAAATATGAAGCAGTATCGGCAACCGAGGCTATTTTGTATTTTAAGACCATGGAAAACAAATGGATATTTGTAGTGGCATTATATATAGAAAAGAAGGCTCGTTTAAATGAATCGTGAATCTTTGGTAGCAGCGGATACGGGCAGATTGTTTATGATACTTGAACGGGTGCTTTTCCTTAAGGGGGTGGACCTGTTTAAAAACATTGATACTGAACAGTTGAGTCTTATTGCTGAAATAGCAAGAGAGATGGTTGTGGGAACGGGAGAAATTGTTGCTCGAGAAGGTGATACCGGCGATTCTCTTTATATTATTAAAGAAGGTAGTCTTAGGATTACAAAAGAAAAAAATGGTGTTAATTATACTCTTAAAAATATTGCGGAAGGGGAGTGCTTTGGTGTCTTTAGTGTTTTTAATGAAAAACCGCGTGCTTCCGGCTCTGTTGCAAACGAAAGAACTGTTTTGCTGGAAATACGGAAAAGTGAGTTTAAAAAAGTATTGATTGCGAATCCAGAGATCGCATATAATATTCTTGAGTTGCTTAGCGAAAGAATCACGGAAATGGATAATGAGATAGTTTTGTTAAATAAAGTTCTTGGAGAAAATATAGCTGGAGAAAAATTCCGCTCAACAAGATGAAAAATAAAAAGGAGACTGAATTATGAGGTTAATGCTTAACTTTCTATCGCTGATTTCGGCTTTGATTTTGGTTGTCGGTTGTGGAGGAAAGAAGGCGGAAATAAAAAAAGAATATACTCTGCTTGTCCATATGTTACAGTTTCAGCAGAAGCATTTTGAAAATGAGATTATCAAGCCGTTTGAAAGGCAGTATAATTGCAAAATTAAGCTTGTGTCGTATGACAAGATGTGGGACCTAGAAACGGTACTGCGGATCCAGAAAGAAAAGCCCGATCCAAATATTTTTCTTGCCAAAGTCCCTTTTGAAATGACAAGAGTTCTATCGGATAGGGGCTACATTGTCCCACTTGTTGATGTAGTTGATTCTTTGCAGTTGGAAAAGGATATGGCTGAGTATCATCCACTTGCCCTCGGTCTTGGGTATTCGGGGGGAAGGCTTTACTATGTTCCGCGAAAGCTTGAAACAAGGGTTCTTTTTTATCTTAAGTCTAAGGTAAAGGAAGCCTGCGAAAATTGGAAAAAATTCGAGAATGATCTTAACAAAAAACTAAAAGTGCAAAATGGATATGGATTACCGAAAGGATATGTATTAGAGGAAAATCCAGAAGAATGGGATTATTACGATATGTTTGTAGCCGGATATTATTGGGCAAACACACAGTATTTTGGTGTTAATGTACTCATGCCAAGAATAGCGCATCGTGCCGATCGCTATGAAGGAACTGCCCTTGGACTTGTTGATATGGCAATGCAATTTGGTGCGACGACAGATCAGATTCTCAAAATGGAAGGAAATGCGGTTGCCGAAATGTTTGTGTGGGAAGCTGCGTTTATTAAAAATAGAATTTACAATCCTGATATGTGGAATGGAGCGTGGCGAGGTACAGATATATACCAAGGCATACAGGATGGCAAGGTTTTCATGACGGTTTTTCAGCAGATTGATTGCTTTAATGTTCATGGCTGGGAAGATAATCCTGAGATGCGTGGTTATATGAAAAACCCTGCTGATATGGGAGTTGCTACTATGCCAACGGCGGTTTCATTTAAGCTTAATCCGGATGGCACATACAAAAGCGTAGGTACAAAAAGGATGACCACTGGTGGCTGGTGGTGGGGAATTCCAGCCTCTTCTCCAGACAAAAAACTTGCTTATGAGCTTGCCCGACATATTACAAACCATGACAATCAGGCTCACGAGTGTTCAAAGTTCGGGATGGTGCCAGTTCGGAAGGATATAATGAACAGAATAGGCGAAACCTTTGAAATGGGCTGGGTTGGCGAGATTTTTAGGGTATCAATAAGTCAACTGGAAAAAAATGATTTGACCACAATACCTCTTGCAAGAGAATACAGCGAAACAAGCAAGAATTACATTGAGGCATGGTATGAAATGTGTGTTAATCAGTTTAGCGTAAATAATCCGTCGATAGTAAGTAGAGATAATATTGTTGAAAAACTTAACGGGAAATATGTGCCGTTGCAAAGAAAAATTCTTGGTGTTGGCACAAAATAATAAAATGGTGCGAAAATAAGTGTCGTTAGATATTATAAGAAGGAGATGGCTTGAGGTAGTAATGCTTGCTCCGGTTTGCTTATACCTTTCGGCATTTCTTGTTTTGGTATTTTACTACTTGTCTGCCCTCTCTCTTTCGTGGACCGCTCCCAATGGAACAGATGTTTTTCCATCGCTTCAGAATTATACATCACTGCTTGGCAGCAGAGAATTTCTTTTAGCATTTAGGAATACCGTACTTTTTGTGCTTGTTGGAACGCCGATGGAATTGCTTACCGGCCTTGTACTCGCAATGATAGTACACAAGCATTTTAAGTTTGTTGGTATTGTGCGAAGTTTTTTTATAATACCGCTTGCTATTCCGGCTATAGTAACGGCGGCGATATTGGTGGTGCTGTTTGATTATCCTGGCGGACATATTAACTCTATCCTGCAAGGTAAGCATTGGCTCTTTCCATCACTTTTAGATGCGCCGATCAATTGGAGGAACTCTGCACCGTTTGCTCTCGGGATATCCTTGCTTGGTAAGGTGTGGAGGGATATGCCTATATCAATGTTAATTATTCTTGCTGGTCTAAATTCAATTCCGTTAGATCAGTATCAGGCTGCTGAAACTCTTGGTGCTGGTTCAAGAACAAAGTTTAGATATATTACACTTCCGCTATTGATGCCTGCTTTATCGACAGTTCTTGTGATAAGAAGCATAGAAATGTGGAAGGAATTTATTTTCCCTTATTTTCTTGCGCGCAGATTTCATCTCATGGGTACACTAATCGAATATCTCTATCACGATTGGGATAGAAAAGGGGCGGCGGCAGCCGTTTCGGTTGTACTTGTGTCTTGTATAGTATCATTTGCGCTACTTTTATTTTGGGTTGTAAAAAAGATACGGGTACGGATTGTTCGAATATAAGGATACTATGAGTACGAAAAGAATAGATAAATACTCGATATTCTGGCTTTTTTCGCTTGTGATAATGCTAATAATAGTGGCTATTCCAATATATTTTATGATTAAGTATTCAATAAGCGACAGATCAAGTCTGGTTACAGGAGGCGAAACAATTCCACTGTGGCCGAATGTTCCTACCCTTGCGACATACAAGTACATATTGAGTTACCACGATTTTTATAGTGCTGCTGCCGTAAGTTTTAAGGTTTCACTTCTCACTATATGCGTCTCGATGATTCTTGGCGTTCCTGGAGCGTATGTTCTATCACGGAATAACTTTCCAGGAAAGGGGGTTCTTCTTGTTGGGCTGATTTCAGTTAGGCTTTTCCCTGACATAGTTTCAATAATTCCGGTTACTGTTGCATTTGCAAAACTTTATCTTCATGATACCTATTTAGGGGCGGCTCTTGCTCATAGCCTTTTATCGCTCCCGTATGTGCTTTACATTTGCATGGGCGTATTTGATAGTATTCCAAAAGATCTCGAGAAACAGGCTGAAATTCTCGGAGCCAATAGGCTGACAGTATTATTGAGAATAATTGCTCCCCTCTCACTTACGGGGCTTGCGGCGGCGGCCATATATACATTTTTGCTTTCGTGGGATGAGTTTATCTTTTCCTATTTTCTTCTCGGATTCGGAGAACTTCAGACACTCCCCCTATATTTAAAGCAAAAGATGTCTTTTGCGCCACCGCAGGACTTGCTTATGGCCATATCGGTTCTTCTTTCTCTTCCTGTTATTATGTTTACAATGTTGCTGCAAAAATATATGCGTTCAGGTTTAACTGTTGGAGCCGTGAAATAAAATGTCACATGTAGTATTGAAAAAGTTGTGCAAGACCTTTGATAGAGGGCTTTTTGTGGTTAGAGATCTCGATTTAACAATTAACGAAGGGGAGTTTTTAACCCTTCTTGGCCCGTCAGGCTGCGGAAAGAGCACCACACTTAACATGATAGCAGGGCTGGAGGATATTTCTTCAGGTGAACTTATTGTTGGTGGTAAACGATATAATAACATACCAGCAAGAAAACGGAATGTTGGAATGGTGTTTCAGTCTTATGCGCTATTTCCACATATGACAGTTGACCAAAATATAGCTTTTGGACTGAAACTTAAGAAGATGTCAAGAATTGATATCTTTGATAAGCTAGATTGGGTAAAAGGGCTGCTTCATCTTGAGGACAAGGGAATGCGTTATCCGAGGGAGCTTTCCGGTGGAGAGAGGCAGCGAGTTGCCCTTGGCAGGGCGCTTGTGCTTGATCCGCAAGTACTTCTTCTTGACGAACCTCTTTCAAATCTCGATCAAGAGCTTCGGGAGACAATGACTACTGAAATTAGGCGAATACATCTGAAGGTTGGTTGTACAACTGTATATGTTACACACAATCAGATGGAGGCAATGCGAATGAGCGACCGCATTGCAGTCATGCGGAACAGCATGCTGATGCAGTGTGATTCACCAATGTCGATATTCAACTACCCTGCTAATAAGTTTACGGCGTCCTTTATTGGATCTCCAACCATGAATATGTTTCAGGCTAAAATATTACCCTTTGAGGGAGGCGCTGGAATTGGAATAGGAGGTGTCGTGCTTCGGCTGGAAAAAGGGCGGTCAGACGCACTCGTATCTGAAATAGGCAGAGATGTTGTTGCGGGAATTAGGCCTCAGCAGATCTATCATTTTAGGGATAATCGCGGAAAGCGTCATTCTGATACAGAAATATCTGCTTATGTGCAGCTTGTTGAGCCTTTGGGAGACAGGGTAATGGTTACTGCTAAATTTGAATCACAGGACATCGTCTTTTTTGTCGTAACTGACAAAGTTCCACAATGCAGTGACAGTATCGCAGCTGTGGTTGACGGTCGTCATATCCACCTCTTTGATCGGGAGAGTGGTGATAGAATAAGAATTGGAGAAATTAGTGCCTAATAAAGCGTCTTTTTTACTTTTGGGGCTTATGTTATTGGGTTGCTCAGGGATGAATAAAACGATAGCAGAGAGTTTTAGGGATATCGCTGAAGAGGATCTTTCTGTTGTTGTGGAAGAAATACGGACAAGTAGTCCCGCTTCGTTGCTCAAGAAACCGTATTACAGGATTGTTGAGTATTCCGTTCATAAAGAGAGCAGGCTTTTCACCCATAAGGCGGTTGTAGAATTCTTTTATCTTGATTCTATTATGGTAAAACAGATAAGGAAATATCGCTATCAGCCATCCACAAGGCTGTGGGACAGATACCACAAAAAAATACACTATGTGTTTGATAAATAAACTACTCATAATTGCCGTTTTGGTTCCCCTTTTGTACGGGGCAGCTCCTGATCTTATTTTACATATTCATGGAAAAGAAGATGTTGAAATAGACAAGAAAATTAGGGAGGCTTTAACTCTTGTACATAGAGACAGGTTTAGCGCAGCGCTTAAGATTTTTGAAGAGGTAAAAAAGAAATACCCTAATCATCCAGTGGGATATTTCTTTGTTGCAGCAACCCTTGACGCACGCATGGCCTTTTATCAGTCGAACAACGAAGAAGCAGAATTTGTTAAGAACTGTGAAAAAGCAATAGAACTTGGTGAGGCAGCCATGCAGGCGTGGCCAGATGATACATGGAATCTTTTTTTTACTGGGGGCTCTTACGGCACTTTGGGAGCATTTCAAGGAAGGTACAAGAGGTATATAACCTCTTTTAGGAATGGTCTATCGGGTGTTGATCTCTTGAAGCAGGTGTACAAGCAGGATCAGCGGTTTATGGATGCTCTTTTTGGTATGGGTGTTTACACTTATTGGAGTAGTAGGTTGTCTAAGATGCTTTGGTGGATGCCCGGTGTTAGTGATAATAGGGATGAGGGCATAAGGCAGCTTAAAAGTGCGGCGGGTGAAGGAGTGTATGCCGCTTTTCCATCTGTAGTTAATTTGGCGCAAATCCTTAATCTTGAAAAGAGGTATGAAGAATCTGTCGAACTCGCCGAAAAGTGGCTAAAAGACTACCACGACAACAGAGCGCTTTCTTACCATTACGCCGAAGCACTTTTAGGGCTTGGTAATCTTGAAAAGGCGAAGATTGTTTTTAGGAAAATCCTTGATTTTTGTGATTCTGAAGATCGCAACAATTATGTTTGGCCGTGTAGATGCAGGGCACAGCTCGCGGATATAGCATATAGAGAAGGCGATTATCTGTCATCATTAGCCCATTGCAAAAGGGGACTCGCTTACAAGTTTAATGCCACCGAAATAGCGCTTGTTAGCGAAAGTGTGGATGCTCTGAAAAGCATAAGAGGTAAGGTTTCTGTGAAATTGAAGATTGAAAGATAGTTCTTATTGGTGTCTTATTGGATATTATTTCACCAGTCTTGTTCTTTACGCACCGAATTTTGGTAGTAGATTCGACATTCTTAACAGTTTCTTAAGATCGCGCGGGATACAATCTCTACATACTGGGGGTGTGTTTTCGTTTTTAAAACCCTTTCGTATGCATTTTGCGGCTATACCGTTAAGTATTTCCTCTCTGTTGTTTTCAAGTACATTTCCTGTCTTGATGCCGCCGTTAATGTACATGGCGCAACATGGGGCAGTGTCACCATTTGCGGCAACAAAAAGCTGTAACCATGGCAAGAGGCACGACGAACCAAGTGAGGCAGGAGCCGTACGGCAATAAATATCGACAAGATTATTATAGCCTGCAATAATTTCTTTTAAGTTTGTATCGATGCAAAGTCGTCTCGCTTCCTCCATGCCTTTTATTAGAATTTTCCGTAAAGAGACAAAATCAAAGTCCTTTAAAAGTTCTTTTCGCCTATCCTCTTCCATGCCTTCTGTTTGAAGTTCCCTGAAATAGACTCGCCTTATTGAAAGAGATTTAGTGAGTCGGATAAAATCAGGTATAAGAGCGAAATTTTCTTTCATAATAACAAATTCGAGCCTAATATCCTGTTTATCACCTCTATTATCTGTAATTCGTCTGATATTGTTAATTACTATGTCAAAATTATCCTCATTACCTCTTATTGCGCCGTAAGTTTCCTTATTTGGAGCGTCCAGCGAAATCTTTAGCGTTGATAGGCCAGCACTAAAAACCTCAATAGCTTTCGTATAGTCGAGAGAGAGGTTTGTTGACATCAGGGTAGGTATTTTTCGTGAGGCACAATAGGAAACCATATAGCATATAGAAGGATTTAGTAATGGCTCGCCAGCTCCAGCGAATACGACTCGTTCTGGAGTTAGCTTTTGCATTGTAATGTTAAAAGTAGTCTCATTCATATTTGTGGGAGAGGATAT
Organism: uncultured Fibrobacterota bacterium; assembly: GCA_964590225.1. GTDB lineage: Bacteria > Fibrobacterota > OXYB2-FULL-49-7 > OXYB2-FULL-49-7 > JAEUSG01 > JAEUSG01. Next base: position 37,544 of record CAZPWS010000022.1, read on the forward strand.
TTTGTCGTTTCGTATGCACATTTTACAGCGTAAGTTGCAAGCGGTGGTAGGTTCTATTTGGATGTTGAGTGGACTGTGAAAAATATTTTCTCTTTTGAATATTGAAGAAAAAATTGCTGATATTTTGTTTTTTAACATTTCATTTTCCCGTTTATTTCACAAAAAACATACTTACAATCGGTTTTGTTTTCAAGCTAACAGTGGATTTTTCTATTTTTATGCTATATGAACAGATACAAAAAGAGAGTCGTGCTTAATGAGGAAGCGATAAGGTACATATTGCCATACGCCCCTTCTATGGTAAATGCTGAGGTAAATGCTGAAAAAAATATTACCATAGACATAGCTGGGATATTTGGCAACGAAAACCCACTGGAAATAGAAATTGGTTTCGGAACTGGTAAATTTCTTACTACCGCGGCAAAAGAATTTCCTGCAATTAATTTTCTCGGCATTGAAGTTACCGGAAAAATGGTTAACCATGTTGCCAATCAACTGCTGGCAGGTAACATATCAAATGCAAGAGTGGTTCACGCCGACGGGCGAGTTTATATGAGACATTGTATTGCTAAAGAGAGCGTAAGCAGAGTACATGTCTATTTTCCGGATCCATGGGTAAAAAAGAGACATAGGAAAAGAAGAATAATCAATGTTGATTTTTTGAGCTCCGTCCATAGCGTGTTGAGGAATGGCGGGACACTTAATTTCTTTACTGATCACGCCGAGTATTTTGACTACTTCAATGAACATACCGCACTTGTGTCTGGCTTTGAAAGAAGCGAAATAGAAAGTTTCTACACACCTACCAGTTACGAGAGTAAGTGGGTAAGAGAGGGAAGAACAATTTACCGTGCTATTCTAAAAAAACTTTAAGTTTTTAGAAGAGGAATAAAAAGATGATAATATTAACGGGTGGAGCAGGTTTTATTGGTAGCGTAATATTACGCTATCTTAATGATGCGGGGGAAAAAGAGATCCTTGTTGTTGACGAGAAAGATATTTCAGATCGTAAAAAAAACCTGACAAATAAAGTTTACTCTGATTATATGGATAAAGACTCGTTTCTTACCGCGGTAAAAAAGAACTCTTTTAAGAACACACGGGCAATAATACATATGGGGGCTTGTTCGTCCACAACGATGATGGATGAGGAATACCTCAATCGGAACAATTTTCTTTACACAAGGGATCTTGCGATTTATTGTGTTAACTACGGAATCCATTTTCTCTACGCATCATCTGCGGCAACATACGGTAATGGTGAAAATGGGTACAGTGATAACGACGAAAACATCGAAAAGCTCAAACCGTTAAATCTTTATGGTAAGTCAAAACAGGATTTTGATTTGTGGGCGAAAAGAAACAACCTGCTAAATAAGATAACTGGTTTTAAGTTTTTTAATGTTTTTGGGCCAAATGAAAACCATAAAGGAGAAATGAGGAGCCTCCCCAGTAAAGCATACGATGAAATAATGCGTACAGGGAAAATATCGCTATTCAAGTCCCATAGAGATGGTTATGGCAATGGTGAGCAGCGGCGCGATTTTGTTTATGTAAAGGATGCTGTTGATGCCGTAATGTATTTCTTTAAGCATAAAGAAATTTCTGGTATTTACAATATTGGTACTGGAAAAGCAAACACATGGAATGCACTTGCTCGCGCTTTGTTTAAAGCCATGGGCCTGCCAGAAAAAATAGATTATATCGATATGCCTGATAATATCAAAGAACACTATCAATACTTTACTGAGGCCGACACAAGTAAACTTGTCAAAAGCGGTTATGGTATAAATTTTAGAACAATTGAGGAATCTATATTGGATTATACACAATACCTTAGAGAAAACAAAACGCTATGAAGTATATCGTATTGATAATAGATGGGGCATCAGACCATCCAGTTAGAAAAGCCGGCAACATGACTCCGCTTGAGTACGCAAAAACGCCCAACCTCGACCTTCTTGCCTCAAAAGGGGAGGTGGGGCTTACCATGAATGTACCCAATGATATGGAACCATCAAGCGCCATAGCCTGCATGTCGCTTATTGGATATGATCCGAAGATTTATTATGCTGGTCGTGCCCCGATAGAAGCAGAGGCAATGGGAATTGAGTTAAAGCATAGTGATGTAGCCTTCAGATGTAATTTTGTTCACATAGAAAATGATATTATGAAAAGTTACTGTGCCGGACAAATTTCTAGCAGTGAAGCTATGGAGCTTATTGCCGCCTTAAACAATGCAGCAATAGATCCGCGAATCAAATTTTATCCAGGTGTCAGCTATAGACATATTGCGGTGATACAGAACGGTCTCCAACTGCTATCCGCTGTATGTACCCCGCCACACGACATTTCGGATCAGTCTATAATCAAGTACCGGCCATATGGTGATGGTAGTGGGTATCTCAACAACATTATGAGTAAATCAGAGGATATTCTTGCGTCTCATCCGGTTAATAAATGGCGGAGAGAAAAGGCGCTTGCGCCTGCAAGCTCAATATGGCTTTTTTGGGGTGGGGGGGTATCGAAGCCTATTCCTTCTTTTCTGGATAAATATGGGAAATCTGCAGCGCTTTCGTCTGGTGTAGATCTACTACGAGGGATTGCAAAGCAAACTGGGATGACAGTTCTGCACATCGACGGGGTCTCTGGTGGACTCGATAACGACTATGCTGCTCAAATAAGAGGTTCAGTAGATGCCCTAAAATCGCATGACATGGTTTTTATTCATGTGGAATCTCCAGATGAATCTGGACATATGGGGTTATTTAATGAGAAGGTAAATGCAATCGAAAAAATCGATTCTTTAATGGTATCGGAAATTTTTAAGTATTCAGAAAAAAATGAAGCTTTCCGCGTTTTGGTTTTGCCAGATCATCCAACCCCAGTCGAATTAAAAACCCACACTGCCGAACCGGTACCCTACCTAATGTTTGGGAATGGAATCAGTAGCACTGGAATATCCTCATATTCCGAAAAGATGGCTAAAAATTCGTCCATTTACATTAATGAGGGGCACCTTTTGATGTCACGATTCATGATTCATTGATAATTATTTATATTACTACCCTGGTAAAATATAAACCACATTTCAGATGGAGAAAACAATGAGATATCTATCGCTGGTAATTTTTTCGGCACTGATCTTGATGGCTGGCTGTTCCAAACTCGACAGAGCAAAGCGGGCGTATAAAAAAGGGGATTACAGTAAAACAATTGACTTGCTCACTGTTTATATAAAAACCAATGCTTCAAACCAAGAAGCGCAGAAATATCTTCTTTATGCCCAGGGCGGGCTTATAGCCGACAGTGCCGCCTCGCTCATTAAGGCAAATCGCTTTGAAGAAGCACTTTCTTTGGCAAATAGGGCAGTGGGTATTAACGAAAAGAACGAAGACGCAAGAATTATTGTAGATGCCGCGGTAAAGGGAATAATTGCAAAAATTGAGCGGGATTTGGTACCTAACAAGGTTTGGAGCGGAGTTTTAAACCTGACGGATGAGGTTCTTAAACACCGTAAGGATGATCCTAGAATGAATCTGCTTTATGCTCAATCGGTCTATGAACTGGAAAATCATAAAATGTCCTGCAAGACAGTTTTGGCGCTGCGGAAGGCTCTTCCATTCGTGCAGAACAATGACTTTCTCAATTCTCTTCTTGCAAAACAGGAGAAGGATGAGCAGCCTTTCGCGGCAGCTTTCAATAAGTTGCAGGCTGCTTTTATAAACAAGGATTTTAAGGCGTGGAAGAACCTTGCCACCTCACAATATCTAAGAGAATGTGAAATTGATGTAGCTCGCCTCAAGGAGAGGGGGGATTCTAACATACGGTCAATAGATGATTACTTTTATGCTATTTCAAGTGATCCGGAAAAATACGGAAATCCAGACGGTCCTGAAATTGTATGCATAGAGGTTTTATCTGCGGATAGGGCTTTTATTCACTATAAATACAGAGAACTTCCCAAAGTGCTTAAAATGGAAGCATTTAGAGGAGGTGCTTCAATCAAATTTGACAGGGAACAAGATAGTGAGATAAAGCAAACTCTCTGATTCTTAGAACAGATAATTAGCTGATACACCACCAAAGTAGGTTTTGTAGTTTTCTGCACCGCCGGAAGCGTTGTCGTATCCGTATTCGTACCCGCTTTTAGCAGTAAGTGACACACTTGTTAGCAGAGATAGCTTGCATTCCAGTTCTGCTCCATAAACTTTTTTTATGTCGGTTATTGAAACACTATTGTCAACATAGTTAGTTACATCTTTGGTATAGTACCCATTTATTCCTATCTGAATTTTTCGCGGAATAATATCGAAGCTTAGCTTATCCATCAAGCTCACCGTTGTCATTAATTCTTCCCTCTCTTTTTTTGTTTTGCTCCGCCAGCTTGATTCGAGCTTATTATTAAACTTCCGTTTCCATATTCTCGTTGATAATGAGCCCTTAATTTTTTTCTGAGAGCCGTCGTTCTTGCTCCATTTTAATGGATCGACATCACCATCGTTGAAATCTTCTATCAAAATGCCTTCAAGATTAATCTTTAACCTCATATTGCTAATAAACTCATTGCCATATCCTGGCGCCCATAAAAGGCCTAATCCCAATTGTTTTCTGCTTTCTGCATCCACATACTCTGATGCAACTACCTTTTTTTCTTGCCCATCTACGCTTACCGATATCTGTTTACTTATAGAGTCTCGCTTGAGCAGTGGCTTGCTTTCGTGATAATACGACAGCTCCGGCTCAATAGAAAAAACACTTATTGGGATGCGTAAAGAGAGGCTTCCTCTAAACCGGTTTTCGAAAGGGTGGTAAGAAAAGTCAGGATTAGATTTTGAAGCTATCAGATTAAGCTTTTCAGCTTCTGAAAGCCCAAAAATGGAGTATCCTTTTGGGCCGGCAGTATCGACCTTAATGCCCACCTCTTCCGATACGGCACCCTCCCAATCCAGTCCGATTGCAAGATCAACGGAGGGAATATGCGCTTTAAATCGTTCAAGTTCTATTGTTCTTGCGAGATTATATCGAGCCTTTTGTAATGCACCAACAGAAGGTTTCATGGAGGGATTACCCCCGGTATAAAACTGATTTTCTGCACGGATGTATTCTAAAAGACCGGTGAAGCCATTCCACTGATACTCCAGTCCTATCATGCCGGCAATGTTTTTTTCGTCAATTGGACGATGGATAAGCGTATCTTTCGAGTGGGCTAGTGTGATATCTGATGAGTCAACATCCACACTTAGGGTGTCGCCATATCCAGCTGCAAGTTCAACATAGGCAGAAAAATATCGGTTTATGTAGCGATGACCTGTAACACTCCAGCTTAGTGCGCTAATTTTTGGATCGGCGCCGTAAAGATCGGTTGAATCAAATGAGAGTCCTGGAAAGAGGAGAGGATTGTCAATCTGACGCGTAAAAACAAAATTAGCACCTACTTTGAAATCACGAATCACTTCTCCCTTTGCAGCAGCACAACCAAGCCACTCCTGTCGCGCTGGAGTGGTGTTACTATCGAGCATATCAGGTTTTAATCCTTTTGGCCACGGTAAACTGGACTGACCAAAAGAGAAGAAAGCAGTTGCTTTCCGTTCATCGGTTAAGTCAAAATTCTGTAAGTATTTGATACCTCTAATTTGTCTGGAAGATACGGATAAATCGGAAATGTTTTCTGAAAAATCACCAAGAAAGAGTGAGCGGCCGGGCAATGAAGCCGAAATATTTATAAGTTCAATTTTTTGTAAATTCCTGTATGCCTCAAGTGTTCGCAAGTTTGGGTCTCCGCTTGGTTCACCAGATAAAGGCTGTAGGCGGGGACTATTGTAGTTGCCGTAGGCATTGAAGGTTAGATCCAGCTCTCTGTCGCCGACCTTACTTTGCATATAGAGCTGAACTTCCGGCCTAATTCCAGGCACATAAGTTGATTGGTGCGGTGTTTCATCAATTGAGCTTCCGGTATGCACCTCTCTGTTTAAGTCTGTAACGCTTCTGTACGCAAGGCCTCCATTGAGCTGTCCGATTATACCCCATCTCGCGGCAAAAGACTCACCCCGTGTGATTGTAGAACTAAAACCTTTTTCAAATGTTGCTGTGTCAACAAGAAGGGCTTTTTCGCGAACCTTTACCGCCGTTAGCATTTCCGGACGGGCAAATAGTCCCATCAACTCTTTTCTGGTTCCAAGTCTGAAATTTTCATCGTTGCCGCGTACTGTCAACAACCTGTTTTTTGGAATATCCACATCAGATAAGATACCAACTCGATTGTCGTACACAAGGACATCAAGCAGATCGACAAAGGATCGGCTATCAAGAGCAACAGCATAGTCGTTGTTTTCAAGCCTCGTACCCTTCACACTAATGCGGCCATAGGCTTGCACAATTATTGCGCGGGAACACCCTTTTATTGAACCGCTATCTATTGATACCCTTGATCCTCCGTCAACATGGATGCCCATTATGTGCCCTTTTCCAATAATTGAGCGCTCGATTTGCACATCCGCCTGACGGAAATACATAGCCGTTATTGAATTCTTTTCGAAAGAGCAGCCAGCAAGCATCAAATTGCCATTTTCAACACAAAGCCCGAAGTTACTGTGCATTATTACGCAATGGCGGAAATGAGAGCGGGTATTTCCCCGAACATAAATCCTATCCCAATCCCATGAGTTGGGTTCCTTCTTGGAGCTTCTAAAAACTACCGGATTAGCTACGGTTCCATTTACAAAAAGCTGCCCATAGCAGACTATCGAAGTGTTTTTGCCGCCAATTAAAATTCTCACTCCCTCCTCAATTTCAAGAACCTGTCCCGCCGGAATAACAATACTCTTTACAAGTAGGTAGGGGCTTTTATCTCTTGATAACTTTCCTGTGAGTTGATCGTCTAGAATAATAGTCGCTTTAGCAGCCTCTTCCGCATCGGAACCATCTGAACTATGCACGGCGTAACCAAGTGGCTCAAGCTGCGAAGAGAATCCCCGTATCCAGCTGCTTGAAACTTTCGATACTGTGCCTGGCAGTTTCTCTGAGTGGTTAAATACCTCGTCTCCAAATTCTGTGTCAAACACAGAATAGGAGGCTATATAGTCGTCCCTGTTTTTATTGAGACGAACAGAAACTACAAGATTGACTCCAAGCTCTTTTGCTATTCTTCTGTAGCAGTCGCTATTTTCGCATCCACCCATTGCTGTTGACAGCTTGTTTATCTTTGCTATATCAATAAAATCGAACAGATCGCCCATAGACTTAACGGATTTTACAAATTTTTCCTGAAAAGCCTTTGTCTCGGAAGCGGTTACTCCGTTTCCCTTTGTCATATCGAGAATAACTATCGAGCGAGCAGAAAACAAATTTTGGGCGGATAACAAAAAAAGCAGCAGAAGAATAGATCTGGGTTGTTTATACATGTGAGTAATATATATATACACGGCAGATTATATAAAGAAGTTGTTTTTGGCTGTGTTTGTAATTAATTATTTATTACGGTACAAAAATAATAACGGGGGTATTGAAAATGAAAAAATTTCTTATAACAGTGTTGTTCCTTCTCTCAGTCACCTACGGGGCAAAGGAGAGTATGGTTGTAGCGAAAAAAGAGGGAGCAAAAATATATCAGAACCGCACACGGCAAATGTATGAGCAACCCATTTATACAGCTAAGGAAGACGAAACCATGACAGTGCTTGAAACTGACAGAGAGTTTCTACGGGTAAAACTGGCCAGCGGCAAAGAAGGATGGGTTGAGAAAAGGGCTGTTAGTGAGTTTAAGGGAAATAAAGCAACAAGTTACACTTTTGATGCAGCTGAAGTACAGGGATGGCTGGACAACCCACAGGCCGTTTACATTCTTGATATGACTGATCCGAATTTCAAACCTATAAAACTCGATAAAAGTTTTTCAGATAAAATCGAGGAAAATGTCGATCGTGAAAAATCGGAAGAAAGTCACGGTATGTACCGTCCTCAATCCGGAACAAAATCAAAGTAAGCCGAGCGAGAAAGGCTGTTAAGGAGCCTTAGAATTTAACCTGTGGGGCGCTTTGCGCTGACGCATCCGCTTCAAAAAGTGTCGCTCTGGCCGTGCCCATAAATCCTGCCATTAGATTGTTGGGGAAACGGCGAATGTATGTGTTAAGTTTTTGTACTTCTTCATTGTACCTGCGTCGTTCAACTGCAATCCGGTTTTCTGTACCTTCAAGCTGAGATTGAAAGCTTAAGAAATTTTGGTTGGCTTTAAGATCTGGATACCTTTCAACTACAACCATAAGGCGTTGCAATGCACCTCCGAGAGAGTTTTGTGCAGCGGCATATTTTTTCATCAATTCAGGGTTGTTGACAACATCGGAAGTAATATTAACTACACCACCTACACGGGATCTCGCCTCTGTAACGCTTTCAAGAGTTGATTTTTCGTGAGAGGCGTATCCTTTAACTGTTTCAACAAGGTTTGGAATAAGATCAGCTCGCCGTTGATATGTATTTTGCACTTGCCCCCACGCCCCTTTTACAGTCTCTTCCAAGGTAACAATATTGTTGCGTATAGAAATTGCCTTACCAGCAATAATTAGAGCGGTGAGCAGTAGTACGCCGATGATTACGAGTGCAATAATCCAGCCCTTTTTCATAAAATTCTCCCTCTATTCAATTATATCTGACAATTTATCAAGTGTTTCAACATATTTTAGATAGACGGCTTCGACTTCGTTCCGTTTGACTTCTTGATTGATTAGTACATTTAACGGAGAGCTGTCGATATTATAAAGAGCTGAAAGGCGAGGCAAGATATCGTTTGCTTTTGGTGCAAGTTCTCCCTTAAGAACTATTAAGCCAATCGCTATTCTGCGAAAATCGGACAACGAAAGATAAAGGGTATCCAAAAGGTTTTTTGAGTCTGGCTGATTTACAAAGGCTGCTTTCAAGTGCATTGACTTTCCCTTGATCTCTCTCTCGCATTGCAACCGGACAAATCGGATATCGGGGGTTCTGTTTTTAAATGGAGAATCACCGATGATAATCGTACTATATGCCTGAAGTTCAAGAAATTCAAGCGGGAAGCTATCCATGGATGTTTCTATGAATGGGTTTGTAAAAAGTAACGGAAAGGCAAACCCATCTTTTGAGGGCATTACAAGAGATTGTCGGATCTTTTTGATGTTATCTGGAGAATAATCTGTTAATAGGAGACCTATGGTTTTTTGTGCTTCATCAACAAAAAAGGCAGCGACGAGCGGATCGGGATAAAGTGAACGGATAGAATCAAGCATACTGGAACTTTTTTTATTCATGTCCTACTTTCCAAGTTCAATCGTGGGTGGAAGGACTTGAACCCTCAGCCTACAGAACCGGAATCTGTCGCTCTATCCAGTTGAGCTACACCCACATCATTTATACCAATACCACCGGCAAAAGATACAAAAAATCTGGGTGCGATGAAACATATATTTAAAAAACCAATATAAAAATCAACCGCCCAGCAAAGAAAGAACACTCTGCGGAACCTGATTTGCCTGTGCAAGCATGGCAGTAGCAGACTGATTAAGTATCTGGCTTCGCATAAAATGAGTGGTTTGCTCGGCGAAATCAACATCTCGAATAGTAGATTCGGCAGCCTGCATATTATGCGTTTGGTTGTCAAGGTTGTTAACGGCATGTTCAAGCCTGTTTATGTAAGCGCCGAGGTCGGATCGCATTCTGTTTACTGACATTATAGCATTATCAACAGCTGTAATGGCGTTAAGAGCACCAACATTGGTAGAAATTCCGCTATTGGTTAAACCGAGAGCACCAGCAGAAACAGATGATATCGTAAGCGCGAGTCTATCAACACCCTGAACATTATTTGCCCCTATATGAAGTATCGACGACGAACCTCCCGCCACGCCAAATCCTTCTCCGCCATAAATTAGGGTTTGTCCGTTATATTGTGCAGCTGCAGAAATTCGCGTTATTTCCTCAGTTAATGCCTGAAATTCCTGATCAAGGTACTGTCTCTCAACAGTTGTAAGGGTGTCGTTATCTGACTGGACGGATAACTCCCTCATGCGCTGGAGCATAGCCGAAATCTCATTGGCCGCACCTTCCGCAATTTTAAGGAGGGCGATACCATCGTTGGCATTACGGTTAGCAACCTGAGAGCCTCTTACCTGAGTTCTAAGAGATTCTGAGACAGATAGCCCGGCCGCATCATCACTTGCCCTATTTATGCGAAGGCCAGTAGAAAGCCTTTCGAGGGACTTGCCTAAGTCTCTCTGGACCTGGTTAAGCTGACCCGTTGTAACCATGGCGGGTATATTATGATTTATCCTTGGCATATATTTTTGCCTCCTTTTTTACTTAGCCGATGCTAACACTTTTCCGTGCCGTTTATGCAGTAATGCAACAGGTGTGCCAAGATGTAACTTAAGGATTTACAATGCTTTTTAACACAAAACATTATTATATCGTTTAAGTTTGTTGCTACTATCAGGCAAAAAAATCCACGCACTGGAATTAAAAGTTGAACAAGGCAATGCTATTTTATATAGGGCAATACTATTGGCCGCTTGTTGGAGAAGTGTACCTCAACAGCACCATGTTTATCGGTACGAAATACTTCTGAACCTAAGCTATTAAGTCTCTTTATGGTTTCGATATGTGGGTGATGGTATTTATTGAAGCTACCGACCGAAATAATAGCGTATTTGGGTTTAGTCGCCCGCAGAAAAAGATCAGACGAAGAATAGCGTGATCCGTGATGGGGAACCTTTACAATATCCACGGCAGAAATGTTTTTCTTTTCCGCAAGTAATCGCTCAGTTGATATT
>CAZPWS010000023.1:0-48129 GCA_964590225.1 uncultured Fibrobacterota bacterium
TGCAAAATCTATCTGGCCTACCACCTAAGGAAATCTCGCTAATCTTTATCGCTGGTGTAAAAATAAGAGCATAGCATATAAAACGCAAGTAATTTATTTTGTCTAATCGATATCTATAATAACAGAAATTTTCATATCAAGGGGAACACAATGTATTTACTACTGCCAATAATCATCATCGCTTCACTATCATTCGCAAACCTCAATATTTCTCTCGGTGGCTCCATGAACAGCGGCTCGCTACTTTACGATCTTGAAGCTCCAGTAGCAACGGAATCAAGCCTCGACTATCATATTACCTCACTTGTTATGAGTGAACTTGAATATCCAGTCCATCCCTATTCACCAACTGTTTTAATTAACTACACTACAAAAGCTACTGGCAGCAAAAGGGAGCTTGAGCTTTTTCTTTCTGGCAGAGTGGGAGTGGGCGTATCAAAGACACCAATGAAGGACTCCGACTGGTTTGGTGCCCGCGTAAAAGAATATGGCGGTTCTTCATCTTCAGAATCAACTATCCGTTTTAAATTCAGCTACACAGAATCTGAAATGCGATCTTCAGCTTATGAATTTGGCGGTGGTTTTGCCGTTCAGACAGCTAAACCGTTTGGCAAACAACTTTATTTGGGTGCACGGTTTGAATATGGCTATTTCGACGCCAAAATGTATGGCATCAATGGTTGGGTGTATCTATTACCAGACTCCATTGACGATTCCACTGCCACAACTGATGATATGGTAAAAAAAGTCATTAAAGATCGATTTAGGGATACTCTTGTTCTAACATATAATGTCAAGTACTTTATTCCCTATATAACAACAAAATTAGTTCTGGCAAATGGTAGGAGCACTAGAATTTCCTTGAATTTGGATTTTTCCCCTTACGCAATGGCTGAGGATAACGATGATCATGTGCTCCGCTACAAAGCAGTACGAACTGTTTCAAGAGGCTGGGCATTTTCGCCCGGATTAAGCGCGGATTTTATGCTAACTAAAACTGTTTCGTTAAAGTTATTCGGTTCATTTAGAGTTGTTAGAAATAGCGGTGACATGGATCAATACTGGTACGAAAATGAAGAATATGGCGGTGAAATAGCGGTAGAAAAGGGAACAAAAATTATCGGTATTCCGGCGCACTTCAAGTCAACAGTAGGAAGTCTTTCTGCTTCTGTTGTCTGGCAGGTGCGCTAACACGCTTTACATTAGAAATTTTTCTAATGTAAAGTTTGGGTTAATTCTCTAAATCGGCTAAGGCCGAAATAAGACTCTGTAATCGTCAAAGATATCCGCAAAAAGCGTATATCTTTTCGATACAGAGTCTAAAGGAGCGTATCGGTGGTGTAGCAAAAGATTGATGCGGCCATCTGTAAAATATATATTACAAACAGACGACTAATCGTAAAATATGATTGCACAATATATATCTCGACCATTCTGGATCGAACGGCTTGAAGCAGCGTGGAAGAAGCGCCCTATAGTTTGGCTTATGGGGATGCGACGGACCGGTAAAACAACACTATCAATGATGCTGTCGAGCGCACACTACTACAACTGCGATCTACCCTCAGTTTCAAGAGCGTTGGCCGACGGTGAGCAATTCCTCAGTAGCATTTCTTCAGATAAAGAAACAACTCTAATTATTGACGAGATTCACAGGCTTGCCGATCCGACCAGCCTGCTCAAAATAGCGGCCGATCAGTATAAAAATATCCGTATCCTTGCGACCGGATCGTCAACTCTTGGTGCCACAACAAAGTTTAGTGATACACTTACCGGCAGAAAAGCAGATCTTTTTTTCCCCCCTGTTTTATGGCATGAGACAAGCAAAAACTTTTCAATAAAAAACATTCAACAAAGGTTGCAAAGAGGTGGATTGCCAGAGTTGCTGACAACCACTGATTACGAGCCCAACTTTTACAGCGAGTGGATTGATAGCTTTTATGCCCGAGACATTATTGAGCTTTTTTCCATAAGGAACAGAACTGGTTTCATGACATGTTTCCGCCTTTTATTGCGAAGAAGCGGTAATTTTCTTGAAGAAACAGCATTTTCGCAGGAAAGTGGAATAAGCAGGCCAACTTTTAAAAGCTATTTGGAAAGCCTTCAGGCTGCAAACGCAATTTTTCTTCTTCCACCATTTCATGGAGGGGGTAAGAGGGAACTCATTAAACGGCCAAAAGTTTATGTCTTTGACACCGGATTTGTTGCATATGAAAATGGTTGGGATACCCTACGAGAACACGAACAGGGTATATTGTGGGAGCATCTCGTCCTTGACACATTACGCGTAGTTTTTCCGAGAAACAGCATCTATTACTGGCATGACAAGTCTGGGCGGGAGATCGATTTCGTTATAAAACATAACAGAGAACCCATAGCAATTGAGTGTAAAATGAATCCAGACCATTTCAATTGTAGCAATCTTAAAGAATTCAGATCACTGTATCCAGAAGGTGCTAACTTAGTGGTGTCTCCAAATATTGAGAGGCAGTACACCCGAAAGATTAATAACATGGAAATTACTTTCTGCAATACCGGTTATTTATTGGAAAAATTCCTCATATAATATTTTGTTGATTTAACTCGTTTATTATGATATACTTATGATTATAATCATAAATTAACCATTTTGTGGACGAATTATGACCATAGTACGGCGGCAATCTGAATCGGTTTTGAGAAAGGCACTCTCTGACACTCCAGTTGTTTTTATCAATGGTGCTCGCCAGACAGGGAAAAGCACTCTTGTCAGAACAGTTGGACAGGCGTTGCCTAATTTTACCTATAAGTCTTTGGATGATTTGAATACCTGTGCATCAGCAAAAAATGATCCTATCGGATTTATCCGAGATCTTAATGGTATTGTAGCAATTGATGAAGTACAAAAGGCAACAGACCTTTTGCCAACAATAAAACTCTCCGTTGATAACGATAGAAGACCAGGACGATTTATTCTAACAGGGTCTGCGAACATCCTTTTGTTACCGCAGGTCTCGGAGTCGCTTGCGGGCAGAATGGAAATCATCACCATTAATCCCCTTGCAATGAGTGAAATTTATGGTTCATCCAACGATTTCATTGGTAAATTGTTTTCGGAATCTGACAATCCATTTGCACAAACAAATGACAACCCCCTGCCTTTTGAACACGACTTGATTTTTAGCGGAGGATACCCGGAAGTTGTTTTATCTCGATGTGATGTCGAAAGACGATATGTCTGGTTTTCGTCCTATTTGACTTCAATTTTACAGCGTGATATCAGGGATATTGCAAACATATCAGATCTTACAGAATTTCCAAGATTGCTGGCACTAATCGCAACTCGTTCCGGTTCTATTTTGAATGTCGCAGATTTGTCGCGTGCCCTTTCAATACCGATGACAACGCTTAAGCGGTATATATCCTACCTTGAGACAGCATTCCTGGTATGCAGAGTGGCTGCCTGGCATGGCAGTACTGCAAAACAGATCATTAAATCACCAAAACTATATGTTTGTGACACTGGTCTCATGGCATATCTATGTGGAGCGGAAAAGGAGCGATACCTGTCGGATGGATTGCTCAGAGGACAGATGTTTGAGTCGTTTGTCGGGCTTGAATTATTAAAACAGATTACATGGGCCAAGCAGTATGGATTGAAGCTATACCATTATCGGACATCGGCAGGTGATGGGGTTGATTTTATAATTCAGACTCCTTCTGGAGATTTTGTTGGTATCGAAGTTAAATCATCAGCTACGACGGGAGCAGAGGATTTTGCTGCGCTCAGACGATTGGCGTCAATAACTGGTAAAAAGTTTATCCGTGGTGTTGTGGTCTATTCTGGAACACAAACGCTTTCTTTTGGCGAAAGATTACTTGCTGTTCCTGTTTCGCAATTATGGTAAAGGCAATTGCGTTCTGCAATACCGGTTATTTACTGGATATCTTTCTGATTTCATAAAGTAAGCGCCTGTTTTGTGGCGTGGAGATTCCTGACTCTTCACCATAGCGGACAACAACACCACACATGCTCTCTATCTCACTCTTTTTTTCAGCTTCAATGTCCTGGAGCATGCTGCTTTTGTGGTTTGCAGTATCAGGAACAAGTTTTGAATAAAAAAGTTCGCGATAATCGTCGGCTGATTGCCATAAAAGCGGAATCCCCTTTGCAGAAGCGACAGCAAAAATCTCGTCGATTACAGAATCCATGCAATTGCGCCACTCTTCCCTCTTTGGCAATTCCCCATAGGCTACGCGATGGATTGCCGACAACGGGTTTAGCGCGCAGCTGTACAGCAGTTTTCCCCATTGGAATTGTTCGATATCGGCTGTAAATTTGCATGGAATCCCACATTCCTCAACAGTAGAGGCAAATTGACGGGCGCATTCTACTATTTCATTAGTTACTACTTCTTGCGCAAATTTATCAAACCCAACCATTACGGGCTCGGTATAAACGGTCACCTTTACACAGCCATTACCACACCTTGTTGCTCCGAAGATAACCCTTCCTCCCATAACGGCATCGAATGAGGCGCCCTTGCGTATTAATTCTACATTGCCAAGTCCGTTTTGCAGTGAGACTACAACGCTTTTTTCGTGAAGAAGATGGCGGAATGCAGTTGCAACAGTTTCAGTGTCGAAAGATTTTACACAACAGAGTATAAAGTCGAATGGATCTTTTAGGTCAGAAAAGTGATTTGCAAGCTCAAAACCATGGATTTTGTGATCGCCCCAAATGCCGCATATCGACAAACTATTTTGGCGCATCGCATCGAAATGTACTCCCCTTCCAACCATAGTGACACTGTTGCCTCCTTTTTTCAGGAAGCCTCCAAAAATAGAACCAATAGCACCAGCACCAGCAATTAAAATTTTCATGGCATAAATTTACTTAATATTGGGATGATAGAGTCACATTTCATTTATATTTCAACTGTTTTTCAGTCTAAATCTAGTGAAATAAAAAACCGGAGAGGAACAAAAAACCATGGAACTTTTAACGGTAGGTTTTCAGGCTATTGGTGGCCTCGGCCTCTTTATGTACGGCATGCATAAAATGTCGGACGGGTTAAAAAAGATCAGCAGTGATGGCATAAGAAACATACTTGCACACCTAACCAGAAACAGATTTTTTGGCATTCTTGTTGGTATGGCTATTACAATGATGGTGCAGAGTAGCAGCGCGACGACGGTGATGGTTGTAGGCTTTGTAAACGCCGGCCTGCTTAATCTTACACAGGCAGTGGCAGTAATTCTCGGTGCTAATATCGGAACGACCATGACTGCATGGATTGTTTCAATAGTAGGAAAATTTAAAATTGCAGCCTATGCACTTCCTTGTATTGGAGTAGGTTTCTGGATGAGGTCGTTTTGTAAAAAGCGAAAGGTTATTGAAACAGGAGAGATTATACTTGGTTTTGGTCTGCTTTTTTTCGGTCTTGATATTGTAAAAGAGTCTTTTGTTCCTATAAGTAAAAATCAGAATGCTATCAACTTTATTGCCTCTTTAGCCACAAGTCCGTTTCTCGGCGTGTTGGCTGGCGCTGTATTGACTATTCTTCTTCAAAGCAGTAGCGCAACAGTTGCTATTGTTCAGCTTCTTGCTTTTAACGGTGTTCTTACTTTTGAAACGGCTATCTTTTTCGTTCTTGGTGAAAATATAGGAACCACTATAACCGCCCAACTTGCTTCCATTGGAACAACAATAAATGCCAAAAGGGCAGCCATGGCACATACGCTGTTCAATGTATTTGGGGTTATGCTGATTATGCCAATTGCATATACCGGAAAATATGCCGAATTAATAAGCCTGATTATGCCGGCGGAACTTTCCCACTCCACCATAATGCTGTACATAGCACTGTCGCATACAACCTTCAATGTTCTAAATGTCATATTCTTTTCGGTTTTTATGAAATTTCTTGTCCGTTCGGCGATTGCGTTGCGGCCAATAAAAGAATCGGATGCGCACATTACTCCCAAACTGCTCGATGTTAATCTTCTCGACAACCCCAATATTGCGATGGAGCAGGTGATAAAAGAGCTTATTCGTATGGCAAATCTTGCCAAAATTACCATTCAGGATGCTGAGAAATCGATATATGATTATGACGAAAAACTTATTGCCAGAGTACGGGATAACGAGCAGACTATTGACGATTTTCAGAACTCCATCACTAAATATCTCATTCAAATAAGCGAGCGCCACCTCGATACTCGGGAGTCGGGAGAGTATCCTGTGCTCCTTCACAGCGTTAACGACATCGAAAAACTTGGTGATTACGCCTCCAACCTCATTCATTACGCCGATGTAAAGGCCAGAAGAAAAATTGCGCTTGATCAGGCAGGTCTTAACGATGTTAAAAATATGTTTGTTAAGCTTTATGAATTATGCGATATTGTGATACTTTCACTTAAAACCAGAAGTATCGAAAAAGCAGCTACGGCCATGCCTATTGAGGATGAGATTGACGAAATGAAGGCAAAGGTAAAGGAGGATCATATCGAACGCCTCCGCCAGCCCGATGCAGTGCCGGAGGGAGAGATGATGATAATGGATATCGCGTCAAATGTCGAGAAGATGGGAGACCACCTTTTCAGTATTGCTAAAGCAGTAAAGAACAACATGCAATGGAGCAGATAATTTTATGATAGACACAGTTACTACAATGAAAAAGGGCATGCTGATAAAGCACAACGGTGGGCTTTATGTGGTAACCTTATGCCGCCATAACTTTACAGCGCGAGGAAGCGGTGCAGTAATTGTAAAACTAAAAAATATCGAAACAGGAATAAATGCTGAGGTAAAATTTCGCTCCGACGAAAAATATGAAGAGGTTGAACTCGACGAAATTCCTATGGAATATCTTTATAAGGATGGCGATCAGTACTGCTTTATGAACAACTCGACATTTGAGCAGGTTATGGTAAATCAAAACGAAATCGAAGATGAAGTCAAATATCTTGTTCCAAACATTCCGGTAAGAATCAAATTCTACGAAGAGAAGCCAATTGAGCTTATACTCCCTAACGAAGTAGTGTTGGAGATTATCGAAACAGGACCCAATGTAAAGGGTGCCTCGGTTAACGCGGCAACCAAACCGGCCACCTGCGAAACTGGGCTTGTGGTACAGGTGCCGCTTTTTGTTGAAACCGGCGAAAAAATTGTTGTGCAAACTCAGGAAGGCAAATATATTTCGCGCGCGAGGGATAAATAAATGAAACCGCTCGGAGAGGCCAAATGCTTTACTAAAGAGCATATTGAAGCTAATCGCAAAGAAGCTCCTCCATATCTCGCAGAACTTGCAATAAGAGCGCTCGAACTCGTCGCTGAGCTTTCCGAAGCGGGACTTGGTTTTACATTTAAGGGTGGCAACTCCCTGCTTTTAATACTTGACGAACCGCGCCGCTTCTCTATCGATGTTGATATAACCACAGCCGAATCGAAGGAACTAGTTGTAAAAGTTGTAGAGAATTGTGTGCAAAAGCATGGCGTATTTGCAAGGGCAGAGCACAGGCCGCACAAAACCAAGCCATGGCTCCCTATGACAAGCTTTAATCTCTATTTCGATTCTGCTGTTACTGGAAGCGAAGCCTTTATAATGCTTGATGTAATGTTTCGTCCGAGCTTGTACAAGCTACAAAAAAAGAGCGTTGTTTGCGGAAAGCTGTTTAGCTCCTCTGTAAGTGTTGTTTTGCCTACGGAGAGCAGCATTCTTGCGGACAAGCTATTAACTCTCGGGCCAACAACTCTTGGTATCCCTTACGGAAAAGGAAAAGAGGCTCAGAGAATTAAGCATATTCATGATGTAGCCCTTCTTACAAAACAACAGATTAATCTTGTTGAGATTAGGGAGGCAATCAGGGTTTGCTATAAACAGGAACTTGAGCTGCAAAATCGCCCCTATTCGTTTAGTGATATTTTGAAAGACACCCTCCATTTTCTTGCACAAACCACTGTAAGCGATATTGAACCATCCGTTAATTCCGACAGTGATACTGGTTTAAGGGAGCTTGTTGTTGGGCGCGCTCCTTTTGAGGAGCACCTGTTTAAAAAGGACTACTCATGGCTCCGTCTCCAGCGTGATGCAGCTCTTTGTGCGGCGGCGCTTCATTCTGCCATCAACGAATCAGTTTGCGAGGAGGAGTTTAGAAGACTTCTTGCAACGGAAGACCCTCTATTGGTCTGGAAGCTGATTTCTCCTACTTTTTAACGAAAATTTATGTTTTTTGCTTATATCATCTCGACACAGAGTCTAAATCGGCCAAGGCCGAACTAGAAAGGCCTTCTGTGCTGAATATTAAGTTGTTTTTTTTCTTTTTTACCATACTTCTTGGGGTGTCGTACCATATCATTGATGTAACGCCTAAAAGTGATGTGCCAGACACAAGGGACTACATAGGCATCGCTCACCTCGATTTCGATCAGCATCCGGTACGGAAATACAGAGTCATTGTTCCGCTTGCTGCGTTCACAGTAAACGCAGCTTTCGGGAATCTTTTTGAAAAAGTTCGTCCGTGGTCATTTCCTGACGATGAATTTGGTCTCAGCGTAAGTTTTTTGCTCGTCAATGTCTCACTTATGGCTCTCTTTTTTACCTTATTATACCATTTTGTTTTGTCATATTCATCTTCACCGGTATCTATTGTTATAGCGCTTGCATCAGCTTTGGCAACCCGCTGGACACTCCTGATTGCGGCAATGCCCATTGTGGACAGCCTCTACCTTGTAGTCATTATGTTGATATTGCTCGGAATTAAAAAGAATAAAAATCACCTGATATATATATCGCTGTTTTTAGGTCCTTGGGCTAAAGAGTCCTTTGTCTTTTTTATTCCAATAATCTTCTTTTTTTCTTCGGCACCTAAAAAACGGGTGCTCCTTTTAATATTTTTATCTGGCGTGCAGGTTGTTTTTGGCAGGTATCTAATTGATTCTTTGTCCGGCGGAAACTTTGTGTCCGGAATTAGCGAAGATATTGCTCATTTTTCCAATTTTGCGGAGTCGTTTTACAGATTAATTTCCTTTCGCGGATTTTTCGAAGTCTTTTCGGTGGTTTCGTTATGGCCGCTTCTTCTCATTCCATTAATTGCTAATAAACAGTTGATTTCTTTTATAAAAAAAATCGATGTCTATTTATTCTGGTTTTTTCTGGTCGTCTTTGTTCATGCTATATTATCAACCGACCTTGCCAGAATGTTTTATCTTGCTTCACCAGCGTTAGCGGCTGTCTGGTCCTGCGCTGTTGATTGGTGGCCTAACAGGATGCGAGCAAATTGACTGCATCCGTTTATATCCACATCCCCTTCTGCCTTAAAAAATGCGCCTACTGTGATTTTTTTTCTGTTGACGGACAAAATGATTTTGATTTGTTAGTCAAGGCTATTGTCAGCGATATCACAAAAAAAGGGGTTTCTACGCCCGCTAAAATAGACACAATTTATTTCGGGGGCGGAACACCATCGATACTCACCCCTTCTCAGCTTGAATCAATTTTAAATGCCATTTACCGTTCTTTCGATTGTTCGCAGGTTATGGAACAGACGATTGAGTGTAATCCCGGTACTATTACAGCCGGTAAAGCAATGGCTCTTCGTTCTCTCTCATTCAATAGGGTGAGTCTTGGTGTGCAATCTTTTAGCGATACAGATTTAAAAAATATAGACCGCATTCATAATGGCAGTGATGCAATTAATTCAGTCAAGATATTAACTGCTGCTGGTTTTAAAAAAATCAATATCGACCTCATGTTTGCTTTACCAAAGCAGCTACGGATGAGTGTGTTAGAAAACATAGAAATAGCAGATACTCTTGGAGCTTCGCATCTATCCATTTATGGCCTTACAATCGAGAAAGGCACAGATTTTTATAGTCGGTTGCTTAAAGGAGATATTGTGCCTTGCTCAGATGAAGAGTATGAAAAAATCTTCCTTCTGATGCACCAAACACTTGTTTCAAAGGGCTATAATCATTACGAAATATCAAATTACGCGAAAGATGGCGAAGAATCAAAACATAACATGAAATATTGGTGTGGAAGTGATTATTTTGGGTTTGGTCCATCGGCTCATTCGAGGGCAGGGACGCTGCGATGTGCTGCGGTATCGGATATTGAGCAATATATTGCAGAGCCAGGTAAAAAGGCCTTTTGTCAGGAACTTAACGAAAACGAGCTGTTTCTGGAGCGCCTGATGCTTGAACTGAGGACGCGTAGGGGGATTTCCTCTAAATTGGGGGAATCAAAGAAATGGCTTCAAAGGCTCATAGAGAGGGAACTTGTTGCAGAATCTGACAACAGAATTATCCTTACAGCAAAGGGTATGTTGTTGATTGACGAAATTATACTTATGATAGAGGAGGAGTCGTGATTGATCTCAAATTGATACTTAAAGAGCCCGAAAAAGTTAAGGCTATGGTGGCTTCAAAGCACGACAAGTGCGATATTGATGCGGTAATAAAACTTGATTCCGAACGGAAAGCGATAATATCCGAGTTAGAAGTGATGAAAGCGGATAAAAACCGCGTTTCAAAGGCAGTTGGAGAGGCGAAGAAAAAGGGTGAAAATGCGGATTCCGCTATAGAAGCCATGCGTCTTAACGGCGAAAAAATTAAAGAGCTGGATACAAAGTTGGCTTTTGTAGATGAAGAATTAAGAAAACGGCTGCTCGAAATACCCAATATGCCTCACGATAGCGTTCCTGACGGAAAATCTTCTGCCGACAATGTAGTGGTGCGCGAATGGGGGAGTGAAAATAAAAAAGACTTTCCATTAAAAAATCATGTCGAGATTGCTGAGCAGCTTGATATTCTTGATTTTAAAAGAGGAGCAAAAATTGCAGGTTCGGGCTTCGTTCTTTATAAGAAAGCTGGTGCTCTTCTCGAAAGGGCGCTGCTCAATTATTTTCTCGACACCAACACAAAAAACGGCTTTACTGAAGTTTTCCCCCCTTTTCTTGTAAATAGCGCCTGTGCGGAAGGTACCGGACAATTGCCAAAATCACGGGAACAAATGTATTATGTAAATGAAGACGAACTGTTTCTTATTCCAACGGCGGAAGTTCCCGTCACCAATATTTTTAGAGATGAAATACTTTCATATAAGGAACTGCCCATCCACTACACAGCCTATTCGGCCTGTTTCAGACGGGAGGCAGGTTCGTGGGGAAAGGATACTAGGGGTTTTCTGCGTGTACATGAATTCAACAAGGTTGAGATGGTGAGGTTTTGTACGCCCGAAACAAGTTATGCCGAACATGAATCGCTTGTCAATTGCGCCGAAGAGCTTCTTAAAGGACTTGGTTTGCATTATCGGGTGCTTTCACTTTGTAAGGGCGACATGAGTTTTGCCGCAGCCAAATGTTACGACCTTGAAGTGTATGCCGAAGGCGAAAAGCGGTGGCTTGAGGTAAGTTCTTGTAGTAATTTTGAGGATTTTCAGGCACGGAGGGCAAATATCCGATTTCGTGATGCCGAAGGGAAGGTTAGATTTGTTCACACACTTAACGGTTCCGGTCTCGCCACGGCAAGAATAATTGTGTCAATACTGGAAAATTACCAACTTGCGGACGGTTCTGTTGAGGTGCCTGAGGTTTTGCGCCCCTACATGGGCGGTCTCGAAAGAATCATAGCAAATTAAGAATCTCAATATTTAAAGATTGTTTAATGATTCAAGATCTATTAAGTCTTTTGGTCTGCCTGATGCCTTTTTGTTTGCTTTAAGTTTTTCAATGGAGATTATTCGCACAAGTATATTATCAACATTATGGTCGGATAATGTTGATAATATGTCTTTGTAGTCTTGATTTAACATCGGTATTGCCCACTAAGGAGAAAATTTCTTCGGTTAGCTCCCAAGTAAAGTGAATATTATCAACAGGTAATAACGAAGATTTTTCTTCGCAATCGCGCTCTTTGGGAACGGCTCTAATTATGCGTTTAACACTGAACATGACATAAATATAGCCATTTGGTATGAACAATTGCCATGTGTGTAAATCAGAGCCAGTTTAGCAGTTTACTACAAACCGATTCTGCCGAAAGCCTCTCAAGGCAGCGAAAGTCAGAAGTTGCACAGTTTTCTCTTCTGCCCACATTATCATGTGTCCAACAGGGCGAACATGGTTCGTTTCCGCGGATCACAAGATTGTTCACGCCGTAGGGAGCCGTTCTCCGGTCGTCCGTAGGGCCAAAGATGGCGGCAGTAGGCACTCCGCAGGCAACCGCCGTATGCATTAGGCCAGAGTCGTTTGATATAAATCGATGGCACCGTTTTATTATCGCTGCCGTGTCAAAGAAATTTTCTGTGTCAACGCTAACCGCCAAGGGACCAATCGATTCGGTTATCTCATGTTTAAGTTGTTTTTCCTCTTTGCCGCCGAATATCAAAAAGCGGTAAGAGCTATTCTTTCCGAGCAAAATACATAGCTCTGTAAATTTTTTTGCCGGCCACCGTTTTTTGTCCATTCCATGCTCCGCGCTCGATCCGGGGTGCAAGCCGATCAATACTGATTCGTCAAGACCTCTTTCATTTAACCACAGGTCGGCTTTTTCTATTTCATCCTTAGTTAATTTTAATGGCAGCACTTCCATTGTTTTCGGCTTTTCCAATCCAATGGCACGAAGCAGACGGAAATTCTGTTCCAGATCATGTGCCTTATTGGAAACTGTTAACAGCTCTGTATTTAAAAAAGAAAGAGAACGAAGTCTGTAGTGATGGTATTCAAACGCAATTCGCCTTGGTATTCCGGCAAGCACCGGAAGCAGGTTATATTCTGCACGATTGCATGGGAAAAAGGCAATAGACAAGTCGAATTTGCCCGTCAAGCTCGATAAAAATTTAATCTTGTTTGTTAATCTTATTTTTCCGGTTGCATCAAATGTAATTGTTTCTGAAATAAAGTCATATCTATCCGCAATAGCAGCTACTCCGCCTTTAAGGGCAAGCAGGGTAACTTTTGTGTCCGGCTTTTTTTGCTTAAGATATTGCAAAGATGGCGCAAGCAGAATAAAGTTCCCTATTCCGATTGGACATATGCATAAAAGGTTCATTTTATTTTAATGGGAGATTAGTTCTATGTCCGATTAAATAATCGTCTCTGCGGGAGGTGTGTGCTATAAGCTCACAAATTAAACCTATCGAAAAAAGCTGAACCCCCATTAGCATGGCTCCAACGCCCATTAACATAAGAGGCCTGATATGCAGTTTTCCATTTACAGCCCACAATACGCCAAAATAGCCCAAAATGGTAAAGCCGGCCATGAAAAAAAGAATGCCAATAAAACCAAAGAAATGGAGCGGGTTTTTCAGATACTTTCGAAGAAATACTATTGTTAAAAGATCAAGCGTTCCCTTTACAAATTTATCTACGCCATATTTTGATTTTCCATATTTCCGTGCGTGGTGCGGTACCGTCATTTCAGTTACCTTAAACCCATTCCAGTGTGCAAGTACCGGAAGGTAACGGTGTCTTTCTCCATATATGTCAAGACTTTTGGCCGTTGCGGCTCTGTAAGCCTTAAATCCGCAATTAAAGTCGTGAAGCTTTATGCCTGCAACGCATGATGTAAATCCATTCCATAGTTTTGATGGAAGGGTATAGAGTATAGGGTCAAATCGCTTTTTTTTCCAGCCGCTTACGAGGTCGTTTCCTTCCTCAATAAGTTTCACCATAGTCGGAATCGCAACAGGGTCGTCCTGAAGATCACCATCCATTGAAATAATAATATCACCGGATGCTTCTTTAAAACCAACCGATAAAGCAGCAGCCTTGCCGTAGTTTTTCATAAACGAAACGCACTTTACCCTCGAATCGTCAGCGCAAAGGCCATCTATAACAGATTGCGAATTATCACGGCTGCCATCATTAACAAAAATTATTTCGAAGGAATAGGACTCTTTTTCAAGTACGCTCTTTAGGCTCGCACACAATTCGGGAAGACTCTCCTCTTCATTATAAAGTGGAATAACCACGGAAATTTTTTTCATGAGTCAAATATACGAAATTTATGTATTAATGTATATTCGATTGTAAAATGAATTGCAAACAAACTGTCCCTCAACTCTGTCCGCACTTTGGTTTTTGTGGTGGTTGTCTTTATCAGGAAATTCCTTACGAAATTCAACTCGAAGAAAAACAGGAAAAACTTGTCAGGATGTTTGATCTCCCAATTGAAATTGTCGGTTCGCCAAAACAGTATGGCTACAGGAACAGGATGGATTTTGTATGTGCTTTCGGCAAAGTTGGATTTAGAGCGCGAGGTCAATATAAAACCGTAGTTGACCTTACCGACTGTAAATTATTGCCTGAGCGCTTTTTGCCACTCTTTCTAAAACTTAAGCAGGAAATCAGTAATAAAGAAATCGCCACTTACGACTACCTTTCTCATAAGGGATATCTTAGATATATGATATTCCGTCTTTCGGCAAATACAAATGATCTTATGGTCAGTTTTGTTACCGCTTCGAACGATGAAGCAGTTATGCCACTGATTAATATGGCAAGAAACGATGCCTCATCTGTTAACTGGCTTATCCACGACGGGTTAGCGGATATTTCATTTGGAAAAGTTCACCAATGGTTTGGTAAACCATTTATCGAAGAACAGATTGGCAGTTGTAAGTTTAAGATTGGACCAAATACATTTTTCCAGAACAACGGATTTCTCTGTTCCAAACTTTTTGATGAGGTAAAAGCCAGCGTGAGCGGAAATGTCCTTGATCTCTATTGCGGTACTGGTGCCATAAGTCTATACATTGCCTCCTCTGTTCCCTTTGTACGGGGTGTCGAACTTTCTGAGGAATCTATCGAAAGCGCGAAAGAGAATGCCTTGCTTAATGGCTTAACTAATGTGTCGTTTGAAGCTTCCGAAGTACGGGAATGGCTCAGAACAAGGCGCGGCTGCAGCGATTACGAAACGGTTGTTGTCGATCCGCCACGAATAGGCCTTGGAGGGAAAATTATTAGGCGTCTTAAACGGATGGAAATGAAAAAGATAGTCTATGTGTCATGCAACCCCTCTTCGCTGAGAGATGACATAGGTTTTTTATCCGACTTATTTGATGTACAATCGATAAAAGCATTTGATATGTTTCCCCAAACACCCCATGTTGAATGTGTGGCTGTTCTGGTAAAAAAAGATATGACCGTTTGACTTATTTTTGTTTCATGAGTTATTTTCATACATTGTAGTTTGGGTACGCGGTGCGTAGTTCGGGTGCGGATTGCAGAAATTCACCTCTGGAGGAAGAATGAAGTTTAAGGCCACTTTACTGTTTCTGGTATATACTATTATCGTGCTTACGGCTGGTTTGGCGGTTTCTCAGGAGTCGTTGCAAGCATCACTTCAGGAAGAGAGCGATTACTACAATAATCATGCTAACAAGGGTTTTGCAAAGAAGACCATAGAGAAGCAGAAAATTCCCTATTTCGATAAATTTGGAAGCCATGTTGTGAATGGTTACCTGATCTATGGCCTTCAGTCGAACCGCAACAATGTCTTCGACACAGACGACAAGGGATTTCAAGAGGCCACTGATAGTGCTTATAACGATATGTTTCAAACCTCGATTATGTCTGACAACTTCAACAATGTGGTATTGGCGCAGGATGCTCTTGGCGATATGAAGTCCCTGTTTATTGTTGGTTCACAAATTCAAACGAGACTAACTCCGCTTACAATGAACAAACTTAATTTCCAGGGTTTCAGGTGGGATATCTGGACGGGTTCCTTGAAATTTACTTCCATGTTATCAAGAACAAGGCCCTTTGTTATGGCCCAAAACGATGTTTCTGGGCGTTCCTATATCGGCTACGATAGAGCGGATATGCGCAACTGGCAGGGCGTGAAAACGGGCGACCTTCTTCCCGACGAAGAATACATAAGTCGGACATGGGCTTCGGGGGAAGGTGCCTTTGTAAATCGAAGGGATGGTTGGGTACTCCAATACGATAAGTGGGCAGATTTTTCAAACAAATCTGTTTATGGTGATTACGATATACTTTGGGGTTTTCATGGGAAAACAAATATTGCCAATGTTGCCGATGTCGGTGTTACCTATCTTAACCATCACCGAAGCGACATAAAGAAAGGCGAAAAAATATTTACCGGTGATCTTCCCGATGAATATGCCCCTGAGGAAATTCACTTTGAAGTTTACGATCTTACTCCCGAACGGACAACTGATTTAGGAGCGAAAGTTCATGCATTCGAGGTGATCATAAATGGATTTCATTTTTCTGACAAGGCTAAGTTTTATACCGTAGCCGAAAATAGGCAGCTTGTGAGTTCAAGTATGGGGTACGAAGTGTCCGGACATCGCCCCCTCGTTGTTGTATTTAACATTAAGGATATCGCTTCCAAAGATTCACGAATTGGGGATTTAAAACGGGTAAAACAGGTCGATTTCAATTTTGTTGTTTCTGGTAACTACCTTGTTTTTGTTTCCACAGATAAGCTTGTCTCCTATGGTTTTTCTGCCCAGCGCTCAACAGGTGGAAATGTTGATGTTGATGGTGCTTTTGTTAGAAAAGTTGAAGACATGACCTCTACGCAGTTAGAAGCTCTTACGGAAAATACGGGTTCAAAGCCCATTGGTGGGCCACATAGTGGCTCCGGTCTGTACTATACAAGCTATTCAAATTCATGGTTCGGTGACTATATCGCAAAATCGCCCAAGCTACTGTATGTTGATGGTTCGGTGGGCGACACAATGCGAGCCAAGTTTTACGACACTTCAAAGCGTAAATATAGCTACTCTTATTCTATCAATAATGCGAGCGTAACTTATGGTGTTGATTTTAAGGGTAAGTTGCTTGGAGTTAAATTCGATGGTGAGCTTGCGGTTAATAAAAAGGATTATAAGTACCCCGGAGGAAACGACATAGAGTCTTCTTACCGTGTAGCTTCGTATCTAAGGTTTTCTAAGGACATAGTACCAAATATCCTTGCTCTTCAGGGTATGCTGTATAATGTGGCGCCGGAATATGATCCGGGGATGGATATTCCTGAGGTAAGCCGCCATTTTTCTTATTCAAGGCTTTACACCAAGTATATTACGAGCGGTGATGAAGATTTTGGTATTCCAGATTATCTTTTCTATCCGCAGCACTTTAACAATAATTTCAGAATGCTTGATGACAATGATGACGAGGATCTTTATGTCGAAAGTGACCGTATTGTTTATCCAAGCGATCTCGGTACCGGTAATGCTGTGAGCCGTTGGGCGGCAGATGGTACATTTGCAAGTTATAAGGCTTCGGAGCGTGAGAATTCAACACTCAATCGCAAAGCCAATTACACGAGAATGCCAAATGGTATTTACACATTTTATGGCGATGACGATGGCGTATATGTTGACAGGCACGATAGGAATAGGAATGGTGTGCCGGATTATAAGGAAGACTTTCTCCTTTATTCATCCGATCCTCCAATATTTACTCTTGATAACGATGTTGATAACAATGGAGTATGGGATATCGAAGATGATGATTTATATCCCGACCTTCCAAACGGTATAAAAGTTTCCTATGTTCTTACAGGCAATGGCTTTAAAAGTCAGGGTGTAAGAGGTGGGAACCTAAAACTTGTTTATTCTCCAGTAAAGAATTTGGATGTGTCGGCCAGCGTCTTGTACGAGAAGGCACTCGATCTTGATATTAATAAGTCAAACGATGAATACGATGATGGTGCTTTGTTAGGTAATGGGACGATTAATTATGAGCCATCTATTAATCAGTCAAACAGCAGAGAAGAAAGTTTTGCTGATTCTAGAAATCTTGGTATAAAAACTTCTGTCATGCTTAATGTTATTAAGCGGAGTATTGGTCTTGAATATTTCGTTGGTGCCGAAGTGCAATATCTACGCGATAACATTAGAAATGATGTAATGCGCCTACAGGAGATAGAGGAAATCGAGTATCTTTATAAGGATTATTACTATCAAACAGATGAATTGCGTTTTAGGAATGCTGCCCTTTCAAATCTTATTGCTGGTATAACCTACAATAATGTTCCAAATCTTACATGGTCGTCGCGCTTGGCTGTTGGTGGGATTAAAAGATTTTCGCTTGATGGTAAGTTTTATACTGTCCGAACTCTTCGTAGCTCTCTTGAGGATACCACCTATTACCATTTTAACTGGGAACCATATGAGTCTTCCGTGTCGGGTAAACTGTATTTTGTTAATAAGTTTGATTACACATTTAAGTTCAAGCTTGAAGGCAATGGTATGAAGGGGCGGCTCTTCTCAATAATCAATAGGTTGTCGATAAATCCGCAGTATAAGTTTGCATGGTCGTACATGACGGGGGACGCAGTAACCGATCCGCGTGGGTCGGAACTCCCTGCATATACGGAGGACAATATCAGGGATAAAAGATTGGAGTGGTCGAGGTATAGAGCAGAGAACGAAAATCTTATTTCCAGCGTTCCCATATTAAGGGCTTCTTTTATTATTGCGGAAAGAACACAGCTTGAGTATGGTGTACAGTGGAAGAGAGATTACGATTATCTCGTAAAGGAAGAAAGCAATCGTCGGACGGTTCAGACAATTCAGATTAGCGCACGCGATAAATACAATGGTTATAATGTTGCGCTCATGCTTGGCATGAATTTCATAAATAAGGATTACGATGTCCTTGACTACAATAGTCTTTACCAAACAGGACATCTTTACGATAGTAAAAGCACCAGATTCTTTATAAATGTTTACGCGGGGAATTAAAATATTATGAAAAAAATAATGCGTATATCAGTTGTTGTTCTTTTTTTATTTGTAGGTTATAGCTTTTCTGCCGAAATGGATCTTGGCCTTAAGTCTGCCGCGCTTCCAGGTTTAGGACAGCTTTCTGCTGGACAGGGCAATTTGCAGAACACCAACACGCTAAAGGGTATAGGTTTTATGACGGGTTTTGTGTTTGGCCTGCACGGTATTTTTTCACAAGCGGGAGCGATGGATAGTTATGCTCAGCAGACTGCCAGTTTAAAGAGTTTATCTGAGTCTGCTACTTCGTATAGCGAGCGAGATATCTACAACAAAAAACATAAGGTAGCTTTTGACAACTATGAGAGTGCCAGGCTAAAACTTATACTATTCTCCAGTTTTACAGCGATTGTTTATGGATTCAATATTGCTGATGCGATGCTGTTTACCAAAAAGGAACAGGAAGGTTTATCAAGGTTTATGAACGGCGTTTCTATTGAAGTTTCAACAGTTTCGGATGTGCCAACACTGGGTGTTAATTGCAGTTTCTAACAATAAGATTTAGGCTACATAAGATTATGCAAGGATGTTTTAAAACACTTTTAGTGCCGCTGTTTTTGGTGTTTTGCTTTTTGTTCTGTTTTGTTAGTTGTGAAAAGGCCGTTGAGATACAACAGTATTCATCGCCTTTTGATTATGTCGGATTAACCGTTAGCGATACCATTATTGACACTCTTAATTCTGGTGGATTAACAACATACAGGCAAAATGGCTACAGAATTATTGTTAACGATCTTTCAAGTATGTCAATAACGGAGTCAGAACCCGTAATCTATAATATCTATAGAATATACGAAAACAGCACGGATAAGTCTCTTTTAGTAAATCCTGTGGCGCGTTTATTCCGCGGCGGTAGGGGTTTCGCGTCGATAAATAGTAGCCGCATAGTTTATCGAGAACAGTCGGGCAAGCTCGATACTCTTTACTACAAAGGAGATCTTGATACCACCATTGTAACAGGGGCGCAAAACAAAAACGGTTTTTACTTTGCTGTTGCTGCGGTTTCACAGCTTTCGCTTGTAGATTCTATAAACCATATTTATGCGGGAGGGTATCTACATCCGGTTTATGTAAGTCCCATTCTCCATGGCGGATCATTGCGGCAATTTATATCGCTTTATTCGCTTGATGGCGATTCCCTAACTACAATGGAAAGAAAAGTCGAGCTTCGGGCGAGACTCAATGTTTCCGGTCTCGATACACTTTACCTGTTAAAAGTTTCTCTTTATAACGATCGCATTCAGTTTGCCAATTTTTGGCGCATGTATCAGCAATTGATAACAAATCCTCGCATTTCAGAATTATACCGCATCGATAATAGATATCTCCTTCGCCTTTCTGACTCCTCTATACTTAACAATGGCCGGGTAGAGGTTGGCAAATTTGGGGGCGTTAAAAAAGTTGCCGTAGGTGGTGGTCAGCTTTTTAGTTATTTTAATGTAAAGTATGATTCCATTCCGGCAGATTCGGCATACGGCGAGAATGGATGGATCAGCGGTGTGGCGCACGATACCCTTCCGGCAGGGCAGGGAACCAAGACTGTATATCTGTACAATCCGTTGTGGCTAGAGCCTTTTTACAGTGAAATAGGTATTCGTCCGTATAGATGGGAAATAACACTTGATCAATCACTTGGTAGTGGTGTCAAAAATACTGATGTGGGTTATATCGTTACCACTGATGACATCCCTTTCAATATTAGTACATTTGGCGATACAACTTTTGAGAGCGATGTTGATGTTTGGATACTTACAAGAAACCTTTCGGATAGGGTCTTTAGTTTGGCAGATAAAGATAATGGTGTTTTTGGGTTTAGCAACACTACCCTTATGCCAAATGATCTGCAGGGTGTTAATTCTATCGGGTATGGGTGGCCAGACGCGCTAAAAGAAACAGTTCCTCAGAGATATAAACTTCTTAGAGGCATAGGCAGCAGAGGGGTAGTGTTGAGGACTGATTATGAAACAGGGTATAGGGTTTCGCCATTTTGGTATTATGGTGTCAAAATGAATGGAGGAGTTATCGGTGCCTCTTCGGCTGTCTATCAGGCTTCAACAAATGGTGCTACGATGAATAATGGGGAAGTTACCCTACTAAACATTCAAATTGGTTTGGAACAAAATTTTAGAGTGCAACCGGGATCATTTTTGGGTTATACTACCCGATATCTTGACAACCTTTTCGTTCAGGATTCTGCTGTGGTAAGGGGTAGTGGTAGTAGCTGGCTGCAAAAAGTGCCTTATGTTGGGTGGTTTACCGCAGAGCCGATTGCTTCTCTTTCGCCGAGTGGCCGTTTTGATCCTCATACAATTGTTTCGCAATATTCAGCGACTCATAACACCGATTCATCTTCATTTGCTATTGCCGAAAATGTGTCCGATGGTCTTCAGTTGCAGACAGGCGGGAGACACTATATGGCAAGATATGCCCAGTATTTTTGTCATCCAGAGCAGTTAGATGATGCAAAGGCGGAATCTAATAAGCCATTTAGTAGTAGGGCACAGGCCGTTTTATATACCGTCCCTTTGAGGAGTCTGCCATACAACAGCAATAATAGCGGCTATAAGGAGTTTGCGCTCTGCGTTTATGGTCGTGGAAAACACTTTAAGGAGCCACGCGTTTTAATATCTTCGTTTCAGGGGAATAAAGGGTTTTTCTGGGATAAAATTCCACCTAAAATTATTTGGCCTGAATCATATAATCCCCAAATTAAGCCATATGCTCCTGTATTTGTAATGAGTGGACAGTCCGGTAAAATTATCTCGTCTCGGCTTGAAGAAAATGCCATACCATTTGTGTTTGATGTATCGCTTTTAAAAGTTCAAGATGCCGTTAGCCCAATTGTTTCGGTTAAGCTGAAGTTTAACTTTGCATCGGATCTTATTTCAGTCGATCCTGTTTCCGGTTTTCGTTCTTACCGCTCTCCAGATGTTGTGGTTGACATTAACCGCTCTTATCTTGGAGGTAGGGCTAATTTAATTAATGAGGCGCTTTTTGAAAATATCGATGCGCGGGCATGGAAAGCCGGAATCTGGGATATGTGGTTCGAAACCGAGGATGAACTTGGTAATAGAGGTATTGCATCGCTAATAGGTAAGCATAGTAATGATGGTATTAGTGGTAGTGTTAGAACCATAAAGGTTAATCAATGAGCAGTACCCATAGAATTTTTTTACTGATTTTAAGTTTATGTTTTGCGCATTTGGTGTTATGCAGTAAAGCGAAATTGATCGATTCGGAAAACTTTAAAAATCCCCCACTTGTAGAGGTTAGTAAAATAGCACAAGGTGTTTATTATTTATCGATGCAGCCAGATACTCTTTCGGGTGAATGGGACAGGTCGATCTCTTCGGGAACAATTATATACAATATTTATAGAATAAATAGTTCTGGTCAATCTGTAGTAGCGAGGCGGTTTGCAAAGAACAGCTCCTTACAGGTTGGGCGCTTATACACCTATAAAGATCAGTTTGGTGTTATAGATACACTGGTTTATAGCGATAGCGTCTTTTTTTTGGATACTGTCGGGACACGAAATAATTCGTGGGTAAAATATGGAGTTTCTGTTCAGCATAGTGTTGTGTCTGGTGGCGGTGTCGATTTTGCCGGCGGCATCGAAGGTATGGTGGTTATAGTCGATGCTTCCGCTTCTCGCCCCGTTTTCCAGCTTACAATTAACGATCAGGCAAGAAGTACAGTAACCCCTTTTGTCTCATTTTCTGGTTATTTCGATACTGCTGGTGTCGATACTCTCCGTGTTTTTCGTTTCTCCTCCATACTCGGAGTGGATAGCATCGAAAGCTGGGTCCCACGCATATCGAACGCCTCCATTAATACACCGATTCTCCTCAGGGGGACTGTTATAGATAATACAGGCAACGCTGTTCCTGTGTTAAAAAGTGCAGATTCCTCTATAATGCTAATGCGTTATGATATTGTAACGGCATCTTGGCCAGATACAATTCCTTATGGTAAGGTTGGTCGTATTGATGTTATCAGTAAAGAATCGTGGAAGAATTACTTTGATGAATTTATTATAGATGCCGAGGGTGTCGCCTTCTTTAGCAAAAAAGATACCCTGCTTAGTGGACCTGGCAGAAAAATAGTTCTGCTTGTTCCTTATTCTGCTTCAGTTGGAGCAGAGTTATGGACACCGATGTTTGACGACATAGGGATTCAGGACTTCATAGGCGATCTCATGCTTGATACTGATTTAATGGGGGTTGATGTTCTAACAAATATTTATGAAAAAAAAGCTTATGTACTATCAGATAACATTAGTTTTAAGTTTGATGCTTATGGTGATTCGTCGTTTGTCGGGGAGGATTTGCATGTCTGGCTTGCTACAAGAAGCATATCTTCGGCTTTTTTTGAGAGCGACACAGTATTCGATAACTATTTTGTTGACAGTGTCCGGCTTTCCAGTTCAAGTGTAAAGATCGGGGATGCCCTACTTGAGACCGTTCCTGTAACACATAGGATTGGCAGTAGTACCATTGTTCGTGGTGTAATAAATGTAAATGATACTATTGGATATCGTGTTTCGCCATTTTTGGGTACAGCTAATAGTGGCGACGCAATTAGTTTGCCTAAGCTTGTGTATGTAAAGGATGCAAAGCGATTGGCTAACTACATGAAGGCTGGCTCCTTTTTTGGCTACGGAGTGGATGAGCTAAATAAGTTTGTTGGGGGTGGCTATAGAAAAGAGGATAGATCAAAAACCTTTGTTTATGGGTTGACATCCAAAGACATTAGCATTTTTAGAAGTGCTGGCTGGCATGATGTCTCTTACGGACGGAGTCTCTTTGGAGCAGTTTCGCAAGGCATGAGAACAAATTTTCCCTTGATGATGGCCTCATTCTTTAAAGGCGAGTTCTATTCTCATCATATGAGAAAAATCCCATTTTATCTTCACAAGAAAGTTTTTCCTGGCGCACAGGTAAATATGTCTGGTAAGGAATTTGTGCTTTTAGCTTTCACAAAAGGAAAATATTTTGGTGAACCGAGAGTTTTAATAAGCAGATTTAGCTCGCCCTACCTGTATTATTGGGATAAACTACCGCCGCACATTTCATGGAGTAAAAATTACGATCCTCTTGTAAATGAAGTTTACGCCCCAATGTATCACATTGAAGCCGGTACTGAAAGAATCACAAATTTACTTGCAACAAACAATATTTTTGATGTTTATCTTGATGTTGACGACCCAAACGATGGCATAAAGGCTGGTATTCGTGAGCTCGGTATCGGCAGAATTTCTTCGGTTAAATTGTGCTTTCACTACAAGACATCAAATTTCATGGAAGATCCTGTTACTGGTATAAGAAAATTTAGTGACGGGGCAGACCCCTTCGTTTTTGAGCTTTCTAAGGATCAGATTGACAAGCAGGCATATACATACCACGCTATAAATAATTCATCGGCAAGCTATTCAATGACAAGGGCAGTTTTTAAAGGTATCGATGCCCGCGGATGGCGTAAGGGGCTGTGGGACATGTGGGTCGAGACAGAGGACCATATTGGCAACAAGGGACTTGCCCCTTTTGGGGGTTCTGGTTCGGTTAATGTCGGGGTGGGAAGATTCAACATAAGAACTATAGAGATTAAGTGATGAAACCATTGTTGTTATTTACATTTATGTTGGTTTGTTCGCAGCTTTTTTCCTGTGGAAAAGTGGTTGAGCCTGGGTTGAGCGATGGGAGAGCTTTTGAATATCCAGTTACCGTCACGGCTATGCTTGTTAGGGGCGCGCAGCGTGATTCGGTAACAGTGTCGTTTGCTGTGGATTCATCGCGGTGGGATAACTCAAGCCTTAGTCACCAGTACATGATATTGATAAAAAAACATCGGGGCAACTCAATGGCAGAAATTGTAAGAAAACAGCTGCTTGCTTCAGACATTTCTCATTTATTTGTGAACTATAATGACACCCCCTCTTCGGTATTTCTTGATTCCGTTATTGTTTCTAACGATACCGTGTTTACGATGGTAACAGACAGCGGTTTTGCCGATAGCATTTATTATTCTGCTGTGGCGATTGTAGGTGTTGAGTGGGATACTATTTCTCAAAAGTTAAATGGCGGTTTTAGTGGCATTGTTTCCAATTCTAACAAGATAGTTACGGGCGCGGGGGTGGGGCTTACACTTTTTGATGGCAGACTCGAAACCTCAATTAACCCTGTTCCATATAGTGCAGTTGTGCCGTTGAATGGGGTAACAAGAATTATTGCGCATAAATATTCGGCGCTTCAACCTGTAAATGATATTGCCGCGTTGGTAGCTTTATCAAAGGCGAAGAACGATACGGGGGCCAGTTATAGCGGCCGCATTCTTAATGGCTTTTTTGCAAAACCGGAGACACTTTCCGTTTCTAATCGCAGTCAATTCACAAAATATGATACGGTGGGAGGTAATGGTTTGCAGATAGGTGGATTAATTTCGCTTGCAATGGGATATGGGCGCAAATATCTTGTTTTTGAATGTCAAAATAACAGTGGACAAAGGGTAGGACAACTACTTTGGGACGATATCCGTTTAAAGATGGCAAAGGCGGCTGTTGTTTTTGATTTTGACAGGGCAAATAGAGATTCTTTTTTTGTAAATAGTATCAGTAACAAACTGTGTGTTTTGTCCGGAGTCATACCAATAATTTTTGATACTTACGGCGATACTTCTTTTATTCCTGAAATTGACATATGGATAGCCACAAGAAAGATGAGTTCGTCTTTATTTGCAAGTGGTACTATGTCGGGGGGGACGCTTACCGATAAGGCAAACAATGCAGTTCCATGGGGCGACTGCATCATGGAAACCGTCCCTGAGCGGTTTATAATTCCATCAAGTGGACGGTTAAGGGAATCAATACTTGGTGGCTTTAACTATTACACGGGTTATCGTGTTTCACCGCTCGCTTCGGTTTCGAAACAGGCAAGTGGTGGATGGAGCGCTTCTGATTTTGGGGGTGTTAGTAGTATTTCCACATCTGGAATCCGTAGGTCCGATTCAAGTATGGCGATATTGTCAAGATTAATTGAAACAGGCTCAATTTTGGGTCATAAACAGGCAGCATTAAACACTTTCGACTCTTCGCTAATATCGGCGGTCAATCCAGATAGCTCACAAATTTCAGTTCCGTCATGGTTTGACATGATTCCTCTTTCGGATATTAAGACTAATTATTCGACTATAAGAGCCTATCTGCAAGCTGCAATTCCTGGTTATAGAGTTTCTGCTTCAGGGCGTGAATATTCTGTTTCGCAAGCTTATTCATTGGATAACGATTACAATCTCTATCAACATCCTTTCCGAGGAATACCCGTAACAAGTTCGCATGTTACGGAGGGTACAAAGGAGTTTGTTATCATTGTTGTAGCAAAGGGGCGGTTTTTTGGAGAAAAGAGGGTTTATTATTCTTCTTCGACCTCTTCGTATTCATTAGTGTGGGATGCAATTCCACCACAGATTAAATGGGTCACGGAAAGTGGCAAGGATAATATACCCATATATCTGCCGTCTCAGGCCACTGCTTACGCTCCGATGTGTTATACCAACACTTCTACTCCATCCGCCAGCAAATGTACAGACTTCTCCGTTTTCAGGTCGGGAGTTTTTGATGTTTCTCTTTCAATCCAATCTTCGAGGTCTAAGTCTTGTGCGGTTCGTGATGCGGGGTTTGGTTTTATTCGTTCTGTAAGTTTAAATTTTAACTATAGTGCCGAATATTTAGGGAGTGACCCTCTTACAGGAGAAAGACGCTATGTAACCCCCAGTATTGTTGTATCACTTCCTGTCAATGAAATTGTAAAGCAGCAGTGGTCGGTGTATTACGCTTTAGGCAAGATTGCAGGCGCCTCATATTCACTCACGGATGTGGCGTTTCGTAATATTGACTTTACGGGCTGGCGCAGTGGCAGGTGGGATATGTGGATCGAAACTGAAGACAGTTTTGGAAATAGGGGGCTCGCACCTTATGCCGGCAGTATTGCTGTTGATTTAGGAGAAACATCTGTGCGAACCCTGGAGATAAAGTAGAAATGTTTATAGCTTTGTTACTTGTTGTAGCGCTTGTTTCCGTACCGATTATAAATGAGCAGGTATTAAAGGTTGAAAACCTCTCAGAACGGCAACGAGCTATTCATCGAAGTATATCGGATATTGATGCCGCTGCCGCATCCGGTGATTCCAGAGCAGAAAGAGACAGTACCGAAGCGTTGATAGAACGATACAGTAACTATACTGATGAACTTAGCAAAACTGCTGTTCAATTAGGCCTTTTCCGTCTCGCTTCAAGGGGACTCCAGACAGCACTAACTGTTACCGACTACGAGAATGCGATTGATGACTGCAATAGGTTGTTACAAAAATTTCCAAATACACTTGTTGCCGAACAGATTTTCTTGATTGCAGCAAAGTGTCATATTGCCATGGCTGATATGGGGAGTTCGCCAAGGTCTAACTTTGAAAAGGCCATAGAGTATCTGGAAAGAATTGAACAGAACAGAAGTGAAGCTATAAATTTTCCAAAATATAAGTTTGTTGAAATTAAGCCAGACAGGTATTATAACCTTGACAGAGGTAAGGTTGTTCTTAAAAATCGCGACCTTGCAAAAAAGGTGTACACTCTTGAGGATGTCATTCGTGAGCAGGCTACGGATACTACGCAGACAAAGGGAGAGCTTCTTTCAGATGCCGTAATGGAAATAGGACATTGTCTCAGCAAAATGGGAGAGGGCGCGAAGGCAAGAGAGCAGTACAGTATAATACTGGATTTATTCAAGGAATCCGATCTTGTTGACAAGGCTGCTAAGGCGATAGCTGATTCATATGTAAAAGAAGCGGATATGTTGGATGCGTCAATTATAAGAATGACCGACTCTTCGCTAATAACAGAAACCCGCCATAAAAGAGACAAACTCTATGAAAGTGCTGTTGACGCCTATTTAAAATTCCTGAATGTGTATATTCAAAGTTCGCTGTTGTCGAAAGCAACGATTGCTCTTGGCGGTGTTTACTTTAAGCTTGGGCGCAACGAGGAGGCATATACTACATTCGCGAAAGCAATAAGTTCAATAAAAGTTATTGAGGAGCAGGCCAAGGTTCAACTGGATATTGGCAACTATTATTTTGGTGAAAAAAAGTGGGATGATGCCATTGAAAATTATGCAAAAGTGCTTCAGAATTATTCCGGTACTGAGTTTGCCTCAAATGCACAGTATCTTCTCGGGGAGTGCCATGAGGCAAAGGGAGACACCGTTTCTGCCATCAAGGCGTACGAGACCGTTATAGAGGAATTTAGAAGTTCAAAATTTTTTCCGGCTGCGGCATCTAAGCTTGCAACATTTTACATGGATTCCAAAGATTATGCAAGGGCACAGCAGCTTTTGCGTCAGAGTGTTAGCCGTTTCCCAGAAAGTAATGTAGCTGCTCAATCACAGTATAGAATAGGTATTATCTATGTCCAACTTGCTGACGCCGATTCGGTAAAAGGGGTGAGTAAGGAGCAGCTTGATATTAAATATCGCCTTGCCATAAAGGAGTTTGAAACTGTTGTAGGGCAGTACGATAAAGCCTACGAATGGGTTGAGAAGTCGATACTCGAAATGGGCAAATGTCACATGAAGATTGGAAACAAGGATGATGCCCGGAAAACGCTTGATAACTTAAGCTCACAGCAGATGATGGTAGAAAAGTACAGAATACTTGGGGTTGCAGGCTCAGACTCCTCCATTGTGAGCGATTTTTACGATCAGTTGTCAAAACTTACTGACCCACAAGCCAAGGCGGTGCAGTACATTGAGATTGGCAGGCGACTGGCAGGGGAGGAGCTTAATCTGCTTGATAGTGCGATAGCCGTGTACAGGACTGCTATATCAATTGCGAAAGATAGCGTTACAATCATGACGGCATATGGTGAAATGGGTAGCGTGTATGTACAAAAGGGTGAATATAGAAAGGGCAGAAGGCTTTTCCAAGATGAAGTATTAAATAATTCAAGGTGTGATGCGCAGAGGAGAGAACAGTTTGAATTCAAAGTGGCGGATACCTATTTCCGCGATAAAACATTTGATGAGGCTATAAAGGTATTGGCCGCCTATGTAGATCGGTATCCTGATAACACATTGTTTGCTCCACCGTCTCTTTTTATGCTTGGCAAATCGAGAAGTATGATTGGAGATCATGATGGGGCAATGCGTGAATATCAGCGGCTGTTCGACCGTTTTCCGGATGCTAAGGATTTAATCGACAATGCAGTTTTAGCCTACGCAGAGGCGCTTCAGGGGAACGATGAGCCAATAGAGGCCAAAGATTTTGTATTGTCTTTTGTGAAGAAAAACCCCGGAACAGCTGCTATGCCGGCGCATTATTTCAAGGTTGCAGAGCTTTATCGGATGGCACTATCAAGGCCTGATTCGGCGGCTTATTTTTATGAAAAGGTTTTAAATTTTCCGGACCACTATCTTTTTTCTGCCGCTGCTTACAATCTTGGCAAATTAAGAGTAGCTGAAGGGCGTGATAACGATGCAATCGAAGCTTATGCTAAAGTCAAAAGAGATGATGTGGAGTATTTTAGAGTGGCCCAAGGTGAAATTGGCTCAATTAAAGGAAAGACAGATCCAGTTGGAGCCATAAAAAACTATGAAGACATCGAACTAACAAGTCCTGATGTTGACGATAAAATTCTTTCGAGAATCGGAATTGCTGATGTATATGCGGCGCAGAAAAATTATAAAGAGGCCGCGGCATCTTACATGATGGTGGTTGAGAAGTATGTTGAAACAAAGACCGATCTGAGAGAGGTTGCAATAGTTAAGCTGATAGATGTGCTGAATAACGACGGTCGTTATAATGATATTATTTCTTGGGCGGATAGAATGATTAGGGAATTCCCTTCAAGCAAGTTTATTCTTAACGCCTATTATTTTAAGGCAAATTCTCTAAGTATGCTCAAGAAGTACAATGAAGCAAGAGATGTGTTTAAGCTTGTTATGGAAAAGGATACAGTTGGTACTCTCGCGGAGATTTCTCAGTATCAGCGCGCCGAGTGTCTTGTATCCATGCAGGATGGTGTTTCTGCGGTTAAGGAGATGAACTTATTCATTCAAAAGTATCCTAAAAGCCAGCTGGTTGCTAACGCTCTTTTTAGTATTGCCAATTATGAGTATGGACTTGAAAATTACTCTAAGGCAAAACCAATCTATATTCGTATTCTCGCAGAGTATCCTGCTTTCGCAGCTTTTTGCTGGGTTAAAAATTATCTTGCATTTTCGTACAATAAAGAGGGTTCATGGCGTAAGGCCAAGTCGATTTATGAGGAAGTTCGAGGTTCATCGTGC
The DNA here is from genome assembly GCA_964590225.1 of uncultured Fibrobacterota bacterium. Lineage (GTDB taxonomy): Bacteria > Fibrobacterota > OXYB2-FULL-49-7 > OXYB2-FULL-49-7 > JAEUSG01 > JAEUSG01. The sequence continues at coordinate 30,080 of CAZPWS010000023.1, forward strand.
GATAAAGATGCGAAAAATTTTGCAAAAGAACAAATTCAGGCAATAAATGTTCAGAATTAGTAGTTTAATATGGTTATAAACAAGGAGGCATAGATGGTTTTTAGAGTTTTTCCAATGGTTGTTTTTGCGATCTTAATTTTCACCGGTCAGGCGAGGGCTGAATTTAATATTGTAAAGTACTATATGGACGGTGGTCCTGTTATGCATCCGCTGCTTGTGTTTTCCGTTATTATTGTTGGTATAAGCATCGAAAGACTTTTGGTCTCTTTCCTGTTGAGCAGAAAAATGACGGCAGGTGAGTTTACTGACTTTATGGAAAAGACTTTAAAGGAAACACCGGACAACAAAGCGTTGTCTGTAGAAAAAATGGTTGAGTACTGTCAGAAACGGGGTGGGCCGGTAGCGAGCGTTTTGTTGGAGGGGCTGCGTAAGTTTCAGGATAGTAAAAAAAACGGACTCAGCCTCGTTGAAACAAAAGCATGGATGAATTCTGCTATTGAGGAGCGTGGCAGGGTTGAAATTCCTGTTCTTGAAGCAAGACTTGGCATTATAGCTACTATTGCTAATATCTCTCCTCTTGTAGGTTTGTTCGGGACGGTTATTGGTATGATTGGCGCTTTTGAGACCATGGCACAGTCGGCAGGAGGTGCGAAGCCTGATGAGTTGTCTGGCAATATTTCTGTTGCTCTTTTAACTACGGCAGGCGGTCTTTTTGTTGCGATTCCTGCTTTGCTTATCTATAGTTTTTTGAAAGCCAAGACAGAGGCGTACATATTGCAAATGGAAGAAGTTGCCATTTTAATGGTTGATTCGCTGGTGTCTGATTAATATGGGAGATGCTGGCAAATGAATTTAAAGAGAAAGAGGAAATTAGGTGACGCCAAGCTGAGTTTGTCACCCATGATTGATGTTACATTTCTCCTCTTGATTTATTTTATTGTGTCAATACAAATGGAGCCTTCGCTTGACGATAGGCTTGCACTGCCGGATTCTCGTTATTCCATAAAGCAGGATGAGTCGGCGCTTCAGATATATGTGCTTAGGGCGCATTTGAATACTGACGGCTCAATTAACCCCGATTCCACTGGCTTAATTGCCTTTGCGGATAGGGCAGGCACTCCAGATAGCTGTCTTTATTGTGGGCAATCATTTAAAAAGAAGGTGGGAGAAGTACTTGTTCCTGATACAACTACATGGGTAACGGAGTCATATGTTATTAACGCTAAAGGGCGGATCGTTTACGGAGGCTTGCCAGAAATAGTTGACACAAATACGGGGGAAGTTATCGTTGGCGGCGAGGAAAAAGAAGATGTTATTGTAAAGGATAAAGTTCTTGAGGGGCGGAATAAGTTTTGTCGAAGATGTGGCAATAATATGCTTTTTGTAACTCTTGACATGGTGCCCAAAGCGCTAGATATAGCACGAAATGCGTTATTGGAAAAAGCGATTGCAGTAGAAAATTCAAATCGCATGCAGAAACAGAAACCACCTCTTACCGAAATTGAAATTGATAATCTTAAAGCAGATATGCCTTTAATGATTAAGGCGGATGCAAAGACATTTTATGGCAGAATAATCCAAGTTGTTGAAAGGGCACGCGAAGCCGGTGTTACAAAGTTTGCGCTTGTAACGAGTTCTGAAAGCACCTGGTCGCAGGAGCATGCTGATATTCAGGCAGCATATACCAAAAAGCTTATTGAAGAGGGCAAGATTAAGGTGAAAGGAAACTAATTTCAAATGGCAATGAAGCGCAGACAAATGGCCGTCTCGGAAGAGGTTGACATCACATCCATGATCGATGTGGTATTTCAGCTTATTATCTTTTTTATGGTTGCCATGTCGATGGCGATGGTTTACGGAATAGCTATTAAGTTTCCTCCAAATGTTAAGAGTGCTGCAAACCAAAAAAAATCTACAGAAAAGCAGATTATCGTGTATATGGGAGCTGATTATTTCGACAAAGATCATAATATTATAAGGGATGGTGAGCTAAAAATAAATGGCGAGATTGTGCCCCTCGGCTACTCTGATCAGTCAACACAGGAAGGCAGAAAAAAATTTCTTTCTGAGCGGCGAGATGGGTTTAGATATTTAAGAGACAAAATGCGCCATTTGGTTAAAATCGAAGGTTATAAGGGCGACATGCTAAATATCAATGGTGACATGATAACCTATCACGAAAAGATGGTCAGCATTATCGATCAGGGTAAGGCTGCGGGAATAAAGGGGTTCGCCCTGAACCCACCTTTTAAATGAGAATGATTTTTGGCAAAACGGCTGGCAAAACGATAAAAACAATTCGGATTGCTACTGTTCTGGCTGTTTTTCTTTTTGCTTCTCTTGTTTGGCGTTCTTATGGGAAAAAGGCCGACTCCTCTGCTTCGTATATACCAACACTGTTAAGGTTAGGTAAGGTTACGCGGATATACAATCTGGCGGACGATCAATTCCGCTATGGTCAGTTTTGGATGGGTACAGATGCGGGAGCTGTAAAGGTAAACAGGCTTGACGGTAGTTCAAGACATTACGGTTTACACAATGGTTTGCCATCTGAGACAGTATCGGATGTTCTTCCCCTCAGAAGGGGAGTGTTGCTTGCAACATGGAATGGTCTGGTGTTACTCGATCCCGATTCCGGTAAGGTGATTTCATATGTGAGTTCTCAGAAGGGATTCTCCTCGGATAGATACTTCACACTAATTTTTAACAATGGGCTAATTTACGCTGGAGGCGACAGAGGTATAGATGTTATTGATACTGCTATGAATATTGTCAATTCTATTGTCAAAAAGGGTTCGCTTGCAAGAAGGGAAGTTTATGCGCTATCTATTTATGGCAAGAAGCTATATGCCGGCCATGATGAGGGACAAATCACCATTATTGACAATGAAACGGGTAAGGTTACAAAACCTTTAGTTCCGCGTATTGCTGGTAAAAAAACGGTTATTACGGATATTCTGGCAGAAAAAAAAGCGGTATTTTTCACAACTACCGATGCAGGGGTTTGGAGGCTAAAAGAAAATTCAGATTCTCTTGATGTTTTCTCGCCTTCCAGTGGTTTCCCTGCCAAGGGCGCTTATGCCGTAAGTAGGATAGATAACGAACTTTGGTACGGAACGGCTTTTGGAATTGTTCGGAGCTTATCTGATAGTGGCCCATGGCTATTAATGCGCGATGAAAAGGGTACGGTTGACGGATTATATGCAGTTACCGCGCTTGATGATGATGCTGATGGTGTATGGCTGGGTCTTATGGATAAAGGGCTTTATCGGTTAGCCAAAGAAAAAGTGGAGTGGACAGCTATATATACCGGGCTTACGCATGATTTAGTAAAAGCAATTGGTTTTACAGATAATACTGCATGGTTTGGTTTTGGTTATCTTGGTAATGGGCTTGATTTATTTGATATTAAGAAAATGACATTCAGGTTGAATAGAAGCGGAAGTGCTGATATTCCCGTCGATAAGATTACAAAAATAAAAAGTTATGGTGATTTTCTCTTTTTATGTAGCTACGAAGGTCTTCTCATACGGAATAGTAAGAGCGGTCAGGAATTTGATTTGTGTGGAAGTATTGGTGATGTAATTATACGGGATGTAACGGATGTTGTATTATGTGGTAACAGGCTCTGGATTGCTTCGCTGCCAGGGCTTCACTGTTTTGATTTTTACAAAAAAAGTTTTATAGATAATAATAATGTAATAAAAGACGCTATTACGCAAATGGCTGTTTCTGGAGATACGATTTATGCAGCGACCCTCCGTTCCGGTGTTCAAACTTTTTCTGCTGCAAATGGATCTGTTTTCGAAATGCTGTATTTTGATGGTAAAAGAGTTGATAATATTGCGCTGCTTGGAAATGGTTTGTACGCCTCTCTTTCCGGCGGTGATCTTGCGGTAGTTGACAACAGAAGTGAATCCAATAAATACAGGATAGAGAGGCGCGGGATTTTAGATTCAGCTGTTGTTAGTGTTCTTAAAGCAATTGATAACACGCTCTGGGTGGGCACAAAGAACCATGGAATAGTTCTTTACAATGATTCCCTAAAAAGATTCGCAACTCTCGATTATCGCTACGGCCTTATCAATAACGATATTTTATCCATGGAATGTAATGATAGCAGAATTTGGATAGGTTTGGCTGGTGGTGTAGCCAGTTTTGAGCGGAGAGAGGTTTATAATGTTTTTTGGTAAAGCAGTATTTATTGTTTTTTGTGTGGCCGGCTTACTTTCCCCTTTGAATTTAACGGAGATAAATGCACTTCTAAGGATAAGGAATTTCCAGAAAGCTATAATAATACTCGAGGAAGAATCAAATAAGGGGGGCAGTAGCTTCGAAACGATGCTGTATCTCGGTAATGCTTATTTCATGAGTGGCGATGCGCAAAAGGCTGTTTCGGCGTATCAACAGGCACTTAGCATAAAGCCTGATGCGAAAGAGGCTTTCGTTAATTTGGCAAGCGCTCTTTCTGCTTCGGGTAATCATGGGAAAGCCATAGAGCTTTACAACGAGATGATAGTCAAGTGGGGCGAGGTCGCAGATATAGTTTATAATATGGGAATAGCGTACCGTTTTATGGGCAATCTGTTTGAAGCTGAAAAATATTGTAGGCGCGCATACGAACTCCAGCCTTCGGATGATCAATATATTAATGGGTTGGGTGAACTCTTGCTTTTGGGAGGGAGAGAAGATGAAGCGCTTGAATTATATAGAGGGGTGCTTCGGACAAAGCCTAACAGTGTTTTCGCGCGGAGTCGCCTTGCAAGGATATACTTAAAGGTTGGTAATTCCCAAAGGGCGGAATCCGAAGCGAAGGCGGCGATTGCCGTAGATCCGTCAAACGCATTTGCACACGAGGTGCTTGGCGATGTTTTTTTTGCTAAGGGAGATATGGAAAGTGCTCTTTACGAATATCGGATAGTGCTCTCTAAGGATCCCGCGAATACCGCAGTAAACGCACGGCTTGGATCAATGTACGAACAGATGGGACAACTGGAAGACGCCAAATATTTTTATTACAACGCTGTCGAGAACGATAAGAAATCTATGGAACTTGCGCTGAAACTTGCGTCAATATTGTACAAAACGAAAGATTATTTTGCTGCTAGAGATCTTCTAAATGAAACTGCTGTTAGAATCAGAAAAAACGCGCCTTTACTCGACTTATTGGGGCGGACATATACTGTTTTGAGAAATTATGAAAAGGCAGAGAATGTGCTTGTAGAAGCTGTTTCCCTTGATTCGTCTTTTGTTAATGCAAGAATAAGTCTCGGTGTTCTTTATTTCGACAGGGGAAAATTTGACGAAGCGCTGATTCATTTAGAAATGGCGCGGAGTTTTGGAATAGAGTCGTACGATCTTAATTACTCACTTGGCCGTATATATCTTAGAAGGGGCAGACTAAACGAAGCCGTAAAGGAATTATCTCCTTTGCCGGTTATGGAACCGAAAAATTTTATTGGTTATCTCTGGCTTGGGAGGGCTTTTGAAGAGGCAAAAGCTATTGTAAAAGCCGAGGAGACATACCTCAAGGCCATAAGACTGATGCCCGATAATCCCGATGCCTATTACGAAGCCGCCGATTTTATTAGGAGACAGCGCATCAAGGAGTTGTGGGATATGTGTGTTGTGTATTACGAAAAAACGCTTGAGCTCGATTCCAAACATCCTAAACGGGATGAAATAATAACTAATCTGCGAAATGTTAGAACAGGTGTTAATAGAGATAAGGTACCTGAAACTTCCGATAAAGAGTAAAAGAATTCACTAAAGTATCAAACGAATACTGCCGATATACAAGTGGGGTAGTTTTGGGGTATATGGGAGACTTTTATGGACATTGCCGGCCTTTCAGGAGTTAGAGGGCTTAAGCGTCCGCGTGAAACGCAGTATTGTAATGGTAATAATGGTGTAACTAGTACTAAACGAACAGCTTCTTTGCTATCAACAGATGTAGTGGATATTTCATCCTCGAGCAAAGATACGAGATCGTTGTTGCTCGATTCAGTTCGTTCCCGGATACGGTCAGGTTATTATAGCCGTGATTCGGTAGCAGATGACATTTCAGATAAGCTCTCTCGCTTATTTGACCGATAGCCCTTTTTTGCTGTTCTTCTCGAATTCTGTTACATTCAGACAGAAAATATTGATTTTCGACATTATATTTGGAGGATAGACATTTCCGTCGTTTTCGAGAGCTATTACCGGATAGTTTTTATCTCGCGCCCATGGTGCATATATTGCTTCAATTAATCGGCCAGGCAAACAGGCAAAGGGTGAAATTATCACTATTCCAGAATATCCAGCCTCCATAGCGGCTGCGGCAACAGCCGGCGATAGGGTTGCCTCTGTTTCAAAATCCTTCGATGTAAATTCTTGTGCCCTTTCCATAATTTTATCCATGTTGGAAGGAGCGGCAGGAAGTATGCCGGATTTTCTAAAAGCGGCCTCGATTTTTTCTTGTACATGATGCTTCCATAAAAATTCGATTTTCATGGTTGCAAGAGTAAAGTAGTACTTCGAGAGAGCTTTCTGCATAAATGATTTTTCTTTTACGGAAGCCCGCAGCCTGAATTCCCTTACATAATCAAGATAGTGTATCCATTCAGATAACCCTGAAATTCTTGTTAGAATTCCCCATTCTGTTAATTTATCAACAAGCGACGATACAGAGTAGTCATCTCTTCGTACAAATATTTCTCCTACAACAAGTACTTTGCCGACATCGTCTGCTGTTCTTTGTTTTGGCAATAGTGCGAGATCGGCTGACATTGCTTCGATCGCCGTTGGGAGTTCTTTTGATAAGTCGCCTTTTTCAAACACCTTGAGTATCTTCTGCCAATGGTTATCCACAACACGAAATCCCTCAGATGGATCCTGCAAACAAACTCGAATACCTGATTTCAGATCCTTCAACGCATCACCTACGCAGATGGCATGCCACGCCATCTTTGAGAAGCCTGGCCCCATCTCATTGTATGAATTGTCGGAGTTGAGTTTTAATACTGCTATGTTAGAGTATCCGCTCTCTCTAAGAATACGGTCGTAAAAAACGGCATATTGTCCCGTGCGACATGGACCCGTAGTGATGGGCATGAATAGAATGTAGATTCGGTTCGGGTCATTGCCGTATTTAAGGAAGTATTGCATAAAAGAGCCAAGAACGAGAAGACATGGAATGCATTCTTTTCCAGAAGCTACTCCACGAGCGAGTTGCACTGTCTCTCGGTCTGAGACCGGAAGCATCGCCGTATCAATCCCATACCTTTTGGCCATTACTGTTATGGCTTCTGTTGTTTCCGAACCCATGTTGGGAAGCAGTAATTTTAGTCTTTTGTCTCTGAAGTCAATTATGGAGTTGTCTGTTTTGTCAATTAGTTTCACTGTGTTGTCTCGGGAAACAGCTTCATACCGCATATCGAAATCAGCACCTACCTTGAATATTCCGCTTTTTGAGTACCCCTCAATAATGTCGAGAAATGCCTCTATTCTTGTATCAATACCTGCATCTGCAGTATGAGAATCAAGTTCAAGTGTTAGAAATGGTTTTGTTCCGTGAATCCACCTCATGTAATGTAAAATGAAGGAGTCGGGTGCGCAGGAGAAATTTGAGATATAACACATGTATAGGTTGCGTTTTTTTGCAATGCTTACGGCAGCTCTCATGTTTTGCTGGCCGAAATGCCAGTACATATTTTCGTATATCTCCTCTTTTCCGTAGGGAATCATATCAAAAGGGATGACCGTAAATCCACGGGATGTAAATTTTCTTGGAATTCCCATATTAGCGTAATGGGTAAATGCGTTATAAGGTCTGCCAAAAAGGACAATAGCTGTTTTCCCACTGTTTTCAAGCTCAGCCAAAGCCTTTCCACCTTCAGCTTTTGCCTGGATTATAAAACCTTTCCATGCTTCAAGACCTTTGTTAAATGCCCTTTCACCGTCGCTTCTTGTAAATCCGAGCCGTTCGGCAATATCAGCGAACTGTTCCATGGTTGTTGAAGGACCTTTGTCAAAACTGACAATTGGAGCGAGTATTTGTTCGTCCCGAAGCTGAAACGCCGTTCGCAAATAGTACGGAAGCCCCTGCATTATTGGGCATAGGCAACCATGTACATCCTTTTCTTCCGACTCTGCGTCCTTAAAATGGGGAAGAAAGTAAAAGTCCGGATTAAGCTTCACCATTTCGCCGATCATTCCGTGGGCGATTTCGCCAGGATAGCAAAAAGGGGCGTTGATTTTTTCAAGTCCTTCTTTGTCGATTACAGTTGATAAAATTGTCCTTACACCAAGCTCTTTAAAGAAATGTGAATATAGTGGCCATAACGAATAGATAGAAAAAGCTTGTGGAATGGCAACTGTGACATCTTTTCTAATGTCAAGTTTAGAAAAGTCGGCACCCCATGTTTCGAAAAGCAGGGTGTGTCGTAATTCAACAAGGTCCTTTGTGCTTTTTTCGTCAATTTTAATCTTTTTCCGTGAGTTTGCCCACTTGTTGCATCGACCGCCAAAGAAATAAATGGTGCTATTAACCTTCAGTTTTTTTATCGGACAAAGGTTACTGCACGACTTACAGACTATTTCTCCGTCGTTCTGTATTTTCCGTTCCAGTACATCGTCCACACTTACTATGCACTCATCAAGAAGACCTTCTGCATGTTTTCTTTTTGCAAGTATCCCAACTCCAAAACAGCCCATGAGTTCAGGGTCCGGCGGTACAATAACCGGTTTGCCAAGCATGGCGGCAAATGCAAGCGGGATGGCGCTGTTTTTCGCTACCCCGCCTTGTAAAACAATTTTATTGCCTATGGGACGGTTGCCAACCACCCTATTCAAATAGTTAAGTACAATTGAGTACACAAGACCACCAACAATGTTGTATTTGCCTGAACCTTCCTGAATAGCTTTTCGTATGTCGGAGTTTATAAAGGCAGAGCAATGCTCGCCAAATTTTAGCGGTGTCATAGCTTTTTCGGCAATGTCTCCAATTTCACTTGCCGATTCAATATTTAGGTCGCCTTTTGCGGATTCTTCAAGAAACGAGCCTGTGCCTGCGGAGCAGGCCTCATTCATTGCATAATCTATCGGCACATTATTCTTAAGGTAAACATATTTTGCATCCTGTCCACCTATTTCAAAAATTGTATCTATTGTAGGATCGAAATAAGTTGTACCTACGGTATGCGCTATAATTTCGTTGTAAATGCCGCCTGTTTCCATAAAAACGCCAAGAATTTCGCGTGATGAACCAGTAGTTGCAACAAGCCGTATGTTTATATCCATGCTGCCTATTTCGTCTATTATCTCTTTTTTAACTTCTTCCATGCACTGCTTGAGCGCGTTAACGGGATCTCCATGCGTGCGTCCGTAAAAAGACGCCACAATTTCTTCTGTGTCATAATCGATCAGGGCGACTTTAGTGGTAGTTGACCCACCATCTATTCCCAGTATATAGCTTTGTCCCTTCCTTATCATGCCATGCTTTGGCTTCATGTAGGAAACACTTTCTCTGAACTCGGTTAGAGTCCGCATCTTATCGTAGGAGGTGTGTTCGTCTGAATATAGGCTATCGAAATCAGCCAATGGTTCACCCTCTTTTATGGCCATGATAGCGGCTCCGTAAGCTTCAAAGAAGGGGGCTTCTTCTGGTGTAATAAAAGCGATGTTGGGCATTGCAGCGCCTATAAACTGGACGAGGTGTGGATTTTTGGTTAGACCGCCTGTAAGGAGGACTTTCCCGCCATTCAATTTCGCTTTTTTAAGAAAATCAATTGTTTTTTCAGCCATCACATTTGAAAGCGAAAGAACTATATCACCTTTTGTTGATTCACCTTTGTTTAATTTATGAGTGCAGTCGCTTTTCATAAAAACAGAACAACGGGATGATATTTTTTGCACTTTTGAACCGTAGGCAGCCTTGATGCCTTCCTCTATTGTTAAGTCCATCCTTTTAAGTTGTTGCTTGAAAAACTCTCCTGTTCCAGAAGCGCACTTGTTTCCCGAATAGGAGTTAACTATCCTTCCGTTCTCGCCTATCGCGTAAACAACAAGGTCCTCGCCTCCCATTGAGACCACAGCATTATATGTTTCGGGCATAGCTAACAGTGCTTCCTGCATTGCTATTGCCTCAATTACCCCTTTTAACTTGATTTGTTTAAGGCCATCATTTGCAGTCACAATTGCCTTATCGCCAGATTTTAGTCCAGCTTCCTTTAGCAGTGAGATGAGGGTTGTTTTAACATCACCTTCGTGGGCGCTTGCCTTGGCAAAAATGAGCTTTCCATCTTCAAGTGCCACTACTTTTACGCTGCTTGCACCAATATTTATTCCACATGACCTCATAATAATAAGCCTCTCATTTTTTGTTGAATCAATAAAGATAATAAATTCCGTTTGGCTTCGCGTTTTAAGTTTTTTATGTACATTCAATAAGTGTAGTAATTATATTTGTCCGACTTATTCGAATTTTCATTAGGGAGTGTATATGCCAAAGATTAAGACAAATAAGGCGGCTGCAAAAAGGTTTAAAAAAACCGGTTCCGGAAAAATAAAACGGGCAAGCGGTTTTAGGCGCCATATACTTACAAGCAAGACTACCAAAAGAAAACGGCAGCTTCGCGGTGTAACTTATGTGGCCAAGGCTGACGAAGCTAAAATCAATCGTCTGCTTTGTAATTAAACAGTTAACTTATCAGCGAAAATAGTTAAGGAGAAGAAATATGCCTCGAGTCAAGAAAAGCGTAGCTTCAAGAGCCCGACGGAAGAGAGTAATAGATCAGGCAAAAGGGTATCGTGGTTATCGCGGCAGTAAGTTCAAGTTCGCAAAAGAGACCGTAGAACGGGGAATGAAGTTTGCCTATCGTGATCGTAAGGCGAAAAAAAGAAGCTTTCATGAATTGTGGAATATGCGTATAAATGCGGCGGCGAGGCTTTTTGGTTTGTCATATAGCCGATTTATGAGCGGTTTAAAAAAGGGTGGTATCGTACTGAACCGGAAAGTGCTTGCGGATCTGGCAGTTAGCGACATAAAGACATTTGAGCAACTTGCGGTTGCGGCTAAATCGGCAGCTTAGAAGTAAATTTATCTCAACTGTTTATCAGAACCGGTTCGTATCGAGATTAGACTCGGACGAATCGGTTTTTTTGTAGGTGGACAGTGAGTTGGCTTTATGAAGTGTGTAAGGAGAGGATAATGGAAAATGACATAAAGGAACGATTGGCGAATCTAAAAAATAAAGCACTATCTGAAATTGAAGGGGCTTCGGACGAACACTCACTTTTTCAGATTAAATCAAGGTTTATTGGCAAGAAGAGCGAAATTTCAGAAGTTCTTCGTTCGATAGCAGCTCTTTCGCCAGAAGAGAAGAAAGAGATTGGCGGAGAGGCTAATCGGATAAAAAGCGAAATCGAAATAGCCATAGAATCAAGGCTTGAAGCGCTACTCTCAGTTTCTGGTGGGTTGTCCGCTGACGACCGCTTACCTGGGCACCGTCCTTTGATTGGCCATCTCCATCCTCTTACCCTTACAATGAGGGAATTAAAGGGAGTGTTTGCGCGGATGGGTTTTAGGGTTGAGGAGGGGCCAGAGGTTGAAACAGATTATTATAACTTCGAGGCTCTTAATACTCCGCCGCACCACCCTGCGCGCGATATGCAGGATACCTTCTATTTAAGTCCAGAAATTCTGCTTCGCACCCATACCTCTCCGGTTCAGATCAGGGTTATGAAATCGCAAACGCCCCCAATAAGGGCAATAATGCCTGGTCGGGTTTACCGCAACGAAGAAGTAAGTGCGCGGAGTTATTGTCTTTTTCATCAGATAGAAGGGCTATATGTTGATACAGGAGTTACATTCGCGGATCTCAAGGGAACGCTCAATTCATTTGTAACATCCTATTTTGGCTCTGCGGTTAAAACAAAATTCAGACCAAGTTATTTTCCCTTTACAGAGCCATCTGCCGAGGTGGATGTACAGTGTTTTCTTTGCAATGGCGACGGATGTCCAATATGTAAACATTCAGGATGGCTTGAAATTCTTGGCTGCGGAATGGTTCATCCGACAGTCTTGAAAAATGGCGGAATTGACCCCGAAAAGTACACCGGTTTTGCCTTCGGTATGGGTGTCGAAAGAATTGCTCTCTTGAAATATGGCATGGACGATATACGCCTTTTTTATGAGAATGATGTAAGGGTGGTTTCACAGTTTAATTGATAGAAAGAGATTTATCATGAAAGTGTCTTTGAGCTGGCTTAAGGAATATGTTGAGATAGACGAAACTCCGAACAGAATTGCCGACATTCTGACCGGTCTTGGCCTTGAGGTTGAGGAGGTTTCACGCGTTTACAATGAGGTTGATGGCATTGTTGTGGGCAAAGTCGTGGAACATGGCCGCCACCCGAATGCCGACCGTCTATCTGTAAACAAGGTTGATGTGGGAAATGAAATTATAGATGTAGTTTGTGGCGCTCCCAATTGTCGTGGTGGTCTTACTGTGGCAGTAATAAAGGGTGGATATAAGCTACCGAACGGGATGGAAATAAAAAAGAGCAAGATTCGCGGAGCTCTGAGTAATGGTATGTTATGCTCTTATCGTGAATTGGGTGTTTCGGATGAGGCGGATGGAATAATCGAGCTTCCTTCAGAACTTGTTGCCGGAACAAAAATCACAGCAGAAATGGTTAAAGCCGATCCAATCTTTACTATTGCAATACTTCCCAACAGACCGGATGGCCTCTCTGTCACAGGGCTTGCGCGTGAGATTGCCGCCAAAACAGGTAAAAAACTTAAAATGCCATCATCGTTAATTAAAGAGTGTGGTAGCGAAATTGCGGCTATGGTTAAAGTGCAGATTGCCGACCCTTCTGGTTGCCCGAGATATTCAGCGAGATTGATTAAAGGGGTTAAGATAGGGGAGTCTCCTAAATGGATGGCAAGAAGGCTTGAAAGTTGCGGCATCCGTTCAATAAACAATGTTGTTGATATAACTAACTTTGTCATGCTTGAATTGGGGCAACCCCTTCATGCTTTTGACTATTCCAAAATTGAAAAGGGAGAGATATTGGTCCGGCGTGCAGGCAAGGGAGAAAAAATTACTACTCTCGATAGCGTTGAAAGAGATCTTCTGGAGAGTGATCTTTTAATTTGCGATGGGGTAAAACCTGTGGCCATAGCAGGAGTAATGGGGGGCGCCTCCTCCGAAGTTTCATCTGAAACTGTTGATATTCTTCTTGAGTCTGCCTATTTCGATCCTGTTAGCATACGGAAAACATCCCGTCGCCTCGGTCTCATTTCGGAATCGTCGTATCGCTACGAAAGAGGAGTTGACCATTCGGGAGTAATCAGAGCTCTCGATAGAGCGGCAACGCTAATGGCTGAATATGCTGGCGGAACAATTGTAAATGGTCACATCGACGAAAATCATGGCAGATTGGTTGATAAAAAATTTGTTGTCCGCATTGACAGAATCAATGCACTTCTTGGCTCGGATTTCACCGAGAGTGAAATTAAAAAGGTGCTCGAATCCATAGGAATTGTATGTGGTGACGGTTCGGTATTTGAGGTAACCATTCCTGCACGGCGCCCTGATATTCTCATCGAAGAGGATTTTGTTGAAGAGGTTGCCCGTTTAATCGGATATGAGCGCATTTCTGCAAAGGAAAAGGCTTCGATCAGGCTTTCTGTTCAACCAAACAGGAGAGATGAATTTCGTGAATTGGTAAGGGACATATTTTCTGGTTCTGGTCTTACTGAAGTAATAACAAATTCGCTTGTAAGTATGGAGCAGCTCGCGCTGTTTAACTTCGAAGAAGTTCCCCCCGCAGTGATAAACGCCTTGAGCCCAGATATGGCTGTTTTACGCACAACTATGGTGCCAAGTCTGCTTAATGTGGTAAAATGGAACAAATCAAGGCGAATTGATAATATTGCAATTTTCGAAGTAGGCCGGCTTTTTGCTTCCAAAGGTGCTGCCACTCAGCCTTTTGAGAGGGAGGTTATTTCCGTAGCACTTAGCGGACTCTCGTCCGAACAGAGGTGGGACGGAAAAAGCTCTCCATGGGAATATCATGGGGCGCTTGGACTTCTTGAGTCTATTGTCGCTCGTATCACTGGCAAAAGTTGTCGCCTCATAAAGAAAGCGTGGGGCGTACTCGATTCCGCAGTTGTCACAGTCAATAATGTTGAGGTTGGCAAAATAGCGCCCATTAGCGCACTTATACTAAAGAAGTTTGATATTAAGGGTGAAGTTCTGTATTTCGAGTTGTCGCTTGAAAAATTGTTTGACTTTGCTTCGGATTCACGAAAGTATCGTGCTGTATCAAAATTTCCTTCATCGGATAGAGACATCGCAGTTGTAACAGATAGTGCTGTTTCTGTGTATGACATGATTGATACCATCAAGTCGGTTAGTCCTCAAATTGAGGAGGTATCACTTTTCGATCTATATGAAGGTGAAAAACTTGCCGGTGGGAAAAAGTCAACTGCCTTTGCATTAAGAATGCGTAAGGAGGACAGTACAATGGCCGAGGAAGAGGTAGAGAAAATAGTAACAGGGGTGGTTGCCGCACTATGTAAAAGGTACGGAGCCGTATTAAGATGAACTTATTTAAGAGGGGTATGTAACATGGAAGAGATTCTTGGGTTATTGAACGAAAGGATTGAAAAGGCGGTTGGAGAGGTACACAGGTTAAGGGGTGAGGTTGGTGGGCTAAACAGCGAAAAAGAGGGGCTGTACCAACGAATAAATGAACTTGAGCAACGGATCAGGGAACTTGAGGGAGAGCGGGACTCCGCAAACCACAGCAGCAACGAGAGAATGGGGATGATTTCCGGTAGAATAGAGGAAATATTAAGAAAACTTGATGGCATTGCGTAAAAGGTGTGGAAAAACATTAGAATAAGTGCTATATTTAATTTGGAGTTAATAAATTTGGAGGTTTAACTTAACTGCTGTTGTTTAAGCTGTTAATTTTTGTATGGATGAACCGATAGGTTTGAATCGTCAAAAGGTGCGTATAGCAGGAGAAGAGTTCACCATCCTTAGCGATAAAAGCGAGGAGACGGTTCTTAAGGTTGCGGAGTTCGTAAACAAGAAGTTTGATGAAGTTTCCAATGGGTTTTCTTCCGCGGAAAAATATAGGATGGCCGTTCTTGCGGCGCTCAATATTGCGGGGGAACTTTTTGATGAACAAAACACCAGGGAAGAACTTGCAATAAAGCTTGGTTCTTATGTTGATAGGGCGAAACAGTTAGTCGATAAAGCTGTTTTCTAAGGAATTTTTGTAATAACGGCTCCAAACGCAGTTGTAAAAAACTTTGACCTTCAATTAGAAATTTCGGAGCTGATTTCTCGCCGCGGAGTGCATGCCCGTAAATTACGGGATCCGTGAAACGGTGGGGGCAGCACCCTCTGTTACAGAAGGGAGAGTTCAAAGTTTTTTACTTTAAATGCTCGTTTGGGGCTTTTTTTGTTTTTAGGATATTTGACAATTTTTAATATTTATAGAAGGAGTTTTTAATGGAAAGCCTTGTAGTGAACATAGTGGTTGGGTTTGTAATTGGGGTTGCGGTACAGTTTGCAATACAAAAAATAGTCCAGAGAAGTCGTATCAAGAGCGCAATGGATTCCGCGGATCTCATAGTTGAGAAGGCCAAAAAAGATGCCGAGATAATGAGTCAGCAATACCTTTTGAAAGCTAAGGAGGAGTGGCACAAATCAAGGGGTGAGTTCGAATCGCAAATTTCAAAAAAACAATCTGAGGCAGATAAAAGGTTTAATCTTTTAAAAGAGAAAGAGTCAACTCTTAATAAAAAGGTAAACCTTCTTAATACTAAAGAACAGGAAATTAAAAACAAAGAGGGCTTTCTTCAGTCTCGCGAAAAAGCACTTCGAACGAAAGATGACGATCTTTCACGGATTATAGCGGAACAGAACCAGAAGCTCGAATCTATTGCTGGTATGACTTCCATGCAAGCGAAAGAGATGCTAAAGAAAAACCTTGAGGCCAATGTTCGCCACGAAGCGGCACAGCTAATAAAGCAGATTAAAGATGAAGCGCGGGAAACAGCTGATCAGGAGGCTCGCAGGATAGTTACAATAGCTATACAGCGATGCGCAGCGGAACATACTGTTGAGTCAACTGTTTCTACTCTTACGCTGCCAAACGAGGAAATAAAAGGCCGTATAATCGGTCGTGAGGGGCGGAACATAAGAGCTTTTGAAGAGGCTACGGGAATAGATGTCATTGTTGACGATACTCCGGACAACATAATACTGTCGGGATATGATCCTGTAAAGCGGGAGGTCGCTCGCCTTGCTATGGAAAAACTTATTTCAGATGGCAGAATTCATCCTACAAGAATAGAGGAAGTAGTTCAGAAAACCGCGAAAGAAGTAGATAAAAAAATCAAGGAAGCGGGCGAACAGATGGTTCTTGAAATGGGTCTTACAGGCATCCATCCGCAGCTTGTTGAGTATCTTGGCAGGCTAAATTACAGAACAAGTTTTGGACAGAATGTTCTTGGCCACAGTAAGGAGGTTGCAGTTCTCGCCTCGCACATGGCCTCGGAGCTTGGTCTTGATTCGAAGCTTGCACTTCGTGCCGGCATATTGCACGACATAGGCAAGGCTATTGACAGGGAGACAGAAGGTACTCACGCGCAGTTGGGCGGCGATGTTGCTAAAAAATGTGGCGAGAATGATATAATCTGCAACGCAATTGCCGGGCACCATGAGGATATCGAGCCAATATCTGTTTATCCAATACTGATTCAGGCAGCTGATGCAATTTCTGCAACCCGTCCTGGTGCGAGAATGGAAACTTTTTCCACTTATGTTAAACGGCTTGAGCAGCTTGAAAAAATTGCTGAATCATTTCGTGGTGTGGATTCTGCATTTGCATTACAGGCAGGTCGCGAAATCAGAATTATGGTAAATCCTGAACAAATGAACGACGCTGAAACTGATGAACTTGCAACACAGGTTGCCAAGAAGATCGAAGAGGAGATGGATTACCCTGGGCAGATAAAGGTCACCATAATCAGGGAAAGACGAGTTGTCGATTATGCCAAATAGAGAGTAAACGAGAGTGAGAATTCTTTTTGTAGCCGATATTTTTGCGAGTGCTGGTAAAAGGGTGCTCTCGGAGCTCTTGCCAGCTTTACTGGAAGAGTATTCAATAGATTTTTGTGTTGCGAATGGGGAAAATATCGCAGGGGGAAGAGGGTTAACAAAAAATCTACTTGGTAAATTGCGTAAGTTTGGTGTTGATGTTGTTACCACGGGCAATCATGTTTGGGATAATAAGGATGGACTTGAGTGTTTATCTACAGATCCGGCTCTTTTACGGCCACTGAATTACCCTCAGGGAAATCCCGGCAAAGGTTCGACGGTTTTTCATCTAAAAGATGGTCGTACAGTTGGTGTACTAAACTTGCAGGGGCGTACATTCATGTATCATATAGAGTGCCCCTTTAGAAGTGGTTTGTCAGAAATTCAAAGATTAAAACAACAAACCGACATAATTGTTGTTGATTTTCATGCTGAGGCTACATCAGAAAAGATAGCGCTTGCCCATTATTTTGATGGAAAGGTTTCAGCTGTTGTTGGTACGCATACTCATGTTCAAACCGCTGATGAGCGGATTCTTCGGGGAGGAACAGCTTATATAACTGATTTAGGGATGACTGGCCCACACGATTCTGTAATTGGTATGCGAAAGGAAGCTGTAATACGAAAATTTCTTTACGAAGTTCCTGTCCGTTTCGAACCGGCCGAAGAGAACCTCCGCTTTAATGGACTTTTTGTTGAAATCGACGACACCACCGGAAAAGCCATTGCGCTTCAAAGAGTATCAAGGGCCGCTGTTGGTGATGTTTCTGCACCTGATGCGGAGTAACGCAAAGGGAAAAATTTGGGCCCACAAGGACTTGAACCTTGGACCAGAGGATTACGAGCCCCATCTTGACATTGTGGCACTCCATTGCAAGACTATCACAATCCTGACTTCGCCGGTCTTTTCTTGTAAGTCATTGATATATAACGGAAATAGTG
>CAZPWS010000024.1:0-47104 GCA_964590225.1 uncultured Fibrobacterota bacterium
AAAAGAAGAATGCAATATTAAAGAAGTATGCAATACTTCTAATTATATAGATACTAATAATAATATACCGAATAACATTGAACCAAAAAGTTGTGGTTCAGATGTTGTTATACAAGCTATAGCTGAAGACAATAAAGGACCTGCCGGTCCTTATCAATGTGAAGGTAATAGTTCAGTATCTGAATGTGATAATGGTTATTTCGATGACGATGAAAATTATAAACCGATAGATATTGTTGAGCTTGTAAAGAAGCACATTATTGAAATGGAGAATTTGTATCGTGCAAATTCCAAACTCACTCATAGCATAAGTGGAGATGATTCTGACCCAGATGATGATGAGGAGGAGGATGAGGAATGGGATGACTTGGATAACAACATCGATGATGAGTCACTTTCTTCCCCAGAAGATAACCTTCGCTCAAAATCATATAATGAACAAGATCTTCATTCCTACGCAATACAACTAGCTAAATATCGCATTGCTAAACATTTTGGATGCGGTTACCACGAACTACCAGCGATAGAAACCAGTCGTGCAGAAGAGTACGCTAAGATAAAATCATACTACATCAATTTCATGGGTAGGAACTATAGCGCTTTAATGTTTGCAGAAGAGATTAAAACATTTATAGCTGAATGGAAAATAGGTTGCATACAAGAAACAATAGGTGAAGATACATGTCATAACGGTTTACCTGCAATAATTCCGGACGAAGTTGTAGAGACAATCAGAGAAAAACAACTCGATAATCCCGATATCGATTTTATCGAAAAAACCCAGAAATACATAGTTACTAAAATGATCAATCCATACAAATTGGATATAGCATACTTGTTTCAGTCGGAAATTCTCGATGGAATATTAGAAGTTAATCCGGCAGCGCCTAATATTGATAAGTACTGGAATGTTGAATGGAAACCAATTTAAGCGCACGTTAAAGAGGCCTAGGAGATCGCAGGATTAATTCAAACTAAAAAAGAGGGGCAAAGTAGCACCCCGTTTTAAAACAACGCTACGAGATCAATATTAACCATACAGGAGAAAAGAAAGATGAAAAGCACAAAAAAGAATCGAAAAAAAGGTGGAACTGGAGAATGGGCAGATGACAATTTCAATGTTAGAAAGGGATGTACAAACGGTTGCTTGTATTGTTACGGTTGTAGTTTTGCTGTAAGATTCCATCGCGTAGTAGCAGGTCGATGGGTTGAAGAAATTGCTGTTGCAGATAAGAAGATCCGGCGATTTAAAGGTCGCGTAATGATACCATCTACGCATGATATCACACCTCATAATATTTCGGTCGTCCTACCATATATCCAGAAACTATTGGAAGCTGGCAACACGCTTCTTATTGTCAGTAAACCTCACTTGGAATGTGTTAAGGCTATGTGTACACAACTGAGTCGATATAAAGACAAAATTGTTTTCCGGTTCACTATTGGGTCTCCAGATTCAAAAGTACTGCAATTTTGGGAACCGAATGCGCCAGCATTCGGGGAGCGGTTAAATGCATTGAAACATGCTTTCAACGAAGGGTTTCAAACGAGTGTATCAATGGAGCCCATGCTTGATACTATAGACAACATGAAAGCTCTGGTTAAGCAAGTGACACCTTTTGTCACAGATAGTATATGGCTTGGAAAGCCTCGTAATTTAGTTGGCATATTAAAACTTAACAATACTTACAACGATAAGACCGCTATGAAAGTAGTGCAGTTCAAGGAATGGTATTGTGATGAAAACATTATCGCACTTTACAAAGAATTAAGAGCCAACAAGATAATCAAGTGGAAAGATTCGATTAAAAAAGTGGTTGGATTAAAGATTTCAAAAAAAGTCGGTTGATATGTTAAATAAAGACTTAATAATGGAGGATACAAATGACATAGTTGTAAATGTGCAGCGTCTCATTGCACTAAGGGACAAAACAGTTCAATCTCTGAAGCAATGCTTCAAAGAAATTGATAAGAATTAACCTTGGCACGAGTAAATACTCTTGCTAAAATAAGGAATTTATAAACAAAATGATAATGAGAAAAAAATCAGTTCTATAACACGGAGATAAAATCAAATGAAAATGATAACTGAAGAATCAATAATTAAAATGTACGAATCATACGAAGAATATGTCACGAAGAGAAATAAAATATTGCTCCATTCTGATGAGAAGCCATACATCTTCACAGAATTTAATGCTACAATTAACAATCTCATCAATCCAAAGGAATATTGGATACCGTCTCATGAAACAACCATGGCTCAGCTTTTTAAAATGCACGTTGATGCGTCACAAAGACATGCTTTAGTAGAAATTGGTGATGGTTTAGCATTGATTGCGTCTTTTGATGCAGCTAACGACAAGTTGCTTTCTATAGAACTTCCGAGATTAATTAATTACAAGTATTATGATTATCCACTCAATCCTCACGGCTATGGACAATATCGTCCGCGCCGATTTTTTTGGATTCCATCAAAATCATCACTTATTGGAAATAATGAAGTCATTGAACTGTCGATGGTAAAACCAGACTTGTCAGACATACATGGTATACCAAGTTTTTGTATTTCTGAATTTTACGATGAATACCTCGACAAAACAATGCTTCATAGAGACGACCCTTGTGAGAACGAATTTGAATTCAGGCAGGAAATTAATACCAAAATAGCAGAGTTAATAAAACAGTCACAAACCTTGAAGGCACCAATAATTGAAGATGTAATATACTCCGATGGCTGGTACGGTGATATTATCCTTAACTTACATGCTTGTATTAGGAATGGGAATGAAATTGGATTTAAATTTGAAGACCGATTTTATTCCTTTTTTGATTCTGAAGATTCATTTGAGCAACTTTATAAAGAATATGTGGCGTCATGTAAAGAGAACGATGAAAATCCTATGACGCTTGATACTTTTGAAAGGACTGCGAAGCAAATCATCAGAAGCAATTCCAAAGATACGTTTGTGCTCCACTCCTTTAAAAATGGGGCAGAAATCAGCATTGGCAAAGACAGTATTGGGTTAAGTGTTCCATATTTTCCACGCTTCAAGATACCCGGCGACTATATCTGGTTTCCTATTGTCCAGTCAGATGGTGCTAACAAGTAATGAATAATTAAGACATTGTCATATTATGCATTGTATGCGCCTACCGCGCATACAATGTGCTTTAATAACGCGGGAGGTATTAAATGACATAGCTGAAAAATTGTGTGTAGCACCAGACGCACGGTGACAAAAACTTTTTATTAACTAAACGAAAGGTCAGAATTATGAATACAGAGATATAAAGAACTCGGAAAGAATAGTCTTATGGAATCTACAAATATCAATAGCCGTTTACTCAATATAGAGCAGCTATCCGTTAAACTTAATGTAACAGAAAGAGCTATTAGAGACTGGATATTTAAAGGTAAACTCAACTCAATCATTGTTCGTGCAGGCAGACTTATCAGGTTTGATGCGGAAAAAGTGAATGAGAAAATAAAAGGAGGGAATATCCTTGACTAACTATACCGCCCTCCGTATATTTGTTAACAGGAATTACCAGGTGCTCTGCAAGGGTCTCCCAAAGGAGGCTCTAAAATGAGAATAAACTTTGGTATTAAAGTAAAAGGCGAGAAAGGAATTCGGCGATTATCCACTCGTAAATTTCTACTTGATGTAAACGTTCGTGAACAAGGTAGGAAACGAGAGATCTTTGAAGGTACACTTCATGAAGCAAGAGTTCGATTAAGTGAACTGAAAAAGGGGATTAAGGAGAATTCGTCAGAATCAGGTTCTTTGAAATCGTTGTTGGTCAAAAATATCATTGAGTATTACTGTGAAAATCATTTCAAGTATACTGTTAGGGCAAAGTTTGCACAGTCCTATATCGATGGGTTTAATGCAGAATTTGGTGAAATACCCGTTGAAGAATTTACGGTTGAGAACTTTGAATCATGGCTCCGGAGGCGTGCAAATGAAAATACACGGTATAAAACTAAACCGAAACCTGAAACTATAAATTTCATTATCTGCACAGTAAAAAGTGCTTTTAATTTATGCTTAAGGCGCGGGATAATAAATAAAAATCCTATTGCTTCGGTTAAAAAGTTACCCCCGATGAATATTCAAAGACGGGTCTTGAGTTTGCTTGAGTTCAAACAGTTATACAGTGAAGTTACCGATTATCTCAAACCTTGGCTGGAATTCATTTATAAGGTTCCAACCAGAAGGGGAGAGGTGCTTTCGCTCAGGTATCCAGAAGATATTAGTTTGAGTGAAGGTGTTCTTTATCTCCGTGACGAGAAGAGCAAAACCAAAAAAGGGCGGATACTTGTTATTCCAGAATCAATGAAACCTTATTTTGCGAGCATTCCAGCTGAATCAAAATGGGTGTTTTATCGACCGGAACTAATGCCGGATGGAAAAACCAAGTATTGCCAACTAGATGGCAGGTGCGTTTTACAATCAGTTACGAGAGCTGCGGAACGATTGAATTTGGGTAAGATAACTGTACACATGTTTCGTCGAACAGCGGCAATAAATATGCTTCGAAATGGAGTAGATATTAAAACTGTACAAGCTGCTGGAGGTTGGTCAAGTCTTGCAATTTTGGCGGAAAGATATTTACCGTTAGTCGATGATGACTTAAAGAAAGCGGTAGCAAAAATCGATGTGCCAATTCAGGATTTTAAACTTTCTGCCTAACTTGTGGACATCTTGTGGACACCCCGACTATTCTGTCAATGTGGCTAAAATAGTAAGCCTCTCATAACTTGTTAGAAATGAGAGGCTTACTATGTGGGCGGTACAGGAATCGAACCTGTGACCCCTTCCATGTCAAGGAAGTACTCTAACCAACTGAGCTAACCGCCCTATAAAAAGATCGAACCAAAAATAGTTATCGCAACACTTCAGCAGCAAGCTTTGCTATTCCAAATGGAGGCATAATATATACACCTGCCACTTCCTTTTTGCATTGCTGTAAAATCTCCCGTGCTATGCTGATACCTTCATTCATACCTGCTTCCTTGGTGTCGCATTTGGCCATTCTTTCCCGTAAATCGTCAGGTATTGACATTCCTGGAACCTCGTTGTGCAGGAATTCTGCATTTTTATGGGAATAGAGGGGGAGAATGCCAAGAAGGACAGGGATCGCCGGCAGCTTTTTAAGTCGATTCATGAAATTTTCGATATAGCGTTGTTCAAATACGGGCTGCGTCATAATAAAGTTAGCGCCAGCGTCAATTTTTCTTTTGAGCCGTTCTATTTCTTCGTCAAGGTTGACGGAGCCGGGGTTTGCACCAACTCCAATTAAAAATGAGGCTGGCTTGCCAATATCATTGCCAATTAGATCTATTCCGCTGTTTAGTCTGTTTGCCATTGAAGTTAGTCCGATAGCGTCAAGGTCGAATACAGCCGTCGCATCAGGGTAATCGCCGAGTTTTGGTCTATCGCCGGTAATGCATAGGATGTTATTCTGCTTCATGGAGGCTGCTCCCATCAAATCTGCTTGCATTCCTATGATGTTTCTGTCGCGGCAGCAGTAGTGAATTATAATATCAATATCTACCTTTTCGCGAACCTGCAATGCCATGCTTATGGGAGACATGCGCGAACTGGCTCTCGGACCATCGGCAATGTTAATGGCATCGACGCCAACGCTTTTAAGAAGAGAGGCTGCTTCAATCTGTTTTGTACAATCAAGCCCTTTTGGTGGATTTACTTCAACAGAAGAGACAAATTTACCTTCAGCAAGTTTTTTAGCGAACAGTGACCGCTCATGTATCGGTATTTGACTGTACCCCGATTGTTTTTTGGTCTCGGGGGTATTAACGCTGATATTCTGTATGTTTACTCTGGGCTGAATCGAAGTTATAACATTTCTTATTTCTTTTATGTGAGCGGGTGTGGTTCCGCAGCACCCTCCAACTATGTTAACGCCTGCTCGTATCATGCGTGCGGAGTATTCGCCTATATATTCTGGTGTGGATAAATAAAGCATTCTATCACCGATTTGAGCAGGATGGCCGGCGTTAGGCATACAGGAAATTGGTTTATTGGTATGATGGCGTAGTATTTGTACCGCTTCAAACAATTCAGCCGGACCACTTCCACAGTTTAGCCCAATAATATCGGCCTTAATTTTAGAAAGTTGAATGGCAGTTCGGCTGAGTTTGACAGTAAGGGAGTCGTCGCCATCTTCTGTTGATAGACCCCGTATAGCTCCGGATATTACAATCGAATGCTGTGCGATCAGTGGAAGTTTGCTTTTAGCGCTAATGGCGGCGGCAGCAGCAGATAGCTCTTCTATGTCACTAAACGATTCGAGCAAAATAATATCAGCGCCAGCTTCTTCGAGCGTAGCAGCTTGCTCGCAAATGAGAGAAACGGCTTCTTCTCGGCTAAAACCTGGTCCGGCAGGGCCAATCGATGCTGCAACGAATGCTGTGTTTGCGCTTAGTAAGGCGGCCTTTTTGGCGAGTTCTACTCCCTGTTTGTTAATTTCAACAAATTGTTCTCCAAGTCCGTAGCTTGCGAGTTTTGCCCTGTTTGCACCGTATGTATTTGTTTCAATTATGTCTGCCCCTGATTTAATATAGGCGGCATGTATGGCGAGTACTTTTTCGGGAGCAGTAATGTTAAGGCTTTCGTAGGACTGGTTTATATAAAAACCGGCCTTGTAAAGTTCTGTACCCATTGCGCCGTCAGCAAGAATTACCCGTGATTTAAGAGTTGAAAGTAATTTCTCCATGTCAATTATGCCCAATAAACAAGGTTCATGTCTATAATGTCTTCGATGTCGTTGCCTGCCGGTCTTATTCTTGCGCCGTAATTGAACTTACCAGCTTCAGCCGCTTTATAGGTTGCGCCATATTTTATTTCGGATCCATTCTGTTCTATTGGAGATAGTGGGATGTACTTGATTTTATCGTTATGCAGTTTTTCCAAATGGGAAAATGAGATGTCCGGATCTCCTTTATCCTGTATAAGAACCATTTCGGCGGTAACCTCATCCTTCGAAAGTTGTCCGATATTTGCTTCAATAAAAAAAGAAATTTCATCATTAACGGCCAAGTTGTCGCCATGGATACCGCTTATTTGGACATTTTTAATGTGCACGCCTGGGAATTTTGCGTTCATAGCTGTTTTTTGTTGGGAGAGTTTTCGCGCAAGTTCATAATGGTTTGCTGTTAGTGCGAAGTGCTTTTTCGCTGTAGGGACATACATTTTTTTCGCATAGTCTTTGAGCATCCGATGGGTGTTGAATTCTGATATGGTTGAAATAATAGACTGTTTCATCATTCTTACCCATTTTTCAGGGATTCCGCCCATATTCCGTTGATAATACGAAGGAATAAGTTCGTTCTCAAGAATATCGTATAGGGAGTCTGAGTCTATTATATCTTGCATGTCCGTGTTGAGATATTCCTTCCGTTCTCCGATTGCCCAGCCATTTTGGCCGTTGTAGCCTTCGTCCCACCATCCGTCAAGAACACTACAGTTGATAACACCATTCATGCCTGCTTTTTGTCCGGATGTGCCGGATGCTTCGAGTGGTCGGCGGGGGTTGTTGAGCCATACATCAGCTCCAGATATCAGGCGCCGTGCGAGCGTCATATCGTAGTTTTCTACAAATACTATTTGGCCAAGGTATTCGTCCTGTTTACACATTTGCGCGATATCCCTGATGAGATCTGCCCCGATTTTATCGGCAGGATGGGCTTTCCCTGCAATTATGAACTGGACAGGATATTTTTTGTTAGACAGTATATTGCGAATTCTATCAAGGTTTTTCATAAATAGCGTTGCACGCTTGTAGGTGGCAAAACGGCGCGCAAAGCCGATTGTAAGAGCATTCGGGGAAAATTTCATAAGAAAACGGTCAAGTGTAGTTGGATCTTCTCCTTCTCTTGTCCAGTTGGCTGTAATCCGCTCTTTTATAGTGTTGTAAAGCTTGGTCTTGAGGAATAGATGAGCTTGCCAGAGTTGTTCGTCGGGAATTTTCATGGCTTTATCCCACGACCATATTTTTAACAAATCTTCGTGCATATCAACAGAAGCATATTTTAACAGAAGATTGTGAATTTCAGAAGTAAGCCATGTGCCGGGGTGGACACCGTTGGTAATGTGGTCGATAGGGACTTCCTGTATCAGGAAACCACTCCATAATTCTTGCCACATTTCTTTTGATACAAGTTTATGCAGTCGTGAAACACCATTCCTTTTATTTGTGTATTTGAGGGCAAATACCGTCATTTCAAATGGGCCATGATCGCCGGCTTTTTTGTGCCCTGCATCTGAGAACTCCTGCCAGGAGAGGCCATTGTTTTCGATATAGTAGCGGAGGTAGTTCTCTACAAGCGATATATCAAATGTTTCGTTGCCGGCTGGAACGGGGGTGTGTGTGGTAAACACTGTGCTACCTTTAATGATTTCGCCTGCGGCTTTAAAATCAAGGCCAACTTTCTTCACAAGGTGCATAAGCCGTTCAAGTATTAAAAAGGCACTGTGGCCTTCGTTAAGGTGGTAAACAGAGGGGGTTAATTCCAGCTCGTCAATAAGCCGAACTCCTCCTATGCCAAGAATTATTTCCTGTTCTATTCTTGTTCTCTTATCGCCGCCGTAAAGTTTTGAGGTTATTTCTCTGTCGCTTCCGTTATTTTCCTGTATGTCTGTATCTAAAAAGTAAATTTCGGTCCTTCCAACAAGCGCTTTCCAAATTCTTGCATAAACAGTTCTACCCGGAAAGTTAATTCCGATTGTCAGCCGTTCACTATTTTTTGTAACTTCGGTTAGGGGCATTCTGAAAAAGTCGTTATGAAAATAGTCAACTTTTTGTGTTCCGTCTTTGGAGATGCTCTGCTTAAAGTAACCATTTTTATATAACAGTCCGACACCAAAAAGGGGAAGATTTACATCCGAAGTTGATTTCATATGATCGCCGGAGAGGATGCCAAGACCGCCGGAGTAGAGTGGCAGGCATTCGTGTAGTCCGAACTCCATGGAAAAGTATGCTATTGGATGTTTTGGTGAAACAGGATCGAGTTCCTTTATTAGCGATCCTTTCATACTCATGTACTTGTCGAATTTCTGCATTACAGATTCGTAAAGAAGCATATAGCTTTCATTTTTTGATACAAGTTCAAGTTTGGCAGGATCGATAATTTCAAGGAGAGCAACCGGATTGCTGCTGATTTTCTCAAAAAGTATAGGATCGAGTCGCACAAATAGTTCTGTCGCGTCCGCGTTCCATACCCACCAGATATTGTGAGCAAGTTCCCGTAGTCTTTCAAGTTTTTTTGGAAGTGAGGTTATAACGGAAAACTGTTTGAATCGTGGACGGGAGCTGTTAGTACCGCGGAATGAGGAAATGTTTTTTGTATCACGAGTCGCTTCGGTCGCAGTGCTTCGTTGTATTCTTGTTTTGGCTTTAACAAGGGCTGTGTCGTAAGCTTTTGCGTAATTCTTAAACAGGTTTTCCCATGACGCCCCTCTGGCTATTTGGAGAGCTCCATTACGAAGTTTTTCCATGCTTTCTTTATCGAGAGAGATGACTTTCAGAATGTGAGTGGTAAGCTCTTTAACAGTTTCGGCCATATCAACAGATTCGCGGTTGACTATTTTTATTGATTCGTTATCAGGATACATTGATTTTACCCATCGGCCAAAACCTGCGATATCCGTGCTTACTGTTGGAATAGCGAAGGCGGCGCTTTCAAGTGGAGTATAGCCCCATGGTTCGTAGAATGACGGATAAACTGTGAGGTCGCAGCCAGAAAGAGCCTCAAGGTATTCCATGTTTAGTACACCATCGTTTCCGTTGAGCTGTGCTGGCACAAGTATCAGGTTAACAGGCGACTCTTTCTCTGTGTTGTCGAGACCAAGCCTTGAAGCTGTGGCAATAAATGGATCGGCTGATGCATCCCAGAGGGGGTGAGTGCTTATTGAGGAGTATTTTTCGCTTCTGAAAGAGTCGTTGGGTGGTTTTGCTCCTGCCATAGTAAAACAGAATGCGATTATATTTTTCCCCGTTATTTTCTTTCTCTTCAGTTCGGACATTGTTGATAGAAATATATCCAGACCTTTGTTAAGATATTCGTATCTGCCTGATGTTGATATGATAACAGTTGTGTCATTCTCTATTTTCTTTTTTAGGAAATTAGATGCAAATTCTATGAGCTTCCTTCGGCTTTCAGAGCGATATTCCGGAGTTATTTCGGAATTAATTCTGTTGATGTTAAGCCCATTATGCAGTATGGTTCCCGTTTCAACACCAAGCATGTTTTTTGCTTCAATTGCCGTGATGTCGCTTATTGTAGTGAATAGATCTGCTTCTCTGGCAGAGGCTGTTTCCAGTGAGTGCTTTGCTGTTACCATTTGCTTGGCAGCCTCTTTGTCGGCATTGATTTTTCCCAAAAGCTGGTACAGATTAGCACCCTGTTCACATATTTTGTGTCCAACAACCGTAGAATGTGCTGTATAAATTGTAGCTACCGTTGGCGCGTGCTTTTTAAGATGCAAAAGGCCTGCGCCGGATGTCCATTCATGAAAGTGTGCCAAAAATGTTGTATCGTTCCGAATTGAAGAGGCTGTTTCTATAACCTTTGCGGCAATTGTTGCAAAAAGAACAGGTTCCTGATAGTCCCACCCTCCGGTCATAGAATCAACACCAAAATCTTTCCATAATTGGTATAACAATCTGCTTTGATCAATGGTGTCTGTGTATTTTACAAGGATAACGGGGGGCTTTTCTGGAATATTCCAATATCCTACTGCGGTTTTTATGCCTTCCTTTAAAAGCGCATCTGTAACTTGCGTTAATGGGGAATTACGGTCGTCTATAAATTCGGGGTTATGGTCAAAAAGGGGACCAATAAGGCAGTAGTTTTCCCCAAATTTCTTTATTGCTTCATGAATCTTTGATTTTACAACAGTATGTATTCCCCCGACTTTATTGCATACTTCCCAAGATACTTCAAATAGAAATGTGTTTTGATTATTCATTTAGAGCTGTCTCCTAACTACTTTAATTTTATGCTTTTGAATACAGGATGTTTTTTACATCAGTTTGAAAATGATTACATCCGTTGCTTCAGCGTTTCGAGTAGATCGTTAAGGATATTGGTATAGGTAACATATGCGTCGTAAGGTGATTCGTAGGGATTGAAATATTTGTGTACATCACCATCCGAAAACCACTTTGTACACATGTAATAGAAGTGATCGGAAGTTAACAGCTTGCGCCATACATCGATTATACCGGGATCTTTTGTTTTAAGAACCCTTTCTTCCATGGAATAGACCATTTGTATTGCCGAGTCCTGAAGGGGATTGCCTATCCATGCAGTTAAATCTCTTTCGACATCTGCCCAGGAGGTAAAATGCGGACAGTCGATTGTTGCCATTGGGGTATAATACTTTGAAGCTTCTGATGGGGTAATAAAATTAAAGTCGCTATTATTGAGTACTTTTGCCGGCAATTCCTTCATAAATTCAAATATACCGGTATCTGCCCACTGGTGTTCACCGAATGTTTCGTAGTCCATAAAAAGATTTATTATTTCACCATTTCCTGCAACTCTGTATAGCCATTTGGCGTATTTGTCTGTTGTAAGTGGCCAGTTATCCCAGCTTTTATTGCTGAAACGAAAGGCTATATCGTCGGATAACCGATAGTTTTTAAGAAGCAGGTTTAGCTTGTAGCAACCGGACGGTTTATAGAGGAAATTTGGAGTACGCCAACCCAATATTTGGTCTGCGCCTTCAGCAATAATTGTCTTGTAGCCGAGCTCTTCAACCGTTTTTGCGACTTCATTTGAATATATAAGTTCTGTATTGCGGAATGTTGTCGCGGTTTTTCCGAATAGCTCTTTTATTTTTTCCTTATGAAGTTTTATCTGGCTTTTAAATTCTTTTTTAGAAAAGAGAAATGAAAGCGAATGATAGTATGTTTCGTTGATAAATTCAACACAGCCGGTATCGGAAAGTTTTTTGAATAGCTGTAATACCTCTGGATTGTACTTCTCAAATTGTTCGAGTGCCATTCCCGAAATGGAAAAAGAACATTTGAATTTACCCTCGTATCTGTCTATCATTTCGAGTAGCAGGGTGTTCATTGGTAGATAGCATTTTTCTGAGACTTTATTGCAAATTTCCCTGTTTTTTACCTCGTCCTCGTAAAAATGGTTTACGCCAATGTCAAAAAAAGAATAATCCTGCTTTAGTCGGTAAGGTTGATGAACCTGAAAATAAAAACAAACGGACACCATATATCGCCCCTAATTAACCGGTAACAAGCGATTTGTAAACATCGAGAATATTACTTCCGGCTGTTTCCCATGCCACAGATCGGAATTCTGCTTTGCATTTTCGTAAGCACTCCGCTGCATATTCTTCATCTGTGAGGATTTTTGCTATTCTGTCCGCCAGTTTATGAACATCCCAGAAGTCAACAAGAAGAGCGCTTTTAAGGATTTCTGATACGCCGGACTGTTTTGATATTATAACTGGGATATCGTATAGCAGCGCCTCAAATGGGGTGATGCCAAAAGGCTCCGAAACAGAAGGCATTACATAAAGGTCGCTCATAGCGAACATTTTTTCAACCTTTTCGCTATCGAGAAAACCGGTAAAATGAAACCTGTCCGCGATTTTCAGGTAGGCCATCCTGTTTATTATTCTGTGAAGCATGTCTCCAGATCCCGCCATTACAAAACGGACATTTTTCATCTTTTGTAGTACAAGATTAGCTGCCTCTATAAAATAGTCGGGTCCCTTTTGCATAGTTACCCGTCCAAGAAACAGGACAGTTTTTTCCTTTAGAGGACGGTTGATTTTAGTGCGGTCGAATGATCGGTTTTTGTTTACAGCGTTGTGAACAACCGCGACTTTATCTGGCGACTGCCCATAACGGTTTACAATGATATTCTTTGTGAAATGGGATACGGCTATGATTTTATCTGCCGAATCCATTCCCTGTTTTTCTATTTCGTAAACCTGTTGATTTACATTTTCACCGCTTCTGTCGAATTCTGTTGCGTGAACATGCAGCACAAGCGGTTTGCCGCTTGCTTTTTTTGCTGCAATACCGGCGGGTATTGTAAGCCAGTCGTGTGCGTGGATAACATCAAAAGATTCGGTAAACCCCATGTACTCGCCTACAACGGACAGTGCAGAGACCTCTGCCATTAGGTTTTTACCGTAATTTCCTGTGAAATTGAGGACGCTTAATTTTCTTTTTTCGACAGTTCCGCTTATTTCTGTTTGGACCTGACTAAAGGGTGTATCAAGGTATGTGCGGGTAAAATACGGCGAGATATCGAATCGTATCTTTGTTTCGGTTATAGTTTTGGTTTTTGCCTCACCAATCTTTCTTTCGAATTCACCGGAACGGATAATTTCGTCGGCAGCAACTATTTTGGTATGCGAGTTTATTTCTCTGCCCCTCTTTGTAGGCAGCACAAAAACAACTTCTACACCGTTATGCACGAGGCCTTTTGTAATGCCAAAACAGGCGGTTCCAAGCCCTCCGCTTATAAACGGCGGAAATTCCCATCCAAACATCAGTACTTTCATTGTCTGCAATTCCTTAATTCGAGTTTCGTATAACTACTTCAAGCACACGGCTTATTTCTGCAAGATTTAATGCGTGGCCAATACACCCTTTTGCAATATATGGCGGATTAGGGACAAACATTTCGGAAATCTGGAATAGACCATACCGTGTTAAATGTTCTTCCCACAATGTTGAAAAAGCTTCTTTGATCTCTTTTGCTACGACAGTAGGCGGAAAAACTTTCATCAGAGAATCCATATACAATCCTGTTAGCCATGGATAAATCATTCCCTGATGTGCTGCTGCATCTCTTTCATCAACGGAGCCGACATAATGGGGCCGGTATCCAGAATCTGATGGGGAGAGGGTACGGAAACCGAGGGGGGTTATAAGGTGGTTTCGCACAGTTGTAACTATTGGCGTTATTGAACTGTCGGGAACGGGCGAATATGGTAATGAAGTGGCAAAAAGCTGGTTGGGACGGATAGACCTGTCCTGTGTGTAGTCCTCATGGAGCCTATCCGCAAGGCAGTTTGTACTTTCGCACCAGTAAAGTTGCATGAAATTTCTCTCGATACTGTCGGTGATGTTTTCGATTCTGTTTTGGAGATGAGGATCAATTTTTCCTGAAAAAACTTCAATGGCAAACCGTAGGGCATTGTACCACAGTGCATTTATTTCTACAGGCGCGCCGTTTCTGGGCGTAGCCGGCCTGCCATAAGAATAGCCGTTCATCCATGTTAATGCTTGAGAACCATCACCTATAAACATGAAACCTTTGCTGTCAACTCGTATGTTGCGTGCCTTCCCAGTTGATATATCGCTGATTATTTTAAGGATAACTTTATGAAATTCATTCTTAATTAATTCCCTATCGGCAATAGTGTCGTTGAGTTTTTGAACGGCGAGAACGAAAAGAAGGGAGACATCGGCGTTGTTATAAATGTGTTGTTCGCCGCCGATATCGAGTATGTCGGGCAGCAGACCATCTCTTTCACACTTGGCATACCTTTTAAGTATTTCAATGGCGGTGGATTTATCGTCGTTTGTAAATAGTAGTCCAGGCAACGAAAGCATTGTATCACGACCAAGCCCTCTATACCAGTGATATCCCGCCCTAAGCACGGGTCTTTTTGCGTAGGAGATTGTGTAATGTGCCGCGCTCCGTTTAAGTGTTTTAAGCGGTTCCGGTAACCTTGACAGGGACTTTGCAGCAAGGGCAATCGCTCTTTCGCCTTCTGCCCACTCTTTTAGGACGGTTTCTCTTGTTTTATGCGTTGTAGCGCGAATAATGAAGGAATCGCCTTTTTTTGCCTTAATCTCGAATACTCCAGGGCAAAAAAGATCTTCCTGATACTCATAGCCGCGGTTTCGTTCCTTTAGATATTCAAAATCATTCCACCATGTAGGTGAGGGGAAAAAGTTCGATTTTGTAGATGTTTCGACTATTAGTTGCGGCATTCCTTCGTATGGGTCTATCTTGAAACCGTTTTTTTCCGGAAAAGAACGAGGTCGGATGCTCATGTTTTGCTTCGATAACAGGTGGATTTCCCTGTATGCGAGCAGAGGGCTCAATTTAAAAACGAGTGGAACAGGGGAGGCAACAATGTCGTACCTAATAAGTATTGACTCTTTACCCTGCGGCATCATCAATGTTTTAACAACTGTAATATCGCCAATTTTATAGGTGGTTACAGCCGTTGATTCGAAGGAAAAAGATTCTATGTACTGGTGGCCGGTTGGAGCGAAAACCCCGGGGTGCTTGTTGGTGCTTAGGTGAAATGCCCTATTATTTATTGAAAGTACAGCTTCGATTTTTGAGAGCAGATTGTACAGTTTTCCATATTTTTCTATCGGGACAACAAGAAGACCGTGATATTTTCTTGTGTGGCAATCGACAATTGTACTTGAAGCGTAAGCACCGGCACCATTAGTTAGCAGGTATTCTTTTTTGAAGGAGTATTCGAGATTTAGAACTTCATCTCTGCTGAACGACACATTCATTTGCCTCTTAAGCCTCCAAAAATAGCTTTAAGAATAACCATTTTACGATAATATTCAATAAGTATCGCGCAAAAAGCAAGAAAAATGGTGGTCAAATACATCGTATGTTATCTGGAACATCTCTGAACATTACTTGGGAAATAACAATAAGTTACGATGGTGTAATAATAGCTAAATAATATTGACATATTGTAACGCAAAAAAGCTTGATTTGGAGTGGTGAAAGAAGTTTAATTATACTAAAATTAATCACTTGGGGAGCCATACATGGTCATTACACTGAGGAAAGCGGAACTTTTGTCCACCCTTCAAAAGGTTGTTAACATAGTTCCTGCCCGTTCTACAATTCAAATAGTCACAAATCTTTGCATTGCGGTTTCCGATGGCAGACTATTAATCAGGGCAACAGATTTCGATCTTTCGATAAAGGCCTCTTGTCCTCTTGGCAACTCGGACGGAAGCAGGGAGTTTATTGTTAATGCAGCCAAGCTTTTTGCTATTGTAAAGGAGATGCCAGAAACCGAAATTAAGCTTGATGCTTCCGGCGGTGAGTATTTAAAAATATCTACAGCCAATGATGAATTTAAGTTACCTCTTCAGACTTCTGAAAATTTTCCTGAATATCCCGAAGTTAAAGAGATTGCAGCGTTTTCGATTCGTGCAGAAACACTAATGGAGATGGCGGCTCGTGTAAAATTTGCTGTTGCGAAAGACACCACCAGGCCCGCCCTTAAAGGTGTCTTGTGTGAGTTGGCAGGGGATTCAATCCGCATGGTTGCTACGGACGGCCATAAACTTTCGCTTTGTAACGAAAAAAATGCTTTTGGTGTTGTCGATAAAAATATTTCCATAGTAATGCCTCCCAAGGTACTCGACCAGCTTGGCAAGACAGTTCATGATCCAAACAGCACAATTGCGGTTCGCGTGGGTAAAAATCTTGCTGAGTTTACAGTGGGTGATACAAAAATAACAAGCAAGCTTATCGAGGAGGAATATCCTAACTATAACGAGGCTATTCCCAAAAAGACTACCAAAAGAGCCATTTTAAGGCGGGACGACCTTTTTTCTGTTCTAAGGCGTATTTCGGTTATGTCGAACAGTCGCACTCGGCAGGTTAAATTTGCTTTTAAGGAAAATGAGGTACAGGTTTCCACCTACGACCGTGACTTTAGGGGGGAGGGAAAGAGCTCTCTTTCTGCCACTCTTGAAGGCGAACCTGTAAATATGGGGTTTAATGCTGATTTCTTTATTGAAATTCTTCGGTTGATGGATGACGATCAGGTTGTGCTAACAATGAACAGTCCACTGTCGGCTGCTTTGGTTAAGCCTTTCGATGAGGCTAAGGCCGAAAGAATGCTCTTCCTGATTATGCCGTTGCGCTTACTTGACGATGAGATGAATGATTAATTTCCAGATTGTCGCTGTTCTTCTATGCGGTGCGGCGACAGTTTTTTCCATTGATAATGTTGTTTTATTCGGGCAGAATAGCCGTTTTCCTATTTTTGATCTGTCAGCTCCCCGTTCTATTGGGGCGCTTACAAGTGGCGCATCCACAACCTCTTTTTCTGAGCTTTCCTTTTCATATTCAACCCCATCTTGTTTAGCCCTCTCTTTCTATGGGGATGGTGGCGAAGCTTCAATTTTTGGAACATCTTTTTCTTATGAGTCGATTGGAGCAAGTCGGCTTGCAGATGGCTCCTTTTCTTTCGCAGCAGCGACAGGAAAATATAGCTTCGGTTTGGCTGCCCGTATTTTAGGCGGTAGGGCCTCCGGCGGTGAGCCACTGTTTAATATGGATATTGATGGCGGGTGCGCTTATAGCGAGCCTGGTTTGCTTACCGTTTCTTTATCTGTAGCCGGCTTTCTTGCTTCTCCGCTACTTGTTTCTGAGTCGCTTATTGTTAATGTTAACAGATCGGCAAAGGCTGAGATAGAGGCCATCGTTGACTCAAAGGATAGGCTTCGAATCTTTGCCTCTTATGCTATGGACAGCCTCAATGCATGGAATATGGAGCGGATTTCCTATGCGGCAGGCATCCGATTATCACCAAAGATTAGTGCGCCATTAAGCCTAAGCGCCGGCTACTATGCTGGAAGAAAAGACGAAAGTAAGGGGTTTGCAAGCGCTATTCTGGCTGGAATTTCAATAGCTTTGCATCAAAACAATAATCAGTTTGTATTAGGATATAGCGGCTCTTTTCCAGTTGCAGGCACTCGTATTGACGGTATAAGTACGGTCTCGGTTTCTTATAGATTTGGAGTGGCCACTGATAGAAAGGCGCCAAATGTCGCCTTAAGAGTTAGCGGATCCACACTCGTCCGCGGCACGGGCGAGTATAGTAAACTACAGCTTTACCTTGAGGCAGATGATCATGATGGCCGGCCAGTAAAGCAATGGTCGCTACTTATAGGCTCTGATGGTGGGAATAACAAGCTTATTCCCGTGAAATCGTGGACAGGCACCGGTGTTCCTCCCCGTCTTGTTGAATGGGATGGGAGGGATGGTTTGGGAGAAGTGGTGGGGGCAGGTCGCTACTGTGTTCGGCTTCATGCGGAAGACTTTAGTAAAAACACATCGGTAACGCCATGTTTTGAAGTGGTCGTGCAATGAGCAATTATGTATATTTGTTCCTTTGCCGGAGTGGTGAAATTGGCAGACGCACTGGACTCAAAATCCAGCGAGACTTAAATCTCATGTCGGTTCGACCCCGACCTCCGGCATTTTTTCATGATTTTCAAAAAAGACTATCGCTATGAGCAAAAAAATTCTCCTTGTAGAGGACGATAAACTTTTTGCGAGGTTTATGGAAGAGATGCTTGATGGGTATTCCGTCCAAACAGCTCTTGATGGTATTTATGGCTTAAAAATTGCCCGACTCAACAAGCCAGACCTCATATTAATAGATTTGAATCTTCCAAGAATGAATGGCGAAGAGATGATATCTCATGTTAAGCAGGATCCTTTATTGAAAGATATTCCTGTTGTAATTATTTCCGGTACTTTCTCTGGCCGATACGAAGGAGAACCGGAGGCTTCGATGGAAGCGGACGCTGTTTTTTCAAAGCCTTTCAATGTCATAAAATTTAACAAACGGATCGAGGAGCTTCTTCACGGTCGTTGACAATAAGTTGGACTCCGGTTTCTTTAGTAACACGGCTACTTACTGCCCATAGAATCAATAAACCTACAGCGAGTGAGACAAAGGAAGAGAGTGCTCTATCGGTATCTGTGGGGTTTCCGATCCAGATGGCAGGTACAAACGCGCCAGCAATAAAAAGAAAGAGTGGAATACCGTAGGCAATCAGGGCAGCGCGCGAGAGAGCTTTATCTGAAATTTCTACGAACACCTTCTGACCAATCGATACCTCTCCATTTTTCTTAAAAACAAAAGACATCTTTTTTGTTTCGGTACTATTGCCGCTACAGCTCGACTGTTTACACCCATGGCATGCACTGGTGCGGATGACTTCAACAGTTACCTCTTTTTCAGATACTTCTGTAACAGTGGCTTCCCGTCTCATTTTTAAGCGGTTGCAGTGATCTTTTCTTTGCCGGGATTACCATTGAAAAATATGATTTTTTTTGGGCAAACTTCTGCGCATATGCCGCAGGAAGTGCATTTTGTCCAATCCCATACTGGTAGGTTGTCTTTCATTGTCAATGCGCCCTCGGGGCATTTTTTGGCACATAAACCACAGCCGATACAACCGACGGAACAGTATGAACGAACCTCTTTTGCTCCATCCGTTGATGAACAGCGCAGAAAAACAGATCTTGACTTAACTTGTAGTGAAATTAGCTTTTTAGGGCAGGCTTTAACACACATTCCACAGCCAGTACATTTGTCCTCGTTGAAGTGGGGAAGGCCGTCTTCGCCCATCCACATGGCATCAAATTGACAAACTGTTACGCAATCGCCAAAACCCATACAGCCAAATGGACAGGCCTTAGGTCCACCATTGAGTAGCGCGGCGGCAGCACATGATTTTAATCCGCCATAATTGTACCTTGTGCCGCAGGAGTTGTTTTGTCCGTAGCAGGCTAAGCGAGCAATCTCAGTTTCTTTTATCGAAGCTTCTTTGCCGAGTAACGCAGATATCTTTTTAACGGTGTCAGGGCCGCCAGGTGCGCATTCGTTGGGCTCCGCCTTTCCATCTGCAACTGCCTGCGCATAGCCGGCACAGCCTGGAAAACCGCAGCCTCCACAATTGGCTCCTGGTAAACTTGCCTCAATATCTAATTTTAATTGGTTTTCCTTGATGGCGAAGAGTTTTGAAATTACTCCAATCGCAAGAGCGGCAATAGCTGCCACTCCGCCAATAATCAATACTGCTATGATAATTGTGTTTTCCATGTTTATTTACCCATTCCTGCAAAGCCCATAAAGGCGAGTGAAAGAATACCTGCTGTAATTAGGGCAATAGGAACACCTCTCAATACGGGAGGTATTGGAGCTATTTCCAGTCTTTCCCGTATGCTCGCAAGCAGAATAAGCGCAAGCGTGAAGCCTACCGCGGACGAAGCGCCAAAAACTATTGACAATATAAAGTCCTGCTGAGCCTTGACTGAAAGAAGCACACAGCCAAGAACAGCGCAGTTTGTTGTGATAAGAGGAAGAAATATGCCCAGCGCCTGATAAAGAGCAGGGCTTACCTTTTTCATTACCATTTCCACCATTTGGACAAGGGTAGCAATAACAAGAATGAAGGCGAGCGTTTGAAGGTAGGCTAAGTTGTAAGGCTTAAGCAGCATTGTGTAAATGAGCCATGTTGACGCGTTTGCCAGTGTCATTACAAAGACTACTGCGAATCCCATTCCAAGTGCGGTTTCTGTCTTTTTTGAAACCCCGATAAAGGGGCATATCCCAAGAAATCTGGACAGTATGAAATTGTCAACAAGGACGGCGCTAAGAATTGAAAGAAGTATTGCCTGCATTATTTACTGTCCCTTCTTTCTGTTAATGGTAAGCTTCTGGAAACCGGCTATCAGGAATCCAAGCGTAATAAATGCACCTGGTGGCAGAATAAAAACAAGTGCCGGCTTATAGCTTGAAGAAATGAGTTGACCCATAATTGTGCCGTTGCCGATTATCTCTCTTACTCCTCCAAGAAGCGATAGTGCCACAGAAAAACCTATTCCCATTCCAATACCGTCAATAACAGATGAAATAATTGTGTTTTTTGATGCAAATGCTTCCGCACGGCCAAGAACAATGCAGTTAACAACAATTAGCGGTACAAAAAGGCCAAGTTTGCTGGAAAGAAGCGGCAGATACGCTTGCATTACAAGGTCAACTGTTGTAACAAAGGTTGCTATTACAACTATATATGCTGGTATGCGAATTTCGCTTGGAATGATTTTTCTTAATAGGGAGATAATCAGATTGGAACCAACAAGCACAAAGGTGGTTGCGAGACCCATACCTATTCCGTTCATGAGAGAAGTTGTAACCGCGAGGGCAGGACATGTTCCGAGTACAAGTATGAAGAGAGGATTTTCTTTAATTATACCCCGTAAAAGTGTCGTAATGCTATTCATTCTGTATGTTCTCCCGAGTTTACAGCCCGTGGCGTGTCCTGCTGCGAAGTACTATTCTGTTTGGCTATGAACAGAGCTTCGCGTAAAGCTGTTGTGAAGGCATTACTTGAGATAGATGCTCCAGAGATAGATTCTATCCTTCCACCAAATTTCTTTATTTGAATACCCGATGAATCGGTTGTAAGGTTGAGAAACTGAGTCTGAAACCATTCTTTTTGAATCTGATCGCCAAGGCCTGGCGTTTCCGTGTGCGAAAGAACGGTAGAACCTATAACTGTTCCGGAGGAATCAATTCCAACGAGTATTTTCATGGGACCGCCGTAAGCGATTAAAGAGCTGTTTTCTACTATGGTAGCAACAAGTCGTCCTTCACTATTTGTGGCCTTTATCAACCGAACAGTTTTTTCCTGTTTTGTCTCGGTATCGACAGTTTGAATGTTTATGAAAATTGAATCAGGATCTGTTGAAATATTGATGTCGGAATATCTGTTCTTAAGAACTTTATCCATTACAGCTTGAACAGCCTCTTTTTGCAAGTTTTGACTGATGACACTGCTTGTTTTTGAGTTAATGAATGAGAGAAAACCAGCAGCCAATCCGCATAACAACGCCAAGGTTACAATAAAGCGAAATATTTTCATTCCCGTTTTCCCTTTGTGTTAGGTTTTGTCGGAAAAAGCTTATCTATCGCGGGTGTTATCGCGTTCATTATTAGTATGGCAAAAGAGACGCCTTCGGGATAGCTGCCGAAAAGCCTGATAGCTGCGGTAATGATTCCACATCCAATGCCAAATACAACTTGCCCTCTTCGCGTCATAGGGCTTGTTACCATGTCGGTTGCCATAAAAAAGGCTCCAAGAATTAATCCTCCCGTTAGCAGGTGGAAAATGGGGTCGGCATAGTTTTGAGGGGAGAGTTTCCACGCAATCGTTATTGGTACAATAAAAGAAATAATGAAAAAGAAGGGAATCTGCCACTTTATATAGCCCTTAACGAAAAGGAACAGCGCACCAATAAGTAGAGCAAGCGCACTTATTTCTCCTAACGAACCGCCGATATAGCCCATTGCACATCTGTAGTGGTCGAACAGTGGAGAATTTTGCAGGGCTCCCATTCCATCTGTTTTTAAGATGGTTAGTGGAGTGGCTCCCGTTTCGGTATCTGCCATAAAACGGTGTTTTGCAAAGGCACTCATTTGTGACGGCCATGCAATTAGGAGAAAAACTCTCGCTACAAGCGCAGGATTAAAAGGATTATTTCCTATTCCTCCGAAGATATGTTTGCCAAGCAGCATAGCAACCAGACTACCGGCTATGGGGAGCCATATTGGAGCGCTTGGAGGCAGATTCATGGCAAGAAGAATGCCAGTAACGACAGCAGAAAGATCACTAAGTTTTCCGTTGTTTCCAAACATTTTAATAAACAGCCATTCAAAAGCTACGCAGGATACGATTGATACAAGCAGCATTATGAGCGACGGCATGCCGAACATATAAACGCCGAACAGTGAAGCAGGCATCAATGCAAGTGCTACTGACCCCATCACAGCCGTGACACCATCGCGGCGGGCTATGTGAGGTGCCGCATCTACAAGAGGAATTGGTTTGGTGTTTTCGCTCATTGGAATATTGTTTTCCCCAGACGGATTAGGTGTACTATTGGAATGCGGGAAGGGCATCCGTAAGCACAGCAGCCGCATTCCATGCAGTCTTTTCCTCTGCCCACCGAAAAAAGATCAGCTCTTTTTCTTTTTGCGGATATAGCAAGGAGACTCGGATTAAGGTGAAGAGGGCAAGCATCAACACAGCTCCCACATCTTATGCATGGTGACGGCGCAAATCGCTTTGCCTCATTTTCAGAAAGAAAAAGGACGCCGGATGTGCTTTTGCCTATCGGGGTATCCATATCTGGAACAGAGATTCCCATCATAGGACCGCCAACAATGATTTTATGTGGTTCGGTTTGGAGGCCACAAGCCTCGGCCAACACTCCAATTTTTGTTCCATTGGGTACAAGCAGGTTTTTGGGTTTTGCTACTGCACCACCGGCAACTGTTAAAACTCTTTCGTAAAGAGGCTTACCCTTATAAATGGCATCGTAAATAGCTGCGCAGGTCGATACATTCTGAACAACAACACCTACATCCATAGGGAGACCTGGGCGCGGAGGTACTACTCTTCCGGTAAGCGCTTCAATCAGTTGTCGTTCACCACCCTGAGGATATCTTGTTTTGGTTATGCAAACTCGTATATCGTGATCGATGTCAGCAGCGTGAGCTACAATTGAAGCTGTTGCCGCTTTATTATCCTCTATCCCTACAAGCACTGTTTGGACATTTAGAATTTTTTTAAGTATTCGTATGCCGTCTATTAATGCTTCGGTTCTCTCGGTCATAAGCCTGTCGTCTGCGGTAAGATATGGCTCGCATTCGCAGCCGTTAATTATCAGAGTGTCGATTACACGATCTTTTGGCGGTGATAGCTTTACATGAGATGGAAATGCAGCTCCACCAAGTCCGATTATGCCGGCTTCTACTATGGCGTCAATAAGTACGCTATTTGGTTGTGATAAAGGCGAATCGATCGGTTTTGACCAAGATTCTAACTGCTCAGGTCCTCTTTCTATCGTTATTGCTCTTGTGAGCCTCCCCATAGTATCTGTGCAACGGCTAATTGCCTTTACTGTCCCAGTAATGCTGGAATGTATCGGGACAGAAACGAAGCCCCCCTTATCTGCAATTTTTTGACCTGTATTTACAAGATCGCCTGTTTTTAAAATCGGCTGCGACGGGGCGCCTGCATGCTGGCCTAAATGGATAACTACCTGATCTGGCAGCGGTAGTTTTTCAATAGGAACAGCTGAGGCCACCTTTTTATCGCTTGGATGGATACCGCCCTTGAATGAGTATAATGCCATACTTATAGCCGCCCGTGCATAGCTGCCTTCATGGCGTTTTTTATTTCTTTATTGGTCATATTTTTTGTGTCCTTATCAGGTATCGGCTCGTATTTATCACATATGAATGTTGTGGTAGCCTCGATGCTAACTGCTCCGGTTGTACCACCAGACGATTTTCGTTTGAACTCCAGACATTTGAGCTTTTTTTTACAATTGAAGCACGACATCGCTTTTTCGGAGGGTTTTTTATCGCCCAGTCTTTCAGTAAGCTTGTTTTGGGTATTGAGTATTTCGTAACTGGCCGCAAGCATCCTGTTTTTGGCCAAAAATCGGTCGTGTTCGTCGTACATCAAAAGTCTCCTCTTGAGAAATTTCCCGTTCAGCTCTTGTCAAACAACCAACTATGCTTCAAACTGGCAGAAATATCATTAATTTAACCTTTAAAGGTCAAATTCAAAAGCTGAACTGGGTGTAAAATATTATCACTGATACTGTTTTCGTGAAAACCATCTTGAATGTTTATAACGCAAGCGGGACAGCCTGTTGCAAGGATATTAGCTTTTGTTCTCTGGTAACGGTGTATTTTTTCCTGCTTGATTTTTTTTGATAGGGAATAGAATTTCAACGATGCAGTTCCGCCGCTTCCGCAGCATGCATCCGGTTCTTCCATCTCAATATAATCGATACCTGGAATTCGCTTGAGTAGCCGGCGCGGCTCTTCGTAAACGGCCATGCTTCTCTTTAAATGGCAAGGGTCATGATAGGATACTCTTAAATCAAGCGGATTGGGACCGCATTGCACATTATTTGATTCAAGATATGTCATGATGTCCATTACTTCAAAGTCGGTGGTTTCCGTTCCAAGTAGGTCACGATAAGTCTTACCAAGCATAGCACCACATGAACCGCAGCTTGTTATGATAGTCCTGCAGCCCGTTGCTCTAAGTTTAGCCATGTTTTGCCTTGCTAATATTTCGGCGAGGCTAATATCGCCTGATGAGTAGGCAGGCATGCCGCAGCACTGTAGCCTCGGCAACAGGACATCGCTACCGCTTCGTAGAAGCATTGATAGCGTTGCTTCTGCGATACTGGTAAGAGAGAGATTGGCAGCACAGCCTGGAAAATAGATGACGGATTTTGTGTTTCCTGGGGAGGTAACTATCTGTTTTTTGCCTGTGTAAAAGTGTTTCACAGGGAATTTTGGTAATAGTCTATCGGAGCTAATACCGAAGGCCAATTGCAGAAGCTTTCTATAAGCACCATAAATGTGGGCAACTCTGAATAATTTTTCCTGAACTCCAATAGTCGAAGCCAAAAGGGAGAGGGCATGTCTGTGCCGGACAAATAGCTTCATAATAAGAGCTTCGGAAAAGGAGCGTCCGTTTTGACTTATTATAGAGCTTCTTGCAGGAATAATGCTTTTTTTTATGTCAACTTCATTAGGACAAACAGAAGAACATTTTAGGCAGAACATGCAGGATTCGATGGCTTTTTTGATTTCACCAGGAATCTTTTTTTTAAGTGGTGGAAGGTGTTCAGAAAGGAATATTCTACCCCGTGGAGACACCTGTTCTTTGTGTTCAATCGAATATGTTGGACAGGTTGCAAGACATTTGCCACACTTGCTGCATAACGAGGCCTGTTTCTTAAGTTCGTCAGTCATATGTAAAAAGTGTTAAGCAGATGGTATGGGTCGTACAACGACTTAAGTCGCAATAGAATCTTTCTGTCCTCTCCGTTAATATCAATTTCTGTTCCCTGTGTATAATATAACCGCTCCTTCATATATTGCGGAAGGTTGTTAGGCTGCAGTTTATATACAAATACTGCCGGCACACCAATAATATTTTTTGTCGCTATGAACAGATCTATTGCACGGAAGCCGGCGGCTGAAGAATATGTTCCTTTTCCAAGGCGTAGCACTCTTCCGTCTGGAAGGATAACTGTCATTGCTGCGAAAGAATCGGAAGAAAAGACTTTTTGATGGGTAATGAATTTCCCTATTGAAGATGTTCTGTCAAATGAATCGAATGGATGGATGAGAAAGCTTGAATCTTCAAGAACTGCCAATATTTCAGAAACCCTTGTTCCGCAGGCAAAGGTAAGAAGCATGTTTTTTCTGTCAATTTCTGGAGGGATGGCGTAACCGTTAAGATAAAGTGCCGGTACAGACAAGTCGAGTTGATCTTTTTTTGAGTAAACAGTTTGTACCCGTTCGTGTGCGTTAAAGAAACCTTCGAGCTGTGAACTAATATCGTTGATTATCGATTGCATACAAGTAATTCTTTAAGTTTATATCGCAGTTCTTTTAGCCCCTTTCCGGTAAGAGCAGAAATCGAAAGAACCTCAATTTTTTTTGAACTCCTGAATCTGATTTTTCGACTTCCCATATCTTCCTTGTTCAAAACTACAATCGATGGTTTTAACGAAAGCCCCTTCTTATGGGCATTCAGCTCTTTTTTGAGGGAGGCAAAAACCTTTTGCGGGTTGCTGTCGCCGCTTTGGTCGATTACATATAATAAGATTCGTGTCCTTTCTATGTGGCGGAGGAATTCATGGCCAAGCCCCTTCCCTTTGTGGGCGCCTTCTATTAAGCCTGGTATATCCGCCATAAC
The DNA here is from genome assembly GCA_964590225.1 of uncultured Fibrobacterota bacterium. Classification (GTDB taxonomy): domain Bacteria; phylum Fibrobacterota; class OXYB2-FULL-49-7; order OXYB2-FULL-49-7; family JAEUSG01; genus JAEUSG01. Next base: position 26,605 of record CAZPWS010000024.1, read on the forward strand.
AAACGAAAAGTCGTCATCTACTTTTACAAGCCCAAGATTTGGAGAAAGAGTTGTAAATGGATAGTCGGCAATTTTGGGTTTGGCGTTAGATAATCTTGATAATAGTGTTGATTTGCCGGCATTAGGTTCGCCTACTAGTCCCACATCGGCAATAAGTTTTAATTCAAGGCGGAGCTCTTTTTCTTCGCCTAATTCGCCAGGCTGCGCGTAGCGTGGTGTCTGTTTTCGGGGAGTGGCGAAGTGGGCATTTCCAAGACCGCCTCTTCCGCCGCGGGCAGCCATTTCCTGTTGTCCATGTTCACTTATGTCAAATAGCTGGTTTGCCTGAGTGTCGTACACAATAGTTCCCAAAGGCACAGGTATCAAGATGTCTTCACCGTCTTTACCGTGACACTTTGATCCACCACCGTGCTCGCCGTGGCCTGCTTCAAAGCTTTTTTTCCAGCGTAAGTCATTAAGGGTGTTAATGTTTCTTGTTCCAATAAATATTACATGACCACCCCGTCCCCCGTCTCCTCCCGATGGACCACCTTTGTCAATATATTTTTCCCGATGAAAGGCCACTGCGCCTTTACCTCCGTTACCTGACGCTATTTTTATTGTCGCTCTATCAATCATAGATCTTGCCTGGATTAAATAATTCGTTAGGATCAAGGGATTGCTTGATTTTCTTATGGAAATCAAGAGCTGTTGAATCAAATTCAATGGTTATAAAATCTTTTTTAGTGAGTCCAATACCATGTTCACTTGTTATTGTGCCACCCATATCAACCACTTTGACCATCATCTGTCTAACAAAAGAGTCCGCCTCTTCCTTTGCGCCGTTTTGAGAGGGATCGTACATTACTGTTGCGTGGAATGTTCCTACCGGCAGATGGCCAAAATTAAAAAAACGGACAAACTTTGCCTTTCTGCTGGCTTCTTCCATTTCATTAGCAAACTCAACCATTTTGCTTAGCGGTATGGCAATGTCTTCATTGATTTTTCGTGGTGCCACATTGTAAAGTTTTGTAGAAACAGAATTGCGCAGTTCCCAGATGGCAAGCCTCTCTTCCTTTGTATGCGCGGTAATACTCGATATAGCGGTAGGGAATGATGGCGGTGATATCTTTTGGTGGAATTCGACAAGTAATGCGAAAGATGGCAAAGGGAGTAATAAAGGGTTTGTCGGCGGCACAACAGTTGTTAATACTGATGAATCCATGTACTCTATGGCGGCAGGGGGGTGTGTGCTGGTTAATAGGTTATGAGCAGAGCTGATAGCCTCTTCTCCGCTTTTAAAAAAATGCATGGATGTTGTCGTCTCCGCTACCGCATCCATTAGCCATAGTGCTATCCGAACAACTATTCCCGCAGTACCTTCACTTCCTATAATAAGTTGCTCAGCTACCCTGTTTTTCCCGTTGTTAAAATATCCCGTTTTAACGATTTCCCCTTCGTCGTTTATATAAATCAAACCGGCGACATGGGCAGAAAACTGTCCCAAAAGCCGCCCCGTAAAGCCGCAGGCGTTTTCTGCGAGATTTCCGCCAAGAGTCGAGAATTGTGCGCTGCTTGGCTCGCAGGGAAAGGCAAGAGAGTACTTAGAAAGCCGCATTTGCAGTTCATTGTTACGGACACCAGGTTCTACAATCGCAATTTTTTCTACTGGATCAATAGCCCAAATTCTATTCATCCTCTCAAGAGAGATTACAACGCCTCCTTTTATTGGTATTGCTCCTCCGGTTAAACCGGTTGCCGCTCCTCTCGGAGTTATTGGGACTGAGTATTTCCGCGCAATTTTTACCATTGTAGCTACATCTTCTTTTGAAAGCGGAAACAAAACCGCGTCCGGTGTTGGTTTATCAAAATCAAAATTGGAAGCATCGTAAGTATAGCAGCTTCTTACCCCAGTAGTGATGTCAACGGCATTTAGTGAAAGCCATTGGGAGAGTTCGTTAAGCACTCTATCGCCCCCACTCCTTCTTGTGTGCAGGCCGTTTTTCCAATGGAGTCACTGGTCGTTCTCTTCCGGTAACCTTTCCTTTAGGTGGGCCGTATAGTATGTCGCTTATGGATCTGCGTGAACTTTTCATAAACTGTTCAGTTTTAATTTCCGGATGTGTTGATATTGCTATTGAAGTGTTAATTAACCCCTCAATTTCGGTAACCTCTCGGCGCTGATCGGGAGAGGCAATAGATATGGCATGACCGGCCCTGCCGGCCCTTCCTGTCCGGCCGATTCTGTGAACATAGTTTTCCGCCTCGTTTGGTAGATCAAAGTTTATTACAAGTTCTATTCCTGTAACATCAAGGCCGCGTGCGGCTATATCGGTAGCAACAAGTATTCGGTATTTGCCGGATTTAAATCCAGACAATGCTGCCATTCTCTGGGAGAGTGAACGGTCAGAGTGTATCTCGTTTGCCGCGAACCCTCTTTTTCGCAAGTGTAGGGCAACTCGTCCCGCGCCCCGTTTTGTTCTTGTAAATACAAGAACAGAGCCCATATGTTCAGAAAGAAGTTTTTCCATCAGAGAAAGTTTTTGTTCTCGCGCCACTACAAAAAGTTCCTGCCGGACAGTTTCGGCGGCTGTACCTGGTGGTGCCACCTCTATTCGTATTGGTAGTTTCATATAGGAGGCAGCAATTGCGGTAATGGCGGGTGGCATAGTTGCCGAAAAAAGCATTGTTTGTCTGCTGCGAGGTACCTGCTTTAATATCTTAATAAGTTGTGGCGCAAAACCCATATCGAGCATTCTGTCGGCTTCGTCGAGAACAAGTATTCCTGTGGTATAGAGCTTGATTTCATTCTGTTCCATGAGGTCTATGAGTCTGCCGGGTGTGGCTATTATGAGCCGTTGTCCTTTTTTTAACGAGTCGATCTGGTTATTCATCGAAGCTCCACCAATAAGAACACTGCTCTGTATTTTCTCTGCTTTGGCAAATGGTCTTAAGGCGCTTTCGATTTGCATAGCAAGTTCTCTTGTGGGTGCCAGTATAAGAGAATTCATGTCTGGAATGGAGGCAAGACGCTGTAAAAGCGGCAGACCGAATGCTAGCGTTTTACCTGTTCCTGTTTGTGCTATGCCCATTATATCGTTTCCGAGAAGCGCGTGTGGAATTGTCTTTTCCTGTATTGGCGTTGGCGTGTGAAACCCTATCCTCTCTATGACTTCAAGTATTGAAGGGGAGAGGCCTAAGCCGAAAAAACGGTTTGCCTTAGTATTCTGAAACTTTGGAACAGTTCGGGTGCCTGCTTTTGCAGATTTAGGGTATCCTTTTTGCACTCTTGGCGGTTCGCTATATGAAAGTGGTAATGCAGCAAGAGGCTCAGGTTTTTTCTTTATTGCGTTAAGAATAATTCTCTTTATAAAAGATATTGGCATTTTTATCCCGATACCGAAAGACCAGAAAAGGCAATCGCAGGAAAATGGTTGTTTGACGAATCGTTAATATCGGAGCTGATTGCTGTGATTTGGTTAAAGGCATCATAAACATTGCCGGAAATCATTGTGTTCTTTACCCGTCCTGTTATTTCCCCGTTCTCAATTTTATAGGCAAGGTGACCATTCAGGGAGAAATCGCCGGCTAACATATTGCTTTGTCCTGCACCAAGAACAGAGTGTATCCATAACCCGTTTTTTATTGATTTTATAATATCGACGGTTGGAAGCATCCCTTTTTCAATGACAAGATTGGAATAACCAGGAACGGGCATTGATGTAGTGCTTCGCTCACCATTACCTGTTGGAGAAGCGTTGCTCTTTGCCGCCGTATCAAGATTATGAATAAATGTTTTTAGCACCCCCTTTTCTATCAGGGGCTTTTTTGCGCGCGGAGTGCCTTCGTCATCAAAGGGGAAGCTGAATGGGCGATTGGGAAGCAAGGGGTCTTCGAACAGAGAAAATGCCGAATCCGCTATTCTTTCTCCAAGTTTGTTAGAAAGCGGCGAAATTCCTTTAATTACTGTTTTCCCATTAATTGCTGTTAGAAAAGATGAAATGAGCGCTGCAACCACCGATGGTTCCATTACTATTATTTCAGGCTTGCCAGTGTTGACTACGCGCGACGCATCGCGGAGTAGGCTTAGCGCACGGCTGATAAACCGCCTCTCCCTTCTTTCAAAAGAGGCAAAAGAAAAGCCGTCCGAGATCCATAAAAGTCCGTTATCATCAACGGATAGGATGTTGAAACCAAAACTGAAGCTGGTTGATTTCCATGAGAGATTTAACCCACTGGTATTGGAAAGGGAGATTCTTGAGAATGAATTCTCAATTTCAATTTCAAGGTTCGTTTTAGGAGCATTTGATGCAACCTCATTAGCTATAGACTCACCTACGCTTATTTTTTCGCTCATTGGGAGGTTCGCAACCTCGCTAAAGTATATCTGAGGTGAGGCAGCGCCGTAATCGTTCGTTATGGGCGGCAGTGGGAGCGTATATGATACAATGTCTCCAAATGAAGCGCTATTTAAGGCTCTTGCAATGAGAGAATCAAGACCATTCGGTGAATTTGTTGAGGCAAATCCAACTTTTCCGTTTTTGATTAGTCGGAGTCCTGCTCCGGCAGAAAGGTTCGATTCCGCCGATTTCAACTTGCCTGCTTTAAAAAATACAGGATAGGATTCGCTCGAGGCTTGATATAGATCGGCAGATTCTACTTTGCCACGCAATTTTTGAAAAACGGTCTCCGGATCAAAGAGATACCGAAGCTCGCTATGTTTATCCATTTTCCTCTTCTTCCGGTGTGTCGTCCACCTGTTCTTCCAGCGGGTCTTCAATTGTTTCTATAACTGCATCGGCTGCTGTTTCTACTGGCGCAACAGCTTTGGGAAGCGAATCATCGTCTTCATCGGGCACTACCTTGGAAACATCGACCACAAGATCGCCTTTTGTGAGATTTATAAGCCGAACCCCTTGCGTGGCACGGCCTATCCTTGCAATGCTATTAGCTCCAATTCGAATAATAGTACCCTGTCGTGAAATGAGCATCAGTTCATCGGTCTCTTCTACGGCAGTTACCGTAACAACCTTACCGTTTCTTTCGGTTGTTCTTATATTGATTATGCCTTTTCCGCCACGGCCAGTAAGTCGGTATTCGCCGATTGGAGTCCGTTTGCCGTATCCGTTTTCTGTAACGGTAAGTAGTGTAACATCTCTTGATATTATCGCCATGGCAATTACCTCGTCACCTTTGCCAAGCTTTATTCCCCTTACTCCGCGAGTATTGCGCCCCAGCTCCCTTATGTTAGCTTCGCTGAAGTATAGCGCAATGCCGTTAGCCGTTGCAAGCACAACATTGGTTGTCCCATCAGTCAAGGCAACGCTCACAATCTCATCTCCTTCGTCAACCTTGACGGCGTTGATACCATCCCTGCGAGGATTGGCAAAAGCTGGAAGCGGCTGTTTGTTGATGGTGCCGAGTTTTGTAGCGAACATTATAAACGATCGTTTTGCGTAATCATCGTCAAAAGCTTTTACAGGAACAAATGCCCTGATTTTTTCTTCGCCCTTAAGACTAATAAGGTTGATTATTGCCTTGCCTCTTGCGGTTCTTCCCGCTTGCGGAATCTCGTGAACTTTTAGCCAGTAAGCCCGTCCATTGTTTGTAAAAAAGAGAATATAGCTGTGCGCCGACGCTATAAAGAGGTGCTCTACAAAATCCTCTTCTTTGGTTTCCATTCCAGTAATGCCTTTTCCGCCACGGCCCTGTTTTCTGTAAGTGGAGGCTGGGAGTCTCTTGATATAGCCGGAGTGAGAGATTGTAATTACCATCTCTTCGTCAGCTATCATATCCTCTATGGAAAGTTCGCCGGATTCATTGATGACCTGTGTGCGTCGTTCGTCGCCATATCTGGCAGCAATCGCCATGGCTTCGTCCTTTATGATTTGCATTCGTTTGGGCTCGTTTTCCAGTATAAAACGGTATTCTTCGATAAGCTTGATTACTTCGAGGTATTCATTTTCAATCTTTTCTCTTTCAAGTCCGGTGAGCCGCTGCAGACGCATTTCAAGAATCGCGTTAGCCTGTACTTCCGAAAGGCCGAAGTTGTTCATTAAACCTTTTCGAGCCTCTTCGGTGTCCTTGGATCCCCTGATTAGAGTTATGATTGCGTCAATATTATCTAGGGCGATTTTGAGCCCCTCAAGAATATGGGCTCTCTTTTCTGCTACATCAAGATCAAACTGCGTCCGTCGGACAATAACTTCGTGACGATGGTTCAGGTAGTGAACAAGACATTCCCGTAAGTTTAGTATTCGTGGTCTGTTGTCAACTAAGGCGAGCATTATAACGCCGAAACTGTTTTGCAGTTGTGTGTTCTTATACAGCTGATTCAGGATTATGTCTGCAAAGGCATCTTTTTTAAGTTCCACCACTACTCGCATACCCTCGCGGTCGGACTCATCCCTCACATCTGATATTCCTTCGATCTTCTTTTCTTTGACAAGTTCAGCTATTTTTTCAAGAAGATTGGCCTTGTTGACCATATATGGGATTTCAGTAATGATTATAGCCTCGCGATTATTTGGCCTCTTTTCAATATTGGCCACACCTCGCACAACAAGCTTTCCCCTGCCGGTGCGATACATTGATAGTATGCCCTCATGTCCGACAATTGTTGCGCCGGTTGGAAAATCCGGTCCCTTAACCATGCTAATAAGCTGGTCGATGGTTATGTCTGGATTGTCAATCAGCGCCACAAGAGCGTTGACAATTTCTCTCAAGTTGTGCGGCGGTATATTTGTAGCCATTCCAACGGCTATTCCGGTGGAACCGTTTACAAGAAGATTAGGTATCCCTGATGGAAGTACAACTGGCTCCTGTTCAGACTCATCGAAGTTTGGGCGGAAATCGCAAGTGTTTTTATCGAGGTCTTTAAGTAGTTCCTCCGAAATTCTGTCGAGACGGGCTTCTGTGTACCTCATGGCTGCCGGAGAGTCGCCGTCAATGCTGCCGAAGTTTCCCTGTCCGTCAACAAGCGTATAGCGCATAGACCATTCTTGCGCCATTCTAACAAGAGTGTCGTAAATTGCATAATCGCCGTGAGGGTGGTACTTACCCATCACTTCACCGACTATTCTCGCGGATTTTTTGTATGCGCGGTTGAAGTGGAGCCCCAATTGGTGCATTCCATAAAGTACGCGGCGATGGACAGGCTTGAGCCCATCTCGCACATCTGGTAATGCACGCGCGATTATAACGCTCATTGCGTAATCGAGGTAGGAGGTTTTAAGTTCGTCCTCAATGTATGTTGGAATGATTCTTTGTGTGTTATCCATAAGTTATTGTACCTGTATTAGTTGTTCAGAAAGGTTTAAATTATCGTGGCAGGAGTATTTTTCAAGAAAAGATTTGTCTGTCATGTCAAGGCATAGTGGGGTAATGGTAACAAAGCCCTTGGCGAGCAGTGTTTCGTCGTCCTGTTTGCCGGAAAGAGGCTTGTCGCCATAAAGCCAGTAGTATGCCTTGCCATTTGGTGTTTTGCGTTCTTCGTAATCATCGTTAAATGGGGTGGTTGCCTGTTTAACTACAACTGTATCGGCCTTGTCGGAGGGGAACGACTGTGGAAAGTTTATGCTTAGGAATGTTGTTTCTGGATTAAAGTCAAAAAAACCGCTGTTAAGTTGTTTTAAAAAATTGTCCAACCAGTTTAGTGCGTAAGTAAAGAATGGATCAGTATAATTCGTAAGCGAAAGTGCAATGCTGCGTATGCCAAAAAGGGCGCCCTCTCTTGCGCCCGCAACGGTTCCTGAGTAAAAGCTGCTAATACCTGAGTTTTCACCATGGTTAAAGCCCGAAATTATAAGGTCGGGCCGAGACTCGCATAGCTTTCTAATGCCAACCTTTACGCAGTCGGAAGGGGTTCCATTTATTGCGTATGCCTTGATTTTATTCCCGATGTTAAAAGGTTCGACAAAAAGGGGCGCGTTTATCGTGCAAGCGTGAGAAACGCCACTCATTTCTGTTTTTGGGGCAACAACAGTAACAGAATGGTTAGTAGAAAGGTGTTCAGCGAGTAGATGTAACCCTCTTGAATAAATGTTATCGTCGTTTACTATAAGTATTTTCATCTTTGTGGGCATAAAAATAGCTTATGACGACACCCCTTTAACAGTAGTTTTTGCGGTAAGGAAAATTTATAACTGCCCATCAACGGTTTGGTTTGGCAGTAAATATTTTACATCAAAAATTATACCATCTGGTTTAAGAAGATTCTTAATTTTATCACCTCCCATCTCACGGAACTCCCTGTGGGCAACGGCGATTATTACAGCGTTATAGCTATTCTGGAGTGGCTGTTTAATAATTGTAAGACCATATTCCCGTTCAACATCTGACCCATCTGCCCATGGATCGTAAACATCCACATTGGCATGGTAAGATTTTAGTTCATTAATTATATCCGTAACCTTGGTGTTGCGGATGTCGGGGCAGTTTTCCTTAAAAGTAAGCCCCATAACGAGAATTTTTGAGTCACTGATAGAGATTGATTGCTTAATCATTAGCTTTATTACACGGTGAGCCACATATTCGCCCATATTGTCGTTAATTCGCCGGCCAGCAAGGATCATTTCTGGATGGTGACCGACTGCTTGCGCCTTATGTGTCAGGTAGTACGGGTCAACTCCGATACAGTGTCCGCCTACAAGCCCAGGGCGAAATGGTAGAAAATTCCATTTGCTGCCAGCTGCCTCAAGCACCTCAAGTGTATTTATACCAAGACGATGGAAAAGGATTGCGAGTTCGTTGATCAACGCGATATTGACATCTCTCTGCGTGTTTTCAATTACTTTGGCAGCCTCCGCAACCTTGATGCTGCTGGCTTTGTGGGTGCCGGCTTTAATGATTGATTTATAAAGGTTGTCAACGATTGTAGCGATCTCTGGCGTTGATCCGGAGGTTACTTTTTTGATGCTTGATACCCTGTGCTCCTTGTCGCCAGGGTTAATCCTTTCGGGGCTGTAGCCGCAAAAAAAATCAATATTGAACCTGAGGCCGGAATGTTTTTCAAGAATGGGAACGCACTCTTCTTCTGTTGCTCCAGGGTAAACCGTAGATTCGTATATGACAATTGCGTTTTTTGAGAGTACCTTCCCAACTGTTTCGCTTGCCTTAATAAGCGGAGTAAGGTCGGGTCGTTTGTATTCGTCTATAGGAGTAGGCACGGTAACAATGAAGATATTACACTCCCTTAAATCGTCTGGTGCAGTTGAGAATCGCAACTTGGAAGATTCTTTTAGCTCATTTGTTGACACTTCCAGAGAGCGGTCGATTCCTTTAGATAATTCGTCTATTCTTGTTTTGTTGATGTCGAAGCCAATTGTATCGAATTTTTTCCCAAACTCCACGGCAAGCGGAAGTCCCACATAGCCGAGACCAATAAGCGCGATTCTATAATTTTCTTTTTGTGTCATAATTATTCCTTAATAATCAAAGCAGTCAGCATCTTTAAGAAGCCTGCCATTTTGGTCCTTATCCGACAGAAGCAATTTATCAGCAGATAGCTTCCAGTCAATGTTCAGATCCGGATCGTTATATGCGATGCCTCTCTCTCTTTCTTTTGAGTAGATATTGTCAACTTTATAACAGAATGTGGCACTTTCAGAAAGTACAAGGAATCCATGAGCAAACCCTTTTGGTATAAAAAGTTGCTGCTTGTTTTCTCCAGACAATTCGGCTACAACATACTTACCAAAGGTAGAGGATTTTTTGCGGATATCAACGGCTATGTCGAGCACCATCCCATCAACAACTCTTACGAGTTTGCTTTGCGCGAATGGCGGGAGCTGGTAATGAAGTCCACGGAGTGTTCCGAATTTTGATTTTGATTCGTTATCCTGAATGAATCTTATCCCTTTAACGAATTTATTGAAAAGATCGTCCCTAAATGTTTCAACGAAGTAACCTCTCTCGTCACCATAAACCTTTGGCTTTATAAGAATTACCTCGGGTATGTGCTGTGGTATAAAATCCATCTTTTTCTATCCTCCAAAGTAGAAAATAGATTTTTGCTATAGAGAATAGAATTCTTTTGATGTCATCTCGCAAATTCTTTGATACTGTTCTTCAATGTCTCTGATCTCTTTTGACCAGAACGAATCCGAACCCCATTCTGGAAAGCGATCTAAAAATTGTCCGTCGTTACGCTGTGAGGCGCACCAGTGGGTGAAATAGATTATGCGCATAGCTCTCAAGCCTTCTATCAGCCTTAATGACGAATGCGAAAAATCCATAAACCTCCTGTAACCGACAAGCAGTTGTTCGATTTCATCTTTACAGGCAGGGTAGTGTTCAGGTAAAAGTAACCATAAATCCTGAGCGGCAGGGCCATTCATCATATCGTCAAAGTCAATCACCATTAACCCTTCATCGGGTCTTTCAAGTATGTTGCCTCTGTGAAAATCGCCATGGAGCCTTATAGAACTCTCGCCATCAAAGAAGGGGGTAATAGCGTCTATTATTCTCAAGCATGTTGATTTGTAGGCATTCCCCCATTTTCTACATAGCCCGCTTTGAATGAGTTCATCAACAAATTTTCCTGTAAGGGAAACCGGATGCAGGCAATAGCGGTGCTTCGCGCTTTTTTTTGCACCAACTAAGTGGAGTCGCCCTAGAAGCGAGCCAACCCTCTGCCAAGAGTTGTCTCCTTCAATGTCGAATTGTCTGCCCGCCCTTTTGGGAAAGAGTGCGAAGTTAATGTTGTTGATGCTCGATATTGTGGAACCATTTTTCAGTACAAGTGGTTCAACAACAGGAATTTCAGCCTCCGCACAGTCTTGAATGAATTGATGTTCATCCATGAGAGCGTCTTTTGTCCAACGGCCAGGCCTATAAAATTTGGCCACCAAAGATTCCCCAGCCTCGGTTTTTAATTCATAAACCCTGTTTATGTAGCTTGGAAAAGTGCGTGTGAATGGTGCAAGAGCGGTATCATATGCTTCTTCAATAGCTGGTATAAAAATATCAGGTGAGAAGTTTTGGAAATTATTCATGATTCAAGAAAATAATTGTTCTTTGGTTAATCGTTTGAATATATCTTTTGGTGTGTGGCCTCTATATAACTTCAAGCTTAATTTAAGGGAAAAAAGATGAAAAGAAATATCTTACTTCTAGTTGCGTTCGTATTAGCGCAATTTGCTGCAATTTTTGCCGGCATTACCGATCACTCACATTATAGTCAGACATTCAACCGTAACCGTAGTTTCAGGGTTTTTACCGGACCAAATTTTGATACAACTGGTAACACGCGCTATCCTGTGATCTATTATGCGCATGGATGCCAGGGGTCATATCTTGGTGATTCATATGGCAGTTACAGTGAGGGTGGCTATGTAGCGCCCTACTGCACTTCAGGCTGTACGCCTGTTTATTCAAAGCCATTCAATGCTGATTTTCAAGCATTTGCAAATGATAATGATGTCATTGTTGTTGCAGTCGATGGAACAATACCGGGAACGAGTGGTTGTAATGTGTGGATTCCATATTTCCTCTCTTCTACTTGGACAGGAAATGAATATCGCTTTGGCAAATATATTCGTGAACTTTTTTCAACCGTAGATTCGCTGTATCCTACTATCGCCGACCCCCAGTACAGGGCGATTACCGGCCTTTCAATGGGGGGAGCTGCCTCGCTGTGGATGGCTGCCCAGAACCCACATCTCGTAAGGAGCATGAGCACATTTTGCCACTCACCTTCGTATGTTCCCATTGGTGGGCCAGGATACATAACAACAGTTGATGTTTCGCAGCTTTGGCGTAATTTCAGGGGAGTGTCAACCCGTGTTACTGCTAATGCGGGAGATTATCTATATGGAATGAGTTGGAATCTTTCTCAGAATTTTGGTGGTGCTACACTTGACCATGAGTACCACAGAACCCCATTTTATAGACACTGGGCTTTTCATATCGATTCACAGTTTCTGTTTCATATGTCCAAATTCGATAACAATCGCCAATCGCCTGCTTGCTTTTCTTCGGTCAATCTGTATCCCGATTTTGATGTATGGGGATGGAATATTACTTCAGGTAAAAATGATTCTGGCTGGATTTATCTTAAGGATGTAACGCCGTCCGGTTTTGCGCTGCTAACGAGAAAGTGGCTCCCTTTTGGCAATGCAATGGATACCTTCCCTGTTACCGTGACTTCGGCACCAGTATATGTTCCTAATGCACATTATACCCTCACTTCCTACGATTACCGCAGCGCTTCATTCAGCAGTACTCCTGTTGTTGCTTCGTCAACTGGTCAGCTCGAAATAACAACAAATGGAGGTATGGGACGGGAGTTTGGACTTAGTGGAAATGGCTTGCCCGCCCAGCTCTCCTTTCTCACTGATACTATTATGGAGAACATCTATATCGAGTCTGGGAAAGATACGGCCATATCGGGCAAGGTTGTTAATCTTTCACAAACTACGATATCAAACGCGAGCATAGTGGTCCGTTCAAGATCGCCCTACATCACAGTAAAAAGGGGAGCATCCTATATTGGCTCAATACCAGGTTCAACAGCTAAGACGCTTAATGATTTTGTTACGCTGCAGGGCAATGTGCAGCCAGATGCCGAAGAATCCAACGCCGTAGGCATACCAATTCTGGACAAAAGAGTCGGTTTTATAAGTGTGAAGTTTACTGGAACGGGTGTGGATGTTGCAAAGGAACACCTAATACAGGTGAATATAATGGATTCTGTGACAAATGTCGATTCTGCTGATGTTAAGGTTTTTGACGGCAGGAGCGAAAACTTGTCTATTTTTCGTGCCAACAGATATGGAGCGAAAAACTATCTGCAAACGATTACTGTTAATGAGGGACGAGGCAATGGCGATGGAAACCCTGGGGATGACGAGGTTTTTTCGATATGGCTACGATTGCATGACGGAATAAATCCGCTCGATAGCGCAACATGGCATCCAGTTGTGCCGGTAAGTGGCATGAATGAGCCAGGAATTGCTTTTATGAGCGGCAAGCTTCATGAATTTGATATTTGCAGGCACCTTATTTCTGCCCAGATGAGTTTTACCAAAATACCCACAGCAAATACGCCGGTTGATATAGTATTTAGAGCCGTTTCAATGCATGCCTATCCTGGTTCGGCCAATAGAGTAGCAGAAGGAAAGAGTTACCAGCTTGAGAGATTTTACCGTGTCCGGTTTCCGCTTGGCACCCCGATTTCTGTCGAGAAAACAGTTAGCGGCAATAACACCGCTTCACCTTCAATTACCCTTAAGCCAAACCCATTTAATCCTACGGTAAATATCTCATTTTCCCTTCCTGATTATAAAACGGGAGAGAGTATTCTTGTTAGGATTTCCAAGCCAGATGGCAGAGTGGTCGGTTCATTTACAAATGATGCTATTCAAAGAAATGGGAGCAGTTTCAATCTTGTCTGGAACGGAAGGACCGCCCTAAACAACAAGATTGCCGCGGGGGTTTATACTGTCACGGTGGTTTCGAACAGAAAAACTCTTACGGCAAAGGCTGTTTATTTGCCATAAGTAATAGGCTTTTTACGAGTAGAGATCTACTCCAATAGCGTTTTTTATTTTGAGGGTGACAAAGTCGCCCTCTTTGTTTTTTGCGTTGTTCGATATCACAGCGCAGTCAACCTCAGGCGCATCACATCGCGTTCTCGATATTGTCGTTCCGTCAGTAGTGCTGTCAACAATACATTCAAAAGTAGAGCCAATTTTTTTACAATTTTTTTTGTAGATTATATCGTTTTGTGTGTAAAGGAGTTCCTCGATTCGTGCATCAATTATTTTTTGCGGCACCCGCTTTTTAATAGCAGCAGCCCTTGTACCTTCTTCGTGCGAGTAGGCGAATGCACCCATTCTGTCAAATTCAACCGTGGATATAAAATCAAGCAGTTCCTCGTGTTGTTTGTCTGTTTCCCCTGGAAAGCCAGAAATCACGGTGGTTCTAATTGTAATATCAGGAATTTTATCCCGCATTTTTTTTATTATACTCTCCAGTCGCAAACGGGTATAATGGCGGTTCATCCGCTCAAGTATTGGATCCGAAACATGCTGTATTGGCATGTCAATATATGGCAGTATCGGAAGGTTGGCGATGGCGCTTATAAGGTCGTCTGTAATACCGAGCGGGTGACAATACATTAAGCGAATCCATGGAAAAGGGTTTTTAAGTCCTGCAATTTTTTCCAATAGTTGTGGTAGCCCCTTCCGCTCTCCGTATGCCGTGGTATCCTGCGCCACTATGATAAGTTCTTTGACACCTTGTCGGCGGAGTTCGATGGCCTCTTTTATAATCTCTTTACTGTCTCTCTGCTTGTACTTACCACGAATTAGTGGTATTGCACAGTAAGAACAGTTGTTGCTGCACCCTTCGGATATTTTTAGCGGGGCGTAGTGGCGCGACTCACCGAGCCTGCGCACACCCTGTTTGCTATTGCATGAAAGATTTTTTCGATGCCCATTTTTTTTAATCGGATATTTTTTAATAATCCCGTTTATTGTTTCTTCAGAATCGGAAAGGCCAAAAATAGCATCGGCCTCTTTTAACTCTTTTGCAAGCTCTTTTTCGTATCGTTTTGCGAGACATCCGGTAACAACCAATTTATGTTTGCCGCTATAACTTAAAATAGTGTCAATGGACTCCTCTTTTGCTGCCGTAATAAATCCGCAGGTGTTTACTATGACGAGGTCACAGTTCTCGGGAGTCGAAGAAACTTCGTAGCCGTTATTGGCAAGTTTGGCGGAAAGTTTTTCGCCATCTACCCTGTTTTTGTCGCAACCAAGCTGGTGGATATAAATCTTCAAACCGGTTCTGCCTCAAGGCCAAGTTCTTTTCTTTTTTTAGCAAGAATTGCTTTCAGTATTATTTCCTGTTCTTCGGCTGCTGATTTTGCACCGGTAATGTCGCTTTCGTGCAGTTTTTTATCGATATCAGCAAAAAGAGTATCGGCCTTCCGCCTTGTAGTATCGCCTGCGCCATCTTCAAATAGGTCAAGTTGATTCTTTTTGTTCTTCGTTTCCATCTTCGCTGCTTTCTTTTTCCGTCTGGTCTTTTGAAGAAATAAATTTTTCAAGAATTTCAGGGATTATTTCTATTGCTTTAGATAGTGGGGTGGATTTCTCGCTCATTGGCAACAATTGGACCCGCGACCCATTAACGACAATAAAGGCAATGGGAGTTATAGACGCACCTCCACCAATACCCTCCGATTCTTTTGCCGCTGGCTTAACACTGCCACCTGCTATACCAATTTTAATTTGCGACACAGGAATAATGGTTGTTTCTCCGGACTTTATTTCTTTGCCAACTACGGTCTCTGTTTTAGAAATCTGCCGCAACTCTTCAAGCAGTGTCTTTACTGTGGATTCAAGTGACATTTTTTTCCTCCATGAGAACGATACATAAATTTGAATAGTGTTGTCGTTTTAGCGGTCTAATTCTTCCATTGCATAAGATAATTTTATTCTCGTTTCTTTGTGGCTGTTTTATAAGTGCGCAGGATGGTTCGCTAATAATTACTGAAGTTGCGAATAATCCCACTGGCGGTTCAACGACTATTCCTGGCGATCTCTCGCATGAGTTTATCGAGATATTCAATGCTGGTATTAATGCTATTCCATTAAACCTTATATACTTTAAAACGGAATCTTCTACAAGTAGTGCTTCTCCCGACAGCAACGACATTGTACCGTGGGTTGGTGACTCCTTTGTTGATATCGGTCGAGGTCAAGAACTTCGATATCCAGATGAAATTGGAGCTGGCGAGTGTGCAGTAATACTGGGCAGAAAATATGTTAGCGCGCCGGAAAGCACATGGTATCTTTTCCCGCACGGAGCAACGGTTGTTGGTACGCGAAAAACCTACATCAGAAGTGGAGGTATGCCTAATGCGTCAACTATTATCAAATTGTGTGTAAGGGGTGAAGGAGTAGTTTCAACCTTCAATTCTCTGCGCCTGTCGAGTGTCGATCCTGGTGAAGGTATGAGTTGGCACCGAGTCAGCATTGATTCAGCAGATTTACCATATTTATGGGTTCGTGGTGCTCCTTCTCCTGGAGTAATAACCGCTTTTGGCTCGTCATCCATAGGTTTCGGCAAACTTTCAATAAGCGAATTCATGGCCTATCCAGCCACTAATGGTTCAGAATGGATTGAATTTTTAAATGGTTCATCAGACACTATTCTCCTTTCCGGTTGGAGGTTGATTAGTGGGGGACGCGAAGGGTGGCTTACGGTAGGTTCTGAAATAATTGCGCCAAAACAATTTTTTTGTGTTGTTCCATCACTAACCTCATCCGATCCTCTACTCTCCGGCAGATTAACGCAAATAGTCAAATGTGAGGCTTGGGGAGGGCTCGGTAATAATGGAGATGCAATATATCTTAAGGGGCCAGACGGCGTTGTTATCGATTCTGTTATTTACGATGAATCATGGAATATTAAAAAAGGTGTTTCAAAAGAAAAGAGGGGAAACAATTGGTCAGATTGCTGTAATGAGATAGGTTCTACTTTTGGTGTGGAACCAGCGCTCTGTATGTCAAATCATATTGTCAATAGAGTTCATGTTGGAAACAGAAGGCTCCGCACTGGTTGCGGTGGTGCCGATGGAAAAATCACCCTTTCATTCGACAAGCCGTTTAAAGGGGTTGCGGCGATTTATAATTTGGCCGGAACGCAGTGTCTATTACTCCATTCCGAAAAGAACGGCGCAGTGCGTTATTTGCAGTGGGACGGTCAAAACAGCAAAGGGCTTTTTGTTAAGCCCGGTGTTTACTTTTTTGAGATCACTTCGCCGGAGTTTAACAAAAAAGTCTCTTTTTCTGTTGTTAATGGTTGTCGATGAAGCCGCCCCTTCTGTTCTTATTAATTCTCTGCATGTTAGTCAATAGCGAGTCTGTTTCTGGGCTTTATGGGCAAATAAAACAAAAACCGCATTCGCTGTGTAGTATCGACGGGCAGAGAGTTGAGGTTGAGGGAAGAAGTTTTTTTTCGATTCCCGAATTGTATGAAGGACGCCTTGCCGCCACCATCCCTGTTCTAAATGGAGCTTGTGCGATATCCCTTTCTTCTGTTCATCTTGATTCCATCTATGGTGAATTATCCGGCTCTTTGGCGATTGGACAAAAAATTGACAGGGTATCAATAGGTACCAATTTATTACTCAACTGCTCGGATATCTACGGCATAGACCGTCTTTTCCTTCCATCAGTTACCCTTTCATTTGCCTACTTGATTTCCAGAAATATTGAGGCCTTTGCAGTTTTGCCAACTATCGATAGATTGGCTAGTGGTGGATGGCTTTTAGCTGATGATTGGCGCGTGGGAATGCTAATGCGCCACGACTCATTAAAAATGGATATAGAAGTTGAACTTTTAAAAATGGAGTATTCAGAAGTAGCTGTTCAGCTTTCGCAAGCGTGGCAACCGCATGACAATATAATTTTATATGGCAGCGTGTTAAGTAACCCTCTCAAAATCTCATTTGGTGTTACCATACTGTTTCAAAAAATTCTGGTTGGCGCCTTTTACGAATCGCACCATTCGCTGGGGAGCGTTAAAACGGCAACTGTTGGCTATTTTAAAACGAAATAATAAAATTTGTTAACTATATTTTAATAAAATTTAAGAGAAAGTGGTACGAATGAACCAATTATACAAATTATCAGATAATGCCGTTGGTATGCAGGCTTCTGAAATACGAGAATTGATGAAGCTTTCTGCCAAACCAGGAATAATTGCTTTTGGCGGAGGTTCGCCCGATAGCCTTCGTTTTCCTTTCGACGAAGTGGCGACAATTGTATCTGCATGGACAGAAGAAAAAAGGCGGGCAGCCTTTCAGTATGGAGCAACAAATGGGTATCCTCCTCTTTTGAATGGACTAAGAGCGAGAATGGCTGCTATCGGCATAAATATGGATGCACAGGATGTTATTACTACTACGGGTGCTCAGCAGGGGATTTATCTTATCGCCAAGACACTTATTAATCCTGGGGATGCCGTAATAGTAGAGTCCCCAACATTTATTGGCGCTCTTGCCTCATTCAAGTCGTTACGGGCATCCATTGAGTGGGCTCCGGTCGAAAGCGACGGACTCTCTATTAATGCTGTAAAGCTGATATTGGAAAAATCTATCAAAAATGGAAAGTTGCCAAAATTTATTTACACTATACCTAATTTTCAAAACCCCTCCGGCATTACAATGAGCCAGCGCAAACGGAAGGAGTTACTGGCGCTTGCTCTTGAATATGGTGTTCTAATCCTTGAGGATGATCCATATGGTGAGCTTTATTTCGATGGCAGTGCTACCGATTATTTACCAATAAAGGCGCTTTCCGGTGCCGAAAACATTGTAATATATCTCAACACATTTTCTAAAATATTGTCTCCCGGTATGCGCCTTGGCTGGGTTACCGGCGAAGAGTCGTTTATAAGGCAGCTTGAGATCGCTAAGCAGAGTATAGATGCCTGCACTTCAACTTATACTCAGGTTATAGCAGCAGACTACCTTGAAAAGGGTTTTGTGAATGGTTATGTGTCAAAGATGAGAGATGTTTACAGAAGCAAATGTGCAATGATGCTTTTATCCCTCGAAAAACATATGCCGCCGGATGTAGCTTGGTCGAAGCCGGTTGGTGGTTTTTTTGTATGGGTTACACTACCAGATCGCGTCAGTTCTCGGTCGCTCTTTGCCACGGCACTGGAACGGGGCGTTGCTTTTGTTACCGGTTCTCCTTTCACCGAAGAAGGTAAGGGCGACCAATATATGCGCCTCGCATTCAGTAATTGCTCAAATGAGGATATTGAGCGGGGTGTAAAAATACTTGGTGAATTGTTGGCTGAATAATAAGGAAAAATTAAAAATATGAACAGCAGTTCTTTTCTTGACTTTATTAACAAACGAGACCGCTTTGCTGCTTCTAACGGTATGTTGGTAACAGAGGTCCGCGAAGGCTATGCCAAGTCAACCATGAAGATAGAGGAGAGGCATCTTAACGGAGTGAACATAGTTCAGGGCGGAGCACTTTTTACGCTTGCAGATCTCGCATTTGCTGCCGCCGTAAATTTTCGCGGTCAAGTAGCCGTTGCCCTTAGTGTAACAATATCATTCTTTAAGCCGGCTTTTGTCGGCGACATTCTCACAGCCGAAGCGGTAGAAGTTAGCCTAACAAGAAAAACGGGGCATTATACAGTATCAATTCTAAACAGCAACAATATTCTCATTGCACAGTTTCAAGGAACGGCTTTTCGTAAAGAAGAGGCTATCCTGACTTCTGACGCTGTCTGATTTTTTCACATATTTGATTTCTTAACTACAGGAATACCATTACTTCTTCTACGGCTTCCGGCAATATAGATGTGGCTCGCACGGATAAAGCCCTGACAAGTTACGGGGGCTTCGCAGCATTTGCCAGTTTTCTTAAACGGAGTGGCGTAATCGAGAAGCTTGTTGACACTTGTCCTATTGTTCGCACGAGCAACAATGCGACATCTGTAAGAGATATAGTATTGAGTATTCTTCTTACATGCATCAATGAAGGTTCTCGTTTTAGGCATGTACGATTTATTCAGAACGATGATACTATCAAGAAGATGTTCAAGTTGGATCGACGAGTTTGTAGAGATGATGCTATCCGTAGATTTATGGAGGAGATAGACTCTGATGCAGGAAAGAAATGGCTTGTTCGTGCAGATATTGGATTTTGTTCAGATTCTATACTACGGGAGCTTGAAAATAGTGATGGAATGCCGTACTATATTTTCAAGCTTAAAAAGACTTCTCGTGTACTGGAGGCTATTCATAAGGTTACCGAGGAACAGTGGCTTGGTTCAAAATCATTTGGTGCGTTAACTATTACCGAGAAACATATTCAGTTATCTACATGGGATAAGCCACGGAGGGTAATGTTGGGTAGAAGACTTATCAGTAAAAGAACACCGGAAGAAAGCTGTACGCTTTTTGGAGAATGTTCATTTGGGTATTGCGCATTTGTTACTAACTTAATAGAACAGCAATCTGAAGCATGGCAGATTGCTGAAACCTATCAAGATCGTGCGGACTGTGAGAACATATTTGATGAGCTTAAGAATCAATGGGGACTTGCTGGATTTTGTTCTCAACAGCAGAATGTGACTGAATTAGCGGCAAGATTTACTTTACTCAGTTAGAGTTTCCTGCTCAGCTGACGGAAAGTGGAAGAGATCGAACATTACAAATAGCTGTGATGGATCAGTTTTGGGATGTATTACAAGCAGGGTATTAGCGCCTGATTAAGTGGCTATCGGCTACTGCGCCGCAGTTGACCTGTCCAAAAGGATTGCTGACTGCTTTTGAAGGCATCGGTGAGCTTTTGTGCCCACCTATTACCATTGCATTAGCAAAAAATACAGGTTAGACTGCGGAATTTAGGATCAAATATGTAAAAAAATCAGACAGCGTCAGAAGTCAGGAAAAAGAATGAATTGGGCTAATCCGTTATTACGGATACCCCTGACTTCGCCGGTCTTTTCTTGTAAGTCATTGATATATAACGGAAATAGTGTT
>CAZPWS010000025.1:0-46284 GCA_964590225.1 uncultured Fibrobacterota bacterium
GACTCGCTCTGTTTAGTCGTGAAATACTGTTGAGAACTTATGACTGTTGAGATATAATTACTCTATGTACAATTTTACTTTTTTTGCCATGGCGCTCTATTTTATTTACTTTTTGAGTAGTTGTGTAGGCGAGCCAAAAGTTTACGCACCGGAAAAACAGGACATTGTTGACACCTCCGCCGCTTTAAAAGAATTATCAGCGTTAAATTTCGACTCGTTGATTATCCGCTCCCCAAAACCCTCAATGGTCGAGTTTTACTCGCCCTACTGTTACTATTGTACTGGGATGGAAAGCATTGTCTTTTCTATTGCCGAAGAATACAAGGGAAGGGTAATTGTTGGAAGAGTAAATACTGTTGAGGATGATACACTCAAGTATGCGCATTATATCTATGGATTGCCAACCTTCCTTTTTATAAAAAATGGTGTGGAGGTTTTAAGAATAGAGGGTGCTGTTGAACACGATATTATTAGCGCATATATTGATAGCACGATAAATATGTAATGTTACAGATATTAATCGCCACATTTGCATTAACACTCGCAGCATATGGTAATGAAAATACTAGCCGTGTAAAGACGGATTTCGTTAAATGTTCCGGAACCATTAAACGGACGGAGCGGACAATAAAAAGAATTGAAACAGACATCACCAGAGTCAAGTCAGATATTACTGTATTGTATTTGCCAGATCGCGACGGAATTATTCGTGAAATAGAATCCATTTCTAACCAGGTTGAAAATCATAAGGAACGGCTCGAAAGAATTGTCGGGATGTCCGATAAAATTAATGGCGATCTTCAGAATCTTTCTGGTCCTGTTTGTCCATCCTGTATAGTTTCAAGCGTAAATCTTTACTGTCGTAATGCAGAAAACCTTTCTGCTGCACTTCGTAATACAAGCGATAAACTCATGGAAATATTGATAAGAGTAAGAAATAATGAGTGCCGTGATAAGGCTGGTATTTCACTGCTTAAGCAAGCAAGAATAAGTCTTGACAAAGCAGATAGTCTCTTTTCCTTCGGTGATACAACTGCTGCAAATCAGGCATATAGGCTTTATGAGACACTTATAAATATGTCCTCAGAGAAGTGTGGTCACTAAGAAATGCGTTTTTCGTTGGTGGTATTTTTTCTACAATGCTTAACATTGCCTTTATTTGCCTCAATTGGTGACTCTCTTGAGTATGTGCGACAGAAAAACATATTTCTGAGTTCAACAGAATTTGATAGTAACGCACTTGCTACTGCTGATCTGCTCGCTTCCGAGCAACTTTTTTCTGAAGCTACAACGCTGTTACGGGTAATGGCAAAAAACGATACAGCAATCTTTTACCCAAAAAACTATCAGACCAATAATGCAAAAAGTGGATGGAACGTCTCTTTTGGAACAGCAATTTATCAGCTTGACGATATTGATACAACTACATTATCAACAGAAGAACTGCGAGATTACAAAAGGCTTACAGAAACTCCCATTTTGTTCTGGACGCGAACAAAAAAAAAGATGAACATAAAAAATAAGTTGTTTACAAATATAATACCGGAACTATACCTCTCCACTGAAAGAGCCACATTAGAGCTTGCAGGTAAGCGGGAAAGCTTTAAGGAAATTGTTGATATAGATTTTGTGTTGCGAAGCGAAAAACGGTATCCCATACAAACAAAAAATAGGTCGGATATGATTTCATGCCTTTTATCTGTTACACCCTCGGCACTCCTTTTTCCTGTTTCTGCTGAATTAGTAAAATACAGGTCTAACAGAGATGGTTATGAGTCACTCAATAGGTTTTCATTCAGCCCCTCAATTGAAAAGAGGCGCATTTCCCAGAATATCTATGGAGGAATAGAAGCTGTTGTCGCTTATGAGGACTACACGCCTCAGTACGATTCCATGGATTTAATAGTTGGAAGAGTATTTGCTGATTTAGCCATAGCAAAAGGAATAGCCAATGTTTCAACGGCGGCAACTGTTTTGTATGAAAAAAATATTGGCCAAACAAACCGCCTCTCTTTTTTTCGCGCTGAACCTGTTGCAAAAGTAGATATGCAGATTAATGAACGAGTGCTCTCAAAATCAACGCTAAAAATTGATGTTGATATAGAGGAGTTTAATAACCATTCTATTCAGGACAGCAAGTTTTCTATTAAACACATGCTTGATATTATAGCTACGCCGTGGTTAACCGTCGGCAGCGGTGGTCTTTTAGAAAAGCAATATTTTACACTTGAAGGTAAATATGCGATAGAGCCTTTAATCTATACAAATATTGTATTCAGTAAAATTGATTGGTCATTGTCTTCATCTTACCGTCAGGAGATTGTCGAGGAAAAATTTAAGAGCGCTACTATTGACGACAATTTTTCAATTTCTCTGGAAAATCAGCTTTTCCTTTCGCTTTCAAGAGCTGCCTCCTTTTCTGCGCTTGCGGATTATCAGTTTAAGTGTTATAAAAATGGTAGAAAGACTGAAAACATTGCTATTTCCGGACAGTTCACGCTGCAGTTCTAACCGCGCGACTTCAACCTCACATTATCCAGCTTCTGGAAATAATGTTTCCTCTGGAAATAGCGGAGATTGCAACCTTTTTGAAACGCCTGACCGCCTTAATTTCATTATTGAGACTCTCCAGCTCTTTAAAAATTTCAATAGAATCAGTGTGGGTCGTAGAGTAAGAAAATGAAAGTGTATTTTTCATAACAATAGCACTGTCAATTACCGGCCCCCTGCTGTTGTATATCCAATTAAGTTTAATATCAATATCATGAAAAAGAACTCTCTTTTTGTAATCGGCTAATGCGGCCTCTTCGGTTTCCCGATTTTCCACTAAAGCTTCGATTAAGCCTTCCCATGCGGCCTGATTATACTCGTTAAACGATATAGCCATACGATAGAACTTAACCTTATCAAACGGTTCGTTAGCCGTAGCAGCCTTAGCAAAAAATGCGGTTGAAATGGTATCTCTCAGTTCGTCCGCCTTAACAGCATCACTAACATTTTTCAGCTCTTTTTCTAAACTGGAAATTTCTTCATCAGATTTTATTTTTGCTTCAATCTTTTTTTCTCTTATCGCGGGACACTTTGACACAAAAAAAAGGGTGACAATAATAATCAGCAGTGTAGATGCAAGCCTAACACCATCTTTGCGGAAGAGCGCCTGTATTTTACTGTCACTAACTTTATTTTTAGGAGGAATGGCAGAAGTTGTGTGATTTACAGAAGGTGACAAAGGGGCGGAAACTGACGGCTGCGATACTGGTACTGTAACGGGTGCAGGAGGTAGGCTTTCATCTTTTTCTATGGAAGTTACACAGCCCATCCGTTCATAGTCAGCAGTTACCCTTTTCGCAATATCGTCTGAAACACCTCTTACTATGTCGATTGGAAACCTAACGAGCATCGCTTCTGCTCTGTGGATTTCAACAGAAAGATCAGCCGCAAGCCTTCTCGCAAGAAGCTTTTTGTTAACACTTGGCTTCAATGCCGTGATACGGAGGTTAAAACGCACTTAAAATTTCCTACTTTTAGTGCCTAAGAACAAACTGCACTTTAATAACTTCAAACCTCGCAAGATCAATCATAAAAGGCTTAATTTTCTGCCCTTCTTTATTAAACATTACAAGGATTTCAGGACGGTCAAGCATTGACGCATTAACCCTACTTACCACCCCTTTAAAGCCAAGCAACTCTTTAGGACCATCCACTATTGAAACAATGGAGCCAACGGGAAAAACCGGCGTAAGCGTTACAAGCGCGTCAACAACATGGCGATTTAACTGTGTCCCCGCACTTCGTATCATGATTCGTATTGCTTCGTCTGGAGTTTTTGCCTCAGAGGCATTTCTTGGTGCCACCAGAAGGTCATAAGCGTCTGCAACTGCAACAATCTCTGCATATCTATGCATTACACCAGAGCTTTGATTAAGCTTCTTTTGACTTGGCAAGCCATTCTCTCCCTTTAGTCCACGGGGATACCCAGCCCCATCCTGTCGTTCGTGATGCTGGTAGGCTATATGTGCAGACACCGGAGAGATTCTTGGATTCTCCTTTAGTATCGAATAGCCATATGTGGGGTGTTCCTTAAGAATGGTAAACTCCTGAAATGTCAGCCTTTTTCCTTTGTCGCGAATAGATTCGGGAATAACAACCATGCCTAAATCGTGCATCATGGCACCCATAGCTATTTCAGCCACTTCATTTCTGTTAAGATGAAGTCTGTTGGCAAGCATTATTGACATGATAGTAACATCAAGATTGTGCTGAAAAAGATGGCCATCCTTACTTCTTATTGAGTTGATGTTTATTAAAACATCCTGCTGCGAAAGAAGATTATTAATTATATCGTCAACAATCGACTTCATTTTGTCAACAAGTATAATATTTTTAAACCTATCGGTATCCTTCAATGAATTTTCTATCTCATCACGGGTTTCGGCTTTAGTTTTGAGAGCAGATTGCACCACCGACGCGCTTTCCCGAAGCGCTTTATTTGTTTGTAATGCCAATTGCTCATTTATCATGGCCTCAGGAATAATGTTCTCTGTTCCTTGCTCCTGGATGTATAAGCCACCATATCCGAGAGTTTTTAGTCTTTGAATGTACTTTTCGTCAAGCACAAATCCTGCCGCGAGCAGGAGGTCTCCGGAAGCGTTATAAATCGACTTCCCAAGAGCCATCCCTTGCTTGATGTCTTCTATAGGTAAGTGGAGCATATGCCCTTTTTTTGAGTAACCTATACCCTGTACAGGCCGCTCTCTTCCCTTCTGAAACGCATTTCAACCAATGTTTTTCCGGAAATATCCCGAATTTTGGCAGATATTATACCCATATCTATATCTAATAATCCGTAGGAAGCTGGTCTTCCCTTGTCAGATTGATTTTTTAAATGGCCCGGGTTCATAAATATCCGGCCATTCTCAACTCTTATTTCCATTTTGTGTGTATGGCCGTAAAGGACTATTTCATGACAATAGAGATCGGACTCGGGAATATCCTTATAATCATGAGCCATAACAACCCTTATTCCCTGAATGGTATCATAGCCCACTTTTTCAACATCTCTGTCCTTGTATTCAGGACAGTAAAGACCTGGAATCCTTATAACATCAAGTCCACATTCCACTTCAAGCTCGCTATCAACATAATCGTCCCCAAGATGGTAAACCCTCTCAACTCCCATTTCAAGAAATAAATCTATAACCTCGGTATGCAAACCACGATTTTTATGAGTATCGCTCACAACGCCAATCAGCATATCATATTCCTTTTATTTATAACACTAAAGATAATTTCTTAATAACCCCATTCGGGAACAATTTTCCGTAGTTACAACGCTAAGCATTGCTTTAGTTTAGCGCATCAACACGATTTTATGCGCTTAAAATGCAGAACTTGAAGTTTGGCATGAAGTTTGCCTTCTACAAATAAAGTGGATTTGAAATTTACCCCTCTCTTTAAAAACCGCGCCTTCAAAACGCGGTTTTTTTCTCTTTCTTTTTGCGGTCGTGTCCTAATATTATTCTTTTCTTATACCCAATTGGTACAATCTGCTAAGCCAGAACTTATACAGAATGGCACAACACTTACTATCCTGATAAAAATGATCCCTGAGCAGGAAAAATGGTTTCAGAATAATGTGCTAATCACATTTACAAAAAGAAGTGGCACAACTGTAATGATAAAACGGTTCGAAAGATATGCTGAACTCGACAGCCTGCTCGCTAATGATTCTACAATTGATGTTGTCAAGGTTCCAATGGAACGGGCGGAATCTTTTAGGGACAAAGGTTATATCGAGCCAATTTCATCAGTTGCAAGTCCGGCAGAGGTAAATAGTATTAGAAGCGAATTCCTGCTACCACCACTGGCTGTTTCTGAAAAGATGCTTTATTTCGTTCCACGAAAATTAGAGACCAGAATCGTTGTGTACAGGATATCTAAAGTAAAGGAGGCCGTTGAAAAATATCAAAAATACAAACCGGAACTTGATCGGCTACTGAAGAAATTCAGAGGTAACGGTCTGCCACCGAATTTTATTCTTGAATCCGATCCCTCAAGCTGGGACTATTTTGATGTGTTAATGGCAGGTTTCGTCTGGATGAACGAAAATTCAATGGATAAAACTGGCAAGGTAGGACACAGAGGAAAAAACTATTCCGGCACCTTTCTCCGCCTTATTGATAGAGCCTTTCAATTTGGTGCCATCCGTGGAGAAATTGCATATTTGAATTCTAAGCCCGTAGTGGAAGCTTTACTGTGGGAAGGGCTTTATTCAAAAATTGGTATTTACAACAGTAAAATGTACCGCGATAACTGGACTGGAAGCGATTTATGGAAAGGTTTTGGTGACAATTCCATTTACTTAAGCTTTCTTACCCAACTCGACTGTTTCTTTTTAATTGGTACAGGAGAGAATGGTCTTAATGGCTATGTCTCCTCAGCCGATGATATAGATTTCGCCGTAATGCCAGCAGCAGTTTCGCTTTCTGGCGAGGAGTTTATGCTCGCAAACAGAAATATCACGACAGGTGGATGGTTCTGGGGTATATCGGATAAATCTACAAAAAAGAGCGCTGCTTTTGAATTAATCAAGCATATAACATCTGATGACAATCAGAAAAATGAATTTGAAGCTTTTGGTGTTCTGTCTGCACGAAAATCTTTGCTTGTGGAAAACCGCGATGAAATGTATCTTAAACGGTGGAGAAACAGGATGCTACAAACTTCAATAAAGCAACTTAATCTGAACAGATTTACCTTTGTGCCTACGCTATCAGATATGGAAAGGCTGCAAAACGCTTATTACAGGGTACTATACAAACTATGTGTTGATAATAATGATATTTACGGAATAGAAAATGCATTAGGCTCAATAAACAGACTCGCTACTGCTGCAGGATATTAATCATGTTAACATTTATAGATCTCGGACTCGGCGCAAATTTGCTCAAAGGAATCGAAAAACTCGGATTCAAGGAGCCAACACCTGTTCAGGCAAAAATTATTCCCCTGCTACTCAAAAACGAACGGGATCTTGTAGCGCTTGCACAAACAGGTACAGGGAAAACAGCTGCCTTCGGACTTCCCTTACTCCAGCTTGTTGATGCTGCGAAGAAAGATGTTCAGGCACTTATCCTCTGCCCCTCCCGCGAGCTTTGCATACAGATTGCCAAGGATTTAGCCGCATTCAGCCATTTTGCCCAGCACTTAAGAATCCTTCCTGTGTATGGAGGTTCGTCAATAAATGTCCAGATGAATGCCCTATATCATGGTGTTCACATAGTTGTCGCCACTCCTGGCAGAATGAATGATCTGTTGCGGCGTGGAGCCGTAAGTCTGGAAAAAGTCGAAAGAGTTGTTCTTGACGAAGCGGATGAAATGCTTACAATGGGTTTTCAGGACGAACTCGAATCAATTCTTAAAGAGGTGCCGGAAACTGCTCAGAAACTGCTTTTTTCAGCAACAATGTCAAAGCAGGTAGCAACTATTGCATTACGGTACATGAAAGACCCCACCGAGATAACAGTTGGTGTTCGGAATTCAGGTTCTGAACAGGTAACTCATGAATGTTATACCGTCCACGCAAAAGATCGGTATCAGGCTCTTCGTCGCATTATCGATACCAGACCAGATTTTTACGGTATTATTTTCTGCAGAACCAGAATGGTTACTCAGGAGATTGCAGAATTGCTGCATAACGATAACTATTTGTCCGATGCGCTGCATGGCGACCTTTCACAGGACCAGCGCGATAAAGTGATGCGTAGTTTCCGCCAACACAAGATTAGGATTCTTGTGGCAACAGATGTAGCTTCACGCGGAATAGATGTTACCGATATAACACATATCGTCAACTTCGATCTTCCAGACGACGCAGAAGTTTATACACACCGAAGCGGCAGAACTGGACGGGCGGGCAAGTTTGGTATATCAATTGTTCTTGCAAACTTACGCGAACATCATAGAATACGAACTATTGAGAATATTATCAAGAAACGATTCGAGCACAAAAAGGTTCCAACAGCAAAAGAGGTCTGCGATTGTAAACTAAAGCAGATTATAGACAAACTGGTAAACATGGAAACCGCAGACAAAGAACTCTCCAGCTACATGCCGACAATAATGGCCGCCTTGGAAGACATGTCGAGAGAAAATCTTATTAAACGCCTTATGACTCCACTGTTTGGTGAATTTGTTAAAACATATAGCAACAGCCCCGACCTCAATCTTGATTTAAAACGGAATGAGCCAAAAAATTTCGAGAAGCGGGAACATATTCATCACTCTCCTGAAACTGAAATGGTGACGGTTCATATCAATCTTGGCCGCAGAGATGCTATTACACCGCCAATGTTGATTTCCCTAATAAATCGTGCAACGCACGGTCCAAAGTTACTATTGGGACGAATAAAAATATCAGACAGCTTTACCGACTTTGAGGTTGTTGCCTCTGGTGCCAAAAAGCTTACAAGAAATCTCTGTAATCTTAAACACCAAAACAAAGAGATTGCTGCGGCCATGGTATCAAGTGTGCCACAAGCGCGGCAGGAAACACAGACAAAACATAAAGACCGTAATAAACAGACAGACAAGAGAAGAACGCAACAATTATCGCATAGGCGTCATTATTCCTGATTTTCATCTTAGGGGAACTTCTAAAAAAGGGCGCTAAAGAGACAAACATACAAACAAAAACAATAGCCGAATGATCAATCATCATGAAGGATGGAACAAAATGGCAATTTTAAAGGAACATCATACGAGCGGTTACGAACGCTTCATTAGGCTTAAGGGTTGGCTTTTTGGCATGCCTGAGAATGTTCGGATAGTCCTGTTTTCAATACTTCTTGGATTGGTTGCTTCACTTGGTGTAATCGTCTTTTTGTGGACAATTAATGCCTTGCAAAACGCTATGGAACGAATAATTTTGTCAGGTACCCCTGTACGCTTCATTTTTGGCTCTTTTTTTTCAATTATAATAGCAGGACTCGCAGTCGGACTTCTTTTAAAAAAGGCACCAGATGCGGCGGGTAGCGGGATACCTCAGTTAAAAACAGCATATTGGAAAGAACTTGGTTTTATTCCATTACGCCCTGTTATCACCAAAATAATTGCTGGAGCAATTTCTATCGCAGGTGGTTTTAGCTTAGGACGAGAAGGGCCAAGCATCTACCTCGGTGGGGGAATTGCCTCCAATCTTTCTGGTTACCTTGGTACGACAAAAAGAAACAGACGCCAAGCCGCTTTAATTGGAGCGTCCGCAGGACTCGCAGCAGCATTCAATACTCCACTGGCAGCCATCACATTTACTCTTGAAGAAATAATTGGTGAACTTAACACAAAATTTGCAGGAGCTGTAGTACTTGCATCAGTGATCGGTGCACT
This sequence comes from uncultured Fibrobacterota bacterium, assembly GCA_964590225.1. Classification (GTDB taxonomy): domain Bacteria; phylum Fibrobacterota; class OXYB2-FULL-49-7; order OXYB2-FULL-49-7; family JAEUSG01; genus JAEUSG01. Next base: position 9,385 of record CAZPWS010000025.1, read on the forward strand.
TACAGTACACGCCTTTATTGGAAAGCAACCAGCATTTATTCTCCCTACAATTGGTGAATTGACCTGGCTGCATTTTATTGGCGTTCCATTCGTAGCAGCACTTGCTTCTCTACTTGGTGTCCTTTTTCAAACAGGAATAATTAGTATAAGATGTAAAGTTAAAAAACGAACCCGCTTGCCAATATGGCTATTACCTGTTGCTGGCGCCCTGTTAACATGGATAATAGGTTCTTCAATTTATCTTCTGACCGGACATGCTGGCATATTCGGTCTCGGTTACACAGATTTATCGCTTGCCCTTAACAATGAATTCCCATGGAAATTTGCACTGCTTATAGCTTTTGCAAAATTGCTAGCCACAGTAATTGGATATTCATTCGGTGGTTGCGGAGGCGTATTTGCGCCCTTGCTTTTCATTGGTGGACTTAGCGGCTATTTTATCGCATCCGTAATGACACTTCTTCTGCCAATAAATACATCGGATATTGTTGTACTATCGGTTGTCGGAATGAGCGCATGCCTCGGTGCAGTTGTTCATGCTCCATTAACTTCTATACTTATTGTATTTGAAATGACACACCAATTTGAACTAGTACCCAGCTTGATGATTGGTACTATTATAAGTCAATCCATCGCAAGAGCAGCCAACCGAAACAACCTATATGATGCACTCCTTTTACAGGATGGGCATGAGCTGATAAAAATTAAACCGCCATGCGATATGGAAAGCTGGCGTAATCTTCAGATATCACATGTTTTTAACCGTAAGCCAATATGCGTTTCATCCTTGGATCCCGTTAATCTAAAAAGCATTATCAACTCTTATCCATACGAAAGGTTTCCCCTTGTTGTTAATGGAGAGTTAATAGGAGTTGTTTCAAGGAAAGCTATTCAAGGTGCACTAGAAAAAGGGGTTATCCCTGAAATTGATCCACCAGTATCATGCAGCAGTGATCAAACAATACAACACATTTCCAAACACTTCATTGACTCAACATCAGGACTTCTTATTGTATATGAAAAGGGAGACAATAAAGTTGCTGGCGTTATTACTCTTCATGATTTATTACGGATACAGTCTGCTCTTACCATGTAGTTTCTGAAACTTTAACTTAGTTATCATAAAAAACGATAGAGTGCCTCTAAATATTAAAGGTTCCCTAAAGAAATTTACCCTAATTGTTGGATAACAGCTTGTTTAAGTAACGGCAGAATCTCGGTGTTTAATCCTTCTGGCACAAACTGATTGTCAACTATTTTTTTCCCTGAAAAAAACTGATACCATACCGCACCGGCAAGATAACAGCCATTAACATTTGCATGTCTTTCGTCGTAATGGAGTTCTGCTTTGCCGCTAGCTGTATTTCCTGTTTTCCAGTAATATTCAGTGATTAGTGAGCGAGATTGGTCGGGAAGCTCAAGAGGAGATACTTTTTCCGGTGTAAAAGCAGAAGGCTCGTATTTAATAAGGTCCCTCGCCCTTTCAAATGCATCACCGCACGGGATTAGAGGAAAACCATATTCTTTAGAGAGAAAAGAGTAGCATTCCTTAAGTCCTTCGTACATATCAAGCGGAGTCATTCCTAAGCTTTTAAGTAACGGTGATCCTTTGGCGTACGACCAGGTTTGGTGTATAACAATTTTAGCTTCGGGAATAGTAGTAGTAATTAGATTGACTAATTTGTCAAACCATGGCTGATAACTCTCTTTAACAAAAGTGAGATTAGTAACCTGCTGAAGGGTAATAAAATCCCACGGCGCGACTCTTAAGGCGTCCTTCAGCCCAAGATAAACCTTTTCCTCTTCAAGGTAATGAAATGGATAAGGTTTGACTTCAGGCAAAAGATCGCATTGCTCAACAAGATTCCAGTGCTTTTCCAATGAACAGCCACCGATATTTGCTTTGGCAACGACTATTTGTGTGTTGGTTTCTGCAAACATCGGCTTAAGGAAGCGTGTCGCGTTATCGGCTAAACTGTTGCCTATTGTTAAAATTTTGATTTTGCTCATAATTCCTCAAAACCTTGCTTTAAAATAAAAAGATAATTACTGATGCCTCTGTTTTAAAGAGCCTTGTATAGATTGATTTTATCTATATTTACGGCTCAATGAGCCGACCGAATTCAGCAATGCTTTCTACTACTCCTGTCCACAAATTACTATTCCGCTTTGCAATCCCTGCTATAATTGGAACCATGGTGTTTGCTTCAACAAATATTGTAAACACAGTATTTATCGGCAGATTCGTAGGTAGTTCAGCCTTGACCGCCATCAGCCTTACTTTTCCGATATTCGCCATAAATATGGCTGTCGGTATGCTTGTTGGTATGGGGAGCGGCGCATTAATTTCTATCCGCCTCGGTGAAGGCAAACGAGATGAAGCAGAAAGGATTCTTGGCAATGCCTTTTTCCTTTTTATCGTTCTCGGCCTAACCATGTCAATTATTGGCTTACTGTTCCTTAAACCGATACTAACCTTCCTTGGTGCGAGTGGCGAGAGCCTTCCCTATGCTATAAGCTATATGCAAATCATATTCCCAGGTGTCGTATTAACCTACATTTCCATGGGACTCAATAATGTTATTCGTGCAGAAGGCTATCCTTCGCTTGCAATGAACACCATGCTTATCGGTGCGCTTTTAAATGTGGCTCTGAACTTTATCTTTGTTGTCAAATTGTCATATGGTGTGCGTGGTGCTGCACTTGCAACATTTATCTCTTCAACTGCTTCGTCAATATGGGTTTTGTACCACTTTTTTTTTCCTGAAAACTCTCTTCATATTAAAAAAGTAAATCTTGGTTTCGAACGCAGACTTATGCAGCCGGCTCTTCTTATTGGGACGGCCCCCTTTCTCATGCAGCTCGTAGCTTCACTTGTTGGTGTAATTGCCAATAAACAACTCGCAATTCATGGCGGAGACAAAGCAATAGCCTGTATGGGAATTATCTATAGTGTTATGATGCTGCTCATATTTCCAATTATTGCAATTAATCAAGGTGTTCAGCCTATTCTTGGATTTAACTATGGTGCAAAACTATACAAAAGAGTTCAACAGGCGCTACTTTACGCAATTGTGGCGGCTTCTCTCATTTCCATAATTGGGTTTACAATAACCCAGCTCTTCCCTGCGAAAATATTCATGATCTTCAGCAAAAATGACTCTACGCTCACTGCAATCGGAAGCCGCGGACTCCAGATATTTTTTCATGCCTTTTTTCTTGTTGGCTTTCAGGCCATATCCGCAAATTACTTTCAGGCAGTTGGCAGACCCAAAACAGCAATATTACTAAACTTATTACGACAAGCGATGCTTTTTATTCCTTTGCTCTTAATATTGCCAAACTTGTTTGGTCTTTCCGGCATATGGTGGGCAGCTCCAATATCGGATTTTACAGCTTTTATAATCACTATACCAATTATGCTTGGAGAAGTAAGGCGCCTTGAAAAAAAGATAATAAACCACGGGGAGATTACTGTAAAATGAAAGTAAACGGTAAGCACTATACGGCAGTATGGATGGAAAAGAATGTGGTTTATATGATAGACCAAAGGCGTTTACCGCATACATTTCGCGTAATAAAACTTTTTCAAAGTGAAGAAACCGCCGAGGCGATACGAAACATGACTATTCGTGGGGCAGGCAGCATCGGTGCAGCAGCCGGATTTGGTGCTGCACAGGCTGCGCTTGAAGCGGCATCATCCAAGAGTTCCTTTCTAACCACTTTCCAGAAAAAGATCACAGTATTACGGAAAACAAGGCCAACCGCACAAGATCTTTTTCACGCACTCGATAGAGTAACGGCGGTTGTAAAGCCAATCGCCACAGACCCTGTAGTCGCAGCCACATTGGCAAGGGTGGCAGCAGAAGATTTATCGGACGAATATGTAGCAAACGGAGAAAAAATAGCAAACCTTGGCGAGAAGTTAATTCCTGACAACTCTGTAATTCTAACTCATTGTAACGCCGGCTGGCTCGCACTACAAGACTGGGGTTCGGCTCTTGCCCCAATTTATGCAGCCCACAGAAGGGGAAAACGGATTCGCGTGCTTGTTGATGAAACACGGCCAAGGTTACAGGGCATGAAGCTTACAGCGTGGGAACTAAAGGAAGAGGGAGTGCCATTTGACATAATTCCGGACAACGCAGCCGGATACTATATGCGAAAAGGAATGGTAACTCTTGCAATTACTGGCGCGGACAGAATAGCCGCAAATGGCGATGCAGCAAACAAAATAGGGACATACGAAAAAGCCCTCTGCGCAAAAGAATCTGGAATACCCTTTTATATAGCGGCTCCCGAAACCACTTTTGATTTTGCCTGTAAAAGTGGCGACTCTATTCCTATCGAGGAGCGCGAAATAGAGGAAGTTTTAACAATTGAAGGGCGGGACAAAAAGGGAAAAATGACTTCTGTTTCACCGGCTCCGTTTGGAGTATCCGCGCTTAATCCTGCATTTGATATAACCCCTGCAAAACTCATTACTTCGTTTATAACAAACAGGGGAATTATTAAGCCATCACGAATAGGTTATGAATCATGGTTTCGCAAAAATATTCGCGCATAACATTTCTTTTCTATGGAGATTAATTTCAGTTGTTTGATAAGTTCTGAAACTGTGCGCCAGTAGAGACGGAGAAGCAACAATTGTTTTTCCATTCAGCATATCAATTATCATTGACATGGTCATTGCCGCGACGGTAAAAGATCCAGGGGCAACCTGTGAAGCTGGGCATGGTCTGGCATCTTTCATTGCGGCAAAAACCCGTCCAACATCAGCGATCACATCAGCGTCAAGATAAGGAACTAAACGCTGAAAAAATCGAGCAAATACAGCGGCATACATCGGAGCACCAGTAGATAGTTCTGCGGAGGCTGCAGTGAAATCTTCATCCAATATTTTCGGAAGTGGGTATAAGGTATCTTTCGGAAAATACCAGCATATGGCGCCAAATCCTACATTCAGCGCGGTAAAGACAGGCTTTTCTAAAGTATGTGCGACAGAATGTAAATTTAATATTGCTGGCAAGTCAATAAAATCTACAGTATCAAAAACTATATCAGTTTTTGATACAATATTTACCATGTTGTCCTTTCCAAGATTTTCTGCAAGCGCAAAAACTTTAGCTTCAGGATTTATTTCCTCAATGTGCTTTTTTAAGGCAACAACTTTATATTCTCCGACATCTTTCATGTTAAAAAACTGTCGATTTAAATTGCTAGAAACAATTATATCCCCATCAACTAATATGAATTTTTCAAAACCGAGGCGCGCCGCGCAAATAGCAGCCCCGCTTCCCATGCCACAACCAGCAATAAGTAGTGTTGTGTTTTTAATTTTATTTTGAAGTTCCGGAGAAACATAACCGCCATTTCGGTTGGTTAGTTCAGAGTATAACATTTTATTTGTCAACATAATTCACCCTTTATATGTTTGAAGATTCGACCATTATCAGTGGTAATCACCCATCCTTCAGGCGCTTGTTTTCTACCATTTTCCAGCATTTCGTGAAGATTAAATTTGATTGCTATTACGGGGCCATAAATATTGAGGCTGTCGTCCATAACGCAATAAGAGTTAAAGCCGACCGCAGTAAATTTAGTTAACAAAAATGGATCTGTTGCAAAAATACAATCAGTTATTCCATCTTTGCGTAATGCCAATAAAAAAATAGCACGATATAGACCAAGTTTACCAATATCCGCAATTTGTTTTCGCATAATCTTGCTGGCCCACCTATCATTATTACGAAAAATTTTCGATGCAGAACGGGAACATGATTTAAGGATACCAATCCTTGAAATTTCACAGGTTCTTCTTACATGGTCTGGATTATGAAGATTATACGCATGTATAACATCTTGAGATAATTTTTTCTGCAAAGGCAGGCTGAATATATTCTCTTTTTGAGGAAAAATTAGGCGACCAGTTCCAATGTAAGCATTGGCAGGACGATATTTTAATAAAAAATGTGCTGAATATTTATCATAATAATCACTCTCCATCTGATTTTGGTTTACAAGATCAAAGCCACGCTCAACACAGAAAATTTGATATCTTAGCCTGAAACATTCTTGACGCAATTCGTGAGTGCTTGCCAGAACAACTTCAAAAGATTCGTTAAATGCTTTATTTGCAACATAACCACGAACTTTATGTCCAAAATTTGATATAAAACCAGATGATTTAAGCGCTTTAAACATTTTGATCGCCACACCCCAATTATCACAAACAATTGCAGCACTACCTGATAAGCGTTGCCTTAAATTGTCGCGTTGTCTCTCCGATACGGAGCCTAAATACATATAGTCCGCTCGATACCGCGGCTCCTCTGTCGTCGGTGCTATTCCAAAAAGCAGCATGACGGCCAATAGACATCTCTTGCGCTGATAGTAACCTTCTAACTAATGCGCCCCGTACATTGTAAATGGCAAGCTCGACGGTATTTTTTATAGGAACACTAAACGATATCTTTGCAACCGGATTAAAAGGATTAGGACCAACTAATAATATTATAGGCTGGCTACTTATATCTTGATTATCAACAGATACATGTCCTCCTGAAATTGTTCTGGGATTTCCAATTAAACAAATTGCATCAGCGCAGACCGTTCCGCTTTCTTTCCCCTCGTGTATCACGGCAATTCTAATAGAATCACTTGTAATTGTTACTGCCTGTTTAAGCAGATTCCACTTTCCCCCATCTTCTTTTTGATTTACAAAAATAGTATCAATTGCAAAATCGCCATCGAATATTACAACTGGAACATTGCTAAGCCGGCTCGCAAGTGTCGTCCACCACATATTTAAGGAATATGCTTTACCAGGAATAACCGCTGCAGACCAGATATACATGCGCGTCACAGAGTCAATGCCACCAGTATATAACGACTGTGTGCCATAGTATTCCAGGCCGCCCGAAGCTGTCCAAGTTCCAATTTTGGAAGTACCAGAATTTCCATTATCTACAATAATGGTGTCATAGTACACTCTTTCACGGAAACTTACATTTATTGTACCACTCTGATTAATGTCTTTCATTTCATAAAACATTGCAGTTGACTCGACAATACCATTAACCACCAGCTGATCGACTTCATACGCACTATCGGGGCTAAATAAAAATGGGAAAGAGGCACCGTTTAAAACTGTTACAATACCGGAAGGAGCGATGCTCCCGTGTAGTCCAGCCGAAGCAGAAATTGTGTGTGAAAGAGGAATGGTATTGTCGTATGAAGCAGTAACAGTGTAAGGAAGTCCATCAAGTACTTCAACTGCTCCTGAATAGACAGGAGCGACACCCTGTGTACTAATAACAGTTGTGTCGAGCTCAACACCAATAAACCACTCACCCTCCTCAGGAGAATCTATTGATAACATTTTATTGCTTGTTTTCGTAATATCTTTGTTCGCCGGTAAAACGGATGAATTAAAGGCAGGTGCATTATGACAAGCATAAATATTAAAGGAGTAGCCCTGCATGCCATTAAGGGAAATATTTAAAAACTCTGCATTAGATGGAACTGATATTCTAAAATGGTGATACTGACGATCACCTATTTTCTCATAGCAGGGAATTCTGTTGTCGAACATGGTTCTTGGAATATTGTTCTTTAAATCCGCCTTTGCTCTTTTTATCCCTTTGCCATCGGCCGCATATTGCAGTATTGCCTTCATTAAGTCAAGCCGCTCTCCGGACTCAACACCTTCAGGATGCGAGCCAATCACGACTATCCGTCCCGCATAGGGAGATGCTTTATATGCCCAGCAACTTGGCTTCCTGTGCATGGGTTTTCCGGTGTAATCATACCTCAATAATATCTCCGTCCCTTCAGGCATACCTACGGTATCTGCATATCCTCCGCCATTATGGCGTACGGCGGCTATATAGGAATCTCCGCCAAAATCATAATAGTCGAGCAACGCAGAACCTGACTCAATGAAATGGCCTGTTTCACTGTTCAATAAATTAGTACCCGTCATGCATCCTGGCCAAATCCAGTAATACGAGGGATTTTTTCTGCGGTCGTATGACTGTGTGACTGAGGCAATAAATGCTCCAGCACAAGTCCCTGTATAGCTACCACCTTCCGCATAAAATTTTCTGATTGTTTCCCGACCCTCTTCGCCAAGAGAAGTACCATGATCTGTTGATTGTCCTCCATTTGTATAAATCATGGCGAAACGTGGTGAATTGTCCGGATATAAGAGAATACCATTAGGGTCAATTACAGATGTAATAATTGTGGTATTTTGTGTAGTTACATTTGATGTAGCAAGATACTCCCATGTGTACCGCAAAGAATCTGCTGCCGGTAGCGTAGTTCTTGAGGTCAAAGCAACCCCTCCATCCATAAAGAGTTGCTTGTAATACCCCTCCGGTCTTATGCTTTGGCCGGGCAAAAAGCTTAAAAACAATAATAGGAATATCCGTAACAATATTTGCTTATTCATAAGTAATGCCTCTTATTTTGAATATATTATTTTTTTGTAAACTACTTTTCCTGCTGATTCAAGCCCAGTTATTCTGACAAAATACACCCCCGAAGAAACAGCCAAGCCGGAGTTATTTGAACCGTCCCAAAATAGCCGGTGTGCACCTGTACCAAGGCGTCCGCTGCATATTGTCTTGATTTTTCGCCCTTCAACATCAATAATAGCAATTTCCCCTGCAACAGCATCTCTTCTGTTTATTAACTCAATAAATATTGACGGATTAAATGGATTAGGATATACAGATACGATTCTGTATTGATCAATGGAAAAAGATGAAGGTGGGCTTGATACATAGCCCAGATCAGAGTTTGCGAGCCGTTTTATTGAAGAATCAGAAAGCGCTCTATCTACAATAACAATGTCATCTATCATTCCTCTAAATGGAACAGAAGTTGATTTTTCAAAACCTTTTACACCTATAAAAAGGTCTGTTTCTGAATCTGCGTTATACGCCGCCAAAGGTCCTTTTCCACACATTTCACCATCTGCATAGAGCGTTACAGAATCATTTTTTACAACTGCCCCAATATGTATCCATTTTGATTGTGCAAGTATGCCACTGTTTGACTGAACACCGGAACTTATGGCTGTTCCCCTGATAAAACGAATTCTTGTACGGTCAACATCACTTATGATCAATCTATATCCTGTGACATAGAATGCTTTCTCAAGAATAGCCATTTTAAGAATCAGTGTATCTATATAAACTCTACAGCAGACAGTAAAATCCCTTCTGCCAAACTTCAAAGACGGGCTATGCTTAACAACGGCGAAACTGTTATCACCATTCAACCTTAGACCCTTATTGACCCCTTCACCGAAAAGAAGAGCCCCTTCAGAAATCACGCCATGCAACTCATTTCCTGATTCATCATAGATTGTATCTTCCGACAAATAATTAAACCTCCAATAGCCTGCAATATTTGGTAAAAATGAGAATTCCGCTGCAAGTCCATCTCTTATAAAATTCTGCGGTATTGTTCGATCAAGGATGTTTTTTGGAGCAATAGTAATTTGCGTCTCTACAGGAAGGTTAGTTGTAGATAGCCGTATAAAAGATTCGTCTGCGTCCATATTCGCCTGCAGTATAGAAACGCCTCCTGAGATTGTATAATTAGTGCTGCTTAAACCCGATATGGAATCTATTCTCTTGTTAAAACGGACTCCAACCGTCTGACTATCTACAGCGCATACATAAACAATTTCGGCTCCTGTTGTATCTCTTGTTGTATTCACTTCCACCGAGGACGGAGTTGAGAGCAGCCCTCTACTATTCATTGCCTTGACTTCATAGCTGTAGCGAGCGCCGGAAGTTAGATTTTTGTCAATAAATACAGTATCTCTTGTTTGACAAACGGCAACACCATTTCGCAGTACAATATAGGCGGCAATATTGCTTTCATTATCAATAGAGCGCTGCCACTTTAATTTTACGCTTGTATAAGCAAGCGGTTCAGCTGTTAAGCCAATAATCTCTGATGGAGCCGTGTTATCAGGGATCTTAAAAAATTCAACTGCATCAATGTCAAGGCCCGCCCTTTCCTCAAGCGAATCGGAATCCTTATCATCCATAACCCGTAGATAGCGAAACCATTCCGCCTTTCCGTTAATATCAAACGATGTTGTACCAGAACCATTCCCTATAAAAAGCCATGCGCCATCCCAGTCCTGTGCGATTTCCACCGAATAACCTTCTGTTTTACTTACAGCAGCAGCATATAAGGCAAAATCAGAACCGGAAATATCACGCACTGTGTCACCAAAATCAATAACAACATATCCACCCGATCCAATCGAATAGTTTCTATTATCCGGCTTACCTAACATAAATTGAATATTGGTCTTTTCGAGTGTACTTGGACCAGGGTTATGATTCATAATGATTCTATACCCCCAATATCTCGGATTTGGAAGGAGTTCAAAATCAATCTTTTTGGAAGAATTTATCGCTCCAATTTCAAAATCAATATCCTCTGATTCATAATAGCCATTTGCGGAGACTCTGATTTTATAGCTGCCGGGTGCAAGAAAACGGTGGAAATCACCAACAACGGGATCGGAAAAAGAGGGACGCAACTCTCCCCCTCCCTCCTGCCTTATCCAAATTGTAGCAGCCACCGCCTGACCGGTATGCTTATCAGTTATACTGCCAGATACTCCTCTGTCCGCACAGTTTATCATTTCCAGCATCGACAACTTATGCATGGGATATCTAAGCGCGACAATTGAGTCCCTGTTTGGAGGACTTCCAATAGGATTGACCTCAAGTGTGTAGCCAATGCTACCCATGACACCATAAAGGTACATGGATCCTGTTCCAACATTACTACCACCATAAAAGCCAATTAACATGTAAGGAGAAAAGGCCTTGTATTTATTTGCAAGAAATGTATAGTGGGTGGAATCAGCAGACTTTACTTCAGCGAATCCCCATGGCCAGGCAAACAAGTTAGTTCCATCATGATTGGTTTGGCTTATTACAAAACGGTTTTCCAGTACCCACTTTGCCGCCGATCTTGTCTCTACAAGTTGGAAAGGACGATCCCCGCCTAAATCTGGGCTCCAATAAAAACCCCAGTCTCTATTGGGATTTACCCCCCTTATTGTCCTTGAGCGAACATCTGTTACTACCATTGGGTAAATCCAAATTTCTCTTGTATCAACAAGCCGCTTAATGAGCGTGTCCTGGTCGTATTCACGAATAAGGTCACGCATTAATAAAACAACCATCTCAAGAGCAACAAGCTCATTACTGTGAGTCGCCGCATCAAAGCTCACTTCTGGAACAGCCCTATTGACATGAACACTATCGCTTATTTTAACAGCAAATAGTTCTCTTCCTATTGGTGAAACACCATACTGCTTTTTTACTATAAGATTAGGCTTCAATACAAGCAAAGAATCAACGATCTTGATCAATTCATCATAAGTAGTATAGTCAGCAAACGAGAGGGAAGCAAATAAAGCAAACACCATCACAGTAAATTTTTTTATCATATTAAGAAATCCTTTCCCCGAAATAGCCATCTTTATTTTAAAAGAATCAGCTTTTTGATCAGTTTTTTTCCGTAATTATTTACATTAAGAAAATATATACCGCTCGAACGGTTAGCGGCATGCCAATAATACTCTAAATAGCTTTTGTGAATTGACGAAGGAGAAAGCCTTTCAACAACCGTTCCAGAAACATCATAAATCATAACCTGTGTCTGCAAATAATCAATCTGCCGTCCGGAAAAAACTATTCTCACGGCAGGATTAAACGGGTTTGGAAAAACATTCACAACATCATCGATATCGACAGCGCTTTGTCCTTTTATAGCGACACTAGAAATGAGAGAGCTGTCAGTTGGTTCTATCATGACAAAGTAATTGCTATACATAGTAGTGTAGCCATTGTTTCCACCTATTGCAACTGTTCCCGCAGGAAAGGTTTGCTCATAAACACTAAAACAATCCGTACCGCTGCCCAACACATCTCTGCCTGGCATTCCTACAAAAATATCGTCGCCACTGTTTGAATAATTAAACTTTGTGAAAAAAGATGGAATTCTTGCGGCTCCATAATTTGCTATTATTCTGTCATCTCTGGCGACATATACTTTCACTTCCTTATTTGTCGAAAATACCACAAGCGTATCAGCAGTTTTTGTAACATCTTTGTCATTACGGAATTTCAACATAGGAAGACCTTCATAACGGTTCGGAATCCCCATTATTTCGAACACATCATCAATGTATATCCTCTCTCCAACCTTAGCTGTTGCCCATTCATAAGGAGTAACACTACCATCTTTAAAGACAGGTTTCGTAAACTTGAACGGAATACGATAGACAAATGAAACGATTGTAGATGTAATCTGATTACCACTCTTTGAGATATCTCTGATTCCACTAAGCGACAGCTGATATGCAGTCTCAGGTATTAATGTATCCGCCCTAAGAACTAGAGTCTTTTTATCCTCCAAAAGTGTTGCCTCTAAAACATTAGTTGCTCCGTTCAGCGCATAATTATCTCTATTTTCCGCGTAAACTTTATTAAGCGGTTCATCGAAAACTACCGTTACAAGAAACGAGTCACTCACCGCCGTAACCCTCACAACAGAAGGAGCAACTAAATCTCTCGGAACAATAGCAGATACGGCAGAGAATGCTCCTGTTGTTAAAGAATTATTAACCGCAGCAACGGAATATCTGTAAGAAGACTCTTCAGTCACAACACAATCTACGAATAACCCATTTTCAGTTTCACCAATTAATGTATCGTCCCTATAAACCATATAATGAGATATTCCACTCTCCTCGTCAATGGAAGCATTCCACGAAAGCATTACACTTTGGGCATCTTCAGACGATAAGGCTGCTAAGCTTGACGGTGGTGTTGGAGGTGTCGAATCACTTTTACCAAGATTTGATATTCTACTCATATTGTTGGCCGAGTCAAAACTAAATACTGCCGCAAAAACAAGGGGGTAACCGGTATCTGGCACTGTAAATGTAAGAGTTTCGGTGGCACCAAGTGTTGCTCCAAACGAAGGGCCTATTGAGTTGGCTGCCCACCAGTTCCAAAATTTGACATTTTCTGTCGCCTCTCCAGCAATAGGCAGCCTTGACCACACCACATGATAACGACGGGCATCAATTGGTGCCGTCCATGTCAAACTACAACGGTTACCACTTCTGTGCAATTTCAAGTTGGAAATTGGTTCGGGAGGTGTGGTATCAACCTTGACATTACTCTTCATATAGTGTAACCATCTCCCCTCGTACTCACCCATCCACTTATAAGAAGAAGCGCCAAAACCCACGAGATCCTTTGTACCTCCGCCTATTCCCGTAGTTATATACTGCATTATGTGTGCTTTATACTTTGAACGACCTGTGTTCCAGTAGTACCACGCCTGAGGATCAACAATTGCAGTACCAGCATAGTAAGATATGGCGACACTTGGCGCCCATGTAGAAGCAAAATTTGCATAATTGTAATTCCAATCCATCCATCCTGATGTCAATTGAAAAAGCATAGACCATGTGTCCGGATGGGTTTCCCGAAGCTCAGACATAATGTTGATAACTTGCCTAACAAGAAAACCAACCTCAAAAGCTTGTTCGCCAACGCTTCCACAGCACATGCCGTTATGGTCACCAAACTGCCTTCTAAATTTGTTAAGAAAATCATTTTTTATACAAGACGCAATCATTAGTGGCAAAGTTGTATCTCCGGTAACCCTATATGCTGCAATTGCCTGCGCAATGAAATGGCCATTAGCGCGATCCGATATTCCACCAGGCATTTTCCCATTTGATATGAATACCTTTCTTAATTCCTTCATAAACTCATACCAGTCTCTTAGCCATGGGTTCCCAGTTATCCAATATGCATCCTCAATGTGGTAAAGCCACCCATGAGTGTTTGGCAACGATTCCGTAAATCCAATATTCCTGACCGTACTGCTTTCGGTACCCTCAATAAGTGCACTATCAAGTACATCTCCACCGCAATCCTGTGCACGCCAGTTAATATGTCCCGCATAACATTCAGGTTCTAAAATTCCACTGCAATAATTAACACCAAGGTGGAGAAATGGCCAGTCACGATCATGTTTATAGCCAGCCATCGATTGCGGTCTCACATTCAATTCACCTATAGCCGCCCATTCTGCGGAATACCAATCGGAAGGATTTTCTGTAACAAAAAATTGTCCCAATCCATGTGGCGCACCGCCCGCAGAAGCGGCGCCTGTCCTTCTACCAGTAAGATTAAATTGATTCCACCCAAGTTTTGTAGGCCCCAGTTCTACGGGTGTTCTTACATCGGAGGAAACAGCTCTGGCTGTATAGGGAATAATACCTTCTAAATCAAGTGAATTTTTGCAATAACTAATCCAAGAAACCGGAACTGTAACAATAGGATGATAATCAAATCTTCTCGCTAAAGCACGAAGAGAGGCGTCTGAAAGACTTGTAGCAGAAAAATGCAGCAGCACCTCTTTAAATGTATGCTGCATATCAGCCAACCAATAAAGAGCGGACACATTGAATGTTGGCCCTCTCTTGGCACCATTAATTTGAGAACTCCACTCTGGCCATAAACCAACCTTAAGGTTATTTATTCCGTCAATGGAAATGCCATTAGGATACATTCTCCAGAAGTTTCTTGTAACAACCGTGATACCCTTGGCCCCATCGTCAATGTGCATATATCCATCTGAGCGGCCGCCACTATACGACACGACACTCCCTGTATCGACACCTGAATGTATAGTAAATAAACTATCCTCTTTCTGAGCCAACAACCACCCATCTCCCAGAGGAGCAGAGCGGCTTGTTCCATCGCCAAGGCCAATCTTCACTGTTGGAGATGAAGCAAGATTTAGCCTGAAATTCAAATTCATGGCATTAAAGTACATTGGATAACTAATTTTTTTATCTTTTGCAGAATTTTGAAGCTGGTAGTCAACTTTGACAAAAGATTTATTGGCGTAAGCGTATATGCGTACCGCCCAACCGTGAGTATGAGCAGAAGGACTTGAATACTTAGTAAAGGCCTCTGCTTTTATTACAGACACCATCGGACCCGATTCCTCAACAACAACAGAGACATCGTTCCTATCAGCGTCAAATTGAATATCATTAACAAGCCTGCCCTTAAATTCACCTCCTCCGTCTGTCGAGGAAACAACCACCTCTTCACTACTTGCATACACTCCATCATTGTTGGAATCAAGCCACATACGATCAATAATGTTGAAGCCACTTTTTTTGACAATAAACTTTAATGGACCAGTAATAACTGTTATAGCGGACTGCCCGTCCTCAACAACAAGCTGAGTCGTCGCCGTATTTCCTGTCCCATCATCTTTCAGATAATACTTTGATACACCGCTCCCACTACCAGTATAAGCAGCAACTGTGGGTTGGAAAAAGATCTGTAAATTAGCAATACTTTGATCGCCAAGCCAGCGACGATTAAGTATCTTGAATTGAGCAGGAACAGTGGATCCGGCAACATCCACAACTCGAAAACGGGAAATATCATTATACTCCCCCTTTGGCAAAGGAACAACAGCAGATACCGGATATTCCTCGACAGGATATCCAGCACATTCCTTAACCGATAACTCAACATTGAGGGGAGCGGAAACCACCATAACCGCGCAAAAAGCCATTAATATTACCGATTTCACACAATACCTCCTTAATTGACAAGTTATGGCATTAATCCCTGTTTACTTACCTGAACCACAAAAATTTAACAGCTTTATCTGTCTGTCCATCAGACACCTTCACCAAATAAACTCCGTTAGGAACTATCTCATTTCTGTTGTTCCTTCCATTCCATACAACGCGATGCTCCCCGACAATGCCCTTTTCCCGAGAAAAGTCTTTTACTAACATTCCATTAATCCCATAAACTCGTACATGCAGTCCCATTTTAACATAGTGCGACTTACACAGTATTACTGCTTCCTCCGCACCAGCCGGATTAGGATATATGGTAACGCTAAAGGGAACTGTTTTTCTTGTTTCACTCACTATTGATGAGGGTGGCTCTAATTCAGGTAAGGTAACTGTTTTGTACTCATTACTCACAACCCTGCAAAGCGCCGTTGGCCATTCATATGCTCCAGGTATGCAGTATATCGCCCCATTAATATCTATGCCTTTAATTCCCGATATTCTCCATGCATTGGTAGAACCATTCTGCCTATTCCAAGAACCATCTTTCATAAGATGTTTCACCGTATCCTGATAAATTCTTCTCAAAACAGACTCATCACCTCCACTTGAAAAGTGGGCAGATCCATCAAAAGAATGGGAAACATATGTGGCAAACCATCTCGCATCAAGCCGCCAAGTTCCATCATACCCTCTTTCAGTCGGATAAGTTCCAGCAAAATGTTCAATTGCCCCGTTCCGCAGATTATAACTCAGCCACACCGTGCTTCGATCTATCATGAAGTAAAACATGCTATCCATCGTCAGTTTACAGTTGCCGGGGGGTTCATAGTAACCCGATGATAGACCCGCAGTCAATATTTCACCTGAGGTTGCAAGACAGGTAACAGAATCCTTATCTAAACAGACGCGAATCAACCCCATGTAACGGTCGTTACACCATAATTCCTTTCCATCAGCGCTAACATCAAAACTTTGACTCCCCCCCCCAAAACCCTGGGCAGACCGCAGCGAAATCCACTCCCCTTTTTTTGGGGTAGCCGTTCCAAAGCCAAAAACAGTTGTAACCATCCATGTTCCATCATGATTTTTATAAACTTTTCTGATATATGGATTATCTTTAATGTAAACAGCGCCATGCCCATCGCAAACAATTTCGAAATACTCATCACGATAGGCAGCAGAACCTATTGTAAAAGTTGCCTGATCAGCCGGACCATCACGAAAGCCAACATCTCCATTTCCGGCTATCACCCTGCTATTACCCTCTTTGTCTATCATTAGAAGTCTCAGGCCATAACAATCAAAAACAAAGAGATTGCCTTCCCAGTCTGTCGCAACCTTATAACGGCCGGAGATTACGGTCTGTTTCGCAGGGCCATCAATAAAATCTCCGTTTATCAGCGATCGGACGAGTGCAAAATATTCCATATAATCCATGTTGCCTATAGGTGTTTTCATGCTTCCAGAAAAAACCGTTGAAACAAAGGCGACTATAAGGATAAACATTTTTACACTGTTTTTCATGATAATCTCCCTTTAGTTTTCAGTAATGATTCGCGACACAATCCTGCAATTATTTATCCCCGTGTCCTTCTCATAAACCAGTATGACCTCTCCAACCGGTCCAGCAGCCATAGCGCAATGTCGCACCCTCCCTTCCGTTGCCGTCATTGACTCTACAAGTGAACCTGGACTAGTGGTTCCTGTCACCGGACTCACAAGGGTGCTATCTCCGGCTTTATACCGATTTACAGCAATAGCTGAACTCGTTAGTTCAAAAGCTCTGTTACTTACCCAATAGTCCATCGCAGTAATAAAATGCGTTCCGTTAAAGGCAGCCGCTTTCCATGTTTCCCTCTGACATTCCTGAATTTGCGGAGAAACAAAGGAGACTTTTCGATAATTTACCGTATCGTAAAGAGCAACACCAAGACAAGAAGGGCCTGCCCCCCTACTTGTATGCGACAAGCCTGCAAGAACAAAAAAACCTCCTGAATAAGCAACTATTGCTGGTCGATCTTTAAAGTTGGGCGAAGATGTAGGCCCTAACCAAACATCAGGCGCTCCAACTGGACGCCCCGTGGAAATATTAACCTCAATAAGCCCAAAGTCGTTTGCTGGACGAGGCTGTGGATTAACTCTCGCAAGAACAAACGAAAGAACACATTTTCTACCGTTGTACGCAAGCGAGGGTTGTGATTTTGAAGAAAGTTTCTCGAACCACTGGTCGTATTGATTGTATTTTGAAGTTCCTGTCCATTTGAAATCTGGTGGTGAAACGGAATCAATCAATGAAGACGATTCACCAACCAATTCTATTCCACCAGCATCTAATACCTCTCCACTTGTACTGACTCGTGATCCAAATATACCATAAACAAGTGGTCGTCGTGCGTCCATCCAAACAACCATGTACTGATTTCCCACAAATACCACATCCGGCTTGGCTTCATTTATTCCTGTCTGTTTTGATATTGCGAACCCATTAGGGTCCAAAACTTCCCCTGCTGCAGAAACCCTTGCTCCATATACATCGTAATCATTGCCATTCCGAAAGTCGTCCCACACAACAAGAAAATTGGATCCATCAAAGGCAACCCTCGGATTATTCTGTTTGTTGTCAGCATTGCAAACAAGTATCCCGTTCGGATCAATTGCGGCTCCTGTTGTTGCTGAAATTCGCGCACAATATATATTGCTGCTGTTCCTAGCTGGCTGTGTTGAACCATCAGACCAAACCACAAGATACTGACCGCCACCATAAGCTACTGAAGGATTTCTCTGTAATAATATGGGGGAGTTGCAGTCTGAGGCAACAAGCGAGGGCGCAGTACTCACAAACGGGCCAATATTATCAGATAAAACAAAAGTTACAGCCAGTAGAATATACGCTTTCAAAATGTGGTATCTCATTACTGTCTCTCCTTTATTTGTTTTTGGTGAGCAAACACACACAAATTGTATCCTTATATATAGCTCAAAAGAGCTGTTTTTGGACCAGAAAAAATGGAAAGATAGCAGGAATTTATTAATTAAAAGGCGGACTATTTAACCGTTTTCTGTATTCTGATGGCGTCACACCATGAATACTCTTGAATATTCTTGAAAAATAGTCAGGGTCGTCATAATTAAGCCTAAAACAAATTTCGGAAATAGAATAAGCTGGCGAATGCAACAACTCAGCTGCTTTGTCCATCCTCATTTTATTTATAAAAGCAGGAAGAGTTTTAAATCCATTTCTTCTAAGGGCTTCGTGTACCAATCTAACAGAAAATCTATTCAAGAGCGCTATCTCCTTTAACGACAAGCTCTTAGAAACATCAGCCCCAACAGTATCTTTTAATTTATCAAAAACTTCATCAATAACACCGTTTTGGGGGGATTGTTGCTTATTCCTTCTAAACCATCTTACCGATTGAAATGATATAACAAGGGCAACAAAAATAACCGCAAGATAGACCATATTTCCCGATTCAATCCTCCGAACATACATCATTTGTCTATACACATTTGTATTGATACCATTCTTGTCGATCGCATAGGCCGACAAAAACCACCGTCCGAACTTTGCCTCCATCGGTATCCTACCACGAAACTGTAAATATTTCGATGAAGGAACAATTGTGAATGCCCCTTTGGTGTTATCAAGCATTAAACCTCTAATTCCCCTCTTAACTGTAGTACCTTTAAAAGTGCCCTCTTCCGTTCTTTCAAAAAGACGCCATCTGTTTATAGTGTCCATAGATATATTAAAAACAGTGTTAAGTGAACAGATATAAGCGCCACCTTTATTGGCAGGATGACCATATGTATAAGATTCATGAGAGAGACTTACTATCCAATAAGCAATTTCTTTTTCTTCAAATTTTTCTACAGTTTTAATACGCCAGTCATACCAGATACCAGGCCCAATAGAAGCAACTTCTCCACCGAATCCGGCCACCCCAAGAGAAGACAATACTGGAACAAATTTTCTTACCTTAACACCCGATATTCTTGCAAAATCAGATATCTGAGGCACTCCAACGGTAAACAGATATGGTTCAGATGCCCTGCTCATTATCATGTCATTGTTAAAAAAGCAACAATACCACGCGTAAGTGCCGCTATCAAGCTTAAATGGAACCGACTTTTTGTATAAATGGCTAAAATCAACTTCTTCGGCATTATATATTGGCCTCTGAAAATCTCCGTCCTTGAAAATTATCCATCTTGTACCTTTATGTTCCTTTTGTCTGTTATTCCATGTATCAGGAAACTGACAGCTAAGCGTTACTCCGTCATCAGAAATCTCTGCTTCTGTAGCTACCGGCATTGGCGGAAGGGGTTCAAGTCGCCTATCGGACAGGGAAAAATCATCAAGAAAAATCCTTATAGGTCTTGCCTTTTTGTAACCGTACAAACGAATTCTAGTGTAGTCTTTTGTAAAGTGATACCTGCCACTGACACGGTCGCGAAGCCGATTATCAACAATACATTCGACATCAATTAAGTCGTTTAACCCACAGCGCCAACCAACTTCAACAGTATGCGTTTTATTTAGCTGTAATGGAATCGAAATGTATGCATCATTATCAGAGGAGAGAGAGAAACGAAATCTTAAAAGTAAAAACAATGAGTCGCCAATAGAAAAAAAAGATGAATTAATAAAATGAGAAAGCTGCTCATTTTTTTCGGAGTTACTAAAGGCTACTTCTAAAAAATCCTTTATATTAACCGAATCACCGTTAGCTGATCCAAACGCCCATTGATTGATGTTAATTGCATACCGAAACCAGCCTACCGCTAAAAAAGGCAGTTTTGATTCCATATCTCTTGCATAATCGGATCTGCGGACATAGTCCACGCCCTCTTCACCGCTCAATGCTGCCTCCTTACTAAAGCTAAATGGACGGACAGAATTATCTGATGAGGATGTCCAGCCGACATAATCTGATTTATCACCCTGTACAAACCTGACTGAACGATCAACATCCAGCGAGAGCACAGCAGAAACAATCATTGATATGCACAATAATTTCATACTAAAAACTTAAATAAGTTTTTGACTGTAAGGGAAACCATTAATTCCCTTCATTTTGCACCAAAAGATAATTAATTTATTCAATACGGGAAAAATGATGAAACTGACATGTTACAAAGGTTGGAACAATTGTGCTATACTGACAAATGGCAATATCGAAGCCATAATTACCCTTGATGTCGGTCCAAGAATAATCAGATTCGCTTTTGCTTCAGACAAAAAAAATATGCTTGCGGAAATACCAGAACAAATCGGCGGCATGCACGAAAAAAAATGGATGATCCGTGGCGGACACCGGCTTTGGATCGCTCCAGAGGTCAAACCAACTACATATGAACTCGATAATGAACCAGTATCTTTTAAGAAAATCAAAAATGGTATAAAAACTATCCAAAGAAAGGGCAGCCTAAGTGGTATGGTCAAGGAGATGGTAATATGCATGGACCAAACCAGCAACACACTTTCTATCAAGCATATTATTAGAAACGAAACCAGCAAACCGGCGAAGCTTTCACCGTGGGCATTGACAGTAATGGCTCCCAGCGGGAGCGCAATAATACCTCTTCCCAAAAAAATTCCGCACACAAAACGGCTTACTCATAATCAGGAATGGAGCATCTGGAGCTACACAGATCTTGCCGATAAGCGATATACCATTGGTTCCAAATTTTTATTGCTTAAGCAAAACAAAAAAATGGGACCTACTAAAATAGGCTTGGCACACAGAGAAAAGTGGGTTGCCTACCAGCTTGGAAATAATCTTTTTGTTAAAGAATTCGTTTTTTTCGAAGGTGCTCAGTATCCAGATGGTGGCGTTAATTTCGAAACATTTACCAACGAAAGTTTTCTCGAACTCGAATCATTGGGGCCTCTCGTTACGGTAGAACCGGGCGATTCAATTTCTCATAATGAAAAGTGGCGATTATTTTCCGGCATACCTAACTGCAAATCAGACAACGACATAGCGAAACATATCCTGCCATTATTGTAAAACCAATCTTAACTGATTATATTAAACCTAAGTTTATTTGGTTTCCACAAAGATAGTTTGCCACTCTCTTGATTTTATCACGATAGTCTTTGGTGACAACAAAAAGGAGCTGACAATTTGAATATTTTACATATCCTTAAGGCTATTCAATTTCCTATCCTCGGTTTTGTGTTAGGCTGGAGTGCTAAAAAAATTATTAACACCATTGGTAAAAGAATTGCCGCAAATACAAAATGGGCATGGGATGATATTTTTATGGACTCTGCTTCCCGCGTTATTATGCCGCTCTTTTTAATCGCAGGAACTTACGCTATGGTCAAGTGGCTCAAATTTTCCGAGTCGCTTTCAGTAAACATTGAAAAGTTCCTTTATATCTTGGCTGCAATCTGCGTAATAATCTTTGTAGCCCGATTTACCAAAAGCATACTTGCTAAGGCGGTTGGACCACTCGGAACAACAATTCCATCGGTATCTATTTTCAATAACCTTATTGGCGTTGTTGTTTATGGTGTTGGGGCTCTTGTAGTGCTACAATCGCTTGGTGTTTCAATAACACCCGTATTAACTGCTCTCGGAGTTGGTGGCTTAGCGGTCGCATTAGCATTACAGGACACCCTTGCCAACTTTTTTGCAGGCATGAATATCATTCTGTCTAAACAAATTCATGTTGGCGACTTTGTCCGAATTGAAGGCGGACCGCAAGGATTTGTTACGGACATAACATGGCGGAACACAACAATCAGAGAGCTGCCTAACAACATGATTATTTTTCCAAACTCTAAACTTGCTGCCGCATCCTTTACAAACTTTACTCTTAACGATCCGGAATTGGCTGTATTGGTTGACATGGGCGTAGCCTACGATAGTGATCTTGAAAAAGTGGAACGAATTACAATAGACACCGCTCGTGATGTACTTAAAAAAACAAATGGGGCTGTAGAATCCTTCGAACCGTTTATTCGATACAATAACTTTGGTGAAAGCTCCATTAACTTTACGGTTATCATGAGAGCCAAACAGGTAACAGACCAGCATCTGATCAAACACGCATTCGTTAAAGCAATTATCGCAAAATTCAGAATGGAAAACATTACAATCCCATTTCCAATGCGAACGATTATCCTTCAAGGTAACGGAGAAAAATGAATCAACAAGAAAATTACGGCTTCCCATTCAAGCGCATTGTGCTGGCCTCTTACAGACTCCCTTTCAAAGTTATTAAAGGCAAACGCGGCAAAAGAATTCAGCAGAATTCAGGAGGCCTTGTTTCAGCAATGCTTCCCCTTGCAAAAAAAATATCGGCCGAAAAAAACGGTAACATTCCACTTATATGGTTCGGACAATCCACAAAAGAAGAAGACGAATTTGAAAATATTAAAGACGATAGCAATCCATTTGAGCTACATTCCGTTTATATTCCGCCATCTACAGACAAGCTCTACTATGGAGGCTTTTGCAATAATGCAATTTGGCCGCTTTTTCACTATTTCCCCTTTATTTCTGTCTTTGACAAGGATTCATTTTCAGCTTTCCGCGAAGCGAACACCCTTTTCGCAGAAGCAATTATTAAAAAACTACTTCCTGGAGACTGCCTATGGATTCACGACTACCAGCTTTTTCTACTTCCTGAACTTATACGCAAATCAATTAAGGACATAACCATCGGCTTTTTCCTTCATATTCCATTTCCGTCAACTGAAATTTTCAGGGTAATGCCAAAACCGTGGAGAGAGTCCATACTTAAAGGTATGCTTGGTGCAGACCTGATCGGTTTTCACACTTTCGATTATACTTACCATTTTATGCGGTGTGTATCAAGAATACTGGGCATAGAAACAGTTGAAAACTGGCTCTATCTAGATGAAAGAACTGTTCGTGCAGACACTTTTCCCATAAGCATCGATTATGCAAAATTTCATAACACTGCTCTATCAAAACATATCGATCAAAAAATATTCGATCTAAGTAAGTCTATTAATAATAAAAAAATAATTTTTTCTGTTGATAGGCTCGACTATACTAAAGGATTTCTGCAGCGGATCAGTGCTTTTGGCCATTTTCTTAAAGTTTTCCCCGAATTCAGGCAACAGGTGGTTTTTCATATGATAATGGTGCCTTCGCGAGATACTATTGACCGTTACCAACAAATGAAAAAAGATATCGAGGCCGCAGTGGCAAGAGTTAATGGTGAATATGGATGTATGGAATGGACTCCTATACTCTACCAATACCGATCGGTTCCCTTTGACGATCTTGTAGCATTCTATAAACAGAGTGATGTGGCACTAATAACGCCGATGCGTGATGGAATGAACCTTGTTTGCAAAGAATACATTGCATGCCAAACCGAAGATAAACCAGGAGTATTGATATTAAGCGAGTTGACAGGTGCAGCTTCAGAATTATCTGAAGCTTTGCTGATTAACCCCATGGACCAGGAAGAAATCGCGTTTACCATTCACGAAGCCTTGAATATGCAAACAAGCGAAAAATTGAGCAGAATAAAAAAGATGCAAAGCAGAATAAGCCGTTACGATATTTTGGCATGGGGTAAGGACTTTCTTAATGGATTAGTATCTACATCGAGCGAACAAGAGCGCAGGGCTATTCATGAATTGCGCAATGCAGATGAATATCCTTTCTTGAGAGATTATAAAAACGCAAAAAACAGGCTTATTTTTCTTGACTATGATGGCACACTGGTTCCAATTGAAAAATTTCCTGAACTTGCTGTTCCTCATGGAAATATCAAGGAGACGCTGCGCTCTCTTTCTGCCGATTATCGTAACACGGTTGTTATCGTTAGCGGACGATCCCGTGAATTTATCGATCTTTGGCTGGGCGACTTACCCATAAATCTTATTGCTGAACATGGCGCATGTGCAAAGCTGTCTGGAAAGGAGTGGGTGACCGAAACACCCCTTGACAACGAATGGAAACATGAAATATTGAGCATAATGGATCGATATGTTGAAAGATGCACGGGCTCCTTAATCGAAGACAAACCATCATCATTGACATGGCATTACAGAAATGTCCAGAAAGAATTCGGACTTGGCCGTTCGCACGAACTTAAAGATGAACTTCACGCATGGGTTAGGAGGAATCCATCCTTTCAGGTACTTGAGGGTAACAAGGTTATTGAAGTCAAGAGGGTTGGATACGATAAAGGAAGTGCTGCACTTAAATATCTCGATAATAAATCTCATGATTTTATTATTGCCGTTGGAGACGATAAAACAGATGAAGATTTATTCAGAGCGATGCCGGCAGAGGCCGTAACAATTAAAGTTGGCCTTACTGCATCCATAGCTCGCTACAACCTTCGTAATCAGAGACTTGTGATTAAACTACTCGAAAAACTTTTAATGAATGCCGACTAAGGAGTAACCACAATGAGAAAGATGATCGTATCATCAGAAATGGATATGAATCGTTTTCCGGTCGAAAACTGGCGGCTTGTCGAAAAAAAGTTTTCTAAAAATGATTATGGAAAAACTGAAACATTATTTACGGTAGGCAATGGTTATCTCGGAATGCGTGCAAATCCAGAAGAGGGCAGAGAAGCAGACAGCCACGGTACCTTTATTAATGGTTTTCATGAAACATGGCAAATTCGGCATGCAGAGGAAGCGTATGGCCTTGCTAAAATAGGACAGACAATTGTTAATGTGCCGGACGCAAAACTAATTAAGCTTTATGTCGATGATGAACCGCTGTTGCTTGCCAATGCCGATTTGGATAATTACGAGCGAGCCATTGATTTTAAAACAGGAATCCTTACCAGAAACCTTGTATGGCGCACCCCCGCAGGGGCGCGCATAAAAGTTCAATCGACACGAATGGCAAGTTTTGTACACCGTCATCTTGCTATGATGGTTTTCGAAGTTGAACCTCTGGATGAAACGGCAACCATTGTTATTTCATCACAACTATTAAACCGTCAGGATGGTGAAGACGAATACTATGTTAGTACCGCTGCACTTGGTGAAGGCAGGGATCCTCGCCGCTCCACCCACTTCGACCATAGGGTGTTTATCCCTATTATCCAAAAAAAAGAACAGGAAACCGCCATTCTGGGCTACCGTTGCGCAAATAGTAAAATGACAATAGCATGCAGCTATACTCACATACTGGATTGCCCAGTTGAGTATAAGGTCGATACCGCAATTGGTCCCAATATTGCCAAAACGGTTATTAAGGCAAAACTGGAAAAAGGACAAAGGCTTAAACTGGTAAAGTTTGCTGCCTATCATACCTCAACCGGAGTACCGCCCGAAGAGCTTGCCGACCGCTGCCGTCGTACACTTGAAGCTGCTGTTGAAACGGGCGCCTCTGGACTAGTAGACAGTCAAACAAACTGGCTCACTGACTTTTGGGAAAAAAGCGATATCACCATAGAGGGAAGCGAAAGAGACCAGCAGGCGGTTCGATGGAACCTGTTTCAATTGGCGCAAGCAACGGGCAGAAGCCAAGAAAACGGGATACCGGCCAAAGGTGTGACAAGCGCTGCCTATGACGGCCATTACTTTTGGGACACCGAGATATACATAATTCCTTTTCTCGCCTGCACACACCCCGAAAAGGCTCGAAAACTGCTTCGTTTCCGTTGGCAAATGCTTCCGGCAGCAAAAAAAAGGGCTGAAGAGCTCGACCAGAAAGGGGCACTATATCCGTGGAGAACAATAAATGGGCATGAAGCGTCGGCGTACTATGCTGCAGGAACCGCACAATATCATATCAATGCAGCAATTGCTTATGCTGTAAAAAAGTATGTTGATATTTCGGGCGACACCGCCTTTTTATATAAAGAGGGGGCTGAAATTCTAATTGAAACCGCCAGAGCCTGGGAAGACCTTGGTTTCTTTTCGGAAACGAAAAATGGCGTAGAGTTTCATATTCACCGTGTTACCGGTCCCGACGAATATACTACTGTAGTAAACGATAACTTTTACACAAATGTCATGGCCCGATTTAATCTCTTATATGCTGTTCAGGTTGTGAATAAAATTGGCAAAAGTGATCCAAATTCTTTCCGCGAACTTGTTAAAACAACAGGTCTTACGGAAGAGGAAGTTGCGGCATGGTCAAAGGCTGCTGCTTGTATGTTTATACCCTACAATAGCGAAAAAGGCATTCATCCGCAAGATATCAATTTTCTCGACCTTGAGCCGTGGGACTTTACCAAAACACCACCACATAAATATCCATTGCTTCTTCACTATCACCCACTAACCATTTACCGCCATCAGGTACTTAAACAGGCAGATGTGGTGCTGGTCCATTATTTACTTAGTGAACATTTTCCAAAAGAACAAAAAAAGAGAGATTTCGACTTTTACGATCCAATTACCACAGGGGACTCATCGCTTTCGGCCTGTATTCAGTCCATAGTCGCCTCGGAAATTGGGTACAGCAATATGGCAAAGGAATATTTTGACAGGGCGCTTTATCTTGATTTATTAGACTTCCACAGCAACACTGCCGACGGAGTACATGTTGCTTCAACAGCAGGAGTATGGGCGTCTATAATACATGGTTTTGCAGGCCTCTCCATTGTGGATGGCAAGATCAACCTCTCTCCACGGCTGCCAACATGCTGGAAAAAGATTACTTTCAATATTCTGCTTAAGGGAGAAAGACACCGCATTGAAATAGATAGCTCATCATACACTATTAACGGTAAAAGGACAACCATTTAAGATGCTTATTGTTCTTTTTATCTTGGCGGCGGCTTACAGCTGCAACATAGAAAACGCTCATATTAAGTATCACGACGGCGTTAAAAACTGGGATGTTGATAAATTTGCAGTCACCATATCTTTTCTTGAAGGGTGCAGTGATTCGGTAGAATATCGTGCTGCTTCAGAGCTACGCTTCCTTTCTTATTGGCGCCAAACTCTACATGCTTTTATTATGAGCGACAAAAAAGGCATAAAACAAAACGCCCATTTAGCCGAAAAAGCTGTTTCATCATTCGATAAAAAATTTGGACGGACAGAATTATCTACGACCGTTAAGGCATTGTCTTATCAGATGCTGTCAAGTGTTAGTGTCGCAAGTGCCATACGAAATGGTCCAAAAGCAGCAGAGCTCGAAAAAAATCTCGAAAAATGGTACGGAAACAGCTACTGGACAAGACTCATTAAGTCGATTAATAAATTGCAGGCTCCAGCATTTGCCGGAGGAAATATAGATTCAGCCACGACTCTTTTAAAATCAATGTATCTTGATTTTCCTGATTCATCTACGGTTATCATACATCTTGCAGTTGCCCTGTATAGAAATAAGCAAAAAAAAGAGGCGGACAAACTTTTAGAAGAGCTACTTAAAAGGGAACCTCTTAATCTCTGGGCGCTCAAGGCTAAAGAATAGGATACACAATCTTGCGTTCACAAAGAGATCTAACGGCTTCGCTATGACGCTTCGTTGCCACCCCATATAATGATGCAAGATCTGCATCGATCATGACTTTTTGGTTACGAATTTAGTAAACTTTCTTTGAAATAATATCAACAGATATCTTGTAACTGGTTGTGGTATCAATCAATTTCATAAATAGTCTTATATTGAAAAATATTTGTAATGGCTTTCGTTTTTGCATTCCGAAAGATTATGAAGTTTTTCATACTGCTCTTGAATCAAAGCTTCTTTTTTATCTCTACTCCATCTTTGAACCTGTTTTTCTCTGTAAAAAGCCATGTCAACGCGATCAAAATATTCACAATAAGCAAGTTCAACTGGTAGTCTTTTCCTCGTATGATTTGCACCATTTCCTGATTTATGATCTACCAATCTTCGTCCAATGTTTTTGGTGCTTCCTGTATAGTAACTGCCATCACAGCATTTTAATATGTACATATAAGGCATTTGAATTTTCTCCATAGTTAAATCCATGCCGCCCCCTTCGGCTACGCTCAGGGGGCGGCTCTATAGTGCTCAGGGAGCGCCATTTAAGTATAATGTTTCTCTATCCTCATGCTCTGAGCATTTTTTTGTGTCCTGCACTTCGGAGCATTTTTTTGTGTCCTGCACTTCGGATCATTTTTTTGAGTATTACCTTGTATTCTACACTTTTGTTGCCCGTGCCATGAGCACGACCTTTTTCGTGTCTTGATCTTTTTCCTGTGCCCTGAGCGTAGGCGAAGGGCCCATCATCCTGTCCAAACTCCTGTATTGTATTGCCTCACAAAGATGCTGTGGTGCAATTATTTCGGCATCGTCAAGGTCTGCTACCGTACGGGCAACTTTCAGCACACGGTCGTAGGCACGGGCGGAGAGGCCGAGTCGATCTATGGCATTGCGGATAATGATGTTGCATTCGGGTGAAAGCTGACAGAAGCTCCTTATTTGTTTGCTGCCCATTCTCGCGTTACAGAAGATGCCTGGTAGTTTGCTGAATCTTTGCAGTTGTTTCTCTCTCGCCCTGTTTACTCTTTCCTTAATGGATGCGGAGCTTTCTGCTTGAGCCGTACTGCCAAGTTCGTCGCGGTTAAGTGCCGGAACATCTACATGAAGATCAATCCTGTCAAGGAGTGGTCCGGACAAACGGCTTCGGTAATTGCTTACTGCCTGATCGGTGCAGGAACAGCCGTGGTTTGTGTCGCCCAAGTAGCCGCATGGACATGGGTTCATTGCGACTGCGAGCATAAAGCGGGATGGAAATGTCAGAGAGGAGGAAATGCGGCAAATATTTGTTTCGCCGTCTTCAAGCGGTTGTCGTAAAACTTCCAGTACGCTTTTTTTGAACTCTGGTAGTTCGTCAAGAAAAAGGAGTCCATTATGTGCAAGGCTAACCTCTCCTGGGCGTAAATGATATGTTCCGCCTCCGGCCAATGCGGCTTCGCTTAAAGTGTGGTGTGGTGAGCGGAAAGGTCGTGCTGCAATTAATGCCATACCTCGTGGCAGGAGGCCCGCAACGCTATGGATTTTAGTTGCTTCCAGCGCTTCATCAAGTGTCATGTCAGGTAAAATGGTTGGAATTCTACGGGCGAGCATCGTTTTTCCTGAACCGGGAGGCCCCTGCATAAGAATATTATGGCCTCCGCTTGCGGCAACCTCAATGGCCCTTTTAGCATAAGCCTGCCCTTTAACATCAGAAAAATCTATATCAGATCTTCTCGCCTCATTCAACAGTGAGCATATGTCAATTTTAAATGGTTCGAGCGATTTTTCACTTGTCAGATGCTTAACAGCATCGGATAGTGTTTTAATTGGAATTATTCGTAAGCCTTGAGCTACCGCAGCCTCTTTTGCGTTGTCGGCAGGAACAAGAATTTCAGTGTATCCCTGTTCTCTTGCGCCTATTGCCATTGGGAGAATTCCTCTTATGGGACGCAGGCTTCCATCAAGCGACAGCTCACCAAGAAACGCAGTTCTTTCGTTTTCTTCGAAAGCAATTGCGCCAGCGGACTTCATTAAGGCAAGCGCAATCGGGAGATCGTATGCCGAACCCTCTTTCCGCACATCAGCAGGAGCGAGATTGATTACTATGCGCAAGGGTGGTAGTGAATATGAGGAATTTTTTATTGCGGAGAAAATCCGCTCTTTACCCTCCTTTACGGCTGTGTCCGGAAGGCCGACCAGAGAATAGCTTGGCAGTCCCCTTGATGCATCCACTTCAATTACAACGGTGTATGCGTCAATACCCATTACAGCACTCGATCTCATTAGTGTCAACATTTTGTTTGCTCTCCTTTGTATTATGTTTTAAACACCGAATAAGATAGGAGCTTTACATGACAAAAAATGTCACACTTAAGATATTTCTTACTTAAAATTGAGGGTTTTTCCTCCATGAATGAGCACGAATATGAGGGTTATTCCTTCAACTAAAGTGAAATGCCTTTCTGAATAACAGAAGGATTACGCTGGCTGAATGTGTTGACAGTATAATTACTTATGATCCGTTGATATATGTTCCCGGGACGGCTTTCAAGTATGGAGGGGTTTCGATGCAGGTTGCTGGAAGGTGTGCCGAAGTGGCAGGAGAGCGTTCATGGAATGATATGTTTGCTGAATATATCAAACAGCCTTTAAGTTTAACCCGAACCACATATGCGTCGTCCTCCCAATCTAACCCTCGTATTGCAGGAGGCGTAACAAGTTGTGCGGCAGATATGTTAAGGTTGGCATGCTTTATCCGTTCATTTGGTAGAGTTGGCAACACACAGCTAATCGATAGCGCGATAATGGAGGAATTATGGAAAGATCAAACCAACAGTGTTTTGCAACTCGGGTCACCATATCCATACAGGCCAGCAAACAATAATCCGTATCGAATAGACACCATTAGATATGGAATTGGAACTTGGCTTGATATTTACAATCCTGTACAAAACTATCAAGAGCAGATAAGCGGAGCAGGGGCTTTTGGTGCAGAAATATGGGTTAATCGCTGTAACAATACGGCTGGCGCCCTGTTTACCATGTCTCTTTATGCAAAAACTCAAAAAACCACTTTTAAAATGCTTGATTTATTTAATGCAATATATCCAAATCAATGTTATCAAAGCCACACTTCAGGAGAAACGAAAAGAACAGCGGGCAGCGAACGGCTGAAGGTGATAGGAAGCCAACTGCACTACTATCTGTCCTCTGAATCTTCGTACCACTTGACGATGTATGGTATTGATGGCAAAGTCCTATGGAGACAATCTGGGACAGGGCATAAAGGGGTGAATGTAACTGATATAAATTTCAAAAAGGGCAGCACAGGAATATCAATTTTGCGACTGGAATCGCAGGGAGTTAAGAGTGCTATTCGATTGTTGTCAGGATATTAGTTTTGCTTGTCATCGCCGTAGGTATTATCATACCAGCGAGAAATAGCCCAGTTTCCATTTTCTCTGTTTCTGCATAGGGTTATCTCTGTAGGCAATGTGCCGCCACCGTTTTCAATAACAAAAGAGGTAAGAGACCGTTTGATTGAGATGGCAAGAGAGATGTTTTGAGCTGTGAATACGGCTGTATCTAAATTTATACTTACTTGAGAATATTGAAAACTTAGAGAAATTTTAGAGACATTGTTTACTGGAGAGAACATATTGCTTACACTTGCCACATCTTTTGCTTTGGAAATGTAATATCGTATCACCGGCAGGTTGCCAACCGTTATCACTTCCGATGACCACAATAATGGATCCGGAACCGTGTTTGCCTCGTTGTGCAGTCCGGCAAGTGAGGTGCTCATATAAAAACGGTAATCGTCAGACAACAGCTTTTCGTAAAGGGAGATATTTCGTGTATTATACGACAACATTATATTTTCGAGTACATTTGCCGGTGTGTTAAGCGGTAACGGGGCTCCTTCAGTGTTATCAATTATTTCTGGAAACCATGTCGATGGCTGAAAGAGCGCAAGATCTCTCTTTCCACAGTTCTGCAACAATATTAGCAGAAGCAGAGTAACTGTTTTCATTATTTAAAGATGGTTTCCATGTGCCATAGACCGATTGACTTATTTGATAGTGTCTTACGGTCACGCCATGCGACAATGTACCAGTAACCGCCATTATTAACTGTTTCTATCTCCGAGATTCCTTTAAGTACTGGCAGTGTATCGAATAATAATTCGTACTCCCACTGAATAACCGATGAGTCGTTTTTTACAAAAAGTGGCAAGATTGTACTACTAATCGATTTCGGTGGTGTGGCGAGCAGTATTTTTAGCGCATTGATTTCTTCCGCCCTACCCCAACTACGGTAAGGTGCCTGCATGTAAGCCGAATCCGTTGAATCGGCAATAAACCTGAACCCGTTATCAAAAAGCATGGATGCCTTATCACTGTTGCCCAACCGAAGAGCCTCTTCAAGCAGCGGAACTACTTCGAGATAATTTTCTGCGAAAGGGCCTGATAGGGCAGTTGGAGCCTCCGATTTTCTGAGTTCAAATATAGAACAATGTAAAAAGAGTAGTATTATAACGGGTAAAATCAGCTTCAAAACATCCACTCCCCATTAAGATTTATATAGACATAATCTCTTACAGTTTTGCTGTTATAGTCAACCTTTTTCCCCGAGGTTTTAAGAAAAAACACAAAATTGCCTATCTGTCCTGTTCCGCCAACCGCCCAATCGAGATTGGTTGAAAGGTCGGATGCATCAAAAGTTGCTCCTACGCGTGTAAGTTTGTGACGGTAATATGAAACCGATGAACGGAGCGATATGTTGTCGGCAACCGTTTTATGAAAGCGTAATGCTATTAAGCCCTCTTTTGAATAAGTCTTGCGGGCAACAGTTCTCACATTGTTGGCAAGAAGAGAGCCTTCGTCCTGTCGTGCGAATCCTACCTCAAGTGCAGCTGTATCCTGTTTTCTACGGAATCCTGGCATTATATTAAAATCATTCATGTTATTAATTGAAATTCTCCGGATAAAACGACCTCGGGAATCATCGGCCGGATAATAAAGACTATCCTCATTTACGCTAAATGTCATTTCTGTGGAAGTGCTTATTAGTCGCTGCTGCGATGTTAAGTGGTTAATACCAAAATTATAAACAGTAGAAACTCTGTTTTGTGAAGAACGAAGAGAGGAGAGATAATGGAGTGTTTTTGTTGATCTTGATAGAGAAATTTTTGCGGTGTCCGCAATTGGAAGGACAAGCAATAATGAATCATTATCTGTTAATAAATCACGGTTATCATAATTGCGTTCGTAAGAGCCATCCTGCCGAACATATTCAAAAGGATAATCCATTCGTGCAATGATTTTTGTAGAAGAAAGCCTGAGTGATGATGATTTTGTAAACATAAGGGCAACTATGCCTTGAAGTAAAGCCTCACGGTATTGTTCGTTGCCAAGCTTGGCATTTGCCACCGCGAGTTCCTCTGTATTTGGCCGCGGAGAAACGGAAATATTATTGGCAAAGCTTGTATTGCCTAAACGATAAGCAATATTAGACTGAACTGCAATTGTACTCCATGAATATGAAGGGGCAAATTTAAGCCCGCCCAAAGCATTCTCTCTACCGTTTTGTTGTGACCTCGGATACAAAAACGACATTTTTGTGTGCGAGAGATAGAGCCTCTGAGAGTATCGCCCCGAAGAAAATGGTCCCCATTTCGCTGTTAACTCATGGTTATAGGCTTCGATTGGTTCCGATAAGGGCTGTTCTGCATTGCGCATCTGTAAATTAGCATTAACTACGACCGAGTCACCACCTTTTCGGGTGCTTGTATAGCCAATATTTGTGTTCAAAAAAGTAAGGTGATCTTCTTCTATATAAGATGCGCCATTGTTTATTTCAGCCGTAAGCCCATTTAGTGCCATTGATTTTTCGGCGGCGTAATCGGCACCAAATCCATATGTCAACCCCCATCGCCTTTCATTAATTGACAGCGAGCGCCATCCGGTTGTCTGGATTCCTCCATCGATGGTAGTTTGCAGTCCTCTGTTCCTCATGGTTGTGAGTCTTAACAGGCCTTTGGTTCTGTCTGATTCATTTCTCCAAGCGCTGTTTTCCCAAACCGGCGAAAGAGTGCCCGCCCCCTTTCCATTTACAATAAATGATACATCTGTAAAAAGAGGACCTTTGTATAGTCCAGATAAAACCGAACTAACCGCATAAGATGAAAGCGCCTCTTCGGCGTACAGGGAGGGCGAAAAGATAAATTCAATAGTGTCGCTATTCACCAAAGTACCCTTGCCCTTAAATCTTGTGTTGGTAGTGAGTCTATATCTGTGATTGTATTCACTTTGCTCAAACTCACAACCTAAAATGCCGGCAAAAGGTAAAGAGAAAAATATAAAACCCAAAAAAAATAGCGCTGTTAAAAAAATGCGCATTTTACTAACCATTCTTAATTTCATTGTAAAGGGCGACAAACTGTTCCGGCTTTATGTTTTCCGCTCTTGCGTTTTGGTCAATGTAATACCGGTCGAAAAAACCATTTATTATCGCTGCCGGATATTGGGATGAAAGGACATTAATAACCTTTTTTCGCCGCTGTGAAAAAGCGACTGTCACCAGTTTAAAATAAGCCTTGGTATCTGAAGGCAAACTGTTGGAGTGGTTAAAATTAAGCTCAAGAAATACCGAATCCACCTTTGGTGGAGGTTTAAACGAACCCGGATTAATGGTGAACAACTTTTTTACGGAAGCGTATGTCTGCACGGCGACACTTAAGAATGAGTAGTCTGAAACACTGCTTTCTGCGGTCAATCGGTCGCCAACTTCTTTTTGAAGCATAACAAAGGCGTTTTGTAAAAAAAGACGCTCCCTCACCATCTTTAACAGGATTAGACTTCCTATGTTGTATGGCAGATTGCCTACGATGGTTAATGGACCATAGTTAGAAAGAGAGGAAAAGTCAACTGTAAGTACATCCTGCTCAATTAACCTAAAATTTTGAAATAAAGAGAATTGTTTATGTAATGGAGGTATTAGATCCCTGTCAAGCTCTATGCCGGTAAGCATCTTCCCTGTTTCAAGCAGGCCTTTTGTAATCGCCCCTCTTCCAACTCCGATTTCAATAATGCTTCCGGCAATTTTATCTTTGGTTGAATCAACAATTCGTTTAATAACCGATTCCGACACAAGGAAATGTTGGCCGAACCTCTTTTTAGTAACCATGTCAGTGATTTTCATTTATTGTACGAAAATATCATAGAGGACAGCTATGCGGCAAGAAAAGAGATTGCAGTGGTCTTGAATGCTGCCGTACAAAAAGTTGACATATTTTGTCTCGCGTCCTCGTTATTTTTGCTGGCATGGATTCCAGCAACAAGTTCTACACAAGGCTAAGTAAGCCAAGACACCCTGAAGAGAAGGGGATATTGGCAGAAAAAGGCTGATGAATAAGCGGGGGCCAAATATTCATTTGGATATTATGTCAAGGAATATGTGATTAACGGAAAATGTCAGGAAAGAGCATTTTCACACCCTCTCTCCATGGCATAACTGAGATGCCATCACAACTTAGAGGTTTTTCATTCTGTGAAAATACTATAAACTCTGACCCGGAAATTTCTTCTGCGAGGCGTGCCTGTGTTTTAAAGTCAGAAAGATCCTGCACAACCCCGGATTTAATTTCAATACAGTAACACTTCCTGGAGGGGATCTCAACAATGAGATCTATTTCAACACCATCTTTTGTCTTTATATATGAGAGTTTATAATCTTTCTCACAGGTTCTGTTTAGTTTGTAAATTTCACTTATTACAAACGACTCAAAAAGTTGTCCATACTCATATGTTGATTGTCTTGTTATAGGCTCGAATCTTCCTTGAAGGGCTCTAGCAACACCATTATCAGTGAAATAAAACTTTGAGCTGCTGATTTGTTGCTTGCGGATTGACAGATGAAAAGGAAGCAGATGAAATCCCAGTAAAGTATCTTCAAGTATTGAATAATATCTTTCTACCGTTTTATCGTTTGTCCCTGCATCTCTTGCTATCTTAGAAAAGTTAAGAATACAACCGTTCATTTGAGCCGCTACATCAAGGAATGCATAGAAAGGCTCAACAAGTCTTACTATTTGCTCCTCCAGTATCTCTTCCTTAAGATATGTGTGAACATAGGCTTTAAGAAAGCGTGTCTTGTCTGCTGCTTCTTTCAAATCAGTGGCGTACAGTGCAGGTAATCCACCCCACGATAAAAAAGAATCGAGGTCAAAACCATCACCCAATTCCAAAAAGGAAAAAGGAAAGAGATAGAAAACAAATGCTCTACCTGCCAGAAGATTCCCTCCGCCTCTCTTTAGTTTTCGGGCTGAAGAGCCTGTTAGAATAAAAATAATTTTCTCTTTTTCTATCAAGTGATGCACAACATCGAGCAGAGCGGGAATTTTCTGAACCTCATCAATGATTACAATGTCTGGCCTGTTATCGATCTTCATTTGACCAGTTATTTCTGCCAATAGTATATCAGGATTTCGTCGGTATTTGAAATCATGCTCAGCAAGCAAAAGATCAATCCAGATGGTTTTGGAGTCATTAAAAACGCTTCTCAAAAGCGTCGATTTGCCAACTCCACGCATCCCAAACAGGAAAAAACTGTGGTTTTTAGTTAATTTTAGTAATCGGCTATACATATGTCGAAAATATACGCTAAATCCGACACAAGATCAACTACCAATCCACGCCCCCACCAATAAAGACAGTTGGAACAGTTTAGAACTTTTTAATATCATAGAGGATAGCTATGTGGCAAGCAGCTTTAACGAGTAAATAATTCTTCGCACCTGAAGCATTCGTATTGGTCCCG
>CAZPWS010000026.1:0-28280 GCA_964590225.1 uncultured Fibrobacterota bacterium
ACTTTAATAGTTTACTTTAATATTAAGGAGACTTAACTATGCCTACTCGACAAAATTTTTCCGGCAAGATTCTTTTTCTTGACCGTTCGGATATAAATACGGACGAGATAATTCCGGCAAAATATCTTACAGAAATATCAAAAGACGCACTTAAACCACACTGTCTTGAAGACCTTTCTCTCCCAACATTCAATCCGGCAAAGGATGTTGCCAATAAAGGGGTAATAGTCACAAGAGCAAATTTTGGATGTGGCTCAAGCAGAGAACACGCACCGTGGGCGCTTGAAGTTAACAATATCAATGTTGTTATTGCCGAGAGCTATGCCCGCATTTTCCGTCAAAACATGTTTAACTGTGGCATGATGGCCATAGAGCTGCCTAAAAGCGATATCGATGCAATTTTCTCGATGCAGGGAAATGATGCGGAGGCCGCCATTGACTTTAATGCGAAAAAAATAACAATTACTGCCGGCAACAGGTCACAGGTTTTTCCGTTTACACTGTCGGGCTTTGATGCTTCGCTTGTTGAGGCTGGCGGCTGGGTGGACTACGCAGATAAAAAATATTGAATAACATTTCAAAACAGGAATTTATTACCAATGAAAAAGATAGCGGTATTACCAGGAGACGGAATCGGGCCGGAAATAATGGCTGAAGCCATTAAAGTTCTTGATGCTGTAAAAAGAAAATTCAATCTCGCTATAGAAACTGAGTGGGCTGATGTAGGAGGAGCAGCAATTGATAACCACGGCGAGGCACTGCCTGCGTCAACGCTTGCCCTTTGCGAAAAGTCAGATGCGATACTTTTTGGTTCCGTTGGGGGGCCAAAATGGGAAAAACTTCCACCGGCGGCACAACCTGAGAGAGCGGCGCTTTTACCTTTACGCAAGCATTTCAAGCTGTTCTGTAATCTGCGCCCTACAAAGCTTTACTCTGCACTCGCAGATGCCTGTCCCTTGCGGGCAGATACTGCCCAAAATGGTTTCGATATACTTTGTGTTAGGGAACTCACTGGCGATGTTTATTTTGGTCAACCAAAGGGAAGAGAAGGCAGCGGCCCATCTGAACGGGCTTTTGACACTATGGTATATACTCGAGCAGAAATTGAACGAATAGCCATTAAAGCATTTGAGTTTGCCCGTAGCCGAAGAAAAAGAGTTCACAGTGTTGACAAGGCAAATGTGCTTACCAGTATGGTTTTGTGGCGCGAAGTTGTAGCCGGTGTTGCAATTAACTACCCCGACATAGAGCTTCAGAATATTTATGTCGATAATGCAGCCATGCAGCTCGTAAAAGCCCCTTCACAATTTGATGTTCTTCTTTGCGGTAACATGTTTGGCGATATACTTTCTGACGAGTGTGCGATGATTACTGGCTCAATGGGAATGTTACCCTCCGCAAGTCTCTCTGAATCAGGCTTTGGTCTTTACGAACCTGCCGGTGGCTCGGCGCCGGATATCGCAGGCAAGGGAGTCGCTAATCCGATTGCGCAGATTCTTTCGCTCGCTATGTTGCTCCGTTTCAGCTTCAATTTTGAAGAGGCCGCAAAATCAATTGAACTTGCAGTAAATAAAGTTTTGAACAAAAATATTTTTACTTCAGATATAGCCAAAGATAAGGCTGCTGCTGTTGGAACCAAAGCGATGGGCGACGCAGTGGTTCAGCAAATTATATAAGCGAACATATTCGAAGGGATTTTTCTATATGGTTAAATTATACGACACTACTCTGAGAGATGGTAATCAGGCTCGGGGTGTATCTCTTTCGATAAATGATAAACTGCGGATCACCCAGAAACTTGATGAGTTGGGTGTTCATTACATTGAGGGTGGATGGCCAAATTCAACTAATCCTACCGACATCGAGTTTTTTGAAAAAGTCCGTTCACTTGATCTTAAAACAAGCGTAGTCGCTGCCTTTGGTTCGACATGCAAACCAAATATCGCGCCAAAGGATGATGCGATGCTTGCCGCTCTTGTAGATAGCGGCGCAAAGGTTATTACAATATTCGGAAAAAGCTGGGATCTCCATGTTACCGAAGTAATCAAGACAACACTTGAAGAAAATTTGAGTATGATTTCTGAATCCGTCTCATTTCTCAAGGAAAAATGCGAAGAGGTCTTTTACGATGCCGAACATTTTTTTGACGGCTACAAAAGCAATCCCGAATACGCTCTTAAAACTCTTCTCGCAGCAGAAAAAGGTGGAGCAGACACAATTATTCTTTGCGATACAAATGGCGGTTGTCTTCCATCTGAAATAACCGCAATTATGCGAGAGGTTAAAAAACGGATAACCGCCCCTCTTGGAATTCATACACACAACGATTCAGGCTGTGCAGAAGCTAATGCAATAGCAGCCATAGAAGAAGGGGCAACTCAGGTTCAGGGGGTTACAAACGGTTTTGGTGAAAGATGTGGTAATGCCAACCTGTGCACTCTGATAGCGAATCTCAAAATCAAGATGAATATGCCGGTAGTAACAGATGATCAACTTACCAGACTAACTGATATTTCCTATTCTGTATCGGAGATTGCCAATCTGATACACAACGAGCGACAGCCATATGTGGGCGAAGCAGCATTCGCTCACAAGGGTGGTGCACATATCGATGGTGTGTTGAAGGTTGCGCGATCATTTGAGCACATCGATCCTGCGCTTGTTGGCAACAGCAGACAGTATGTTCTCTCCGACCAGTCTGGCGGCTCTGCTATTGTTGAAAAACTGCAAAAGCTTAAACCTGATGTAAACAAGAAGGATCCAGCTGTTAAAAAACTGCTTGCGAAAATTAAGGACATGGAGTATGCGGGCTACCAGTTTGAAGCAGCAGACGGGTCGTTTGAACTTTTAATGAAGCAGGAGCTTGGTATTTACGCTGCCCCATTCAAGTTTCTCGGCTTTAGAGTAATTGAAGAGCAGCTTTCGGATGGTACTCTGTTTTCTGAGGCGACCATTAAAGTAAAAGCTTTGGACAAAATTGAGCATACGGCAGCTGATGGAAATGGTCCTGTTTCAGCTCTTGATCATGCCATGCGAAAGGCCCTTTCAAAATTTTTTCCTTCTCTTGAAAAAGTACATCTTGTTGACTATAAGGTTAGAGTGCTTGATGGTCGCGATGGAACAAATGCGAAGGTAAGAGTATTAATTACCTCATCTGACGGGAAGGACTATTGGGGTACAATAGGTGTTTCAGAAAATATTATTGAAGCAAGCTGGATTGCCCTTATAGATTCCTTGAGTTATAAACTTGCAAAAGAGCAGGAACTAAAATAGGCCATGAGAACTGTTATTGCCAACAGTGAAAAGGAGATAGCTATAGCCATTTCCAGCATTTTAGACCGCCGAGCGCAAAAGTTTACTAATGAGGAAGCAGCAACTCGCTTAATTATCGAACAAGTCCGTAAAAAAGGAGACAGCGCGTTATTTGCATTAGCTAAAAAATTGGATTCTGTTAGCTTAAATAAAGCCAATATTAAAATTTCAGTTCGGGAAATTGATATGGCTGCGGCTAATTGTTCAGCAAAGGTAAAAAAAGCAATTGCCGCTTCCATCTTGAATATAAGGCGATATCACAAAAAGCAAAAGAATGGTGATTTCTCATTCTCACCAGCAAATGGAATTAGACTTGCCCAGCGCTCGCTTCCTGTTGAATCGGTGGGACTTTATATTCCTGGTGGTGTAACGCCTCTTTTTTCAACAGTCTTGATGACGGCAGTACCCGCTCAGGTAGCTGGAGTAAAAAGAATAGTTGTCGCGACGCCTTGCAGAAAAGGTCTTGATCCATCAGTGGCTTTTTCGCTTAAGGCTCTTAATATTACTGAAGTGTATCGTATCGGAGGTGCGCAGGCGGTAGCGGCACTTGCTTTAGGAACGAGGTCCGTAGCGCCAGTTGATAAAATTGTCGGTCCTGGAAATATTTATGTTTCACTCGCAAAAAAAATACTCTTTGGCACAATAGACATTGATATGATCGCGGGGCCAAGCGAAATACTTGTAATTGCCGACAATACGGCAAATAGTCAATATGTTACCAACGACCTTCTTTCGCAGTCGGAGCATGGAACAGGAAAGGAATCATCGATACTTCTGACCACTTCTGCTAAAGTTGCCACAGAAGTATCAAAAAATATTAAAACCGTAACAAATAAAATATCCAAACAAAACGGATTTTATAGGGCCATTAGTAATTTTGGATTGATACTTGTATTGAAAAGTATCGATGAGTGTGTCAGAGTTGCCAATCTGATAGCACCGGAACATCTCGAAATTGCTACAAAAGATCCCCACAAAATACTTCCGCTTATTCGAAATGCCGGAGCAGTATTCCTTGGGCATTACACTTGCGAATCAGTAGGTGACTATTATGCTGGGCCAAGCCATGTGTTGCCTACAAACGGAACCGCCCGTTTT
Source organism: uncultured Fibrobacterota bacterium (assembly GCA_964590225.1). GTDB lineage: Bacteria > Fibrobacterota > OXYB2-FULL-49-7 > OXYB2-FULL-49-7 > JAEUSG01 > JAEUSG01. The sequence goes on from CAZPWS010000026.1 coordinate 4,411, forward strand.
CGCTCCCCATTATCAACATACGACTTTATGAAACGGATGAGTGTCATTGAATACAGTAAGTCGGCGCTGCAAAAAGCATCCACAGCCATAATTACAATGGCTGAAGCAGAGGGGTTGTCCTACCATGCCGAGGCTGTTAAAACAAGAACGGCACCTTAATTAGGTCTATTTGGCAAGCACTGCAACTTTTCCACGGGATAATTGTGTTTTTCCATTCGTGGGATATGAGTAGTTGGTAATTGTGTAGAAATAAATGCCAGGCGCGACAATTATTCCATTGCTATCTCTAAGGTTCCACTTGAAAATTGTCTGGCCTTTTTGTGCGTTAATTGGATCGGATACCTGAAATGCGTATCCTGCTTTTAATGCCGGTAATCTTTTAATGAGTTTTCCCGCCATTGAGTAAAGCAAAAGTTCCGAATATAAATCCTTTTCGTCGGTTACAATAAAAGCTTCACCTCCACTTATCCTAACTGGTGACGGGAAAACCGTTGAAGTAACTTTATGCGTAATCCATGATTCGGCAATATAAAACTCACCTTCACCAGAAACTGAGGTGTTTATCTTGTCTCTAAAATTTGCGTAAGGGAGCTCACGACTGTCGTTAAACCTGTTTAAAGTAGCCGTTCCACAAATGGCAAAACTTGAGTCGAGTGCCGCAAAGGTGTACGCTGCTCCTCTATCGGTTGTGGCAACGAAAGTCATGGCAACCACACCGGAATCAATAAGCTTTTCGATGGATGGGTCTGTTTTTAGCAGGAATATTGTTTCAAAGCCATCTCGTAAATAGGATGTTTGCGTAAATGAAGCTAAACCACCATTTTGCATAGCATTCAGTAAACTAACTGCTACTGTATCCAATTCACCTGATTGTAAATTTTCCAGTGTGCATATTACTGCAACATTTACCGTCAAAACTACTTTCATGTTTCCCGATATCTTTTTTTCAAATATCCTACCACTGTTCATCGAATAAACAGGACCGCGGCCATCAATTACTATTTCCTTTTCTGCGGAGGAACGGTTTGATAAAAGCAAAAACCTTGCTAAGGTATCTGCAAGTAAATAAAAAGGATTTGGAAAATATTTTTGAGAACTGTTTGAGGAGTCGATATCGGTTAGACGAATAGCCACCGCTCCAATTGGAATAGAGTCCGATCTGGTTTCAATCCATACCCTTTTGGGCTGGTTGCCCCTGTCGAAGAATACCATACCCCGTGGTTGTAAACCTGCCTTTTTATAGGTTTCATCTCCCGTAATAACGGAGCTTAGGGGCGCCGTAGGAAAAAGGGCTCTGTCCCTGAATCCGTTTTTATAGGCAGCCCTTGTACCTGTAAAGAAGAGCCATTCCGCAAACTCAGCTAAAACGGAATCCATATTTCCAGAATAACCTGCCCTTATTAGGCTGGAAGAAAATACTTCGTTAAAATCATTTTTCCCCGCTCCATATTCTTCCCACGCAAAACGGTTAACGCGCGCATCAAACCTTTCGTCGAGAAACATAGGCCAAACAACTCTATCGTAGTTACTAAATGATGGAGCATCAATTTGTTGATTGGGGTTTATAAAAAGGCTGCTACCTGATTTGATATATTGTAAATAATCATCAACATGGGGATATATCTTCTCTTCCATCCACACTGCTGATGGTTCAGCAAAAAAATTCATTTCGTATTGTTGAAGAATATGAAATTGTAAAACATGGTATAATTCATGAGCCAGCGTAACCTGATATCGGCCTTTTAAATCAATCTTTTTTTTGTCAAAAAAAGAAAAATCATTATCTATTTCCATCAATCTGCTGTCATAAGTTAGTGCATATATATTTTCTGAAAGATTCTTCATAACAATTTTTACGGAATCATTGGAATCGTCATAGCCAAAGACAGTTCTCATTACATTATAAGAACTGTCTGCCGCTTGTGCCACCCATTCAACGAAGTCTGGTATGCCATTTGGTTCATTCAGCCAGCTTCCATCTGTTAAGAGTGACACGGCATCAGAATCCGGGACGGCATTAACGCCTGATGTATAATAGTAGATGGGAAATTTTTGGCTGGAAAAGGGATACCGTACGGGAAGATCTCCTGTTGCCTTCGCAAAAGGAAAATCTTCTTCCTTTTTTGAAGAGGAAATTAGTGCAGAAACAACATTAGGAGGCAAGAGTGAAGGATTATTTATATAATACTGGTAGTAAAGTGTCGCTGATTTTACCGGTAGTTTTTCTCCCCGCATGTCTGCGATATAAGAAAGCAGCTCTGTTGTTGAAAGGGAAGAAAGCGTGGATTCTGTCGCTGCAAATATTGGCGCCAGAGCAAGAAAAACCGTTAGGACAATTTTTTTTTGTATTCTCATAACTCCTTGTTATAAAATAAGAAATAGCTTGTCTAATTCAAAATGTGAATAAAAACACTAAAGAGACCTATCAATTGTGCCGATATATTGGCTGAAAAGGTCAGTTTTTCCTAACACCTCCCTTGGTGTAAAGCAAATGTTGGGTTAGCTTCCCCAAGATTAACCTCTCGTTTTGCTTGTTAAAGAAAAGTTCTGACTTTCTTCAACCTCGTAAAAGGCAGGTATAATCTACTTGCCTTTTTTTATTTTCTTTCTCCAATACAGATTTTAAGAAACTTACACATAAACAGAGGTTTTGAAGTGGACTACACGATAGCACGACGGAATATGGTTCGTAACCAGATAATAAAACGGGGTATTCATAGCGAAGATGTTATTGCAGCTATGCTCGAAGTGCCTCGCCATCTTTTTGTTGATAAAGGAATGCAGTCACAATCATATTCAGATAATGCCCTTCCTCTATTGCGTGGCCAAACAATATCCCAACCACATATTGTGGCTGTTATGACAGAAATGCTTGATATTAAAAAAGAAAACAAAGTTCTTGAGATTGGAACTGGTAGTGGCTACCAGGCAGCTGTTCTTTCGTTGCTTTGTGCGAATGTTTTTTCGATAGAGAGAATACCGGAACTAAGCGAGGTTGCTTCACTTAATTTATCGCGTGCGGGCTTTAAGGTTAAACTCAAGGTCGGTGATGGAACGCTTGGATGGAGCGACGAACAGCCATTTGATAGAATAATAATTACAGCGGGGTCACCAAATATTCCACCTAAGCTTTTTGAACAGCTTGCAGAAGGGGGATTAATGGTTGCCCCTGTGGGAAACCGGTCGGTACAAAATCTTAACCTGTTACAAAAAGTTAATGGCAAGCCGGTTGTAAAAAATACACATAACTGCCTTTTTGTTCCCCTTATAGGGCATGGCGGATGGAAAGAATAGTGCAATGCGAATAGCTGTTATTGATCTTGGTACACATACCGCGCTATTACTTATTGCTGATATTGACAAGAGTAGTCAAATTAGTATTATAAGACAAGAACAGCGGATTGTAGGACTTGGAAAAGGGGCAACTGCTTCGGGATTAATTAGTGACGAGTCCCTATCAAACGCTATAAAAGCCCTTACAGAGTTTGTAGCCATAATACAAACCGAACAGGTTCACACCATTAGACTGGTGGGAACAGCTGCTCTACGCGAAGCCGCAAACACCGAATATGTCAAAACCAGAATTTTTGCTGAAACGGGTTTATTACTGACTGTTATATCCGGCAAAGAGGAGGCGGAATTGGTTTATCGCGCAGGAACAAGGGCTTTCAAGTTACCAGAAAAAAAGACAGTTATTGATATTGGGGGGGGAAGCGTTGAATTTGTTAGCGGCGTTGGACCAATTATAAATAAAGCAACAAGCTTGCCTCTTGGCGTTGTTAAGTTAACAGAGAGGTTTATTACCAGTTTTCCGGCAGACGAAGTGGAACTTGGCACCCTTCGAACGGCAGCATTAGCTTTAATGCAAGAGTCGCTTGCAGGTTATCCAGTGGGGAGCAGCGCTGGGATACTAATTGGTGTTGCAGGCACATTTACAACCGCCGCTGCAATGATAATGAGATTAACAGAATACGATGCAGCTAAAATTACCGGCTTCATTCTTAAAAGGAAAGAGGTGTCGGAGCTGCTTGCCTGCGTAGCTAAATTGACCATTGAAGAACAGAAACTTCTTCCAGGTTTACACCCAAAACGGGCGGGCCTAATTGTATCAGGTCTTTCGCTAATTGATCTTTTCTTTGATTATTTTGATACCGATACTATTACAGTTTCGGACGAAGGGTTAAGATTTGGTGTTTTACTGAAGGCGGTTAATGAAAATGCTTCATAAAAAAAAGGTTAGCAAGTTGCCACGGCTTATTGTAGTTTCTGTTAAAAAACAGCGTACCTGTTTACTTGTAAATGGGAAATGTATTGCAGAGTATCAAGTTTCAACTGCTAAAAATGGCACAGGTTCTAAAAAAGGTTCTCTTAAAACTCCACTTGGCTGGCATATTATATACAAAAAAATTGGAGCGCGTGCTGTAAAGAGAACAATATTTAAGGATAGGCGAAGAACTGGAGAAATATGGAACGGCAGAAGCCAAAAGGGCGACCTTATTTTATCAAGAATACTACAGCTTGACGGGGTAGAAAAAGGTAAAAACCGTGGTGGCAATGTCGATACAAAAAGCCGATATATCTACTTCCATGGTACAAATCATCGAAAAAATATCGGTAAGCCATCGTCACATGGGTGCATTATAATGCGCTGCGAGGATATTATCGAACTATTCAATATGGTTAAAACAGGAGACCCCGTTGTCATTCTTGCCAATTAACAAAGGGCCTCTCTTTTTTGTAGGCGTTGGCGGAAGCGGCATGAGCGCTCTCGCGCAAATTCAGGCTATGGCCGGCGGAATAGTTATGGGTTCCGACCGTGATTGCGATGCTAAAGCTTCATCGGAAAAATTTAAACATCTTACTAATCTTGGGATTAAACTATTTCCGCAGGATGGCACTGGCATTGACGAAAAGATAGGAGGAGTAGTAAAATCGACAGCCATAGAAGACGACAACCCTGATGTAAAGGCGGCGTTAAAACTTAAAATACCGGTATATCACCGGAGCCAGATACTTGCCGATTTCGTTAACCGCCATAAGGGAATTGCAGTGGCCGGAACAAGCGGCAAATCCACCGTTACAGCCATGATTTTTGATTTATTAAACGGCATATCTGTCTCCCCCTCGGTAATAACAGGAGGCGAACTTGTAAGCCTAATAAAAAGGGGGTTGCAGGGAAATGCCTTTGCAGGGTCTTCTGAACTTCTTGTTGTTGAAGCGGATGAGAGCGACGGCTCGCTTGTGGAATATTCTCCTTCGCTTGGATTAGTTCTAAACATCGAAAAAGACCATAAGGAAATCGACGAACTTGTACCCCTTTTCAGCCGCTTTCTTTCTCAGTCGAAACTAGCTGTTGTAAATGGTGACGATAGTCGGGTCGCAACAATTTCTGCTAACGCTATCAAATTCGGAACAAACAATACCGTTGATTTTAAGATAACCAATATTGAACTGCGTGAGCGAACTGTGTCGTTTTCACTAAATGGCGTCCCGTTTATGCTGCCATCGCCTGGTTATCACACGGTAATGAATGGAGCTGCTGCTCTTACTGCCTGTTCGGCTCTTGGATTTCGCTTAAAAGATTTTAAGGAGGCCGCATCGCGGTTTGCAGGGGTAAATCGACGATTTCAGAGTTTAGGTGTGCGTAATGGAATTGAGATCATTGACGACTACGCTCACAATCCAGCAAAGGTAAGAGCTGCCATTGTTACTGCTCAAAAAATATTTAAAAGGGTTTTGGCTATTTATCAGCCCCATGGATTCGGGCCAACCCGTTTTTTACGAAAAGAGTTTATTGATTCGTTTGCAGAGGTTTTACGGGATAACGATGTACTTTATATGCCAGAAATATTTTACGCAGGCGGAAGTGTTATACGGGATATCTCGTCGGAGGACATTGTTAAGGCAGTAGTAGCGCGTGGAAAAAAAGCCTGTTTCTGCGGCAAGCGACAGGACATTGTAACGCTTATTGGGAGTGAAGCCCGTAGTGGCGACTGTGTTCTTGTTATGGGAGCAAGAGACGCTTCGCTAACACACTTCGCAATGGAAATAATTCAAACCGTTAAGTAAAATTTACATAGCTAAATGAAAAACAGGCCCATCAATAAAGTAGCGGTTATTATCCTTTGGATAATTGCACTTGTCTATCTTGCGATAAATGCGCGAAATGATGCAATCCACACAAATACAAATATTGATTATTGGGATCAGTCCGCAATTATTACCCTTGCTAAGGAAGTGAGAGAGAGCGGCAATTATTTTATTACTGATGCCAATCGCCATCCACTTTTTGCCTGGATTTTATCGCCACTCATCGGAATGGGGGAAGACGCCTTTGTTTACGGCAAGATACTTTCTTTCATTTTGTTTTTACTGCTGTTTGTTGGGCTTTTTCTTTTGCTGAAAAACAACTCTTTATTGGCAAACCTTCTCTTTCTATTAATGTTTTTTTTACCAGCTTATGTTCCTTTATTCGCAATAACAATTGCGCCAGACATTCTTTTCTCACTTCTTAACGGGTTATCGATTGCCTTATTAATCCGTTCTTACAAAGATGTCCGTTTTGCAGCCTATGGCGGAGCAGTTGCCGGGTTAGCTTATCTTTGTAAATACTCCTCTCTTCTTCTCTTAATTTCGTTTTTAAGTTTTCAAACTATTATCATCGTTTATTCTCTTATCAGAAAAACCAAACATAGCAGGGCAAATGGTGAATTTAAAAGGATGTTCTTTGCAACCATCTTTTTCTTGGTTGTAGCTTCTCCTCTTATGATTTATAATATGCGAACACACGGAAACCCTATTTACAATGTAAATGCGACCTATTATTTCTGGACAAATTCGTGGAAAGAGGCAAAAGAATTTTCGTCATTATCGAAAGATAGGGAGCCCTTTTCGGTTCACGCTAAGGCAATGGCAAAAATACCGCATGCCAATAGGCCAAGCATGTATAACTATGTTAAGTCACATTCATTAGGATATATGGTTTTTAAACTAATGGGTGGAGCGCGGATTTATCGGACAGTCCTTTTTTCATCACGGATACACATGCTCATTATAGTGTCTATCGTTTTTTTGTTTCTTTTATTTCGCCATATCCGAATATACGGCATAAAATTACTTAACAGGCGGCTAATATCCCGAGAAGGCTTATTTGTTGTATGCTATCTCATGCTGTCATTATTCACATTAAGCTGGTATGGCGCGGTGGCAGTAAATATTAGATATTTATTTCCAGTCTGGATAGTTTTCTGTGTTGCCATTCCTCACCTTGTTGATATTAGGGAAAAATCAGCCAGCCCTGATTAGCGTTTTGTTTTAGCTTCCATGGCCGTTTAGAGCAAATCTCAAAAGGTTTATCGTACTCGACATAAAGATGCTTATCGCAATCGGAAATAATGATTATTCTGTTGAATAATGGTGCCAATGGTTTTATTACAAATCTATTGGTACTTATATCAAATTCGGCATGACAATTTAAAGTGAGCAGTGTTTTATCTTCAGGATTATCTACAACCGCAACAGTCCGCATCCATGTTTCAAGTAGGCGAGGCCAAACATAGTACGAAAGAGATCTATCAGGCTTTATTGGATAGGAATGAACAAGCTCGTAGCGGGTGGGACGGTCAGGCAGATAATCAGGGGTAAAACAGGAAGCGACATAACCGTTGGGGAAAAATTTGCAGCGGCTTGTTTCAAAACCATTCCACGAATTTATTAACCGCTTTGCGTCAAGTGTTGCAAGTGCCCAGAAAAAGTCCGCTTCTGCTCGCCAAAGAGTCCAGCCATGTCCTGCACAGATTGCCCGGCCTTCGCCATCACCCTCCCACTGTGTTTCCCAATATCTATTTGTAGAGCCATTCATGCGAACATCAGGTGCATTCAAACACCAACTCTCATGATAGTCAAGCACTTTTCCTGCCGCGTCTAACCATTCTCGCCTTTTTCCAATATACCAGTACGCATATAATAGCGATAATGCCGTGCATGCAATAGAACCTTCTTCTGTCCATCTTTCGTGAGGCGAAACACCTTCGGTTGGGAAAAATAGATCACGGTGCACGAGAAAGTCTGCTATTTTACCTGTCAATGCTCTGTATCGCTCCGCCCTTTTATCCTTTCTATTTTCTAACTCAACGGTCAAATCAATAATTGCCTGTAACGGACAGATAACTGTTGTATAGTCAATAAGATCGGTACCGTCTTCAGTTAGCCGATAAACCACTCCGCTTTCATCAATATTGTCTGATATAAGAGCATCTGCCATTCGAACTGCATGTTCAATAAACTCGTTACATTTAAAAGCTTTTGCGGCCAATATAAAAAGCTGTATATCGGCAAAAGAGTCCTGAATCCTTTCTTTCTTGTAATAATGAAAGGGGGAATAAGTTTTACCGAGAAAATGGTGCGGTTCCGGTATTGCGGCGTGCAGGTACCACTTGCCGTCTTTTGGCATTTTTAGGGCAATGTGAGTTGCTTCGGTTTCGCTGAGCTCTATCGGAATAGGCATGCCCTGCATTTTAATCCTAATTAGAGCATCAAAAAGGTATTTGTCGTGCTGTAAGTTTTTCCCGAAAATCATTCGCGCTATGCACATTGAGTGAATCCAGTAACTGGCTTCGGCATTAACTGGTAGAATTGGATCAAGCGTGGCAAGTGAGCGGTTCATAGTTTCTGACCACGATATGCCGGAATGAAGAATCAGGTCACTTCCCCTATTGGTGTTATTCCATGTTCTCAATTTATAAAAACCTTCATCACCAAGTTCGATAGTACCCGTATATTTGTCTGAAGAGGCATTTTTAAGGATTACTTCCTGTTTTTTCCCATCAGGACATATCAATTCAGCCCCCGTAGCCTCTCCAATAGTCGAGAAGTTTATTCTCGTACCTTTTTCACCACCTTGAACAATAGCATTTAAGAGAGGTACCTTTAGCGACCGACTAATAAACTTCTGTGCCTCATAAAGAGTATCATGAAATGAGATTCGTACGCCTAATTTTATTGGACCAGGCGTTGCCTCTTTGTCTATTGCAGAATGAAACCTTGCAACCATTTGAAGACCGTGTATTGCATGTGTCGGAAGTATGTATTGGGATGGCGCGGTATAATATCGCCCATACCGCAGGCGCCATCCTGCGGCTGGAGTGAGGCATGTAAATAACATTCCCGGTCCGGTTGGCCGAGCTAAGAACATGTAACAGAGAGAGCGGTCCTCTGAGCGATAGGGACTTTTAACAGTAAATTGATATTCTGGTGGATCGTCCTGCCTGAAATCCATGAATGGAACATCAAGATCAAGAGCAACCTGATCGCAATCCGGCAAATCACCTTCGAGCCAGATATCAAAATAATCATCATCGAACTCATACTTTACTGTGTGACCCTTTATACTGTTACGACATATAGCATAATTTTCTCCAACTTCACGAACAGGTGCAAACACCCGCTTTTCATCCATATGAACAGATTGTGTATTGAGCGGAAAACCGGAGTCTGCCATCCAGATCGATTTTTCCGAGCGTGGAACATACGCCATGGCTCCGAATCCGGTAAGCTCTGTTCTACTTGCAAGATTAATTCCTGGCGGATCGGATGGAATTGACAACCGTTCAACAATCCCCGATTCCGGCTGAAGCTTTATTGAGTAAGAACGCTTAGTTTTATCACAGAACAGTGGCATTTATCCTCCTTGTAACCTACGGCATATATCTTTTTGATACAGAGTCTAATTGTGGAAAAATAGCATTTTATCAGTTATATTGTGTGGGACAATAGGTAGTTTATTTTTTTTGCCTGATAGTACTTAGTTTTAAGAATATGGAGGACCAAAACATGTATCAGAGAATATTTCTGTTAGCCACAGCTCTTTTTGTATCCAGTTTATTTTCGTCAACAACAGATGACGCAGCAAAAAAACTCTCCTTAGAGCTTCAGAAAGAGTATGGCAAAAAGGGTAAAATTTTTGTGGCTATTGGAGATATTGTTCTGCTTCCCGAAAATTATCCGTCTGAATTTGGCGATTATCTTGTAGGCGTGTTAAATGACGCCATGAAAAACTCCTCCTCATTTTCCTTAATTGAACAGGACAAGGTTACGGAAGTATTTACTAAAACAAAAGTCCTGCTCAATAAAAAATATGACTATACCATTCTTGATAAACTTTCAAGAGTTGTGCACGGGGCAACCCAGATTGCACCTCAGGGTTATTTATATGGCCAGATAAAAGATATGGACACGGAAATTAAGGTGACACTCAAATTGGTTGACGCAACATCCGGCACTACGCTCGCTATCGCCTCGCAAAAATATCCTTCCGACGCAACCTCCGACAGACTGCTTGGAAAACAGGTGCGTACATCGGCTGTCACATTGAGTGATAAAAAGGAGACAGATCCACCCGTAGCCGCTGCTCCCGCCCCAAAGTCCTCTTCCCAGACACTTACTTTCGATAATTACAAAGTTGAGGTTAAGGGGCTTACCCGCGGTTCAGATCGAACAATAACACTCAATCTACTTGTTACAAACGAAGAGGAAGATACAAGGCGATTTGTTATAAATGCTGGCAAAACTTCCTTTTATGACGATGAGGGCAATCAATATCCGGCAGAAGGCGCTTCGATTGGAAAGATTGCAAACGGTCGCGTTAATGATCTGTGGGGAGAGCTCCCCTCTCTTGTCCCCGTAAAAAGTAGCGTAACATTCCTTAAGGTTAGCACCAAAATAACAAAGGCTAAAACTATTCAGTTGTACCTTACGGATAAGGAATTCATTATCAGGGATGTTCCAATAGAATAATTATCCCAACTTATTCAACAGAAGGCGCCAACGGCGCCGAACTATTTGAATTAGTTGGGATTATCCGACGAGTTTTAAAGCGAGTGCCGATTTCTGTCGTAAATACGACGGCAGCGCTTTATTACGAAATGTGTTGCTCGAAAATATTTTACCCTTAATTGTCGCCATCTGTTCGCCTATTTTTTCCATAAGAAAACTATCGGCTTTTTCTATCTCACCAACTTCAGCAACCATTGCCTGATAGTCGGGATGGTTAGAGATCAATTCGCATGGATACAGGGAGTTAAATCTCTCTCTAAGAGCTGAGATTTCCCCAAGAACAGCATCTCTTTTGTCAAGAATGAAATTGATATCTTCGAGAGATTCAGCTGAAGAGATGTTCTTCCATTCAGAAAGGGTGCGGATTATTCCGAATCTTTCTGCGATTTCGGAAATTATTTGTGTCGCTTCCCGTTCCATAGTTTCCCTTATTACTAAATCGGCTAAGGCCGAAATAAGACTCTGTAATCGTCAAAGATATCCGCAAAAAGCGTATATCTTTTCGATACAGAGTCTTATTATCAGCCAACTATGCTAAGAGCAGCCGGTTTGTTTGCATTTGCGATAGGCTGACTCTGCTCTTTTCTTACATTTTCAATAGCCACAACCCACGCTTCACGGAGCGAACGGAGATGGTTAAGTATTTCGTCTATCATTTCAACACTTTGCTTGATATTTGCTTCAGAAAGGCGCCAGTTAAAATAATCATAAAGACCATACAATCTTTTGGCTATTTCTCCCCCCTTTTTCATATTAAGGGCCACCATCAATTCCGTTATGGCATCCTGCGCCTTGTAAATCTTTTTAGACCGCTCTATATGCTCTTTCTTCTCCGTTGATTCCTTGGCGTGCATGCAAGACTTAATAGCTACATCATAGCAGATCAGAATTAATTTACCCTGATCGGTTGTGGCCACATTGGCCGTTTTATATGTGTCATAAGCGGTTGAAGCCATATTTCACCCCTTTTGTTATCTTAGTTGTGCCTGCATCTGACTGCTTTGTGATTGCAAGCGGGCCATCACCTGTTCCATCGCGGCATATTGCTTTGTCAGCGACTCCTGATATTTCTCTATCCGGAGGTTTTCCTTCGCTATTTTATCGTCATAATCATCAATTTGCTGCTGAATATTTTTTGTTCTTTGCGTTAAAAAACCTTCATATGCGTTGGTTGTCAACTTAATATAATCGGCAATTTCCCGGCCAAGTCCTTTGGAAAAAGTGAAGACCGTGCTTCCAGACAAGGGGACGGTGACTGCAAGCCCTTCAGCAGCAGCCCCCTTCTCTTTAACGGAAAAGATATTTCCATCAAGCTCTCCAGCATAGGTACCAATGACTGTGTCATTTTTATCGAGCCACTCAACTGTTTGCGTATCAACATCCAGCTCATACCGGCCCGATTTTGTTTTGCTTGTTGATGTACCATAAATGAAATTGGAATCATTTCCCGAACCGGAAAGGATGAAAAGTTCTTTAACATTCTCATAGTTTGTGTTTAGCGCTTTTTTAAACTTCTCCTCATCAATTTTGTACTCGCCCGAAAATCTGTCTGAAACAATACCTATGCTGGCCAATGTCTGGTATGTGCGCCCCTTAAGTTCATCATGAGTGCGTGACAACAGCAAAACAAGTTCATTCTTTAGCCTGTTTACAGTTGAGTCTCCGGCAAGCGGCCCCTGTGTTATTGTATTAGTACTCTTGCTATTGCTTTCGTCCTTCTCTTTAACGGTAACATTTGATTTTTCCTTGATTGTCTTTAATACAAGGTTAAACGCGTCAAGGAGTTCCTGAACATTCGTTTGTATTGCAGCATAATCCCTGTCAATTGTTGTCTGGACAACTGTTGAAGGATCCGCCTTTTTCATTTTTATTGCAACACCTTCAATAACATTGTCTGCCTCATTTGAGGCCGAACTCAAATAGATTCCGTCAACACTAAAAAAAGCGTCCTGTCCAACCTGTAATACGCCGCTTTTTCCGGCCTGTGTTATTGCCAACATATCACCAGGATTGAAAGATGAACCCACCCCTTCGTTATTGGCCGTTAGCTCAACCCTCATTGAGCTCTTACCGGTTGTTTTATCCGTTACGGTTATGCGCCCATCTTCTACGGTTGCTGATACAGTTCCGTTAAAAGCATTTTCTATTGCTTTTAACAGATCATCAACGGTTTGTGTCGATGGATCAGAGATAACAAAAGTCTTTTCGCCAATACTGTTGCCATTGCGATCAGTCCCCTTGATAGTAATTGAGTCGTTAGATACTATGTTGGCTCCATCAATGGCTGCAAAAAGAGTGCTGCCCGTTATATCAACACCGGTGGCGGTTAAAGCAGTTCCCTGAACTTTTTGAGCCACATTTCCCTTCTCACCGGATGTATTAAGAATGCCAAGATCCCTCAAGACTGTGCCTGAGATTTCTCCATATGTCACACCTGCCGCTCCGGTATCCTTGCTTGTAAGAACCATTGCATACTGGTTTTCCGCTATTTTAAGTATCGAGGCCGATACCCCTGCGTTTGTCTGACCGTTAATTTTATTAACAATGTCCTTGAGAGAATCTCCGCTATCAACGGTTATTGAGATAGGGGAGGCGCCAGGATTTTCCTTAAGGTAAGCTTTACTCACATTAACAGTAAATTCACCTGCAAAGTTTAGAGCAGTTGTAGCGGAAGCAACGGCCGTACTCATGGCTTTTTCTGCCTTAGCTGTCTGGAAGACACTTATATCATAAGATCCGGGAAACCCACCCTCCTTCCCTACAAGTTCAAGTATATCGTCGTGAGAGGAGGTAAGGGTATATTTGTCGAAATTTGAAGCCTTTGAAAGTGAATCAGCCTTTGTCTGAAGCGATGTTAGATTAGACTGTAATGTTCCCCAAGCCGTTAGTGCAAGATTTGCGTTATCCTGTTTTCCTTCGAGCCGCTTAATTTTCTGTTTTTCTATGCCTACAAGCCCGTTTATGATCGCAGTTGTATCGATCCCGGACGCAAGGCCGCCTACAGAAATTCCATTAGCACTCATATGTATCTCCCGATTTAGTCTCCCTGTCTAAAACAGTATATCGGCACTCTTAAACAAAAACTTTATATCTGAACGCAATAAACATCTTATATTTGCACCATGCACATATTAAGGGTTCATCCGGATAATCCACAAGGCCGGCTAATTCAGCAGATTGCGCAACTTCTTGAAAAAGATGGCGTTATAGTATATCCGTCGGATACATCATATGCACTCGCGGCCAATATTTTCAGCAAAAAAGCGGTAGAAAGAATGTACGCCATTAAGAGATCGGAGAAAACACAACTCTTTAGCTGCATCTGTTACAATTTTTCAAAAATTAGCGATTATGGCTTCGTATCTACCCAATCCTACCGAATCATGAACCACCATCTGCCTGGCCCCTATACATTTATATTGCGTGGAAAAACGGCACTGCCCAAGCTTACCATGACAAAAAGAAAAACAATTGGAGTTAGAATGCCAAATAAACCAATACCAAAAGCGATTTATGAGGCGTGTGATTTCCCTTTGTTATCAACGGGGATTAAGCTTGAAGATGGCGAAGTACTTAATGATCCGGAAATTATTGCAAAAAGGATCGGTCACGCAGTAGATTTAATAATTGATGGAGGCGCGGTTCCATTTGCCCCTTCAAGTATAATAAGTCTTGAGGATGAAACGCCTGTTATCGTAAGAGAAGGGTCGGGCGATCTGTCCTACTTCAATCGGGGAATTGTTTAAAAAAATGGAAAAAGAGATTGACCAGTTGATTTCCATAATGAAGAAACTCCGTGCGCCTGATGGCTGCCCCTGGGACAGGGAGCAATCGCACGAAAGCATTCTCAAGTGCCTTATCGAAGAGTGCTACGAATTTTATGACGCGGTTGTGTCGGCAGATTCCGAAAAGATGGCAGAGGAACTTGGCGATATACTGCTTCAGGTTGTGTTTCACGCTGAAATGGCAGAGGAAGCAGGCCGTTTTACCTTTGATGATGTAGCACGGTTAATTTCCGAAAAACTTAAAAGGCGACACCCACATGTATTTGGCGGCGTGGAAGTTTCGGACAGTAATGATGTTATCAGGAATTGGGATAAAATAAAAATTGTTGAAAAAGGAAATGAATCTCGGATATCTGTACTCGATGGAATACCTCGCGCCCTACCAGCGATTCAGGCAGCCTATATGGTTCAAAAAAAAGCAGCAAAAGTTGGTTTTGACTGGAAAAAATGGGAACCGGTAATGGGAAAGGTTCGTGAAGAACTTGGCGAATTAGAGAGCGAGATACAAAAAGAAAAGTTAGAAAAAGGACGCCTTAAGGACGAAGTAGGCGATCTTCTCTTTTCTGTTGTAAACCTTGCCCGCCACCTTGGAGTCGATCCGGAAGAGGCGCTTACGGGCACTAATAAAAAATTTGAGCAGAGGTTTAGAGGAATGGAGAAGGCGGTAAAAAATGATGGGCGTGAACTCACCGCTCTTTCTCTTGATGAAATGGATGTTTACTGGGAACGCGAAAAAAATAGGTTGTCAAAATGATATATCGCATTACTTCCATACTAATAATACTACTGCTGTATCCTCTTTACTCTTCAAATATAACTGTTATAAATATTGATGGTTCTGCTCAGGTCAAGAAAGAGGGGAGCAGAAAATGGGAAACACTTAAAAAAGGCGCTGTTATTGAAGATAACGATCAGATCCAGACTGCCTTCAAAGGGCGATGCGAAATAAAAAGCGGTATTGGAAATGAGATAGTTCTTGGAAGCAGTAGCCGTATTCTTGTGAGCGTTATCTCAAGGGTAGAAAGCGGTGTCGAAGTCGGCGTTTCACTGTTATCCGGTTCGGTTTATTCAAGAATGACCAACAGGAAGGGCTATTCAATTTTCACCTCCTCCGCAAAAGGTATTACCGACGCTGCCGTTTTCAACTGTACAGTGGATGAGATTACCGGCATGACGGGATTTCATGTCCTACGCGGTGAAATAGCCGTACAGAACATCTCAATTCAGGGAACGGAAGTAGTCCGATCCGGCGAAACCGTCACAATATCTCCATCTACCCCCCCATCTCTTCCCAGACGAATAACAACCCAGCAGATGGCGGTTTTAACAAGGTTCTATGGTTCCGATTTTGTTAATAAAGAGATTCGGGAAAGCGGTCTTGAGCTTGAGTCTGCGGTGTCTTCTGCGCGAAGCGCTGTACCCGTTGAAATTAAACCGGCGACAGCACAACCCTCCCTAACCCCAACAAGCGATAAATCTCATGCAGGAACATCTACCGCTGGAAGAACGGAAAAAACCGACGCAACCGCTGGTTCAAGACAAAAAGGGAGCAGTGTAACAGGGTTTAATAGAGACAATGTTGACAAAAGAATAGCGGCCTATATTACAGAAAAGTATTCCATGTTTGAAACACCTCTTCCGCAGGAACCTCTTAATCAGTACAAATACCGCCTTAATCTTCATGTTGGCGGATTCCAGCTTGATGGTATCCTATATCCTGAATTTGCGCTTCGGCAGGCCTTTTACTGGAAGAACGGAAATATTGCTGTTCATCTTCCAATCGTTCCCGATCAAGGCGCCTCACCTTCCCTGCAAGTAGGTTCATTAAGGGCAGTTCTTGACAAGATATATTCCGCTGAGTATCATTATGGCGACTACTGGATTAAAGCGGGCCGACTTAACGGACTTACTCTTGGCCATGGTATGCTTGTACGAAATTATTCCAACTGCGCCATGGCAGACAATATCGATAATCTGTCTGTCTCAGCAGGAGTTGACGGATATTTTGACCATTTATCACTGTTCACTTCAAGTATTGCGGATGTCCACTTGTCAGCACTCAACTATTATTCGGACGATCCACTTAAAAGGTATGATGTAGTTGTAGTTTTATCTCGCGCAGCATCTCCTAATACTGCAAGGGGCGACTACGGCTTTATGGCTAATGAAATGGAAAGCACTTTACCAAGTGATTCGGTGCCTAAAACTCCCACAATTACAGGCTTTGAGTTGGGGGGCACCATTAAACTGCTACGGGACCGTCCATATGAATTCGATTTGCGTTTAGCCTATTCCGGTCTTCTAGATGTTAATAGCGGAAGTCTAATAGGATATGGGCTGTTACTGCCGGCATTTTCTGCAATTATTGGAAAATCTTCCTTTGACGCGGAATTATTCATGGCTGGCAATCGCTTTATCCGTTCTCTATGGAGTAATTTCTACGAGGATATGCACTATTCTTTCCGAAGGAATGATGCAGGCGTCATAACAGGTGCAAATGCTCTTATCAACGAGATTGAAAAACGAAAGAACACTGTTGGTACTCGTCTGGCGCTTAGTCTATCGCCTTTAAAGGGAACCGCCGTAAGCATCGACTGGGAAAAAGTTATGCTTAATTTTGACAGGGATAGCCTCTCCTCCGGACGAATCAAGGTACAAGGGAAAAATGATGGCCATATGGAAATGTCTTTGCAGATTGGCGATGGATTTACGCTATGGCCACGGTTGCTGTGGCTGCGGCTTCACTACCGTATTGATAGAATAGGATATTTCGATGGTGGACGATTTGATCCATTTACTCCTAATCCATTCACTTCAATCGGATTTGATGCGAGCATTAGAGTAAGAAGAAACATCAATCTTAATATTTCGTGGGGCCGCTTTTACTATGATTATAATGGAAACTATACTGCAGACGAAAATGAAAAAGTTGATGGTATGAGAACCGGTTTCTCAATGGGATTCTAAATTGGCTCTAAGAGACAAAAAAGATGGAAATTGGTTCTATATTCGCCGATTTTGGTAATACTTCGCTGAAACTTCTCTACAAAGACTCTAAGGGGAAAGAGCACTTCTCCCGAATTCTTTGGAGTACGGGCTACCATTCCATAGCAGAGAAAATTATCTCCATTGTGTCTAAATGCCAATTTCCACAAATAAATGCGATCTCCGTTAATTCTATCGCCGAAAACAGAGTAAGAAAAATTTTAAGCAAGAATGGAATAGGGATTAAAAAGGTACAGAAAAAACTCTTGTACCCGACGACCTCCTCATACGACCTTTCAAGAATTGGAATGGACAGAATAGCGAATATTAACGCAGCAGGAAAGCTATTCGCCAAAAAGAATATTTTGCTAATCGACTCCGGAACAGCCGTAACGATTGAAGTTATCGTTGGTGGACACCACAAGGGAGGTTTTATTCTTCCGGGAGAAAAGACATTACTCGCCTCCCTGCACGAAAATACCGCTGCTCTTCCTCGCGTAACAAAACTGGAAATGATGCCGCTACCCGGGAAAAATACAATAGAAGCGATATCAAATGGATGTGGGGCACTCTTTTATCAGGGCATTGCCGCATTAATTGACAGTATAAAAGAAAAGTATTGCATATCAAAAGTTATAATTACCGGTGGAAATGGACAAAACATTATCGACAGCGGCTACCTTAATGTCCGTGCAGACTACCTGCCTACTCTTACGCTTCATGGCCTGAAATTCATGTCCGAAAAAGAAAACCCTTCTTACCGTTAACGGTAAGAAGGGTTATAAATCCTAAAAACAAAGTGCTTTTATAGAATTACTTCTTGCACTTTTTTTTGGCAACTTTCTTGGCCGCTTTCTTAACGACCTTCTTTGCGGCTTTTTTAGCCACTTTCTTGACTGCTTTCTTTACAGCCATGATGCATCCCTTTCTTTAAGGTTAACAAACAGCGGGTTACCCCACCACTGGAATATCGAACTTTTTATGTAACACTAAATAATTATAACACAAAACATTTGCAGTCAAGAAAAAAATAAAAAAAGTTATTTCCACAGATCATCCCTTTGGCGGTCTTCCCACAGGTTTTTTGCTTTGTCAAGCCATGTATCGATTATAGAAAGGTTTATTCTGGGGTCTTCTTTCGCTTTCTGAGTCTGTTCAAGCCTTATCTTTTCGAACGCTGCAAGAAATGGATGGGCTTTTTTTTCCTGCCCAAGCCTAATGTGCAGAGCAACAATCATATAGAGCACCCGATATTCGGCAGCCTCCCCGGACGAATTGGAATTTTTGAAACACTCCTCGAAATAGCTGACCGCTTCCTGCAAAGCCGGTGTATCGTCCTCTCTTTTATTAGAAATAAGTTTGGCCATCTTAATAAAATAAAAACCCAGTTTGTAAAGAGAGTTTGGGAGCTCATGGTAAGCTTCTACTTTCGCCCTCATCCCGGCAAGAGTGTATGAAGCAATTGCAGCATCTGTTTTTCGTGGCCGCCTGAAATAATCATCAACACTGGCGATTCCGGCCACAACAGACTTTCTCTCACCAATTTTTTCCTGAAGGGTAAGAATCACATTGGGTGGTATTTGAGAAGCGACTGTTTTTCCGGTTATTCTGTTTGTAGTAGAAAAATCCTTTTTATCGGGCGAAGCAAAAAGACAACGGGAACAAATAGTGACGGCAATGGTATCGTAATCAACACTTCTGTGGCCCATTGCTCCAATATACTCCTGCTGCAATAAACGGTTGTCAACTATTTGCTGACTCTTTGCCTTTAACTCATAAGAGACTATGTTGTCCTTAGAGCAAACAGGACAGATAACAGGCGACTCAAATATTGGATCGATTCCATCCCGCGTGGCTGCTGAATCTAATGAAACATCGGCCTCAACCTGCTCTTTTACCGCCTTAATGTTTTTTATATCAATTGTTGGCCCAAATCGGCGGATATATTCCGTAACGAGATTTTCTTCTTTCAAAAAGACAAGGAGACGCCTTTTAACTTCTTTTACATCTACCGGCATGATGTCTTATATATACCTTACCGCTTAACGGGAAATCAAGGCTCTATTTGCTGCTTCAATCTCGCGGGATGATTCAAGGAGAGTGGCTATTCTTTCTCTGATGGAAAGCGACAAGCTTTTATCGTTGTGGAGATCCTCGACAACTTTAAAAAGTTCTTCGGAATTATTTATCATAAAACCAATGTTGCTTGTTCTAAGTTTCTGCGCAGAAACTTTTTGCTGGTGAACAGATGGGCCAAAACAGACAGGCAAAAGCGCGCACAAAGGCTCCATCAGATTATGTCCGCCAATGTCAACCAATGTTCCGCCAACAAATGCCGCTTCACCGGCATGATAGAGCATTGATAGTTCACCGTGCGAATCGAGGACGATGAGTCGTGTTTTTTCGCTCAAATTATTGAGTATCTTGCTTCTCCGTTCATACGGTATTTTTCTTTCTTCGATAATGCCAATCACTGCGTCAACTCTTTCAAGGTGTCTGGGTGCTATAAGAAGTATGATATCAGGATATTTTTCGAATAATGATGTAAACGAGTCAAGAATCACTTCTTCTTCTCCTTCCCTGGTTGATGCGGCAATAAATAGCCAATGGGTATCACTCAAGCCCATTTGTCTGCGTGCCTTTGCGCGCTTTTCATGCGCGTTATTATCCGTATGGATAACTTCCTTGATATTGCCGGTGACCACAACCTTTCCCGGATTGGCTCCAATTGAAATAAATCTTTGCCTGTACTCCTCCGATTGTGCGCCAATGACATCGAACGAATCAAGCACCGGCCCAAAAATACTCCTAAAGAGCATATATTTACCGATAGTTCTGTCAGATATTCTACCATTAAGTAAAATGGTTTTTATACCCTGTTGCTTTGCTTCGGAAATGAAATTCGGCCAAAGCTCCGTTTCGGTTATAATAATGAGTTCCGGATTTACTGTTTTAAGCGATCTTCGTATGCAGGGCAAAAATTCCATTGGAAGGTAAAGCGCATGCGATATTTCGTCACGCATTGTTTCTGTTATGTTTTTATACCCCGATTCCGATGTAACTGAAACCACTATTGGGTTATATGGATATGCTTCCTTAATAAGGGGGATTAATTTCTTTACAACGGCCATCTCTCCCAAAGAGGCGCCGTGTATAAGGATAGATTTTCGGGAATCTATTACTCCCGGCTCGCTAATTGTCAGCCGTTTTCTGAAAGCTTTAATATCCAATGCAGCAAGCAAAAGAAGCGCTGGACTAACAAGTAAACCAGCAGCCGAAAGTAAAAGATTATATGCCATCACTGTGATTCTAGTATCTGTATGATACCGTAATTATGCCTCGCCGCAAAAAACGGTTTTCCTGAATTGGAGCGCCAGTAGCTGATTTGTACAAATAATCCGAGGACAAAAACTCTGCACCAGCGTCAATAGCAAGCGAGCCGCCGAGCAAGAGACCAATGCCACCATTATATCCCCATGCATTTTTTTGGTCAATATCACTGAAGAGTGACGGCGTGTAGTTGGTTCCTACGCGAATTTTTACTGGCACAATCGGCAGCAGCCATTCCACACCAAAATTGAATGTAGTTATATCGTTAAGATTGTTCTGTCGAATTACAGCAGCCCCTCCTTCGTATTCAACAGAAATGTCACTCCATGCGCTGTATCCAGCATCTATCGATATTGTGAGAGGCGTGGTAACATAAGCCATGCCCATTTTTGCCATAACAGGAAAAGTGATCAGCGTTTTATCGTCGGGATATATGAATCGAATATTCGCGGAGTCCTCGTTTGCCTGTCTTAAATTGCTTAGCCTGTTGTAAAAGCGAATGTTTCCTCCAAAATAAATGTTGTTTGGCAATCGGTAAAGCCACCCGCCATTTATTGCAAATCCGCTAAAGATATCTTTTTGTGCATAGGTTGAGTTTTGCTCCTGCTTAGTATAGTTCTCCTCTCCATACACATATGACAATCCAAGCCCAAGGCCAATATCCTCCGCTACATCAAGCCCAAAGGCCGCTGTCCATTGACCAGTATGACCATCACTTTGCACTGTATTATATCGGCCACCACCTCTCATGCTCCTGATATCAAGCATATCCTGTGGTCTTGAATAGCCAAAGGAAGTAACAAAACTTCCTCTTACAACGGGAAAGGAATATATGTAACCAATTGACTTAAGCTTTAATTCAGCAACTCCGTCTGCCCCACGCATATTTAAGGTGTCGTACCACGCAGAATCTCTTAACGATGTAAGAGAATACGATATATGGACATCCTTGCTTCTTATTTGAGTAAGACAGGCAGGATTATTGTTTGCGGCGTCATAATCCCAGGTTGCAGCCGAAGAAGCCCCCCCCATGCCGAGTGCTTTTGCCGTAACAGAAGAAAATTCTTTTACAAAACCAAAATCGAGAGGTTCAGAAAAAAGAGAAAGAGTGACAGTAGCCAATAACAGGGGTAAGAGCCTTTTAGTCAATTTGATTCCTCCCCTTTGTTGGTCTTTCACGGGTTTGTATCTGGACAGGCGTATTCATGGTTGTATCCGGTACCGTACTTTGGGTTCCCTCTTTGTGTTGAATATTTGGAGCGGGAACTCCTGAAATGGTTTCTCTGTTCTTTGCCGGTTTGTTTTCGACAGCAATGGAAGATGGTGGTTGTTGTGGTTGTTGTGGTGCGTAATAGTTATGGTTATTATTGTATGAAGGCCGCCTTTTCGGAGAATAACGGTGCCACCAGGGATACCTGTCAAAACGGTCCCAGCCCCAGTAACTTTTATATATGCCAGTAGGACAAAACTCATATCCAAGCCGGTGATATAAACCACAGCGATCACAGTAACACCAGCATGTTTGTGTCTGGATTTCCCATGGGGTGCAATCGCAAGGCTTTTCTATATTTGTGATAACCGTTGAGTTTTCCGTTGTACCCAAAGTACTATCGCCCTGATATTGAGACGCAATTTCCTGAGAGCGGATATAGTCAACTGTTAATAACTGAGTATAGCAGCCAGTTATCGAAAGCAGTGAAAATAAAGATAATGAAAGAGTTATGATTCTCATGATTACAATATATAAATAATTGCGTCTGGAATCGCTTCAAGTTGGTTGCGCGCAAAGTTTTACCGATTCAGGCAAAAAAAGAATGGGAAGTAAGATCTGTTTTAGTGCTGTAAGAAAATCGGATTGCTGATATCATTTAAATGTTTTCCATTCCATTTTTTAAACACTACATTTGGATCTCCATCCCGTACACTCATTACGCTGCCGTCTTCATAAGCCTGATAACCATATATCACTTCGCTGCAACCCCTTTCCCATTTGATATAGCAGAATGAAAGCTGCGTTTCCACCCAGGTGCATTGTGTTAAATCATTACCATTGCGAGGAATAACCCTGCGAGGCGTTAAAGTCATTAAATGGCTCCTGGATACTCCCCAGGTCCCTTTGTAGTACTCAATCGGAAGCCATCCTGAACTATTAGAAACTTTTTTCTTCCATGCTGCATACATCGTTCCATCTTCGGTAAATGTCCACCATGTTGTATCGTAAGGTAGATTGTACTCCCACTCTACCCATGTGGTTGTCTTTCCCACAAACAGATCAGCCGCTTTTGGTGTGCTGTCTTTAACAACAGTTTTAGAAGTATCGGCAGGCTTTGATGGTCCTGTACCGTAGTCTCCTTCAGCACAGTTGTTCAAAAAGACAACGGACAAGATAATTGCAGCAATTAAAAAACTCATCTATGACCTCCCTGCGTCTTTTTCAACAAGAACAAACTCATCAAAGAAATCAAGTTCTACTTTTCTGTCCCATATTGCCGTTTTTGTCCGCAAGAAAGCATCGATGAACCTTTTCTTAGACATAAACTCACATTTTGCCTCAACAAATCGTCGTTCATAGTTCATCACCTCTATCGCCTCCTTTGCCTCACTATCATCCATTTCCGAATGAAACGGCACTTTTGTTTTTGGAGGAATTCTGTTTTTAATACCTTCACTTGTTACACTTGTGAATAATGGTAATTCGAGAGCATAAACCTTTCTTGTTGGCAGCTCAATACTCAACAGATAACCGTAAAGCTTTCGCTTAATACGCACCCGTTCCACAAGCATCTGTGATCGTGTCTGGAATTCCTCTCTGCATTCTGACATAACGCCAAACAGACGCCGAAGCTCCTTCGCCCTGTCTGAATGTTCAGGCGGGAGAACGGATAACAATTCCATGTCACGATTATCATTAAATTCGTTATCGAAGAATTCGATTTT